>CAZJYX010000054.1:0-6166 GCA_964550375.1 uncultured Planctomycetales bacterium | reverse complement strand
CGCAGCACCGGAGCGGATCTTTGACAACCGAATACAGAGGCCCCGGGCACCACCGCAAACGCATCAGACCAGCGGTGTTCTGCCCGGGACCGCCACCGGCTCCACCGGCAACTCGCCAAACGCGTATGCCGCCGGCCGCAAGTCCAGCGTCGAGGCGTTCATCAGCCAATCCCAGGACAGCTCCCGCCCGGTATATGCCGACATTCGCCCCATGATGGCCGTGAGCGTGCTTTCGGCAACACGCCGACCTTCGTTGAGCGGTCGGCCCGCCCGAATGCTCGCGAGCAGATCAACGTGCTCCTGCACGTACGGATTGACCCACACACCTCCCGGCGCCTCGTACTTGAACGGCCGGCGACCTTCGATACTGCCGCTGGGATCCGCCACGCCCTTGGTGCCGATGAGGCGCTCGCCGACGCGCTCCGACGTACGCTCCATCTGCCGGCACATGCTCAGCACGCGGGCGCCATTCGGATACACGTACTCCACGCAGAAGTGGTCAAACACATTGCCGTACTTCGGATCGGTGCGCACCTCGCGTCCGCCCATGCCGACCGCCTTGACCGGCGGCCCGCCCATCGCCCAGTTCATCACATCCAGATTGTGAATGTGCTGCTCGACAATGTGGTCGCCGCTGAGCCACGTGAAGTAGAGCCAGTTGCGGCACTGCCATTCCATGTCGCTCCAGCCCGCTTCACGCTCGACCACCCACAGGGCACCCTGGTTCCAATAACACTGCCCCGCCACCAGGTCGCCGATGGCACCATCGTGGATGCGCCGCATGGTCTCACAATACGCCGGGTCGTGGCGGCGCTGCGTCCCGGCCACGAAGGCCAGGCCCTTTCGCTCCGCCAGCTCGGCGGCGGCGATGACGGTGCGCACGCCGATCGGGTCAACCGCGACCGGCTTCTCGGTGAACACGTGCTTGCCGGCCTCGATGATCGCCCGCAGATGATCGGCCCGGAAGCCCGGCGGTGTCCCGTGAATGACCAAATCGACATCGCACGACAGCACCCCTTGACACGCATCGAAGCCCGCAAAGCAGTGCTTGTCTTCAATGTGCTGCGGACGCTCGTGCTCCGCCAGGTGCTTGCGGCAGGCGTCCAACCGATGTTGGAACAAATCGCCTAGCGCGACAACCTGCGTGTGCGGATCGGCATTGAGGCAGTCAATCGCCGCACCAGTCCCGCGCCCGCCGCACCCGATGATGCCCACGCGCATGAACTGCACTTCGTGCCGGACCGGCTTGCGCGCCGCCACGGGTAGCGTGGCGCAGCCGCTCATGAGGGCCGCGGCCGACGCGCCGGCCGTCGCCCGGAGAAAAGCGCGCCGACTCAGTGACGCCGCGTCAGCCTGCGATTTCCGCTCAGTGCTCTCGTCATTCGGCATGCTGCCCTTCCTCCATCACCATGTGTTCGGCAGCCGGACGGGTGACCGGCTCCGTTCCACTGAACGACATCACTCAGACCTGATCGCACGTGGCGTACGCGGTGATCACGGCCTCTTCGCCGGCTTTGCCCGGCCGGGAGTTGCCATGCTCCATGCCGATGACGCCGGTGTAGCCCTTGTCATGCAGATGGCGAAAGATGTTGAGGTAATTGATCTCGCCGGTCGTCGGCTCGCACCGGCCGGGGTTATCGCCAACCTGGAAGTAGGCGATTTCGTCCCAGGCCTGATCGATGTTGGGAATGAGGTTGCCCTCGGTAACCTGCTGATGATACAGGTCGTTAAGAATCTTGCAGGACGGGCTGTTTACCGCCCGGCAAATCTCATACGCCTGGGCCACCTTCGTCAGAAACAGCCCCGGATGGTCGCGCGGATTGAGCGGCTCCAACACCATGACCAGCCCGGCGGGCTCGCAGACCTCGGCACAGGCCTTGAGGTTCTCGATGACGTTCGCGGTCTGGTAGCCCCAGTCCAGACGGCCGTTATATGGTCCGGGTACGACCGTGCACCAGCGCGCGTTCACACGCCCGGCCACCTCAACCGCCCGCCGCATCCGGGCGGTCAGCATCTCGCGCACTTCCGGCGCGGCATGAACCATCTGCGGCTCACGCCATTCCGCGTACGCTACAAACACGCCCATGGTCAGGCTGAGCCGACTCATCTCGCGGGCGATGGCCTCCTGCTGCTCGACCGGACGGCCCACCATGCCGTTGTCTTCCAAGGCTGTGAAGCCCGCGTCCGCCATGAACTTCAACTGGTCCAGCGGGTCCGGTCCGGCGCAGTGCTGGAACATGCCGAAGTGCGGGGCATACTTAAGTCGAAAAGATCGCGCGGTGAGATTCGCGGCCCGCGCGCGGCTTGGCGACCAGGCCAGCGCGGCCGCCGCTCCGGCGGACAGGCTACAGCCAAGAAACGTTCGTCGATTCATTTCTCTGGACCCTTCTCTGCCAGGCCGGCACGTGTTAGCCGCGCGGGTTGCGCTCACAGCCGGTTATGTCCAGCCTTGGCGCAGGGATTATGCCCGCGCCGTTCCCGGCCGGCAACTTAATGGCGCGAGCGGCGAACGGACGGCCCGAATCGACAGCCACGACCTGCGACGCTACGGCTGCGTCAGCAACTGCGATGTCAACTCAGCTATGTGGTCGGCGACTTCCGCGGCAATCTCATCCGGACCGCGGCCGGCCTCCACCGCCGTGCTGATCCGCCGCACCAGGGCGCTGCCAACGATCGCCCCATCAGCCTCGCGACACACCGCCGCCACCTGCGCCGGCCCCGCCAACCCGAACCCAACGCACACGGGCTTGCCGCTGCTCGCACGCAGCGCCCGCACCTGCGCCGCCAGGTCATGGGGCAAAGCGTCCCGCTCCCCAGTCACGCCCGCCACACTCTGGTAGTAGATGAACGGCTCGGACAGAGCGGCGATGCGCTCGCGCCGCGGGCGATCGGTGGTCGGCGCGACCATCAGTACGAGTGGGCAATCATACTTGTGTGCCAAGGCCGCCAGCTCGTCCGCCTCCTCCAGAGCCAGATCAGGCACGATCAATCCGTCGATGCCGGCGGCGCGGGCCCTCTGAAGAAGTTCGGCCGGACCACGCCGAAACACAATCGAGTAGCTCAGCATCGCCACGAGCGGCACCGGCAACGCGCCGCGCACCTGCTCCAGCCCCGCCAGCAACGTATCCAGCTTGAACCCCCCCGCCAGCGTGCGCGCAAACGACGTCTGGATCACCGGCCCATCGGCGATGGGGTCCGAAAACGGTATGCCCAGCTCGACGCACAGGCAGCGGGCCGGATCCAGCCGGCGGAGGATGGCGACCGTCGTGGCCACGTCGGGATAACCCGCCGTAATGTACGGCAACAAGCCGGGCCCCCGGCCACCCCCCTGCACTTGCTGGAAGACGTCCCGCAAACGATTCATACGGGCAGTCTAGCGGCACGGCGCGCCACACGGCAACGCAGCGCCCCGCGGCCGCGAGTTCATCTGGCGTCGGCGTCGAAGATTTAGGTTGCTCCGGCGAATTCCCTCCGGAGAGGTGCGGCAAGACGCTGAAGCGCCGCGCGCCCGCCGGCTGCCACGCGGGTATAAGCTGGTGTGCCGGGCGCACGCCGGCTGTCGCCGGCACTGTTCTGGCACCAGGTGGCGCGTTACGATGCCGCCAGGCAGGTAGGTCCTCCCTGGCGCGACTGAGCAAACGACAACCGACATGGAGCGGGCCACGATGGAACTCCTCTCGCAGCGAGCACGCGTACAGTTGTTCCGGGCCGTCACATTCTGCACAGTGCTTCTGGCGGCAACGACAGCCGGTCTGGCGAGCCAGCCGGAGCCGGCAGACACTGACGAACCACTGGACTCCAGCCCGGCCGGCGTGACGGTGGAGATCGCCGACGCCGATGACTACGAGATCAGCGGGCCCATCGACATCGCGCCGCTGGCGCCCATCACGCGCGAAGCCATGCCCCCGGCGCCGCTGGACTTCTGGCCGCCACTGCACGGCCCGGCGCTGACCTGGTTCGCCGTCGTGGTTATCCTGACCCTCACGTTTCGGCTGCGACCACTTCTGTCAGAAAGGAATATGGACGGCCTCGTCCTGGCCGCCACCTGCCTGTTGCTCATGATGCGGCAAGACCTGAGCTACCTGCCGACCTGGGCCGGCGGCTGCACGGGCCAGTGGTGGGCCTACCTGCTGCTCTCGATTGCCGCCGGCTACTGGCTGCTCCGCGGCCTGCTGTGCCTGTGGGCCGGGCCGACGCCGCGCCGCGAATCCAACGTGTCCAGCGGTGCCCTGCTCATCCTGCTACTGGCTGGGCTGGCCGTCAGCATCAGCCACATCGCCAGCGCGCCGCTGTCGCCGGCCTCACGCGACGGCTTGGTCGGCGGCCTGTACATGGCCGACAGCGGCCGCCTGCCATACGGCGAGGTGGCCGGACATGACCAGCGCAGCCCGTGCATCTACATCCTGCACGCGGCTGCCGCCCGCGCCTTCACCCCAGAATTCATTGCCAGCGAGGCACACCCGCCCGTGGCGATGAGCTGGCAGAACCGGGCCGGCTGGCAAGAGCTGCCCTGGTGGCAGGCCGGCGACTTCGCTGCTGCCCGCTTCGTAAATGCCGCCCTGTTCGTCGCCCTGCTCGTGGCCTTATACATTATCGGCCGGCGGCTACATTCGGCGAACATCGGGCTGACGCTGGTTGGCATCTTCTGCATCTTCCCCGGCACACTCGAGTGCCTTGCGCGTCCTGACATCATGCTTCCGACCACGCTGGTAGCCTGGAGCATCGTGGTGGCGCTGCTGCCCGGCCTGGGCGGACTGTTGTCCACTTTCGTCCTGATCTTTGCGGGCCTGGCCTGGCCCTGGGCCTGGCTCGGCTTGCCCGTGCTCCTGGGATACTTCTTCCGCAACGGTCTTCAGGCGTTCGGCAGTCTGGTGGGACTCCTGGCCGGCGTGGCCGGCATGGCGGCCGGTCTAACCGCGTACACGCTGCCGAGCTTGCCGCGCGCCGACGGCGCACTGGCCCGCGCCGGCCTGACCCCCGCGCTCCGCGTGGAGCGCACCGACGCCGGCGTGCTGAAAGTGGACACGGTCGAGCCGGCCGATGCACCCCAGCGCGGCCTGCTGCGACCGCTGTGGCGGTTCCTGGTGAACAGCGAGAGCGTCGCTCTGGACACCGCGCAGATGGGCGAGAACGTGAGTCGCGTCTACCCCGCGACCGGCGTGCATTCCGCCCAACTGCTGTTCCGGAATCTTCACCCCTCGGACGAGGCAAGTAACGAGCTTGCTCGGCGCTATCGCGAGCAGCTCAGCCACGAGCCGGTAATCACGCGCACGTGGGTGGCGCTGCGCACCGTTCTGGAGCAAACCTGGCTGACTGAGCAGCCGCCGGACTTGCCAGTGCCGGCGGCCTGGGCACTCTGGAGCCGGGCCGAGGCCGGCGGCGGTTGGTGGCCGCTGGTCCGGCAGCTCGTCAAGGTCGCGGCCGGCCTGCTCGTGGTACTCACCGGCCTGATCCTCTGGCGCCGCCGGGAAGCCCAGCCCGTTCATCTGGTCGGCGGGATGCTGGTTGCTGCCAGTGTGACCTTGCTCGCGGATTACGCGGGCGCCGTCACGCACCTGGTGTGGCTGCTCCCCGCGGCGCTGGCCGTCTGGGCCGGCGGTGACGAGCCGCCCGATCCCACCCGTGGCATCCACGCTGCAGCCGCCGAGCGCATTGCCGCGCGTCTGAACCCCGTGGACATCGGACCCGAGCCGCGCATTACCGTAGATGACTAGCCCCGCCGCTGGCGCCCACGCCCGCGCTGGTGGTGGCATGGCGGCTGGTTCCGCCGGGCCAGGGGCTGGTAATGACCTGGGCTCGGCCGGAAAATGGGGCTCGGAGTCGGCGCCGATTGTGCTATAATGGCGGCTGTAGGTGGATTTTGGTGGCATTTCCGGGGCCAGAGTCATGAAGACGCTGACACGGCGGGCGGCGGTGGTTGGGCGGGTGAGCGCAGGAGCTGGCGCCACGCGTACGGATTGGCCGACGGTTGGGCGGGCGATGCTTCGCCGGGTGGCCGCCCGGGCATTCAAGCGTGGCGTAGTGATCGGGGTCGTGGGGTTGCTGCTGGTTATGTCAGCGGGGGCGGATGAGGTCTATCGGCCGGTGGTGCCGATTGTGCAGGTGGCGCATGTGGGGGAGCCGGTGCCGGGGGTGGCGGGGGCTACTTTCTACTATTTCTATCCGC
>CAZJYX010000053.1:0-6631 GCA_964550375.1 uncultured Planctomycetales bacterium | reverse complement strand
GAGCTGTTCAATGACACGTCCGGAAGCTCGGAATCGTGGTTCTGGGAAGCCGGCAATCGCGATCCGGCCTACGGCATTGCGGGTCAGGCGTATACGTTCTCCGCGTATCCGCTGGAGTCGTGGAGCTTCGACGGTGGCACGGACATGGCGTACGAGCTGATTTGCGAATGAGCAGTACGCCGAACCGCCGGCGCTAGCCGCGGACCTGTTCTCTGGTCGCCTGGCAGCCGGCCGCCGGCATGTCCGGCCGCAGACCACCCTGCGAGGTGTGGTTCTCCGGCGCCGCACGCCGCTCGACGACCGGCGAACGGTGGCACAAATAGCGTCCTAGCGAACGGATGGCCTGGTCGCAGGAGCGCGTACGGTCGGCTATTGCCCCTCGCTTCGTTGGCGGTGCCGTGTGAAGGCGAAGCGCCGCCCTCCAACTTCGCCAATACCCGCCACCAGCCGCCAGCCACCAACAACCCCGCCCCACCTCTTTGACCCCGCCCCATTCACGCGCCATATATCAATTGCTCACGCAGTGCCCGGAACGCCTTGGCGAACCCGTCGGCCCCAGCGCCTAGCCGCGCCGGATAAGCTGACCGTCCCGTGACACGTGCGATTGACGCAGCGCTACTCGCCGAGCGCCGCGCCACAGACGGCGGCGGGCCGCAAATCAGCCTGGGCTCCGCGGTTACGGACCACACGGATAAGGCTCGCAATCCGGGTAAAACATCTTTTTTTCAAGAAAACTTGCCCCCAGCGGACTCCTGCGCGATATTACAGGTACGAGGGGCCGCATGCCGCACGGTGGACGGTGCGGCTGCTGGTCGCCAAATCGAAGGGAGTACACAATGCTCAACACGAGGGTGGGTATCGGGTTGCTTCTTGTGCTCGCGCCGGCGGCCTGGGCTGGAGTCCACGTGCCCGTGCCGGAGGCTGCAAACGTCGTACTCAAATGTGCCCTGCCGGATCCGGCACAGATCGCCTACATCCAGACTACGGATTCAAGCGGCACACCTTGCGAGGGAGAGCCTAAGCTCAGTACGCTCGGACAAGTCACGCTGGGCGATGAGACGGTCATTCCAGCCAATGCGCCCACGCTCTTGCTTGTCGGCAACACCATTGTCCAGGGCGCCTTTCAGAACACCGGCCAGGACTGGCTGAAGGTCGGATTCAGCAACGGCCTCGAGGTCACGCTGGCACCGACAGAAGGGGGATACGTCGGCCTCGTTTTCGAGGGGCCCCCGGTCCCGGTAACGCACCACTGGCATTGCGTGTGCACGTGCAGCGCGGACTCGGGCCCGAGCCAGACGGTGACATTCGACTGCGGAGCGGACTGCTCGGCGGAGGGCGATCAGTGCCGCTCCGCGGCCGGATCGGAATGCTGGTTCGATCCCGATGGCCGGGGCGTGGAAGGTTGGATTGAGGGGACGCTGAGCGAATGCTACGAGCGGCTCGTTCCGCACGTGGAACCATGCGTGTCGCTCCGGTACCGTGTGTCGCCAGAAGACAGTTCGATCCTCGTCCGCTGCCAATACCAGGGCATCAGCCCGCTCTTCGGCCGATTCGAGGACGTGCGCGGTGGCTTCTTGTTCGATCCACGCTGCGGCTTCGTTACGATCTCCGCAGCCGCCGACAGTCTGCGCACGGGCAACCCCGAGCGCGACCGACTGCTGGCCGGTCCTGACTTCCTCAACGCGTCGGAGCACCCGCGGATCGAGTACCGCGCCCGCAGGACTGTCCCAAGCGCGGATGGCACGTTCCACGTTCACGGCGACCTGACCATCGCCGGTGTCCAGCGGCCGGTTACTGTCCGGGCCGAGATCACCGGAGTGGGAAATCGCTCCGGCGTGTATGCGGTCGTGCCGATCAGCCGAAAGGAGTTTGGCCTGGCCAAGTCGCTGGATGTCTTCGGCGATGAAGTCGAGATCATCGTAGCGCTGCAAGGCGTTCTGGTGCGCGACTGAGGCGCGCGACCAGCGCGGGCGTGCAGTATGCGCCAGCCTTTCGCGTCGCACCCGCGCGCATTGCGGCCGCAGTTCTCAGAGGACTGCCAATCGCATCGGCTGTTACCCGGGTCACGAAGATTGAACGCCGTGCGGACCCCGCCGCGGATTGCCGATCCAACCTTACTCGCCTGACGCGGTGTCTTCTGCGGCCTGCCAGGGGATGCGGGGGGCGTCGCCCCAGAGATTGCTGAGGTCGTAGTAGTCGCGGTGCTGGGCGTCAAACAGGTGCAGCACGACGTCCACGTAGTCAGAGAGGATCCAATGGGCCGAGCGCGAGTCCGCCACGCGGAAGGGGGTCCGGCCCACGCCGCGCGCGTATTCCTCGACCAGGTCCACCACGGCGTGCATCTGACGATCGGAGGTGCCCGTCCCGAGCACGAAGAAGTCGGCGAAGGTGCTCAGGCCGCGCAGGTCGAGCACCTCGACGTCCTCGGTCTTGTTCTCGGCGGCGACGCGGGCCGCGGCGATCGCGAATTCCAGGGCGTCGTCCGCGGAATTCTGCGGCGTTTCGGCTGGCTTAGCTTTTCGTGCACTCATCTGCGTGCGGATTGTACCATGAACCGGGTTCCGCGGCGCTGCGGTCGCGGCGCAACAAGAACCCCGGCCGCCGCGGGGCAGCCGGGGTCCGGTGAGTCATTCCGCGGAATAGCTTAACCCAGGTGCAGCCATTCCGCGATGTACGGGGCGAACTTGACGATCAGGCCCGCGAAAACGACCGAGACCATGCTCATCAGCTTGATGAGGATGTTGAGGCTCGGTCCGGACGTGTCCTTGAACGGGTCGCCGACGGTATCGCCGACCACGCCGGCCTTGTGGTCCTCGGAGCCCTTGCCGTAGATGATCATGTTGGGCTGGCCGGTCTTGAGGGCCAGCTCGGCGCGGGCGATCAGGTCGCCGCGGATGCTGGCCGGCAGCCGTTCCTGCACGCTGCGATCCTCGGCGACCTGCTTGGCGGTGAGCTTGCCAAACGTCTCGATCAGCTTTTTGGCGTTGTCCCAGGCGCCGCCGGCGTTGGCCATGAAGATGGCCAAGGCGAAGCCGCTGCTCAGGCCGCCGGCCAGCAGGCCCATCACGCCCGGCACGCCGAACAGCAGCCCGACCGTGACCGGAACGATGATCGCCAGCAGCGAGGGGAAGATCATTTCCCGCTGCGCCCCCGCCGTCGAGATCTTCACGCAGTTGGCGTAGTCGGGATACTGCTGGCCATCGACGTTGACGCGTTTGGGCCAGTTGTCCGGATTCTGCACGTACGCCTCATCCTTGCCCTCGTTCCGGAGGGATTGGCGGATCTTCTCGAACTGGCGCCGGCACTCGATCATCATGCGGTTGGCGGCCCGGCCGACGGCTTTCATGGTCAATGAGCAGAACAGGAACGCCAGCAGCACGCCGGAGAATAGCCCGCACAGCACCTGGGGATTCATGAGCGTGACGTTGTAGAACTCCATGAACTGGGCCAGCGAGGCGCGGCGCGTGGGGACCACTTGCAGTGGTGCGGTCACACCTTCGGCAATGATGTGGGCGGAGCGGACAAAGTGAGTGTCCTTGTCCGTGGCGGGTCCCAGCGCGATCTTGACGGTGGCGCGTTCCTGCCAGCTCTGGTGGAGGAAATCCTCCGCCTTGTCCGTCATATCCAGCAACATGTAGGCCTCGAAGGCGCTGGTTTCCCCGCCCGGGCGGATGCGCGACCCGAACTTGCCGTGGCCCAGATAGACCGCCTCGTCGATCGTCGGCACCTCATAGACGGCGGGAACCTGGTCACGCGCCTGGTAGATCTGGCCGTAGCGGACTTCTTCGACGTAGGCCGCCAGCAGGGCCAGGGCGGTCAGCGCCGCGGAGCCGATGGCGAAGCCTTTGCCGGTCGCGGCCGTCGTGTTGCCCAGGGCGTCGAGCGCGTCGGTGCGCTGCCGGACCTCCGGCTTCTGGCCGGTCATCTCGGCATTTCCGCCGGCGTTGTCGGCGATCGGGCCGTAGGCGTCGGTCGCCAGCGTGATGCCGAGCGTGGCCAGCAGGCCGACGGCGGCGATGCCCACGCCGTAGAGACCAAGCACGAATTCCTGCCCGCCGCCCGCGAACGTGTAGGCACACATGATGGCCACGATGATCGTGGCGAGCGATGCCCAGGTGCTCTTCATGCCCTCGGCGATGCCGCCGATGATGATGGTGGCCGGTCCGGTGATGGCCTGGGCACTGACTGCTTTCGTCGGGGCGTAGTCGTAACTGGTGTAGTACTCAGTCGAGAAGCCGATGATCAGGCCGCCGACGAGGCCGGCCATGATGCTGCCCCAGATGCCGTACCAGCGCACGCCCTCGATATCGCCTAACAACAGGTAGCAGACCGCCAGGGCGGCGATGGCAATGAACAGGCTGCTGCCCCAGATGCCCCGGTTCAGGGCTTTCATCAGCACGGCCATGGTGGCCTTCTCTTCGCTGCGCACCAGGTAGATGCCGGCGATCGACAGCAGAATGCCCACGCCGGCGAGGACCATGGGCGTGGCGAGGAAACGCATGGCCGCGTGGAAGCCGGCCCCGGTCGTTTCGTCGCCGAACAGAGCGGCGGCGGCGGCCACGCCCAGGGCGGCCGTGGCGAGGATCGACCCGCAGTAGGACTCGTACAGGTCGGCGCCCATGCCGGCCACGTCGCCGACGTTGTCGCCAACGTTGTCGGCGATCGTCGCGGGGTTGCGCGGGTCGTCTTCCGGGATGCCGGCCTCGACTTTGCCCACGAGGTCGGCGCCGACGTCGGCGGCCTTGGTGTAGATTCCGCCGCCGACACGGGCGAACAGTGCCTGCGTGGAGGCGCCCATGCCGAACGTCAGCATGATGACCGTAATGGTGGACAAGTGCAGCGGCTCCATCCCCAGCAGCGGGCGGAGCCAGTAGAGGATGAGGAACCAGCCGGTGATGTCAATCAGCCCGAAGCCAACCACGACCAGGCCCATGACCGCTCCGGCGCGGAACGCGACCGTGAGGCCGTCATTGAGGCTCTTGCGCGCCCCGGCCGCCGTCCGGTTGCTAGCGATGGTGGCCGTGCGCATGCCCAGGTAGCCACACAGGGCACTGAAGAACCCGCCCGTCAGAAACGCGAACCAGACGATTGGGTTCTGGACTTTCAGGCCGTAGGCCATCCAGGCCAGGATCGCCGCCAGGACAATGAACACGACTAACACCACTGTGTATTGCCGCCACAGGTAGGCCATGGCACCGTCCTTGACGTGTCCGGCAATTTCGATCATCTCCGGGTCGCCGGGGTCGGCGGCCAAGACCTCGCGGTAGAAACGGCGTGCGAAGACGAGCGCCACGATGGCGCAGATGGGCGCCAGCCACCACCATCCTGGTATGTCCCCAAGGCCGTGCTCGGCCAGCAGGGCGGTGTCGCTGGGCGTCGCTTCGGCCGCCACGGTTGCCGGGGCGGTGCTTTCCTGGGCCACTGCGTGGCCCGGTAGTGCGAGCAGCATTATGGCTGTGATGACAATACTGGGTAGTACAAGCTGGTTGAGACGGCTGAGGCTTCGCATGTGCACACTCCTCGGTGTGGAGATCCTGAACGACAGCCCGGCTCGCAAGTGCCGCCTGGCCGGTCACGCGCGGTCCGCCCAGGGACCGCGCCTGGTCGTTAAACGCGCTGTTATACGGTTCGTCCAGAGCGCACCGCCGCGTCGCGCCGTCACGCCGGTGCGCCAGAGAACAGGCTAATGTACTCAAACAGGGAGCGAAAACAAGTGGTTGGAGCCGCCCGTGTTCCACGGGATGCAGGGGGGAAGTCGGACCGGAGCGCGGCAGCGGACTGGTCCGGCGCGCACACCATGCAAGCATAACATCGTGACGGATTGTCGTCAGACGGTATTCAAGAAACCCCGGCCGATCGGCGACGGGGACTCTGGCCGTTTCCGCCGGCTTGGTGGAGTGGGGCTAGTAGGTATCGCGGGAGATTCGCTTGAGCGACTTGCGTGTTTTTCGGCGGCGTCGCTCGGAGGGCTTCTCGTAATAGCTGTTGCGCTTGATGTCGCGCGTCAGGCCCTCTTTCTCGCAGAGCTTCTTGAAGCGCCGTACCATCTGCTCAATCGACTCGTTGCTGCGTACCCGCACCCTAATCATGCACACCAAGCCCTTTCTGGCTAAGTCCGTCGGCCGAAGCTCTCGCCGGCGTGCCGGCAAGGTTGACAAACTCCCAGTTTAACTGATCGGTCCAGAGGCTGCAACGGGGTGAACGGGGGGTGATGGCAGTTCCGTGCTGATGCGGCGGCGTCAGCCCGTGGACGGAGTGGTGTTCGTCGGGGCTCGACCGGCGGTTGCGCGGTGGCGGCTGGTCGGGCTTAATCAGGTAAAGTGTTGTTTGTCAAGGGCTTATGGCCACGTGCTGCCGGGCGCGATTCCGTTCGTCGGTCGCGGCGCACGCGGGGTGCCGGTGCAGGGCAGACGGGGTCTTATGGGACGACGGGGCGCGGCGACCGGTTGCACGTTAATTCAACATTAGGCCGGTGATTCGGACGATAGTCCCAACAAAGGCCGATGGCGCACTTGGGCTTGGCGTCGTCAGGGCGGTCAGTGCGTTACGGCCGGATTGAAGCGATGGAACTAGCTACTGACATGAGGCTATCTCAAAACCTCTGAAAGCAACAAGAGCGTGCAGGTCATAT
>CAZJYX010000052.1:0-6966 GCA_964550375.1 uncultured Planctomycetales bacterium | reverse complement strand
GGTCGCCAACTACACCGCGATGCTACACCTGGCCTGCGCATACATCACCCTCCGGGCGGCAGGGGTTATGGGATAGGCTTTAAGTACCGCAAAATCTCGCGATCAACTCTCTACAAGCTGGCGCAAGAGGGCAGACTTCCGGGTCAGAAGGTCGGCCGGCACTGGCGGTTCCACAAGGCGGCGATCGATCGATGGTTGGGTGACAATCTGGCACGCGGCTGAAGATCTTGGTGGGAAGACCTATGGCACTATGGCTCTGCAGAGCGGGGCGGCACGGCGAACATGAGCAGAAGTTCCTCGACGACGGTAAGGTGTATCTGACCTGGCGGGGCCTCGATCGTGACCTGAGCGCAGTCGCTGATCTCAAGGCGTTGCGGAAGCTGCTGGCGGAGAAGTACCCGAAGTTCACGGCGGGACATCTGACGCAGAACTCAGGGCAGCTTTGGGCGTTCGCGCACCGCATGTCGCAAGGCGACTGGGTGGCCGTGCCGAGCAAGCGCAAGACGATCCACATCGGAGAGATTACCGGCACCTACGTTTTCGTGCCGGAAGGCCCCGATCCGTACTTCCACTGCCGGAACGTCAGGTGGCTCGAGACAAACATCTCGCGAACGAACTTCGACCGTGACATCCTCAACTCGCTGGGTGCATTTACGACTGTCTGTCAGATCAAACGCAACGACGCCGAGGCGCGCGTTCGGGCGATGCGAGCGAACAAGTGGAAGTCGGTCGGTATCAAGCCGCAGGTCGCAACGGTTGAGGCCGAAGAAGGTACGACGGACGAGACATCCGCCGACGCGCTCGATCTCGAACAGATCGCCCGCGACGAGATTGCCCGCCTGATTGAGGCGCGGTACAGCGGCCACGGCCTCGAGTTGCTCGTAGAGGCAGTCCTCAACGCGCAGGGATTCACGACCCACCACTCTGACAAAGGCGCGGACGGTGGCATCGACATCCTCGCGGCCCCGGGCACGCTTGGCTTCGGCGAGCCACGCATCTGCGTGCAGGTGAAGAGCCAGGATACGCCGCTTGAGCGCCCGGTGCTCGACCAGCTCGTCGGCACTATGCAGCACGTCGGCGCCGATCAGGGCCTGCTCGTGTGTTGGGGCGGGTTCAAGAAGACGGTCATCAACGAGCTGCCGCGGCTGTTCTTCAAGGTCCGGCTTTGGGACCAGAATGATCTGATCGATCACTTCCTCGCGCAGTACGACATCCGCCGCGCCCGCGGCACGTAACTGCTTCGGATAGCGCGGCAAGGTCGAGGTCCCCTCGAAGCGGCAGATGATGGAGACTACCTGCTGGCGCGTCTTTGGTGTGGGTGCCCACGCACCGCGTGCGCAGCAAATGGACTTAGCCACGTTGTGCGGCTAAGTCCATTTGCTCGAATACGGCGCGGGCTATCGCGGGAACTGCCGCTTCGCCACTAGCGCCGACGCAGCAGGCCCAAGCCCGCGATCAGCAACAGAACGGTGCCCGGCTCGGGGATGATCTCGAACGTCGCCGACCCGCTGGCCAAGCCAAATGCCGTCAGGTTGAACGAAATCTGCGAGCTCATGTCGTGGGCAGCCCCAACCGGCAGGTACAGTCCGCCACCGGGATAATCCTCGGCCACACCGAAGCTCCCGGCCTGGGCGTAGATCTGGTCGATCAGGCCGCAGAACTCATTGCCGGACTCGAGGTAGCCGTTGTACCACGTGCGGTAGGCCATGCCGTCCAGGCCGCCAGTGCCCGTCAGGGTCGCTCCGGCTCCCATGAAATCGGTAACCGTGAACGCAGCGCTCGCGCGCGCGAACGCGGGCGAGATCTCCGGGAACGACAGCAGCGCTGACGAGATCAACACGTTGATGTCAGTGGCGCCGGCGCTCACGGAGAAACCGACGTTGATCGCCGGGTAAGCCCGACCAGATACCGGATCGACGTACGACGTCACCACGGCCGGCCCGAACGTGGCGCCCGTGTCACCGAGGGCGAGCGGCACGGACGTCTCCCAGTAGAACGTGCTACCCTCCCACCAGCCATCCTCTTCCGTGATCGTGATGCTGCCGAACGAATCCTGGGCAGCCGCCTCGATCGTCAACACGACATCATCAAGCGCAGCCAAAGAAAGCGGCACAGCCGCCAACAGGCTAATCAGCGCAACCAATCTAAAACCGTGCATCTCTTACCCCTATCAATGTGCTTCCTAAGCAGTGCCTCTCGCCTCACCCGCGTTAACGGGCCATCCTTTCCCCATTCCTATTATTGAATTAATAGCCCTTCCGGAGCCCAGTGTCAATCTGGTTCCGTCTTCATAAGGATCTTTCCCGGGAGGGCGGCATTATCGAACCGCGCGTTCTCTCCGTGGGATGAGGGTGCTCGCTTTGTTTGGTCGTGCGGAAGACTTGCCGCCTAAACATCTTCCGACGCGCCGCCAGTGTAAGTATTTCTTATGAACGTTATCGCAAATGCCGCCACGACGCGTCTTCCGGCGGCGAAATATCGCACCGCTAGTTAACCAGCCCGCCCAACGCGCGACCACAAGGTCGATCGGGCCATCCGACTGCGGCAACTCACGCACCTGTCCCGCCCGCCCCACAGCCTCATTCAATCATAAGTCGCTCCGGAATGTATAACCGCCGCCGGTTCCCGGGTGGCAGCTTGCTGTCCAGGCCCGCCGGACCGCTGTTACTGCTGCCTTCGCCCAACTGGAGATGCCCTTGACTGTGCGACCGAGGTGCGATAGCGTGACTGGTCGCGTTGTGCGGGCAGGTTACGGTCTCCAGCCACGGCGTTGCACTGCTGGAGATCGCTCGTCGCCCTGACTTATGTGTCGAAGATGCCCGGACGGTTCGGGTCTTTTTGCGGCTGGCCGTTCGGATGAGCACTGGGCGTAAGCGAAGAGCGCCGGATTAGGTGGCGTTCGCTCGTAAGTTGATTCCACGCAGTGCTTTGGAGAGGTGGCCGAGCGGCTGAAGGCAACGGTTTGCTAAACCGTCGTAGGGTTTCATAGCCCTACCGCGGGTTCGAATCCCGCCCTCTCCGTTCCTGCTCACGCAGTCCGATCGGGGCCCCAGCGGACTGCGCTCCATGTCGCAAAGTCTCGCTCCGACGGCTTGGCCATGTCCCCTGATGAAAAAAGCGGCCGACGCGCGGTCGGCCGCCGGAAAGTGTAACGCTGGTATGGTCGGTGAGCGTTACTCCAGAAAGTTCCTGACTTTATCGTACAGCTCGGGGGCCGCCTCTTTGAACTCCTGCACGCTGTCGAAGACGTGGACCTCCCGCTGACCGTCCGAGAAGGAATCGACGGTGATCCGCCCGTCCGCGCCCATGCTGAAAGTGACCGATTCGACCGGCGCGCCGTCCGGGTTGTCTCGTGGCGAGTGCTTGCCCTTTATGATCTTAACCGTGCCGGCCTCGAGCTGCTGGTCCAGGGTTTCGTTAGCGCGATCCACCGCCTGCCGGGCCTGCTCGAATTCCTGGCGGGACCGTTCCAGCGCCTGTCGGAGCTTGGCCTCGACCTGGATCTGGAAGTCCTTCTGCTTGCGGCCCAGGTCGTCGACGCGCGGCCGTGTCTCGATCATGATCGACCGCGGTGAAGCGGCGCCCTGGAATAGCTCGTAGGCATCCGGATCGTTCTCACGCAGCTCATCCAGATTCTCGTACTGAGTGCTGGATTCCTGACCGTCGGGACTGCGGCGTTCGACCGTGATCGTGCCATCCGCGGCGCGCTGGATGGTCGTCACCTGCCCGTCGTCGTCCACCTGAACCCGGACTTCCACACGGGCCTCCACGTCCAACTGGCCCGAATCCGGAAACCAGCCGCTGCCGGGCTGCATGAAGATCCTGAAGTCACCATCATCCCTATTCAGGTCCAGGTCGCCCCGCAACTTCTGCCAGTCCAGGCGCTCATCCAACAGTTGCCGGAGCGAGTCCGGGAAGCCCTGCAACGGGCCGAGATGCTCCAGAGTCCAGCGCCCGCGCGGGTCCGTCAGGAGCCGGTGACCGTGCAGACGGAACACGTTGTCCAGCTCCTCGATCGGCTCGTCGTAGACGAACTCAACCTCGTGAGAATCAGATCGATCGGCCGGCGTGACCGTCAGCGCCTTGCGCTCGCCGCCGTGCAATACAACTATCTCGGCTTCATGGCCGGCGCCGACGGCCGCAATGGCGTTCACCAGGTCGGCGGAATCGTGCAGTTGCTGGCCGTCGAAGCTGCGGATGACGTCGTAGCGCTGCAAGCCCGCACGGTCCGCGGGACCATCCTTGACGATGTTGACGATCATCAGCCCGGCTTCGCCGACGTGTGCGGCCAGCGGAGCGGGCACGGGCGACAAACGCACGCCGATCCAGACCGCCGGCGTCTCCGGCAAGGCCGGCGCGTCACGGCGGACAACGATGCGCTGTGGGCTGTCGTTGCCGGCCGATGCGGCCAAGACCGCGTCCGGCATGGACCAGGCCGCCAACAGAAATGCGTGTGCGACTATGTTTGGCAGTAGAATCATGGCAGGCTCCTCTTAGAAATCCCGTTCTATGTGGATGGCGCGTAAACGCACGCGATCCACTTCGATCAGCAGATACTGTCCCGGCTCGTCCGCCGGAATGATGATCCAGTCACGGTTGGTGTCGCGCAGGCGCACCTGCGGGCGTTCGAAAGTTGCCGGGACTTCGCGAACGGAGTCGCGCGGCAGTGACGCCGGTGCGAACCACGAAGCGCCGGCCGTGGCCCTGGTGGGCGCGGCCCCGATCCCGGGGGTGCCGGTTCGCCCGGGCGTCAACCAGACGGCCAGGGCCAGACCGGCCGCCACCGCGAAGGCCGCCACCTGCGTGACCCAGGCGGACCTCGTCCGCAACAGCATGGTCCCGGCCGGTCGGCCCAGGGCAAAACGCATGGCCAGTCCGATTTCACGATCCAGGCCGGCGTATTCATCCACGAGCGCTTCGACCTCTGGGTCGCGGCGCATCCAGGCCTCGAGTTGCCGGCGCTCGGAACGCGTGGCCTCGTCATCGAGGTAACGCGATATCAACCGTTCAAGTTCAGGTGCGGGGTTGTTCATACTTGTGCCTGGCCACTTAAGGCCTCCCGCAGCAACCGCCGGGCACGCACCAGGCGCGTCTCCACGGTTTCGACCGGCAGGTCCAACAATTGCCCAATCTCCGCATAGCTCCAATCTTCCAGGTGCCGCAGCACAAACGGCTCGCGGTACAGGGCCGGCAAACCCTCGACCGCCCGCAGCAGGCTGGTTCGCAACTCGCCCTGCGCGACGGCCTGCACCGGCGAAGCCAGCCATTCGTCGTCCGGCACGTCGCCGGCCTGCTCCAACTTGCCAGTGCGCGTCCGGTTGCGGCGGCGGGCGATCGACGCATCCAACGCCGCGTGGCGCGCCACGCGGTACAGCCAGGGCCGCAGGCGTTGCGGGTCCTTCAGCGAGCCGAGTCGTTGCCAGACCTGCGCCCAGACTTGCTGGGCCACGTCCTCGACCAGTTCGGCCCGACCCGTGACGCCGTAGATGACACTGCGCACCCAGGAATCATGGTCGCGAACCAAGCGGTCCGCGGCCGGCCGATCACCCCGCTGCACGGCCGCCACCAACTGGTGCAGCGCCTCGCCATCGATGCTTGCGCTGGTCACGTCACTCACTACTGACGAGCGTCCCGCCGAATTCATGCCAAGAAAAATCCCTGGTTCATGGTGACCTTCCGGGCGTTGCCCGGCAGACCGGCTGCCGCAGTGCGGATTGCCCCGTTCGCCGGCCACCTCTACTATTCGGACTGGCAACCACAATATTATGGGAGTAAGCAATGCCGCTGCCCAAGACTCTGAGCACGCTCTTACGACTACCGACAGCCGCCTTCACCGAGACGGCCGTCCTGGCCTTCATCAAAGACACGTGCCGACGCCTTTCGGGGGTCACCTGCCGGCCGGATCGGCACGGCAACCTGCTGGCCTGCTATCGCCACCGTCCCGGCACCGCGACGCCCCTGGTGTTCGCCGCTCACACCGACCATCCAGCGTTCGTAGCGCGTGAAATGGCCGACCGGCGCACGCTCCGGGCGGACTTCCGTGGCGGAGTGTTGTCGAAGTACTTCACGGGCGGGCGCGTACGATTCTGGAGTGGCGGGCACTGGATCAAGGCCCGGGTTCAGGAGGTGATCAAGACCTTGCCGGTGCCGACGCAGGGGCCCGGCGTGACGCGGCCGACTGAGGCGCTGCTGCGCGTCAGTGGGCCGGTCGAGCGTGACGCGCCCGGCATCTGGGATCTGCCCGACCCGGTTCTCAAGGGTGACGTGCTGCACGCCGGCCCGTGCGATGATCTGGCCGGCGTGGCGGCCCTGCTCGAGCTGCTCACACGCCTGAGCCGCAAGCGCGCGCGGGCCGAAGTGCACTGCCTGTTCACGCGCGCGGAGGAAGTCGGGTTCATCGGCGCCATTGCGGCGGCCAAGAGCCGCTCCGTGCCCCGCAAGCGGCCCATCGTTGCCATAGAGATGAGCAAGGCGCTGCCGAACGCGCGCATTGGCGACGGGCCGGTACTGCGCGTGGGCGACCGCCTGAGCACGTTTTCTCCCGAGCTGACGGCCTTCTGCCGCACCGTGGCGGACAAGCTGACCAAGCGCCGCAAGAAGTTCGCGTATCAGCGCAAGCTCATGGACGGCGGCGCGTGCGAATCAACGGCGTACGCGGCGTTTGGGTACCAGACGACCTGCATTTGCCTGCCACTGGGCAACTACCACAACATGGACGCCGAGCGCGGGTGCATTGCGCCGGAGTACATCAGCGTCACGGATTGGCGGAACATGACGGACTGGTTCGAGGCGCTGGTGCTGGCCGAGCCGGGCTTCGGCCCGAGCAACCAGGTTCGTGAGGATCTGGAGCGCAGCTTCAGCAAGTCAGCGGCCCTGCTGGGTGCGCGGCGCGGCCGGAACAGGTGAAGCGTGGCGCGGTCGGCGAGACTTGGCTCGTCGCGTGTCGGCTTGGTCGGACACCATTGT
>CAZJYX010000051.1:0-12735 GCA_964550375.1 uncultured Planctomycetales bacterium | reverse complement strand
CCGATCCGGCCGCCACGTCGCCGGCCGCCGTCCAGTCTACCATCACCAGCGGCTCAGGGAAGCGCGCGCCCCAGATGAACTCGCGGGCGAGCGTCCAGGTGCACGGCTCGGGGCCCACGCCGTCCGGGTCGTGCAGGACATATTCCTCGATCGGCTCCAGGCCGGCGGCGTATACGTGCCGCGTGCTGACCGGACCGCCCGTGCCGCAGGGGTCACTGTCATCCACGTAATCGCGTGTCTCGATTCGGCGACCCAGGGCGTCGTAATCGATTTCCAGCAGCGGGTTGCCCTCGATATCTCTGACGGCCACGAGGCGGTTCTCCTCATCATATTCGTACCGGCGAGCTTCGAGCAGGTTGCCGGCGTGCGTGAGGATGTCGATAAAGGCACTGATGTCGAAGGTGTTGATCAGGCCGTCGCCGTTGATGTCGCCCAGCGCGAGCATGCAGTCGGGGTAGGCGGCGGCGTAGGCGGCGGGATTGGTCAGGGCCGGGCGATATGCAGTAGCGTGCGCAGCACGGCCGGGGTCTGAAACTCGCGATACACGCGGCCGTGTGATTCACACGGCGCTCCGTACCCCCATCAGGGCCCGCGGCGTGGCCGGCGCGTCGGGCCGGGCGCATGCAAAATGGCCGGCGGTCCGAGGATCGCCGGCCGGCGTTAGAAGCGCCCATGGATGGTTGAATCAGGGTCGCAAAGCGCCCATGGATGGCAGAGTCAGGGTCGCAAGGCGTTGTGGGTCGCCGGGGCCTCCCGCCGGAGGCCCGGGTGGCTTGAGGTTCGGCTACTGGCCATTGCCCTGGTCGGTGTCCAGCATCTTCCGCAGTTGACCGTTCTCGCGGCGCGTGGCCTCCAAGTCAAAGAGCAGGTACTTGATGCCGACGCGCAGGAAGTCGATGCTCTCCTGCAGGCTCCGCACGCTCTTCTTGATCTGCTCGTGCCGTTGCTGGGTCTCGGCGGCCAGCTCACGCAACCTTTCGCGCTCGCCTTCCGGCAACGTCTCGATCTGGGCGACCAGCTCCGCCAGCTTCTTCTGGAACGTCGCTTCGTCCATGCTTCCTTCCTCCTGGAGGACTCTCATCAACCGGCGGTTGCCCGGGACGGCCGTGCTCAACGGGTCGCGGTCGTCCGGACGAACCATCCCATTGTAGGCCCGCGTCCGGCACGCCCGTCACGCGCCGACTCAAGCCCACCCCCCGCGTCGGTCCCCAGGCGCGCTGTGCGCGTGTCAGGGCGGCTTTTATCAGCCGCCCGGCCGCGAGCAGCGCCCAAAATCCGCGCTGCAGCCGCGTGCAACCGATATATGCAACTGCCGGGCAGCAGCGCGACGAGCAGATTCCGCCCGGTCAAACCCCTTGAGCGCGCGTGCCGCTTGCATTACATGACTGCTTTGGCCCGACGAGGTACCGTTCATGGAGCTGCCCCAAACCCAGTTCGACGTCCTCCAGTGTCTCGGCACAGCGGCCGAACCTATGCCGATAACCAAGCTGGTCAGCGCACTGGCCGTTGACCAGGCGCAGGTGATGGCCGCCTGCACCCTCCTTCAGGATAGTGGCTATGTGCGTGTTGCCGAGCAACCCTATGAGGAGTATCGACTTGGGCCGGCGGGCGAGCCGTTTGTTGAGGCGGCATTACCGGAGCGCGTGGTCGTCGGAGTTCTGGCGGCGTGCGGTGGGCGTTGTCCCATAACCGCGGTTCCCGAGCACTGCGAGTTGGACGCCGGCCAGGTGGGGGGGGCGTTGCGCTGGCTGAACCAGCGCAACTGGGCCCGCAAGGAAGGGCCGGACCTGGTGCTGGGCGAGGGCGGCCGGACCGCGTCCGATAAGCCGGAGCCGGACGAATTGCTGATCAAGGCGCTGGCTGGCGGGCGTGTGGCCAGTTGTGCCGAACTGGAGGCGGAGGGCCTGCCGGTCAAGGAAGCGATGGCCGTGCTGTCGAAGCGGAAGGGCTTCGTGACGGTGAAGGAGCGGACGGCGCGAACCGTGGAGTTGACGGACGCGGGGCGGCAATTGCTGGCGGCCGGCGTGCGCGGGCGCCGGCAGGTCACGCAGCTTACGCCCGAGTTGCTGGCCGACGGCGGTTGGCGCGACGTTGACTTGCAGCCCTACGACGTCACGCTGGCGGCCAAACGCCTGCACCCCGGCAAGGAACACGCCTTCCAGCGCACGCTCGACCGCGTCCGCCGGGTGTTTCTGGAGATGGGCTTCGAGGAGATCGTCAGCCCCTGGGTGGAGTCGAGCTTCTGGGATTTCGACGCGCTGTTTCAGCCGCAGGACCACCCGGCCCGCGACATGCAGGACACGTTCTACGTCGCCCGGCCGGACCGGACGAAGCTGCCGGACGAGGCGCTCGTGGCACGCATCCAGGCCACGCATGAGAACGGCGGCGATACGGGCTCAACCGGGTGGCAATATCGCTGGAACCGCGAGTTGGCGAGCAAGCCGGTGCTGCGTACGCATACGACGGCGGCGACGATCCGCGCGTTGGCGCGGCACGCTCAGGGCCGGCCGGGGAAGTACTTCATCATCGGGCCGGTGTTCCGCCGGGAGACGGTTGATTACAAGCATTTGCCGGTGTTCCACCAGGTTGACGGGATCGTGGTAGACCCGTATGCGAGCCTGGCCACGCTGATCGGCACGCTGACCGCGTTCTACCAGAAGATGGGCTTCCCCAAGGTCAAGGTTACGCCCAGCTTCTTCCCCTATACCGAGCCGTCCGCGGAAGTGAACCTGTACATGGAAAGCCGCGGCGAGTGGGTGGAGATGGGCGGCTCGGGGCTGTTCCGGCCGGAGGTCACGCTGCCGCTGGGCATCACGGACCGCGTGCTGGCGTGGGGGCTGGGGCTGGAGCGGCTGGCGATGATGATTCACAACCTGAAGTCCGTCGGGGACCTGTATTTCGCCACGATGCCGTGGCTGCGCGAGGAGCCGCTGTGCCGATCATAGACATGCCTGTGGATACGCTGCTGGCCCACGTGCGCGCGGGCGGCGGGGCTGCCGACCTTACGGCCGAGGATCTGGTCGAGCTCCTGCCGCGGCTCGGCTGCGAGGTGGATGAGGTTGCCCAGACGCAGCAGTACTTGTGCGGCGTATGCGGCAAGATCTACGATCGCACGACCGCCCAGGGGGCGCCGATGAGCTGCTCCAACTGCGGGACGGATTTTCGGGCGGCGCCGGACAGCCTGGAAGACCTGGGGCCGAACACCGTCCTGCGGCTCGATATGCTGGCGGTGCGGCCGGATATCTTTGATCCCGGCGGCATGGCCCGCTACATCCGCGGCTTCCTGGGAATCGAGACCGGTCTGCCGCATTACACGCTTTCAGCCGCCCGGCTCACGGTCAAGGTTGATCCGGACCTATCCAACGAGGACAGCCGGCGGCCGTACATCGCCTGTGCGGTCGTCCGCAACGTGCGGCTCGACCACGCTTCGATCAAGCTGGTCATGAACTTGCAGGAGGACTTGCACTGGGCCCTGGGGCGCGATCGCAAACTGGCGTCCATCGGCGTGTACGACCTGGACACGCTGGAGGGCGAGACGTTTCACTACGACGCGGTCGATCCGGACGGGCTGCGTTTCGTGCCGCTGGGCTTCTCGCCCGGCGAGCCGGACAGCGCGCTGACGCCGCGTGAGATCCTGGCGCGGCACAAGACCGGGCAGGCTTACGCGCACCTGCTGCAGCCGTTCCAGAAGTACCCCCTGCTGCGGGACGGTGCGGGCACGGTGCTGTCCATGCCGCCGATCATCAACAGCGAGGCGACGCGCGTCACGCTGCAGACGCGCAGCTTCTTTGTTGACGTGACCGGACTATCACAGCGCGCTGTTGACCGCGCTCTCAACATCATCGTGACGAGCTTCAAGGAGATCATGCCGCGAATCGACGTGGAGTGCGTCATTATCGAGGGCCCGGAAGGGGTACGCATCACGCCCGACCTGACGCCGACCGCAATGACGCTGGACGTGCCGACTGCCGCCGCCACGCTGGGCGTCGAGCTGAACACGGGCGAGTTCGCCGAGTTGCTCGAAGCGATGGGGCACGGCGTGGAGGAAGGCGGGCAGGCCGACCGGCTCACCGTGCTGGTGCCGGCCTATCGGCATGACGTCATGCATCCAGTGGACCTGATCGAGGATGCGGCGATCGCGCACGGTTATGACAATCTCAATCCGGAATTGGTGCCGACCTTTACGCTGGGCCGGCCGCGCTTGATCGAAGAGCAGGCCGCCACGGCCCGCCGCATCATGACCGGCCTGGGCTTTCACCAGGTCATGACGCTGGTGCTGACCAGCGAGGAAGCGGCCTTTCGGAAGTGGCGAACGGAGCCCGGCGACAACATTGTGCGGATCGAGAACCCGATCAGCACGGAGCAGACTATCTGTCGCCCCACCATCCTGCCGGGCCTGCTGGAGACGCTGGCGATCAACAAGCAGTACGACCTGCCGCAGTACCTCTTCGAGGTGGGCGACTGCTGCCTGCTGGATGACACGGTCGAGACCGGCGCCCGCGAGGAGCGTTTCTTGGCGGCGGCGATGATCGGCAGCCACGTGGGCTACGCCGACATCCGGGCGGTGGCGGACGCGTTCGTGCACGAAATGGGGCGGGAGTGCCGCATCAAGCCCATCGAGCACGCCAGCTACATTCCGGGGCGCGCCGCGGGGCTGTATGACGCCGCGGATCGGCAAATCGGCCTCATGGGCGAGGTGCACCCGGAGGTACTGGAGAATTACGGGTTGAAACACCCGGTTTCGGTGCTGGAGTTGAGCCTGGAGCGCCTGCTGGCAGATTAGCGCTAGTGTTAACTGGCTGCGCGGCAGCAGCGCGCGTCGCAGTCCGGGCGGAACAGATCAGCCAGCAGTCCTTCCACCGCCGCCGTCAGCTTCTCTTCCGCCTGCTCCTCCAGGTACGTTTCGGCGTCAATGGCAGCGCGCAGTTCGCGGATGCGCCGCGCGCTCAGTTCGCGTCGGACAATCTGCCAAGCGTCCGCCGGCTTACCTGAAACCTGATTGATATGTCTCACGTGACTCATGTCGTCACCCTGCCCTTAAAAAGGGCGCTCGAAACCCTCGCTTGAACCGGACCTCCTGAGGTCCGTAACCCATGCCGGGCTCTGCGCCGCCGTCGGACCGCGGCAGTCGCCGCGGGTAATTACAGTCGCTCGCCCGACACAAGGGCTATCGTCAGTGCGCCTGATGCAACTTGGGGACATCCGCGCCGGAAAAGCTGACTGACAAACTGCTTATGCCTCCCTCCCTATCAACTTCAACAGGCAATGGGCGGATAATGTTAAGATAGATAAAATTCGAACTGCAACGGGTCGATTTGCGGCTCATTTTTTTTGATGGTCCTGCGCACAATCAGGCGCAGTTACTGCGCGTAACGTCTCATAACCATGAACCAATCGGCGAAACGCGCTCCTCCAATGCGTCGTGAAGTGCGGCTTGTCTTGAGTTACGGCGAACCCGACGATCACTGCCGATTGCATCCTTGTAGCTCCCTTGCCGTGCCAGCACGTCCGCCGGCGCAGACGGCAGCGGCTTGTAAACGCCGCACAACCGAGGCCTGCTTCGCACGGCCGACGAATCCGCTATATTGGCGGCGACATGGCCGAATTCTGGGAACTGGTCAAGACCTATCAGGGCTACGGCATCGCCGCATTCGTCATCGCCGTCTTCGCGACGCCGCTGGCAATGCGGGTGGCGCAGCGCTTCGGGGTAATGGACTACCCGGACACGTTTCTCAAGCCACACGCCAGGCCGACGCCATACCTGGGCGGCACGGCCATCTGCCTGGCCTGGGCGGCCGCCATGCTCGGCACGCTGTGGTGCCACACAGTCGAATGGCAGCTCGCTCTCCCGGTGCTGCTGGGGGGCGTGGCCATTTCGATTCTCGGGCTGGTGGATGACGTGCGCGGGGTCTCGCCGAAGATGCGGCTGGCGGTCGGCGCGGCGATCATCGCCGCCGTGCTGCTGACGACGGGGGCGGGCTTCCGCCTGGTGGCGTCATTCTGCGACCCGTTGGGGGTGCACTTCCCCGCCTACGTGGCGGTTCCGGTGTCGGTGCTGATCAGCCTGGTGGTGGTGCTCGGCGCGTGCAACTCGGCGAACCTGATTGACGGTCTGGACGGCCTGTGCTCGGGCGTCACGGCGATCATCTCGCTGGGCTTCTTCCTGTTGGCGTCGCACCTGGCGTTGTGGGGCTACAGCCCGGAAGGTGATCCGCTGCGGCTGGTGCTGGCCATAGCGATGTTCGGCGCCGCGATGGGGTTCCTGCCGTGGAACTTCAACCCGGCGCGCATCTTCATGGGCGATGCCGGCAGCGTGCTGCTCGGGTTCAACTGCGGCATGTTGATCGTGCTGTTCGCCGAACGCGGCATCTTCCGCTGGGTCATAGGGGCGCTGATGATCTTCGCGCTGCCGGTCTTCGACACTGCACTGGCGATGTTCCGTCGGTGGCGCAGCGGCCGCTCGATCTTCGAGGGCGACCGCAGCCATTTCTACGACCAGCTTGTGCAACGCGGCTGCTCCGTGCGGCAGACCGTGCTGATTTCTTATGGGCTAACGGTGATCTACGGCGGCTTGGGCCTGCTGATGATGTGGGTGGATGAGAAGGGCCCGGTGATCCGCACGCGCTACGCCGTCCCGCTTTACGGCCTGATCGTCCTGCTGACGGCGGCCGCCGCGCATTTCGCCGGTCTCACCCGTCCTGAGCAGCAGGCCGGCCGGCAGACCGCATCGTCGGCGGACGAGACGCCGCCGAGCCCAGCCTGACGAACCGCGGCGCTTGCGGATGCGCACGGCCCTGGACTACGATGCCGCCATGAACGAAGCCATCCAAGGGGAGCTGATCGACGGCATCGGCGCGGTGCGCATCAACCGCCCGGAAGTGCTGAACGTCATCAATCTGGCGACGCTGGAACAACTCGTCAGCACGTTGGAGCGCTATGACGCCGAGCCGGCCGTGCGCTGCCTGCTGCTGACCGGCAGCGAGCGGGCCTTCGGCTCCGGGGCGGATATTGCCGAACTCGCCGCGACCTCGATGGTCGATACGTATCAGCGTGACAGCGGCGCGGCGTGGGACCGGCTGCGGCGGGTGCGCAAGCCGATCGTGGTCGCCGTGAGCGGTTACGCCATCGGCCCGGCCTGCGAGTTACTGCTGGCCGGCGACATTGTGGTCGCGTCGGAGTCAACCCGCATCAGCTTCCCCGAGGTCAGCATGGGGGCGTTGCCCGGGGGCGGCGGCACGCAGCGGCTGGCGCGCGCCGTGGGCAAGGCGTGCGTCATGGACCTGCTACTGACGGGGCGCGCCATCACGGCCCGCGAAGCGCTGGCCATGGGCCTGGTAAGCCGCGTGGTCCCGCGCGAGCACTACTACGAGGAGGCCCTGAACATCTGCCGCGAGTTGTGCAAGCGGCCGCCGCTGGCGCTGCAAGTGGCCAAGCAGGCCGTCTTGACGGCTTACGAAACGACGCTTTCAGCGGGCCTGAGCCACGAGCGCAACTTGCACTACCTGCTCTTCGGCACCGCCGACCAGCGCGAAGGTCTGCGCGCCTTTCTCGAACAGCGGGCCGCCGTCTTCGTGGGACGCTGAGGTACGTTGCCATGCCGCCATTCGCCGCGATTCAAACGTCCGTCGAAGCCGGGGTGCTGACAATCACGCTGAACCGACCGGATGTCTGCAACGCCGTGAACGAGGACGTCTGCGTCGAGCTGGGCACGGCCCTGCGCATGGCGCAGCGCGAGGACGCGATTCGCTGCATCGTCCTGACGGGCGCGGGCCGCGCCTTCTGCACCGGTCAGGACCTCAAGGAGCTGGCGCGCCTACAGCGCGAGCCGGCCGCCGGCACCTTCGACTTCGCCGCCCTGCTGCGGCAGCGCTACAACCCCCTGATTGTCCGGCTGCGGACCATGGAGAAACCGGTCGTGGCCGCGCTCAACGGCGTGGCCGCCGGCAGCGGCGTGTCCCTGGCGTTGGCGGCCGATCTGCGCATCGCCGTCCGCAGCGCGACTTTGCTGATGGCGTTCGGGCAACTGGGCCTCGTGCCGGACTGCGCCGCCACACTCACGCTGATAGAGCAGCTTGGATATGCGCGGGCCGCCGAACTGTGCTTCCTGGGTGAGCCGCTTACAGCGGAGCAGGCCTTGCAGTGGGGGCTCGTCAACCGCGTCGTGGACGATGGCGACCTGCCGCGCGCGACGCAGGAGCTTGCGGGCCGGCTGGCGGCGTTGCCCACCCGCGCCCTCGGCCTGACCAAGCGCGCCTTCAACCACGCGCAGAACGCCACGCTCGATGAACAAATGGAGTACGAAGCCCTGTTGCAGGCGACCGCCGGCCGCACGGCCGACCATCGCGAGGGCCTGGAGGCCTTTCTGGCCAAGCGCCCGCCGCGCTTCACCGGAAGCTGATGAACTCTGGCCGGCGCCGGGTACGGCGCCGACCGCCCAACCTATATGTGGTCAGCACAAACGCTGCAACTGATCGCCGCGGCCTGTGAGGAGGACCTCGGCCAGGCCGGCGACATCACGTCCGCCCTGCTGCCGGCCACAGAAGAAGTCGCGGTCGGCCGCGTGGTCCTGCGTGAGGCGGGCGTCGTCTGCGGGCTGGCGCTCGGGCCGGTCATCTGCGCCGCTTTTGCCGGACGTCTGGGCATTACTTGCGAGTTCGCCGCTGCGCCGGGGCCGCAGCGCTTGTGGGCGGACGGTGACCAGGCCGCCGCGGGGACCTGCATTGCCACGCTTAGCGGCCCGCGCGCGACCGTACTGACGATTGAGCGCACGTTGCTGAACTTCCTGAGCAGGCTGGCCGGGGTGGCGACACTGACAAGCCGGTTCGTGGCCGCCGCCCGCCAAGTCAATCCACACGTGCAGATTCTGGACACGCGCAAGACGCTGCCCGGCTGGCGCGAGCTGGACAAGTACGCAGTCCGCACCGGCGGGGGACAGAATCATCGCCATGGGCTGCACGATGCGGTGTTGATCAAGGATAACCACCTGGCCGGCGTGTCCGTTGCGGAGTTGGCCGAATGGCTGGCCGCGCAGTTGGCACTGCTTCGGGACCGCTCCCGCTTTCCGCGCCCACCTGACTTCGTCGAGGTCGAGGTGGATACGCTGGAGCAGTTCGCCGCCGTCTGCCGCGTGGCCGGCATCGATATCGTCTTGCTGGACAATTTCTCGACCGCCGAGCTGCGCGAGGCCGTCGCCCAGCGCGACGCCGCCGGGCTGCGTGGTCGGGTTGCGCTGGAGGCCAGCGGCGGCGTACGGCTGGAAACCGTCGCCGAGATCGCGGCCACCGGCGTGGACCGCATCTCCAGCGGCGCCCTGACGCAGGCGGCGACCGGCCTGGACGTGGCCCTCGAGCTGAGCCCGACGCCCTGACCGCGCCTGCGACGACGCCCGGCCATCAGCCCCCTTACTCATCAATCGGCTTCTCGGCTTCGAGCTGTTCGGCCAGAGTACGCTTGGGGACCGGTCCGCGCCGGCTGCGGCGCGTGAACTTCTGCATGAACAGCGAATTCGGCACGGTGATGTGCTCGCCGTCCTCGGACCTCAGCAGCGTGTAAAGGAAGTTTATGTCGATCACCTGGCCGCTGATGCCGTCCGGCTGAATTGAGATCCGTTCGCCCACATTGAAGGGCCGCCACGCCAGAATCATCAACGTCGCCAGCACGTTGCTGAGTAGGCTCCAGACCGCCACGAAGCCGACGGCGACCATTGCCAACAGTGCGGACAGTGGCGCCCAGAGGGCCTGAACCTGAAACCCCGCCATGCTGATTGACGCCAGCACGACGATCGCCGTCAGCAGGCCGCGCGACCAGCGTCGGATGATGTTCGCCGCGCTGCGCGGCAGACGGCCGGAGACCTGCAGGGCCCGCACGGCCGTCAGCAAGATGCGATCGACAACCAGCGCGGCCACGACGATGATGCCGACTCCGACAATGATGTTCCAGGAATAGAACTCCTTTATCAGCGCGCCGCCGCCCCAGATGTTGATCGTAAGGAGGACTGCCAACAGCGTGCCGGCGACCCGAATCAACGTCTTGAACAGGCCCAGCATCTGGCCGCCGGCGGCCGGCAGGTCATCTGCGCCGGTCGGTTCGCCCGCGAATGAATCCAGCGTGCTTGCCGCCGGGGCCGCGGCTCCGCCGCCACTGGGCGCGCCCTCCTCAACGGCGCACGACACCCGCGCCATCCGGCTCAGCAGGTAACAGAGGTACTCCACGCCGGCCGCGACTCCCATCAACACGGCGACAGTCAACAACGCGCCGATCCCGACGTACTCGACCAGGACGCCGAAGCCGATCAATTGCAGGACCAGCAGTGCCAGCACGGCCAGCAGTAACAGCGGATAGAGCGATGAGGCCAGTGCGGAGGCCCAGTTGCCCGTCGGCGATACGCAGCCGATCACGCGCGGCTTGCGCAGCAGGAAGCGCGCCAGCATCAGCAGCACGCCGGTCTTCCACAGTTCCCAGAGCGCGGCCTGCACGCCGACGGCCACGCCCAATGTCAACAGGAGCACGTGCGCAGTCAGCAGCACGAGCGAGAAGATCAGCAGCGCGCGGCCCCAGTAGCGATAGTGCCCGGCCACCGGGTCTTCGCAGGCGACCAGGCGCGCCTCCGCCCGGGCGGCGAAAAGCCAGCGCACCAGCCGCAACAGCACGAAGCCGGCCAGCAACACCCCGAGCAAGCCCAGAACGGGCTGACGCAGCGACGCGCTCCAGCCCGCCCACCAGCCGGCCGCCCAAAGTCCGCAGAAGATGCCGGCGGGGATAGCGCCGTCACCGAGCGTATGCCAGAAGGTCAGCTCGACGCGGCGGCCAAAGGAGCGACTCGTCGCGCGTTCCGGCGCCTCTTCGGCGGGTTCCGCAACTGCCTGTGCCGGAGCCGTGCGGCGCCGGGCGGTCACCCGCAACAGCGCCCCGAGGCCGCAGCCGATCAGGACCAGCACCGCGCCGCGCAGCCAGTCTCCGGCGCCGAACCGCCCCAACTCCTCGCCGCACTTCCGCAGGGCCGCACCCAAATCCGTCCGCACGTCCGACGGCGCAGCGAGCACCCCGGCCGCCGCCAGTGCGAGCCGCGGAGACGCCGGTACGGCGGCCGCGTCATCAGCCCAGCCGCCTAACTGCCGCAGTTCCAGCCAGGCCCGGCGCCAGTCCGCACCGGCCAGGCCTGATTCCCGCCGCCCCAGCCCCGCCCAATGGAGGCTGTCTTCGGCAGTGTGCAAGAGTTCCACGTGAGCCTTCAGCAGTTCGTCCGCCTCGCGTAAGCGCGTCTCGATGGCGGTTGCCTCGGCCGCGACGGCACGTATGGCTTCGATCAGCGCGGCGCGCGCGTTGGCCGTCTCGGTGGTCAGCCGCGTGCCCTCCGCGGCGGGGACCGCACTAACGGCGCGCGCCAGCTCCGTGGAGAGCTGATCGAAACGGGCCAGCGTGCCGCCGCGCACCGTCTGGATCTCGTGCTGCGTGGCGATGACGCGGCCCAGTGCGCGGCGCACGCTGGCCAGTTCGGCCTGGAAGGCCATTCGCTCGGCGCGCACCTCGCGCCGCGCCGCAACCACGTCCCGGCCGGCGCGGTACTCGATCAATGTCGTCAGGTCGCGCCACAGCGCCTGCGACCGCGTTACGCGCTCGCGCAAGCGCTCTAGTTCGCGGGCCGGGAAACGGCCCGTCAACTCATCCCACAGCTCGCGACTCTTGAAGTAGTGGACGAGGACGCTCTCGCATAAGTACTGAATCTCAAGGAACGCCCGCTCATACTTCGTTTCGGCCGCGTCAAGCTGCTGCTGGATCGTCTCGAGCGCGCCGCGGCTGCGGGCTGCGGCCAAGGCCGCGCCGCGCTGTTGCAGGACGTCCGCGTACTGGCGCTGGGCCTCGAGCTTGCGTTCATCCTGCTTGTGCAGCAGGGCCGTCTGGCTCTGTTCCAGCACCAGGGCCTGCTGCGTCAGCTCCAGGCGCGCAATCTGGACATCCAGCGTGCGGCGTCGCAGGTCGCGCGCTGTAGCACTGGGCGGCGCGACCGCCGGCGCCGCCACCTCGCCCCGCTGCTCCTGGCGCGTCTGCCGCAAGGCGCGCAACTGCTCCGTCAAGGCTTCGCCGCGCTCGGCAAACCCACTGGCAAGCTGGGCCGCGCGTCGCGCCTGCTCCTCGCTCAAAGCGCTGAGCCGGCCCTCCAACTCCTTCTGCAGGGCCGTGATTTCGGCGACGTCCGCCTCCGTCGGACGCAACGGCAAGGGCCGCGCCGCCACCTCCCCACGCTGCCGCTCAATGGCCTGGATCTGCTCAGCCAATTCGTTGATGCGCTGCTCGCTGGAAAGCGCGGCGCTGCCCGCCTGCAACTCGGCCAGACGCTGCAACTGCGTCGCGTAGTTCTCCCACTCCGCCAACAGCGCTGCGGTCGCCTGCAGCGCCTCGGCCGCGCCTTCGTCGCCCGGCGGCGCGGCCGGCTGCGTCGCGCTGCGCAGAGTCTCGATCCGCGTCCGGGCCAACTCCTGCCGAGCCGCGATATCCTCAGCCGTCGTCGGCGGTTTGACCAGCAACGGGTCAACCGTCTCGGCGGCCGGCACGGCCGGAGCCGGCGCCTCCTGCGCCCAGACCGCGCCGACCAGCACGTTGCCGGTCAGCCATGCCAACACGAATACCAACCGTCTCGTGGTCATGGCCCGTTCTCCTCAGTCAGTAGTAGGACTTCTTGTTATTACCGGGAGCAGTAAATATTGGACAGTTCTACCCTGCCGCGTAGCGGACGGA
>CAZJYX010000050.1:0-12739 GCA_964550375.1 uncultured Planctomycetales bacterium | reverse complement strand
GTCGGCCCCAGCGCCCAACCGCGCCGGACAAGCTGACCGTCCCGTGACACGTGCGCTCGGCGGAGGACCACCGCCGCGACCGAGCCGCAACGCGAACCGCAACGCTCGATCCGAGCCGCACGGCTGAAGGCGCGAACCGCTCGAACCCCGCCGCGACCGTCCAAACGGAGCCGCGACCGTAAGGGAGCGGTGCCTTGCTGCCTTCGCATCTTCGAGCAACCGCCTCTCGCGTCGCACCCGCTCGCAGCGCGGCCGTGGTCCTCAGAGGACGCCAATCGCATCGGCTGTGAACCGGGCCGCGGCTGCCTGCAACGGAACCGCCGCCTCGCGGTCACTCAGCGCAGCACCGGAGCGGCTCTTTGACAACCAAATACAGAGGCCCCGGGCAGCCGGACGCCCCCGCCGCGCTGCGGATACGGGGGCGCCGGGTCTGCGGGCGGCACGGTATAGCCGCGGCTAACTCGTCAGCAGCTCGACAAACGGATCTATGTCGAACACGTTGATGACGCCGTCACGGTTGGCGTCCGCGGCGCAGCGTTGCTCAGCCGTCCCGGCCGCCGGGTCGGTTAGCACCAGCACGAACGGATCGATATCAAAGCTGTTCACCAGCCCATCGCCGTTCACGTCACCGGACAGGCACTCAACGTTGGAGAACACCATCGTGAAATCCTCCGAGTCGGCGTAGCCCGTGCTGCCAGTATCGACCAGCCGCAGCGTGGCACGCCAATGTACACGGAGAGGATCGAAGTCCGGATGCTCGTTGTTGATGTTCCAATTGAGGTGCAGGTGAATGCCGCCCGGCATGCTGCCAAGCTGTTGCAGGTCACCTGGTCCCAGTGGCGTGAAGCCGTACCAGATGATGAAGGCCGGATCCACATCCACGATTTCCAGCCAGATCACCGCTCCGGAGCTCAGCATGTAGCAGTCATGCTCCGGGTCGTCAGTGCTAATGGCATCGAAACCGGGATGGTCGTCCGACCAGCCGGGATACCAGATGCTGCCTTCCTCCAGAACCACGACGGCATGGTCGGGATCGAAGCCCAGTGGACTGAGCTTGAGTTGCTCCTCCCCCGATACGGCCACCCACAGGTCGCCAGCATGCGGATCATGCGCATGGCTCAGGGCGGGCACAAGCAGCAGTACACAGGCGGCAACTGACAGGCGGGTAGTAAGCGCTAACATTCGTGATGTTCCTTTCTCAGATGCTTGCCGGCGTCGGCAACGCTCTCAGCGGCCGACGTCGGGGTCATACATGTTGCGAAACCAGGCGATGTCCGGCGGGCGCGAGCCGGCCAGATCAATCGCGTACGTGTCTTCAAACCGCAGCGTCCGGGCGTGGCCGTCGACGAAACCGTAGTTGGCCCGCCCGGAATGGCGGGCGAGCGCCATTTCGGTGGCGGCCTTGGCACGCCAGTCACCACCCGGCGCGTAGATCCACTTCTCGGCGTGAATGTGATCGGCAGTGGCGAACTCGCCCGTCTCGGCCAGTTCGACCCAGTAAATCGTCATGGCTGGCCGTGGAATCCGTCCCAGCCGCTCGAAACGCTCCTCCTTGAAGATCTGCAGCGGGTCGTCAGCCGCCAGGTAGAAGTTGCTGCCGTAGCTGGTCTGCCGCCACACGCGCTCCGCGCTCGTGCCGACCTGCCGGGGCTGGACAAAATGCAGACTGCCGTCGGCCGGGCAGCGGCGAACGTCGCGCACTTCTTCGCGCAGCGTGGCCGAGCTCCCCTGTCCGTGGATATCGCCGCCGGTCCGGCCGTATTCCTCCGCCATGACATGAACCCAGCTCTTGCGCGGGTCCGAGGCGGCGCCGTGCTTGTACCCATAGGATGGAAAGCGGTCCTGGTTGCAGTGCAGATAGGTCTGCAGCGCCAGGCTCAGCGAGCGCATGTTGGACAGGCACACCGCCGTGCGGGCCTGGGTCCGCACACCGCCCAAGGCCGGCAGCAGCACGGCCATCAACAACGCGATAATGGCGATCACGACCAGAAGCTCAACTAGCGTGAAGCCGTGTTTCGTCGACATTGCTGGTTATCCGTATGATTCACGTGGTTCCCGGCTCGCCGACAGAACGATTGCCCCTGACGCGACCAAGGTCGCGCCGTCTCAGGATGCAAGCTGACACTGCATGACCGCGGGCGCCCCGTCACACGGTCGTTGACGGTCGTCCGGCGTCACGCAGTCGCAACTGCAGCTAAGTGGCTTATTAGCAAGAGGTTGGCGGTGGCCGCGGCGCCGGCACGAGCCAGCGGTACGAAATGTGGCGTTCAGCGGGGTAATCCGACCACCGCTGCGGTACGCCCGGACCGTACTCGGCCAACTGCACGGGCAGGCTCCAGATCGCCTGGCCGGCCGCCAGTGCGTGCGTGCATAGGGGGCAGCGGTCCGGATTGTGCGTCGGCGCGGCGTCCGGTTGTCCGGGTTCGTTATCGCAGTGATTCTGGCAAGCGCGGCAGTGAACCTCAGCAGACAGGTGGACCCGATGCCCGGCACCGTGCAGCGCGCCCGCCAAGGCCGGCAGACACGCCAACACCAGGCGGCTGCCTACGCGCAAGGAACTGAGGAGTGTTTGACGAAAGCCACGCGGCAACATGCAACAACCCGTTGAACCAGCGTCTGACGACTGCCTCCTAGTGCTATCGGACAACTTCTGCTGTCTTATTGATATCACATTATCATTATATGTCAACTGGCCGGCGACCAGCCGCCGGCCGCTCCTGTTTTGATAACAGCCGGTGCCTGCGGTAACATGCCGGCCGTTACGCACTTGCCCGGTGGAGCAGCTTGTCAGTCGCCCTAACCCATGCCGTTGCGATCGCCGTCGGAGCGTTCCTTCTCTTTCAAGTCCAGCCATTGATGGGCAAGTTCCTGCTGCCGTGGTTCGGCGGCGGTCCGGACGTGTGGAGCGCCTGCCTGTTCTTCTTCCAGACCCTGCTCCTGGCGGGCTATGCCTATGCCCACCTCAGCATCCGGTACCTGAAGCCCCGGGTGCAGGCGGCTCTACACGTCGTGGTGCTGGCCGGCGCATTGCTTGCGCTGCCGATACTGCCGGATGCGCGCTGGGAGCCGGCCGACAGCGCCTACCCCGCGGCCCGCATCCTGGTAATGCTGGCGGCCACCGTGGGACTGCCATACCTGCTGTTGGCCTCGACCTCGCCCCTCCTGCAGGCCTGGTACGCCCGGCTCACCGGCGGTGCCCCCCCCTACCGCCTGTATGCCCTGTCCAATGCGGCTTCGCTCCTGGCGCTGGCCAGCTACCCGGTGATCGTCGAACCGCTGCTGACACGCCAGCATCAGGCCTATCTCTGGTCGGCCGCGTGGGTCATCTTCGCCCTGCTGTCCGCCGGCTGTGCGCTTCAGGCCTCGCGCCGCGCCGCGCTCCCGCCAGAAGAACCGCGCCGGACGAACGCGCGCGTCGCCGGCCGGCGCGGCCGACCGCGTGACGAGGCCCGCGCAACAAACCCGCATCCCTCCCTCGGCACGCGGTTGCTCTGGCTCTCTCTCCCGGCCGGGGCGGTCCTCGTGCTGCTGGCGGCGACCAATGTCATCTGCCTCGATCTGGCCGCAGTCCCCTTCCTGTGGATGCTGCCCCTGTGCCTCTACTTGCTATCGTTCATCCTCTGCTTCGCGGGCGAGCGCTACTACGCCCGCCGCGCTTGGGTCGTGCTCTTCCTGCTCGGCGTGTTCGCCGTCATCAGCCTGACCGCGCGACCGGAACTGGCCGGAGCACGAGTACAGATCGTCATCCACCTGGTCACCCTGTTCGCCTGTTGCATGGTCTGTCACGGCGAGCTGTACCGGCTGCGCCCGGCGCCGGCCCGGCTGACCACCTACTACCTCACGATTGCTGCCGGTGGCGCTCTCGGCGGCTTCGCGGTCACCTTCCTGGCGCCGCTCCTGTTGCGCAGCTACGTTGATCTGCAACTCGGTCTGCTCACCTGCTGTGTGTTCGCCCTCCTGGCCGACCCCAGTCCGGCTTTGCGTCAACGCCGCGTCCTGTATGCCGTGCTGATCGCCGGCATCGCCGTGGCCACCCTGGTCCTGGAGCGCTCCACCGACGGCTCCCTTGACCGGGGAGTAGTGACGCGCACACGAAACTTCTACGGCGTCCTGACTCTGCTGGAGCGCGAGGTCGAAGACCCCACCCGCCACTACCACATCATGCGGCACGGAACGACGATTCACGGTGCGCAGTTCGCCCATCCCGCCCGGCAACACCTGCCGACCACCTACTACAGCGAAGAAACCGGCGTCGGCCTGGCAATGACCAGCCTCGCAGATCGGCCCACCCTGCGCGTCGGCGTGGTCGGCCTCGGCGTCGGGACGCTAGCCACGTATGGCCGCCCCGGCGACCGGTTCCGTTTCTACGAGATCAACCCGGCCGTCACGCGTATGGCCCAGGCGCACTTCACGTTCCTGCGGGACACACCCGCACAGACGGAAATCGCGGAGGGCGACGCGCGGTTGGTGCTGCAACGGGAGCCGGCCCAGGACTATGACCTTCTCGCGCTCGACGCCTTCGCCAGCGACGCGGTGCCGGTGCATCTGCTGACGCGCGAAGCCTTCCAGACCTACCTCAGACACCTGCGCCCGGACGGCATCCTGGCGGCACACGTTTCCACCCGGCATCTGGACCTCGAGGCGGTGGTCCTGCGTCTCGCCGACGATCTGGGCCTCTACGCCGTGTCCATCGCGACGCCGGAGGACAAGCCGCGCTGCGTCTTCCCGGCCACGTGGGTCCTGCTGGCGCGCCATCAGGCCCCGCTCGACCATCCTGCGATCCGCGCCGCCGTCACGCCCCCGAGCCGCGATTTCCGCCGGATCGCTGTCTGGACGGACGACCGCGTAAACCTGCTGCAAGTGCTCCAGTAGCCGCCGCGCGCCTTGGCGCGGCACGCCCGTCCGCCAGCATCAGCAGCGCGAGAGTCCCGAACAGCACGGGGGAACTTGACCACCCTCAGCGCATGTCGCTCAGCACGTCGAATTGCAGCGGCGGCGCCGCCGTTTTGGGCTGGTACTTCTCGAGCAGCGCGCGGAGCTTGACCTGCCGCGAATCGATCTCCAGGCTGCGATGCCAAGCCTCCAAAGCCTCGTCGCGATATGTCAGGTTGCCCGGCTCGTTCAGATGCTGGGTCATGCGCACCACGCCGAAACCGGCCCAGGCCGTGGCGTTCCTGGAATCAAGTTGCATGGCCTGCTTGTAGCGGGCGGCCGCTTCCTCGTATTGCCCCTGCCGCCACAGGCAGTACCCCATGCGCTCATGCCCCGGGGCGAAATTCGGATCGATGTCCAATGCCACACGCAGCGTCCGCCTGGCCGTATCCCACCGTTCCTGGTGCAGGTACACCGTGGCCATGTTGACCAGCACCGCCGGCTGCTGCGTGTCACACTCCAGCGACTCCTTGTACGCCCGAATGGCGTCGTAGCCTCTGCCGCGCACGTGGTAGATCGTACCCAGGTTGCTCCAGGCCGCCGCATTGCGCGGCTCGATTGCCAGGGCCGCCTGGTAAGCCTGCTCCGCCTGCTCCAGTTCGCCGGTGCTATGGTAGCAACTGGCCAGGGCCACCCGCGCATCGAAGTTCAGCGGTTCCAGCTCGCACGCAATCAGGTAGGCCCTGATGGCCTGGCTCAGCTTGTTCAACGCCCGGTACACCTCGCCCAGCTCATACGTCGCCACGAAATTGGCCGGATCCAGACGCACGGCCCTTCTCAGCGCATCCACCGCCTGGTTCAGGCTGCCTATCTGCTTGTGCGCCAGCCCCAGCTTGACGTGACCTTCCACCGAGTCCGGAGCCAGCCGCACCGCCTCCTGGAACTCGGCCAGGGCCGTCTCCAGCTTGTTCGCTGTCAGGGCCGCCTCACCTTCCGCCAGGTGCACACGCGCCTGCTGCTGATCCACCGCGCAGCCGCCCCCCAGCGCCAGGCTGCACCCCAGCAGAACCAGCCAACGTCGTGATAGTCTGTCGCTGCTCACGGTCGCCTGAATAAGACTCACACCCATGCTGCCCTCGCTCGCGCCGCCGGCGAGCCATGAGTCTGCGTATGTACCATCAGCGCGCCGCCGGTGTCAACAATGACCGCCGAGCCGGCCGGGCGCAAACTCCCCCGCCTGACATACTTATCGGAAGTAACCCGCGACTTGCTGTAGCCGGCCCGACCCGCGCCGCCGCAACAACTCAACGAGCGCTCAGTTCGCCACGCCCTCCCCCGCTCGCCGCGCCCATCGCGCTCCGCGCCTCCCACACCCGCACGTAGCTCGCCGCCAGTGCCCGCACAAGCTCATCTTCGTCTTCCTCGGCGATCCGGCGCGCGCGCTCCAGGCCGGCGGCACCTTTGCGCTCGCCCAGCAAACGCACGGCCATGAGCCGCACCGCCCAGTGCGAATGCTCCAAACAGGTCGTCGCCGCCTGCCAGGTGCGCGCATCAAGCCCGACATTCTGCAGCGCATCCAGCGCTCGCACGCGCAGTTCCCACGACTGGCCCTCCAAAGCCGCCACCAGGGCGCTGCGAACCGGCCGCTCCGGCACCGCCTCCGGTGTGTAGCTCAACTGCCCCAGACTGGCCCGTTGCTGCTCCCCGCGCAACTGGGCCAGTTGCTCGACCGCCAGCAGGCGCGCCGGCTCAGTCGGCGCGTTCAACTGCCGCAGCAGCACGTGCACCGCCTCCTGGCTCGCCGCCAGCGGCGCGCGGCTGAAGTACACCGGGCGCAACTCCTGGCCGCCCAGGCTCGGCTCCCACTCTCCCGCAGTACCGGCTTTCCGCACCGGATCCAGCAGCACCCGCAGCACCACGCGCTGCACGTGCTGCGGCGTCTTGCGCGAAACACGCTTCACCGCCCCGACGTCGATTGTTCGCCGAATCCGCACCGTCGCCCCCGGTGCTACCACCCGCGGCCCGTCCAGCGGCACCGCCAGCAGGTACGGGTATTCCCGTTTGCGGTCGCCCTCCAACTCGAAAGAGAGCAGAAAAACCGGATTGACCATGCCCTCCGGCCCCAGCGTGATCGGGAACTCCGCCTGGCTGGTAAGCGAGAACTCCGCCCACCACGGCTCACCCACCGCCACCGAGCGCTGCTCGGGCTTGACCACCGCTTCGAGAAAACGCCCCGGCTCCTTGTGAAACGTGAGCACGACGCGCTTGAAGTCCGCTAGCGCCGCCACAACCTCGGCCGGCGGCCGCGGCGCCGGCAGGGCGTACCCCAGGCGTTCGAGAAAATCTCGCTCCGGCCCCACCAGCGGAACGTCTGTCAGATCATTCAATATGCGCTGCGCGACGGCATCGTCGCCCGCCTCGATCGAGAACTCGGCCAGCTTGAACGCCGCGTACGGATCCCGGCCGGCCAGCGGCAACAGCGTCTGGACCGCCTCGACCGTGCGGGCGTTCGCCGCCAGCGCCCACCCCAGCACCCGCTGCACGAAGGCATCCCGCGGCGCCCGTGTTGCGGCATTCTCGGCCAGCAGCAGGGCCCGCTCGGGCTGCGCCTGAAAGACGCAGTAGAACCACGCCGCCTGGGCTACCTCGTTGACCGAATGCGCGCTGGGCTCGTGCATACCGGCGAAACGCCGCGCCAGCAGCCGCTGTGCCCGCTCCATTTCGAGCTGACGCCCCTGCGCGCCCAACAGCCAGCAGTACAGCAACCCCGCTTCGGCCGCCACCGCCGGATCGCGCCCGATGGCCTGCTCCACCAGCGTGGTCGCCCCGGCGACGTCGCCGGTGGCGACCGCGTGCCGGGCCAGTTGCAGCAACTGCGACCCCGGCAGCGGCGCGCCCGCGTAGGTGCGCGCGTGTATGTCGCGGACATGGTTGTAGAAGGCCCCGGCCTCCTCCTCCAGACCCACGCTGTCCAGCAGTTGCGCGACCTGCCACGCGGTGTCCACGTGAAACGGACACAACTCAAGCAGCCGCAGCGCGCTGCGCAACCACGTGGCCGGCGGCGTGTCCGGCTCCATCAACTCCAGCTCGTACGCCACGGCCTCGGCATTCCACGGATCCAGCGTGCCGGCCTTCTGCACGTGCGCCAGCGCGGCCGACCGCTCCAGGCGCAGCTCGGCTAGGCGCGCCAGGTGCACGTGGATCATGCTCTGCCGCGCGCGCGACGTGCTCTCGGCCAATAGCCCATTCAGCCAGGCCTCACGCTCTTCAACCGTGTCCCGGTTCTCCAGGCCGACCGCCAGCCACTGCGCCACCGCCCCCAGGTTCTCCGGTTCGGCGGCCAGCAAGCTCTCCAGCGCCGCCTGCGCAACCGGCAGGTCACCACGCAGCAGCGCCAGCTCGTACAGCCAGGCGTGCGCCTCGCCAAGCTGAGGATCCAGCCGCACCGCCGCCCGCAGCAACGTGTGAATGTGCTGCACGTCGCTAAGGGTCTGTTCGCCGGCACGCGTCAGACCATGATCCCGGGCCAGATCGAGCAACAAGCGCGGCGTGGACGGTCCCGCCGCCGGTCCACCGCCGGCTACGCCGCCCGCCAGCCCGATCAGCCAGAAGGTTGCCAGTGCCCGCCAGCGCGACAGAGTCGCCATCGCCTGCTCCCGGCCCATGTCGGGGCCCGTGCAAACGCACGCCGTGTTCCCTGCTTCGATGCTGTTACGACCGCTTCCCCGCCTCGCGCCGGGTGCGCTCCCGGACCTGGACCCGCAGCTTGCTCTTGCGATGCTTAGCCCGCACGCGCTTGACTTTCTTGTTCACGCCGGCCTCCAGGATTGTGCCTTGTTTGCCTACTGATCTTCCGATGTGGCCCGCCGCAGCACGGCCCGCATCGAGCCGCGCGAGTAATCCAGCCGCCAGTCACACCCATACGCCTGCACCTGGTCGCGTTTGAATTCGGCCCGCTCGAATACCGTCGTATCCACGACCACGCTGCCGGAGCCATCTACCTCGCAAGCCATCTGGTAGGCCCGCTCCACCGGGTGGTGGAACAGATCCCCAAGCATCTCAATGACGTAGTCATACGTATGATCGTTGTCGTCCAGTAGAACCACGTGCCAGAGTGGTGTTCGCCGAACCTGGGCCGCCGCCGCCGGCTCGAGCGCCGCACATCCCTGTTGCGAAAGACCCATGGTCACACTCCTTGTGAACCATACCCCATTCCGCCGCATAGCATAACCCGACGGGTAGCGTTCGTGTAGCGCCCCGACCAGGCCCGGCCGGCCACACAACCCCGACGACACGCCGCTATGCTTGTAACCAATTACAGGAAAAATGCTTACGGCCTATGGCCCCGCCCGGCTGGCAGAACACCTCCACCTGCCTGCCCCCCGCAGCCGACAGCCGCCGTGGAGCGCGCAAAAGGCCTTCGGCTTGCAAGCCCAGCAAGTGGGCCGCCCAACGCCACGGCGCCTCTCGCGCCATACTGCTACGCTCTGCGGCCCGAGCCAACCGCCCTGACGCGCAGCAGCCACAACCCCACCGTGCTCAGCAGCATCGTCTGAACCAGGCCGAAGCCGCACATTCCGGTCACCGGCACCATGGGAACATCGTCGGGATCGTCGTCGGAGCCATCGAACTCATCGAACTCATCAAGCACTTCCACTTCCGACCAGTGTTGGAATGCGACACGCACGATCTTGTGGTGGTTCATCGTGACGGTATTCACCGTCTCCGTTGAATCGTCGTCATCCGTGCCGCTCCACGCCCGCACCTCGTAGCCTTCGTCGGGCGTGGCCACCAGGGTCACCACCTCGCTCTGCCGATACACGCCGCGGCTCGGCGTCAGGCTGCCGCCCGCGCCGCTCACGGAAGCCGTAAGCTGGTAAATGCAGAACGGATCGACGCTGATCGCCACCGTCACCGTCCGGTCCCGGCTCATCGTCACCGTAGCCGTGTCATCCGCGACAACCTCATCAACGCCGCTCCAACTGCTCACGTGGAAACCGGGAACCAGGTCGGCCGTCAGCGTCACCAGCGTGCCCTGGACGTAGCGCCCGCTGCCATCGGGGTCCGGCGACGCCAGGATCTGCCCCGTGCTCGCCGACGTGCCCGTCACGGTAAGCAGGTAGCGCTGCTGCGAATACTCACGTTCCAGCGTCACCGTCCCGTCACGCTCAATCACCACGGACTCGGTCATCGGGCTGGTCCAGCCCGTCACCGCCGCGTAGCTGAGCGTGTACTGCCCCACCGGCAGACCACTGACCAATTGCCCACTGTTGAGCCACGCCCCACCACCCACGCGCCAGCGGGCGCCCGCCGTCAACGCCGCGCTCGGCGCCAGCGTCACACGCAACGCCCCGCTCCACACATCCGCCTCGTAGTCCTCCGACGGCAGGTCCGTCGACACGTCGTCGTAACGGCGCGTCGCCGGCATGAAGCTGCACCCGGACCGCGTCGGCGTCACCGTCCCCGAAAACCCCTGCGACACCGTCGCGTGATATCGCCCGCCTTCGTCAGTCGTCGGACTGCCCGGCAGCCCAACCAGGATGACACCCGCGACCGGCCGATCATACTCGTCCAACACTTCGCCCGATATCACGAAGTTCGGCGGAACAGCCGCGTAGTCCTGGTTGGTGACGTCGCTCGTCGTGAACGCGTAGTTCCGGCTCGCCGGCGTGAACGAATACGCGGTCTTCTGCGGCGTCACCTGGCCGGCGAAGCCGTAATACACCGTGGCGGTGTAGTAGCCGTCCTCGTCCGTGGCCGGGTCGCCCGGCAGGCCGATCAGCGTCACGCCGGCTAGCCCAACGTCGCCCGTCGTCACCACCCGCCCCGAGATGATCGGCGTCAGCTCATCCGTTGCCACGTTGAGCACAATCGCCCCCGTTGCACCGTCCCGTCCCGCCACGCGGATGTAGTACGTCGCGTCAGCCGCCGATACCATGCTCACCCGCGAAGTCCCGCCGCCGCAGCCGGCATCATCATCGTTGCAGGCCAACTCAGTGCCGCCGCACGCGTCGTAGACGCTCAGCACCGTGTCGAAATCGCTCCCGCACGTGTCGATCGTCAGCGTGCCCGGCACTTGGACCTCATAGCGCCACCAGACGTCCTGAGTCCCACCACCGCCGCACGACGCCACGCCGTCCGTCCCCGCCGCCACGTTGCTCCCGCCGAACGTCCCGTCGGCAATGGCGGGCGCGTCAGCACAAGTGTCGCTCGGACCGTCGCCCGCACCAAGCCCGCTCACCGACACCGTAGCCCCCCCACCGCCCGTCAGCGTCACGGCATTCGCAAAGCTGCCCTGTAGCACCGGCGAGAAACGTACAGTGATCGTCGTGTCCTGGCCCGGCGCAAGGCTGTAGTCGCTCGCCCCCACGATTGAGAACGGCGCCGCCAGCCCACTCGCGCTCCCCGCCAGCGTATCGGTACCCGTGTTCGTAACGGTCAGCGCCAGTTCGTCAGAATCTCCCGCCGCCACGCTCCCGAAATCCAGCGCGGCCGGCGACACGTCCATCTGCGGCCCGTCCTGACCGGCGTAGGTCACGAAGCAGGCCGCGTAGCCGACGCTCGAACAGCCGTACGCGATCCGCATGTAGCCGTCTTCGCCCCAGCCGGGACCCCACGAGTTGCGCAGAAACCACACGCCGTTGGTGCCCTGGTTGTCGTCCCAACCCACCAGCAGGACCGCGTGGTTCACCGCCCCCGCCGAGCTGGCGTTGAAAATGCCGCTGGTGTAGCCCGCGAACGCGGCATCCACCCGCACCGCCACCGCCACCGGCCCATACTCCATGATCGCCTGCTTGATGTCGGCCACCGCCGGAATGGCCTGGCTTGGATTGACGTAGGCCCATCCTTCGATCGTGTACGGATGGGCATACGGACACCCGCACGCCGCCGCGCTGGCCACGTACGGGAAGTCCGCCTCGAGCACCGCCCCCGTCCCGCCGCACGAGTCCGTCTTCCACTGGTGATACTCGTGCGCGAACCAGCCCCCACCGCAGTCGTAGCCGCTGGTATTGCAGCTCACCAGCCATTGCTCCGACAGGTCCACCACGTCCCCGTCTTGAATCAGGATGTTGCATTCGAGCGCCCCGACGGTCGCGAATGCCCAGCAACTCCCACACGCCCCCTGGTCACGCACCGGCGGACAGCCGGCAATCGTGCGCCAGTCGTACGCCGCCGGCAAACCCAGACGCACCCCCCGCGCCATCGCCGGCGCGCCGCTCTGCCAGTCCTCCGGCACAACCAGACCGCAAAGGTCGTCAATGCTTCGCCCGCTCGCCGCCGTGGAGCCGACCGTAAACGTCCAGCCCTCCTCCGCCGGAGACTGTGCCAGAACCACCGACGCCCCGCTTGCCGCCAGCAGGCCCACCACCCAGAACACCAGTCCGAATAAGGTCAGGCCGCGCTGCGTCATTCCCAAACTCCTCGACCGGCCTTAAGCCGGAACTCGGCGTCGCCAGGTAGTCCGATAACAATGCGGCACCCAACCCCCCTGGCTGGCTGCCCGACACGCCGCAGACTTACACTATCTATTATGCAAAGTGTTCCGGCCTAGCAACAAGGACGGCTGCTCCGCGCCGCGCTTCATGGCTCGGCGCCGCCCCCAGAAACCGACAGCCCGCCACCCGCTTTCCGGATAATTTCCCCCTGACAAAGCCGCTCCGCGCGGTATAATGACCTTGCCTCCTGGATTCCGACCACGCCCGGCCGGCCCGGGCGCCGGGGGCCCGACCTCGCGGGGAGCGTCGGCCCAATAAACCACCAGTTCACCGGGAGGCACACAGGGGCACGCCTATGCGTGCAGGCACGCGCCACCGGGCTCCGCTCACGGCCGCCGCGGCCATGTGTCGCTGCTCTGCTAAGCGCAAGC
>CAZJYX010000049.1:0-13426 GCA_964550375.1 uncultured Planctomycetales bacterium | reverse complement strand
ATCTCCAAGCCGGCCGGCAATCTAGCATATCTAGCTAGCGCTGTCAAGGCGACTTTTGCGGCGGACTGCTAGCAGCCCGTTGAAAAACCCCTTGCCGGGCATGCGATAATGAAAGCGTCAAGGAGGACGCGTGATGGCGTTGGGACGGCGAGGCGGCGAGCGGCAGGAAGAACTGTGGATTCCGACGGCGGCGGTGGCGCGGGGGCCGGGGCATCCGTTCTACGACAAGCTCAACGAGCTGCTGGCGGAGGCCGGCTTTGATCGCTGGGTCGAGGAACGTTGCCGGGGTTTTTACGCGGAGCAGGGTCGGCCGGGGATCCCGCCGGGGGTGTACTTCCGGATGCTGCTGATCGGCTACTTCGAGGGGCTTGAGAGCCAGCGGGGCATCGCGTGGCGGTGTGCGGACTCGAACTCGCTCAAGAGCTTCCTGGGCTTCGGACTGACGGAGTCGACGCCGGACCATTCTTCGCTGACGAACATTCGCCAGCGGCTGCCGCTGGAAGTGCATGAAGAGGTCTTCGCCTTCGTGCTGGGCATCGCGCAACTGAAGAAGCTGCTGAGGGGTCAGGCGGTGGGTGTGGACGCGACGCTGCTGGAGGCCAACGCGGCCTTGAAGAGCATTGTCCGCAAGGACACGGGCGAGGACTACAAGCAGTACCTGCGGCGGTTGGCGAAAGAAGCGGGGATCGAAGATCCGAGCGATGACGACCTGAAGAAGTTCGACAAGCGGCGGAAGGGCAAGAAGCTCTCGAACAACGACTGGGAGTCGCCGACGGAGCCGGATGGCCGGATCGCGAAGATGAAGGATGGGACGACGCACGTCGCACACAAGGCCGAGCACGCGGTCGATTTGGAGAGCGAGTTGCTGCTGGCGGCGACGGTGCAGGCGGGGGACGCAGGCGATCCGGAGAGTCTGCCGCAGACGCTGGTGGCGGCGCAGGTAAACCTGATGCGGGCGGGCAGCGACGCGGAGTTGCAGGATCTGGCGACGGACAGTGGATATCACAGCAACGCGACGCGGGCGCAGTGCACGGCGTGGGGCATTCGCACGTACATCAGCGAGAAGGATGAATCGCAGGCGCGCGTGTGGACCGATAAGCCGGCCGGGCAGGAGCGGGCGTTCCGGAACAACCGTCGGCGGATTCATGGGCGGCGCGGACGGCGACTCCAACGGCTGAGACGCATGCTGTGTGAGCGCAGCTTCACGCATACGTGTGAGACCGGGGCGGGCCGGCGGAGCTGGCTGCGAGGATTGGTCAACGTGTCCAAACGTTACGTGATTCATGCTGCGGCGTACAACCTGGGCGTGATTCTGCGGAAGCTGTTCGGGGTTGGCACGCCGCGGAGCCTGCAGAGCCGGGCCGCGGCGGCCTGCGCCGCGCTGCTGGCCATCGCCTGGGCCCTGTGGCGTTGGATCACGGCCCGCACCGCGGACATGCGCCAATCGAACAGGACGCCGATGCCGATGACACCGCTTTCACAGCCACTGGCCGCTGCGTGACAAAGTGGCGGTTCTTCAACGGGCTGCTAAGCTCAGCCGCTTTTGTGCCCCCGCAACGTCCGTAACGGCTACGGGCCCCCGCCTGTCGCCAGACCGCCGGCCGGCTCGGTTGACCGGACAACTGCCCCATATCTGCCCGGCGACACAAACCTCAGCCTTCTCGGTCCCAGGTGCACTAACACGTTGGCACGGCGTTGCTGGTCAGCACACTCACCCTGAACGCCGCCGCCGAAAGCGCTCAAGGCAGCATTTATCGGACACCGACATCCGCAGAGTTGTTGCGACAAGATAATGCCATCCTGCTTTGACTTGCCCGTTGCCGCCGCCTAGAACCAGTGTGAGAACGAAAACACCCCAATGGAGGTAGGGAAGCATGATCAAACTGACTTACATGGCAATCGGTATGGCGTTGTTGGCGAGTCCCGCATTGGCAGACATCGACGTGTCCATGGTGCCGGACTACTACGTGGCCGGCCTGGGCGACCCGCAGGCCACTGTTGAGATCTGGGCCGATATTCCGATCGCCGAGGCCATTATCGGCTTCGGCTTCGATGTCGCGTCCAGCGACCCGGCCGTGCAATACAACAGTTTTGCCTGTAACACGGACCTGTTCACGCCCGTGCCTAGCGGCGACGGCGACGGGATCCAGGGCCTGTCCTTCATCCCGCGCTGGGGCAACATCCTGCTCGGCACGATGACCTTCGACTTGCTCGGCATCGGCACGTCGCAGATTACCTTCAGCGATGACAACCCGCAGGACCTGACCGAAGGCTTCGCCCTTGAGGAGATCGGCGCCTTCGCTACGGTCAACTACGGCAGCGGCACGATCGTCGTCCCCGAGCCGGCTTCACTCGGCCTGCTGGCCCTGGGCAGTCTGCTGGCGGCCCGGCGGCGCCGCTAACGCCACATCGCACCTCAACCTGAAACCGTGCACGGGTCGGCGTTGTACGCCGGCCCGTGTTTTCATGCGCGCGGCGCGACGCCCCGGGCTCTGGCGGGATCCTGCCGGTCGTCCTGTAGCTTCTTGTCGAGCCACTATCGGGCCGGCCGCGGGCGACGTACGCTGGTTGCGGTCGGCGTACGGCGATGCCGCCGCGCCGGTGCAGACTGGTTTCAGGAAGAAAGGTAAGGCAATGCACGGAATTGTCATCCGTTCGATAATCGCCGGTGTGCTGGCGCTGCTGCTGGCCGGCCCGCTGCGGGCCCAGGAGCGACCGCAGGTCGAGATCCACACGACGCAACTCGCCGAGCACCTGTATGCTCTCAGCGGCGTGGGCGGCAACGTTGTGCTGTCGGTAAGTGAGCAGGGTGGGCTGCTGGTCGACAGCGGCTACCCCGGGCTCACGGATCAGCTGGTCGAGGCGATTCGCCAACATTGCGACAGGCCGATACGGCTCCTGATCAACACGCACTGGCACTTCGACCACGTGGGTGGCAACGAGACTCTGGCGGCGGCCGGCGCGCTGATCATTGCGCATGAGAACGTGCAGCAGCGCATGTCTGGCACGCAGCACCTGCATGGCCTCGATCTCAGCATGCCACCCGCGCCGCCGGGGGCCCGACCGGTAATAACGTTTGACGAAGTGTTGACTGTGAGCTGGAAAGGCGCGCCGGTTCGCATCATACACGTTCCGCCGGCCCACACGGACGGTGACTGTTTCGTGCATTTCACTGCTGCCAACGTGCTGCACGTCGGCGACATCTGGTTCAACGGCTCGTACCCGTTCATGGATGTTAATGCCGGCGGGTCGCTGGACGGGATGATCGCGGCGGCTGACCGGGCCCTGGCCCTGGCGGATGACGCAACGCGGATAGTGCCGGGGCATGGGGCGGTCGGGCAGAAGCCCGAACTTCAGGCCTACCGCGACATGCTGGCCGCCGTGCGGGACCGCATCGGCCAGGCCATTCGCGCCGGACAGTCGCGCGAAGACGTCATTGCCGGCAAGCCGACGCGGGACTTCGACGCGCGGCATGGACGGTTCGGCTTCGACCCGGACACGTGGGTCGGGCTTGCTTATGATGCCATGACGCGCAGCGCAAAGCCGTAGCGTGCGGCGGCGGCGCGCCGGATTGAACTGCCCGGGCGGTCCGTGACCGCGGCAGTGGGTTTGGTACAGGAGCAACGGCTTGAGAGAGAGGCTGGGACCGGGGGCAATCATTGCGGCGGTGGCGCTCTCAGTCGGTTCACTGGCACTGGTGACGTTCGCCGCGACCTGGCCGGGGCGCTTCGCGGCACTGACGCTGACGCACCCGTTCCTGATGGGGTTCGGCAAGCTGTTCCTGCTGGGCACGTTCGGCGAACTGCTCAAGTTTCGGCTGAGCCGGGGGCACTGGGGCTGCGACCACGTCCTGGAACGCGCCGCCGTCTGGGGCGTGTACGGCTGCTGGTTCACGCTGGTGTTTCCCGGCTTCTCCATCCTCGTGAACGGCCTGGTGGAAATGCGCTACTGGCCGGCGGCGGTGCCGCTGCTGCCGGCGTGGTTGTGGATCGCGTTCTCGAAGAGCCTGTGGCTCAATTTCCTCGGCATGTACGCCTGGGGGATGATGCTTAGCCACGACTACTGCAACCACCTGATCCGACACCGCTGGCGTTCGTGGCGTCTGGAGGCCTTTGCGCGCGAGGCGCAACCGGTGTTCGCGCTGGCGTTTCTGCCGAAGACGCTGCTGTTCTGGATTCCGGCGCAGACGTTCACGTACGCCCTGCCCGGCGAGTGGCGCGTGTTCATGGCCGCGCTGCTGGCGGTCGTGCTGGGCTTTTTGCTGAGCGTCGGCGGTGCGACGAGCCGACCTGCGCGGGACGAGCCGGCTGCGGATAGTGGTTCACGCGCGCCGCGCTATGAGTCCGGCGCTTCAGGCCTGCGCTCGGATTGCTGAGCGGCCCGCATGGCCGCCACCGCCCGCGTAATGTCCGCCAGGCTGTAGGCGTGAACGTCGGCGTCGTTGTTAACGGCGAACAGCGCGCCATAGGTGAATTGGCCGAGCGCCTGCGGGTACAGGCATATGCCGTCGGTATTCGCGATGGGCGGGGTACCGGTGAAGTCACCCAGGTGTTCGTACGTCCGGCGGTCAAACACGTGCCAGATCGTGATGTCCTTGCGCTGGTCTGTGACGATCACGAAGCCGCCGGTACCGTCCGCGAACAGCGCCAGGCCCTCAGGATCGCCGGCGATAAGACCATCGCCGAAAGTCTGGCCGGTGAACGTGCCGTCGGTCGTGTAGACCTTGACGTTCCGCTGGCGCTTGTCTTCGTCGCAGAGCAATACACGTCCCATGCGATCATCGACGAGCACGGACTCGGCCTCGTGCAGGACGCCGCGGCCGCTGCTATCGCCGAAGGCGCGCACGAACGTGGCGCTAATCTCGGCTCCGGCGGTCGTGAGGCGGTAGATGCAGACCGCCCGATCGGCCGGAACATCAGCCTGCGTCACGTACAAGTACGTGCCGTCGGCGCGTGTGGACGCCGCGCCGCCGTAGGGGCGCTGCAGCTCGGCCTGGCCAAAGCAGCCGGCTGGGCCAAGGTCGTCGGCCCAGAAGGCCTGCACGCGGGCGTTATCACGCTCGACAACAAGAATTGCGGCTACGTCACTGGTGCTCTGCCCGGACGACGCCGACCGCGGGAGTCGCACCGCGACGACGCCGTTGGGATGGCGGAACTGGCCGACCGCGCTGCCCGTACAACCGTGGCTGCCGACGAAGCGGCCCGTGTTGGCATCGAAGATGTCGATGCGGCCTGCCTTCTTGGCGGTCGCAAAGACCAGCGCGCGGCCGTCGCTAGTGGCACAGGCGGCCAGCGAGTCTGTCGTGCCGTACGTAGTGCCGGAGGAAGTCCACGCCGCCGGAATTCTCACCAATTGCTCGGGTGGCTGCTGGGCGTTGACTGCGGCTGCGACCAGGATGGCCCAGCCCAACCAGGCAGTAGCGTGTTTCCACATTGCCGGACTCCTCGCTTGCGGTGCTCGGTGTTGAGCCGCAGTGGAGCCAACCTACGTTAAGACCCGGTTAGCTGAACGTTAACTTCGGCACAAGGAAGCTGCACCGCTTGTGCGGAAACTGTGGATCTCGCCTCGGCGTGTTGGGCAGACTGGTGCGGAGCTCGCTGGCCGGCATCTCCGTCCAGCGGACGTATCTTCATCCGCGGCTAACCATCTGCTAACACTCGCGTGGTATCAGTGTGCGCGGAAAGTGCGTCCGCGACGCGCGCGAACGCGTACGGCCCTGGTTGCTACCGCGTTGCATGAGCGTCGGCCCCGAGCTTGTCCGCCGTGGCGGGTGGCCGCATGGCGCGCAGCCGGGCGGCGGGCGGGCGCTGTCCACAATCAAGCGCGTGCTTACTTGATCCGGACCGACGGTGTTGTCGGAGGAGAAATGAAGATGAACACGGTAGCGAGGAGACAGTTGATGAAAGCGACTAGTGGGCAGTGTGTTGTGCTGGCGGTGTTGTTACTGGGCATCCTGGGCGGCGCGCCGGCCGTCGCCAACATGGTCATTACTGAGTACATGTACTCTGGGACCGGCGGGGAGTTCGTCGAGTTCACCAATATTGGTGATACGCCCATCGACATGACGGGCTGGAGCTATGATGACGACAGCCGCATTCCGGGCGCCCTCGATCTGAGCGGTTTTGGGATCGTGGCCCCCTGGCAATCGGTGATCATCACCGAGGATGATGCGGCCACGTTCATTGCGGACTGGTCGCTCAGCGGCGTGGTCGTTCTGGGCGGCTACACCAACAACCTGGGGCGCAATGACGAAATCAACCTCTTTGACGCCACTGATACGCTGGTCGACCGCCTGACCTACGGTGACGAGGACTTCGAGGGCACTATCCGCACGCGGTACATCAGCGGGAACCCGGCCACCCCCGCGGCACTGGGCGAGAACGACATCTACCAATGGGTGTTGTCGGAAGTCGGGGACGAATTCGGCTCGTATCCGTCGGCAAACGACGACATCGGCAACCCGGGGTACTACGTGCCCGAGCCGGGCACCATGGCGCTGTTCTTCCTGCCGGCATTGTTGTCACTGGCGCGGCGGCGCGCCTGATGACAGATCGACGCCTGACGCGCTGCGGCTTTGGTACCCAGTGGCGGAGGTGAGGTCCTGAGCAATCTGCGCTGTTCAATGTCGGCCACGCGCCGCGGCGGACAGGCTCAGGCCGGCGCCGCCTCTGCGGCCGACCAATACGAGAATGCCCGCTGGGCAAGACTACTGCGCGGGGATCGAGCGCCGCACTGGCCGCCGGCCGGCGGTGCTCGATCCCGCGGTAATGTGCGGCGATGCAAGCAATCCGTGTGCAATGATTGACCCGAGTTCCATTTTCGCGCTCCAGGTATGCGAGGATGCACCATGTACTGTGCTGGCAGGTTGACCATGCGCCGAGGATTCACGCTTATCGAGTTGCTGGTCGTGCTTGCGATCATCACGCTGCTGCTGGCCATTCTCCTGCCGGGATTGCGCAGTGCGCGCGAGCAGGCCCGGCAAGTCAAGTGTGGGGCGAATCTCCGCAATCTGGGTGTTGGTATGCATGCGTACGCGACCAGCAACCGCGGCTACACCTGCAGCGGTTCGTTTGATCCCGATCTGTCGAAGGGCCGCGACGGTCCCGTTGACGAGATCGGCTGGGTGGCCGACCTGGTCAACAGCCGAACCGGCTTTCCGAACGAGCAGCTCTGTCCCTCGAACCCGGCGCGCTACAACCAGAAGCTCGGGCTCGACACGTACGGCCGCTATGACGAGCAGGCCGCTCGCGATCTGCTGCGGCGCGGCTATAACTCCAACTACACACAGTCCTGGTACATGGCCCGCACCGAATGGAACCCCGGCTCGCGTGACTACAATCTCAAGCGGGTCAGCGCCACCCTGGGGCCGCTGGCGCTGGGGCGCTGGCTGCGCGTGCCGGAGGCGCGCATTCCCTTGCTGGGTGACGGCCGCACGGACACGGATGACATTGTGCTGGGGGAGCGCTCCGTCAAGAACCTGAGCGACGGCCCGTATGGCGGTCCTTATGGCACGCAGAACTATGCGGACTTCGGGCCCAGTCACGGCTTCGGATCCTGGATCTTCGGCGGCCACAAGGGCCACAATCGCGTGCGCGCCAACGTGCTGTTTGCCGACGGACACGTCGGCGTGTTCGACGACACGAATCGGGACGGGGAGTTCGCCTTGAATGGCGACGTCATGCCGGCCGAGCAAACGGACCTCAGTGAGGCCCTGGTGTTCGACGGGGTACTGAGCATCGGCCGGCGCTCCGTGGAGTCCTTCGAGCTCAAGTGAAGGGTGTGGCACAGTGCCGCCCCGTCCGCGCAGTAGCAGGGCGCCGCGCGCGAGAACACGATGTGCGCCCGGCGCAAAGTGATTTCGGCAAGCATTATTCTGGAGGAGCACCCATGCGGAGGGGCATCACCTTGGCGCTTGTCGCCCTCATCGGCCTCATGCCCGCCAACGCCACCGTCTTCATCAACGAGGTATTCATCAACCCGCCGGGCAGTCTGGACGATACGCGCGAGTTCATCGAGCTGCTGGGGACGCCCGGCAAGAAGCTGGACGGCTACGCGCTGGCCTTCGTCAACGGCGCCATGACCAAGTACTACCCGCTCGGTAGCATACCACCGCGCCCGCTGGCCCAGGAGATCGACGAGTTCTTCAGCCTCGACGGCTTGGAACTCGGCCCGAACGGGCTGCTCGTCCTGGGCATCAGCATCAGCAGCAACTACCCCACGCTGCTGAGCGACACCAGCTTCCAGCGCTGGAACAGCATCTGGAACGGCGGGCTCGACACGCCCGGCAAGCTCGAGAATGACGGCAGCAACACCATCATGCTGATCCGCAACCGTCCGGGCCGGACCCAGGCCGATCCCACCAATCCCCTCGGCCTGCGCTGGGGCAAGGACATTGCGCACGATGACGAACTCATCACGCCGGTCATTGATCCACAGACGCAAGAGCAGGTCGACCAGTACGGTGACGGCAACCTGGACGAGGGGCAGCCCAATGGCATGGGCGGATACACGCTTGATATGAAGGGCGCCGGCACGCCCGACGACATAACTGACGACCTGGAAGTCGTGGACGAAGTCAGCTACGAGCACGAGCGCGGCTGGGAATACGACGTTGACGAGCGTCACGTGGACAGCGGCAGCACGCATCCCGGCCTGCCTTATCGCCACGTGCACGCCCTCGATGACCCCCAGGGCTTCAACCCCGACGTCCTGACCCGTGTGGACTACCGCACCACGGGCGACGGTTGGCAGCCCGCCCCGGGCGCAGTCGGCGAAATGCCCAACGGCAACAACTGGCCGGACACCGCCACCGAACAGTGGATCCGCGGCGAGAGCCTCGTGGGCAGCGGGGGCGAGGGGAGCGCGCCGCAGTTCTTCTACGACAACGCGGCCAACACCAACCCCGACGCCATTCAGCCCTACCTCACCAATGTGCCGCTCTGGCTCGCGGACGGCGTCAGTCCGGACTATGACTTCTCCGCCCCCTATACCTACCAGATCATGGCCGGCCGCCTGAATCCGTTGGCCACACCTTTCATTCCCGGCGACGCGGATCGCGACGGCGATTGCGACGCCGACGACATTGCCCGGATTGCTGCGGTCTTCGGCGACGACGACTGGATCTTCAGCAACAGCTTCGCCGATGCTCCGGAGGGTGACGGGGGTGATCCGGCCACCCAGATCAGACCCTGGGACGTGGATGCTACCGGCGACAACGGCATCGAGCCGAGTGACCTGCAATGGACACTTAATTTCCAGGGCAGCACGACCGGCCAGGTCGTCGGTGTGCGCTACACCAGCACCACGCCCGCGAGCGCCGGCGTCGTGTTGAACGACAACACGGGAACCGTGTGCACGCTTACGACGGCCGTCGTGGTCCTTAGCGGACGGCCGCTCGACGAGCTGTCCGTACATGACGAGGTTGAAATCACGGTGCGGGCCGAGCTGACGGCCGGTGCGAACCTGGCCCCCGGCGCCGAAAACGGCGTCATGCAGTTTGTGCACGATATCGTGCTGGACGGCGGCTGGGTGGCCCAGGTCGTGAGCGTCGAGGCGCTGGGCCAGTTCAGCAAGACGCGGTCAGAGATCGAGCTGCCCCGCGGCCTTCTCGGCGACGAGGGTGTCAGCAATATCAACGGGTACTGCACTGATTTCACGCAGGGCCTGGGCGCTCCGGCAGATCTCTACCGTCTCGTCATCCGGGCGGTCGGCCCGGGCACGACCACCGCGACCCTATACCCGGCAGCCGCAACCAACTTCGCTGCCAGCACGCCGCACGGCCTGAAGATCGGCCATACCGGGAGCAATGGAGACCCGGAGTTCAGCACCTATCCCCTGCCCATCACGCTGACGGTCGTGGGCGGTTTCACCCTGGGTGACTGCGACGGCAACGGCGTTGTGGACGCCGACGACTGGCCGCTGGTGGCCGCTTGCCTGACTGGCCCGCAGGCCTCCCCGGCCGGAGACTGCGCTTGTGCGGATCTGGATGGGGACGGCGACGCCGACCTGGCGGATTTCGCGGCGTTTCAGTTGCTCTTTGGCGAATGAAACGCCCGGCATAGTCACTGTGGGCCGCCCTTAGGTTAAGCAGGCCGCCGCCATGCGCTGTGGTAGTCGGCCGCGCAATGACCAGCTTCGTTGGCGCCCCGCAGACCGACCGGCGTCCGGATGGTATCATCGGTGCTAGGCCGCCTGTTCAGCGGCCACGCGGGAGCACACGATGACCAGCAGCACAGCAGGCTCGCCGAACGATCCCTGCCCGCCCCCGGGCGATGGGCCGGACGCCACCCAACTGCGGAACGCACTAAAGGCCTTCAAGAAGCGGCTGAAGCTGACGCGGCTTGACGACGAATCACGCCTGGGGCACGGGGCCATGAGCAGCGGCGGCAAGTCTGGCATAGTGGCCATTACGCCGCCGACGCAGTACCCGCAGGCCGTCTGGGACGAGCTGGTGCGGCAAGGCAAGCTCCGCCGAGCCGGCTACGGAACGTATGAGTTGACCGACGAGCGTTAATGCCGCTCGGCCTGCCGGGGCTTGGGTCGTAGTGCCAGCGGCGTAAGTATTTGTTTATATTAGTCTTACGATTGCCATGCCTGCGCGCAAAAGCAGTCTCCACGTTTACGGCCTAAGCACGACCGGTCACGTGGAGACCTGGGCTGCACTGCGCAAGTGCGGCGGTCTTTGATCCCCTCAGCGCCTGCCGCCTACACGGCAGCCAACTAAGGCGCGAAAAGCGCTGCCTGCAGCGTCGCTAGCGGTAGCGCCGGGCCAGCAGGGCGCCCAGGGCCAGGAGGGCCAGCGATGACGGCTCTGGAATCCAGGCCAGACCGTCGATCCATGTATGGCCGTTTGCTCCGACCAACGTGGCCAGACCGGTTGTGACGTCCACCGTGTACAGCGAATTGGTCACATCGGCCTCGTTGAGATACAGGATCTGGTTCCAATCGTCATAGGCCAATCCGACCAAATCGCAGCGCACGCCCGTGTCACCGATGTATGTTGCGGCGCCGGTGTTGATGTCGACCGAGTAGAGTCCGGAATCGTCGTAGTTGGTTGCGTAGAGGATGCCGTTGGCATCGTCGTAGGCCATGCCGCGGCCGTCGATGCCGGTCGGGCCAATGATGGTCATGTTGCCGAAGGCGTCAGTCTGGATGAGCGACCTGTTGGTGTCCTGCCCGATCGCCCACGTCACGCCCAGGGCATCAGACGACGCCAGGCCGTGCCAGTTGAAGTCGTAACCCTGGTCATGGACACCCGTGAAGATGCCGGTTTCCATGTCCAACTTGTTGTAGAGCATGTAGCCGCTGCCGGAAACCCAATTGAAGACGTCGGTTACGTAGAGCTCGCCGTACAGGAACGACGCGCCGGTGATGCTTGGATCCTTGTTGAGGTCCGTGAGCTTCGTGGCGGCACCGGTTGCAGGGTCGATCTTGAACAGCCCGTTGCCGGTATCGTTCATCGACTGGACGCCATACAGGCCCGGCTCGATGGCCCACGCACTCGTCGTGATGGCCGTGACCGCCAGGGCAGCCAACAACACTCTTGCCATTATCCTTCCTCCTTCGAATAGGCCCTCGTGGCTGGCGAGGGTCGAATGCCGCGGCGGCAGGACACTCGCCCACACACCGGCGACATGTTCTTGCTGATGGCGGGGGGAAAGGGTGGCTCGGCCGGAACGGGGCCGTGTCGCCGGATCCTTTCCACCTCATTAGTGCTCATGCTATCGGCCGGCGTTGCTTGTGTCAATGATTATCTTCGTAATTCCCTACGTAATTCTGCCGGTGATTCGACATGTAATTCCGTTTTGAACCTGATCTGCTATTGCGGCTGAATCTGCGCCTGTTACGATAGCTACTAACGGGCATTCCGGCGGGCATGCCGGCTGGCGGTGCTGTGGCGACCCGAGGCCGGCGTCCGCCGCGGCCACTCGTGCCAATTGCACAGTTGCCGGGGACGCGTGGAGAGCTTGCTGCAACGTGGACGTAGACCGAACAGACCGAAACGCGCTGGTGCCTGCGGCATCGTCGCCGGAGGTGCACGTGTTTGAGGCCGAGACGGCCGCGGTAGTACAGCGGCTGCGTACGGCCCTTGCCGAGCTCATCGCGGGAGTACGGGGCCACATCGTCAAGCCGACTGATTTGCGGCGGTCGTTGGGCGTCGACATGAACGTGTGCTGCAAGCTGCTGCGGGTGGTGTCGTCTCCCGGGCCGTTGGCCGCCAGCCTGCATCTGCCGGGCATCATGGCGCTGCGGATGTTTCTGAAGGCGGCCCGCAAGGCCGGCGTGCGTGAGACGGCCGTGGCGGCCGCGGCGCGGGCCACGGACGAGTTCGAGGAACTCGTGAACAAGCACGCCGATGACCGCACGACGTTTGATTCCATGGTCAGTGCGCTGGTCGATGACGATGAGGCCGCCCAGATCACGTTTCAACACCGGCGGGCCACTTTTCGGGGGCAACGCCACCTGTTCGGGCTCGAGGTGCGGGTGCAGATGAAGTGCCTGATCGTGCAGCCGGCGGAGCACGATGCGCGTTTGCTGGACCTGGCGAACGTGACGGGCTTCGTTTCGCTGCGCCGGCTGCGGCCGACGCGTGCCCCGATTGTGCTATCGCCGGCCTATACGATGAACGATGACGGCACGATGCGCAATGTGCAACGCGAGCCGCTGATTCCCACAGCGGACCAGAAGTACGGCGTCGGCCTGTTGCGTGAGTTCTGCAGCGAGCCGACGCTGGAACTGCGAACAGTGCCGGGGGCGCCGGGACGTGTGTACGGTGAACTGACCGGTGTGGGTGTGGGCAAGACGGCGGCGGTGACGTGCGTCGAAGGGCACCTGAATCGGGCGGCCGTGCCGCGTTTTCGGGAGCCGGGCAATGAGGTGGGGGCGCACCTGGCCGAGGTGCGTGTGCCGTGCGAGACGCTGCTGCTGGACCTGGTCATCCGCGAAGACACGTGCGGGGCCATGAGCCCCACCGCGCTGGCATCGGCCGACCACCTGGCAGAGGTACAGCCGGCGGGGACGCATGCGCCCTGGCAGCGTCTGGAACCGCGCGAGCCGGTCACGCACTTGGGCAAAGGGGCGTCGGCTCTGTATACGACGGATTATCCGCAATACCCCGAACTGGCTCGTTACGCTTTCCAGCAGCTCGGGTGGGATGGTGACCGTTTTGACGTCTACCGCTGCCGCATCCAGTATCCGATTCTGCCTTCTACTGTGGCTCTCTTCTTCGACCTGCCCGAGGCCGCGGCTGACTCCGCGCCAGCATTGCCTTGACGAGTCCGACTTCACGCAAGGGCTGATGTCGAACGCCGGAAACGCGTCGAACACGGGCGGCGGTGCCGGTGTGGCCGGATGAGGCGGACGGATGGTTGCCGGGTGGGGATTCGGCTGTTAGCAGGCGGACGGGTCTCGTGGGCGCGGTCGGCGA
>CAZJYX010000048.1:0-15043 GCA_964550375.1 uncultured Planctomycetales bacterium | reverse complement strand
GGGTCAGGCGTTTACGTTTGACGCGTATCCGCTGGAGTCCTGGAGCTTCGACGGCAGCACGGACATGGCGTACGAGCTGATTTGCGAATGAGCAGTACGCCAAACCGGCGGCGCTAGCCGCAGACCTGTTCCCGGCTTGCCTGGCAGCCGGCCGCGGGCATGTCCGGCCGCAGACCACCCTGCGAGGAGTGGTTTTCTGGTGCCGCGCGGCGGTCGACGACCGGCGAACGGTGGCACAAATAGCGGCCGAGCGAGCGGATGGCCTGGTCACAGGAGCGGAAGACGGGCACGCCCGCGGCCCGAATGCCCTGCACCAGCGCGTCGTAGTGCGGACCGGAGTCGATGCTCACCACGACCGGCTTGTTCGCATCGGCAAAGAGCTTCGGAAGTCGCTCGACCAGTGAGCCGGGCTTGTGAATCTCCTCGGGGGTCGTGAGCATGGCGGGCGTGAGCGGCACGAGCGAGGCGATGACGGCGTCCACTTCCGGGCTTTCAAGCAGGACGCGCACGCATTGCGCGTAGGCCTCATCAGTCGCCATCGGCGTCACGTCGAGCGGGTTGCGCGCGTTGACGAGCTTGTCGAGCTTGAAGCCGGCGAGCGCGTCGGCGAGGCGCCGGAGCGTGTCGTCCGATAAGGTGGCCATCTCGATGTGGTGCCGATCGCCGACGATGTTGTCCGCCATTCCGACGGTTTCGTAGCCGGCGTTGCTGATGGCCGCAACGCGGCGGCCGACGACCGGCTTGCCGTGCAGGGCGGCGGCCAGTTCCAGGACCTGCTCGAACTCGGCGAAGCTCTCGGTCACGATGGCGCCGGCGTTCTCAACGGCCGCCTGGCACACGTCGTAGTCGCCCGCCACCGAGGCCGTATGGCCGGCGGCGGCGGAACGGCCCGAAGACGTGCGGCCGGCCTTGTAGAAGACAACGGTTTTGCCGGCGGCCGTGGCGGCTGACACGGCGCGCACGAACTCATAGCCGCCCGCATTGGCGAAGCCCTCGGCATAGACGCCGATGGCGTCGATGTCGCTGCGGGCTCCGACCACGTGCATCAGGTCGGCGAGGGTGAGGTCGATCTGGTTGCCCAGCGAGAGGGCCAGGGCCGGATCCAGCGCGCCGAGGTTGCTGAGGCGCGTGATGATGAACGCGCCGCTCTGGGAGATTAACGCGACGCGCCGCGGCGGGGCGGACCAGCGCGTGTCCAGCTTCTCCGGCGGAATGAAGAATGTGTCGTAGTATCCGGGGCGCGACTGGATGCCCATGCAGTTCGGGCCGAGGAACACCGGGCCGCCGTCGGGCCGGGCGCGGCCGCGGGCGATGGCCTCTTCCACTTGGCGCTGAATGTCGGTTGAGCCCTCCGTTTCGCCGAGCCCGCCGGGGATCATGATGGCCGCGCCGACTTTGCCGCTGGCGACCACTTCGTCCACGATGCCGGGCATGGCGTTGGCCGGCGCGGCGATGACCAGCAGATCGACCGGCTCGGGCAGGTCGGCGATGGTCGGCACGCAGCGCACGCCGTCCACTTCCTGCTCGTCTTCCTTGATGACGTACAGGTGCTGCGCGGGGAAGCCGCAGCGCTGCATGTTGTTCAGGATGAGGCGGCCGAAGTTGGTGGCGGACTTTTTCGAGACGCCCAGCACCGCGGCGGCCTTGGGCTCGAGCAGGCCGGCGACCTTGGCGAGCGGGCGCGGCGGTCGGGCCTTGGCGGCCGGGCCGAGCCGGCCGCGGCCGTCCAGGGGAATCATGCGCTGCTGCCGGAAGGCGAAGGGATTGACCTCGAGTTCCGCAATGTCCGGGCCCTCGGCGCCGCGGTCGATGCAGAACCGCCGGGCGATGGAGATGAATGCCCGGAAGCAGCGCAGCAATTCGCCGTCCGACACGATGCGGCGATGGCCGCGTGTGCGGCCGGCAAGGACGTCGTAGGCGGCGGTGCGGCGGAAGAGTTCGAGGAAGTCCTCGGCGCTGGTGTCCAGGGCGCAGGCCTTGGCTACGGCGATTCCGGGGCGCATCTTGGCGGCGAGGTACTCGGTGTTCACGCCGCCCAGGCCGGCGGCGATGACGGGGCCGAACTCACGCGTGGCGCGCACGCCGACGAAGAGCTCGTTGCCGAAGCCGGGTTCGATGCGTTCGACGCACTCGACCACGAGCACGCCGTGCACGTCGGCCGTTTCGCTGTGCCGGGCGACCAGGCGATCGATCTCGCGTTTGACCGTGGAGAAATCCTTGGGCACGAAGAGCACGCCCTGGGCCTCGGTCTTGTGGGCGATGTCGGGCGAGACCACCTTCAGGACGACGCGCTCGCCGGGGTACTGGCCCAGCGCCTCGGGCGTGATCATGCCGCCCTTCGGGACGAAGACGTAGCGCGGCGGCTCGATAGCGCCGACGAGCTCGACGAGCTTGTAGACTTCGTGTTCGAACAGGGCCTTGCGACCTTCCTCGTAGACGCTCAGCAGGGTGCTTTCAAACGCCTGCGCTTCGGCGCCGGTGAGCTGATCGTTCTGCGTCTCGACGATGTCGGGCGGGGCCAGCACGCCCTCCGGCGCGGCCAGTGCGTCGCCGGAGGTCGCGTCAACCCATTCGCGCATGGCCCGCGACGACACCCCGCGGCTGAGCCCCTCGCGATAGGCGGCCGCGGCATTGCGGCCGATGTGGAAGGCGCGGCGGTTCAGATCGACTACGCTGGCGCCCTTGCTGGCGAACATTTCGGCCACGGCGTCCTCGAGCTCCTGCACGCCCAGTTCGAGGAAGTGCGAGGCGGCGCCCAGGGAGACGATATTGGCCGAGCGGGCCGAGCCGGCCTTCTTAGCCAGACCGTCGGCGTCCAGCAGCACGTGGCGCGGGTAGCGGGCGATGCGCTCGAGAATCTGCTCGACGCCGGGGTAGTTGTTGATGTTCACGATCGGGTTGGTGCTGGCGATGATGATGCCGTCGGCCCGCAGATACTGAATGTAGCGCAGCGTCTCCAGCGGCTCGACCGCGATGATCATGTCGGCCTGGCCGAGTGGTATCAGGTCACTGAAGAGGTCGCGGTCGGCCAGGCGCAGGTGCGATTGGACGGCGCCGCCGCGCTGCGACATGCCGTGCACCTCCGCCTGCTTGAGCGTCAGTCCGCGGCGCAGGGCGGCGATCGAGATCGCGCGCGCAATGGTGAGGATCCCCTGTCCGCCAACGCCTGCGAGAATCAGATTCTGTTCCACGGCTCACCCTTTCTCAGCATTCAAACCCGCCGCGTTCGGCACGCAGCGTGAGTGGCGTTCCAGCCCGCGGTGCCCCGCCCGGAATGTCCGCCCGGGCCGAGCTGGCGCGCGGCGCTCCGCCTAGGGCGACTAGGCCTTGCCCGCCGCCGCGGTCGCCGCGTCCGTCTGCGCCGTCGCCTTGGTCGTGTGGCGCGCCACGAAGATGCACGGCCGCCGGGCAATGATCACCGAAAGCCCGCGGTGGCTGATCTCGCGGGAGATCAACTCCACGTTCTCAGCGTGGTTCTTCGGCAGCGGCTCGATTACGTGCATGTGCTCCGCGGGCATGCCCAGGCCGCGCAAGAGGTCGTCCAGCTGCTCGCCGGCCGCCATCGATTCCTGCCCGCCGGTCATGGCGACGATCGCGTTGTCCAGCAGGAAGACGGTCATGTCGGCGTCGGCGCGGATGGCGCCGAGCAGCGGCGTTATCCCGGAATGCGCAAACGTCGAGTCGCCGATCGTGCAGATTACCGGGAAGGCGCCGGCCTGGGCCGCGCCATGCGCCATCGCGATGGACGACCCCATGTCCACGCACGAGTGCACCGCCTTGTACGGCGGCAAGACGCCCAGCGTGTAGCAGCCGATGTCGCTGAAGAGGATCGAGTCCGGATACGACACCGTCGCGTCAATGATGGACTTGAAGGTGTCGGCGTGCGGGCAGCCGCGGCACAGGGCCGGCGGCCGTAAAGCCAGGTCGGACAGCGGCTGACTCGGGGCCACGTGGGCCCGGCCCAGCGCGGTCGCCACAATGTCCGGCGTAAGTTCGCCGGCCAGCGGCAGGTCGCCGCTGAGCTTGCCGCGGATGGCCTTGCCCGGCACCCCCATAACCCCGTTCAAGCGACTCTCGATGAACGGGTAACCCTCTTCGATGAGCCAGATTTCGTTGCAGTGCGCGACGAGTTGGCGAATCAGCGCCACCGGCAGCGGGTACGTACTGACCCGCAGCAGCGAGAAGTCATGCTCCGTGCTCAGCGCCTCGCGCGTGTAGTTGTACGCGATGCCGGACGCGACGATGCCCGTGGACCCGGCCAACCGCAGCGCGTTGAGCGGCGATTTCTCCGACCATTCCCGCAGCGTTGCCTGCATATCGAGCAGGTGTCGGAAACGCCGGCGGGCGTTAGACGGGACCAGCGTCCAGTCGTTCGGATCCGGGTGTTCGCGCCGCTGAGCCGGCGCTTCGGCCTCGGGAGTATCGACGAGGACGTTCGAGCGGCTGTGCGCCAGGCGCGTGACCAGCCTGATCATGACCGGCAGCCGCATGTGCTCCGAGAGCTCAAAGGCCTCCCTGGTCAGGTCATAGCACTCCTGCTGATTCGCGGGCTCGAACACCGGAATCTGCGCGAACTCGCCGTAATACCGGCTGTCCTGCTCGTTCTGCGACGAGTGCATACCCGGATCATCAGCCACGACCAGAACCAAGCCGCCGTTAACGCCTGTGAGAGCGGAGTTTATGAAAGGGTCCGCCGCGACGTTCAGCCCCACGTGCTTCATCGACACGATGGCACGCTTGCCGGCGTATGACATCCCCAAGGCTTCCTCATACGCCACCTTCTCGTTCGCAGACCAGCGCGCCGACACGGTTCCGGTACCGCGTGTCCGGCTGACGATGAACTCGAAGATTTCCGTGGCGGGAGTGCCGGGGTATGAGAACGCACCACCGATGCGAGCGTGGATTGCCCCCAAGGCCACCGCTTCATCGCCGAGCAACAATTCCGTACTCATGTCCGCTTCTCCGGCCACCGGCCCAGAATGTCGCCGCGGCGGCTCAAGACTGCAACCGGTTCAATGACAGGGCCTTTCCGATACGCGCTCTAAGGGCCGACCATTAGCACGTGGCGTTCCCGCAGTCGGGCGTAGGCGCTGTCACGCCCAATTTTTCTTAACCTTCTGCCAATACACACTTTGCTGTGGCGTCGCCCAGCGAATACCAGCCGAGCCGGCCCACTATGCTTGCGGGAAAACCCACAGCACTTATCCTCTTGGTGCGTCTCCCGGACTCCGCGCCGGGCGGTACGCCACGTCACGCCGCAATGCGATTGCCTGGCGGCGGGCCGCGTTGCCAGGCGTTACTCGCGCCAGCCGGCCGCACCGAGCAGCTTCACAAACCGACACTGGAAGAACTGATTCTCTTTCGGGCCATCCGCAGTCTGAATAACGCGCACCAGCGTCTGTACGGACGACCCGCCCACCGGCACGACCAGGCGACCGCCCAGGGCCAATTGCGCGACCAGTTGCGCCGGCGTCTGCGGGGCGCCGGCGGTGACGATGATCGCCTCGAACGGGGCCTCCTCAGGCCAGCCGATCGAGCCGTCGCCGCAGCGGTACGTGACGTTCGTGAACCCCAACGCCGCCAGCCGCGCCGCGGCACGGTCCATCAGGGCGGCGTGCCACTCAATCGTGTGCACGTGCCCGGCCAGGGCGGCCAGAACGGCGGTTTGGTAGCCCGAGCCGGTGCCGATTTCCAACACGCGGCTGGGCGGCTGGAGTTCCAGCAGCTCGGTCATTCGGGCGACCATGTAGGGCTGCGAGATCGTCTGGCCGCAGTCGATCGCCAGGGCCGTGTCCGCGTAGGCTTCCGCGGCGCAGGTGTCCGGCAGGAAGCGCTCGCGCGGGATGCGTCGCATGGCGTCCAGCACGGCGGCGGACCGGATTCCCCGCGCTTCGAGCTGGTCGCTGATCATCTGCTCCCGTTCGCCTGACCGGTCGCGTCCATCGCTCGCCGCTTCCATGCCGCCTATCCTAGCGGAACTTGGTCTCGACGGTACCCCCGTGGGGGGGGGTCGGCGCCGCTGCGCGTTTGTGTGCGCCTGCGGCGAGTTCTCGGACGCGCCACCGGCGGCAGTGCTGGCCGCCCCACTTGCGGGTATAATGCCTGATTCGAAGTTCCCGGCGTGATTGTGAACAAGCAGGCTGCATGGACCGCAAGTACATTCGTAATTTTTCGATCATCGCCCACATCGACCACGGTAAGAGCACCCTGGCCGATCGGCTGCTGCAGCGCTCCGGCGCGGTATCCGAGCGCGACTTGCGCGAGCAACTCCTCGACGACATGGACCTGGAGCGCGAGCGCGGCATTACCATCAAGGCCTCGGCCGTCACGCTCGAAATGGACGTCGACGGCCAAACCTTCATGTTCAACCTGATCGACACGCCCGGCCACGTGGACTTCCACTACGAGGTTGATCGGGCCCTAGCGGCCTGCGACGGCGCGCTCCTGGTTGTGGACGCCACGCAGGGCGTGCAGGCCCAGACCGTGGCCAACGCCTACGCCGCTCTGGAAAACAACCTCGAAATAATCCCGGTCATCAACAAGATCGACTTGCCGAGCGCCAGCCCCGAAGACGCGGCGCTCGAGATCGAGCACGTACTCGGCATCAGCGCTGAGAACGTGCAGTTCGTCTCGGCCAAGTCCGGCGAGGGCGTGGAAGAGCTGGTGCGGGCCATCGCCCGGGCGCTGCCCGCCCCAAAAGGTGATCCCCAGGCGGCCCTCCAGGCCCTGATCTTCGACTCCGAGTACAACGACTACCGCGGGGTCATTTGCTACGTCCGGGTCATGGAGGGCACGCTGCGCAAGGGCCAGAAGATCCTGCTGATGGGTCGCGAGCGGCACCACCTGGTCAGCGAGCTGGGCAAGTTCCGCCCGCGGATGACGCCCTGCCAGGAGCTGGCGGCCGGCGAGACCGGCTACATGGTCGCCAGCATCAAGACCCTCAAGGACGTGACGGTCGGCGACACCATCACGGACGCCGTGCGCCCGGCGGCCACGGCGCTGCCCGGTTACAAGCCGCCGGCCTTGATGGTGCACTGCGATTTCTACCCGTCCGCCGGCGAGACCTACGACGCCCTGCGCGAGGCCCTGGAGAAGCTCAGCCTGAATGATTCCTCGTTCACGTTCACCGCGCAGCACTCGGACGCCCTCGGTCCGGGCTATCGCTGCGGCTTCCTGGGACTGCTGCACATGGATATTGTGCAGGAGCGGCTGGAGCGCGAGTGCGGCGTGAGCGTGGTGCAGACGGCCCCGAGCGTCACGTACGAGGTCACGCTGCGCAGCGGTGAAGAGCAACGCGTGGAGTCGGCCGGCGACCTGCCCGACATGGGCCAGATTGCCGAGCTGCGCGAGCCGATCATCGAGTTGCAGATGATTACGCCGGCCGAGTCGATCGGGGCCATCATGCAGCTCGCCGAGCAGCGCCGCGGGGATTACAAGCGGCAGGAGTACCTGTCTCCGCAGCGAGTCATCTTGACGTACGACTTCCCGTTTAACGAGATCCTGTACGACTTCTACGACAAGCTGAAGAGCGTTACACGCGGGTATGGCACGATGGACTACCGCGTGATCGGCTTCCGCGCCTCCGATCTGGTTAAGCTCGACATATTGGTGAACGGCAAGCCGGTGGACGCCCTCAGTTTGATCTGCCACCGAACCAAAGCCGATCATCGCGGCCGCCGTTTTCTGGTTAAGCTGCGCCGCGAAATCGGCCGCCAGCAGTTCGAAATCCGCCTCCAGGCCGCAATCGGCAGCAAGATCATCGCCTCCGAGACGATCAAGGCCTTCCGCAAGGACGTGACCGCCAAGTGCTACGGCGGCGACGTGACGCGCAAGCGCAAGCTGCTGGAAAAGCAGAAGGCCGGCAAGAAGCGCATGAAGACGATCGGCAGCGTCGAGATTCCGCAGAAGGCCTTCATGACCGTGCTGGAACCGGATGACTGAGACGGAGGTCGGCTGCTTGACTGCGACCGACAGGGTCGGAAATCTGGGCTGCGCGGCCGCAGTCTGTTCATAAGCGCGCTTGCGGCTTGACCGGTCGCGCGTCTAGGATTCGCGCTGTTGTGGCCGAATACGGGGTCCGCACTGTCAAGGGAGACGTAGCCATGCTTCGAAAGGTGCGTTTGGTGGCCGTGGTGGCCGTGTTTGCGAACCTGGGCGTTGCGGCGCACGCTGATGAGGCGACGGACAAGGCAATCAAGGAGTTGGAGCGGCAGTTTGCCCAGGTGAAGTCGTACACTTCGCAGTTCGAGAGCATGGCCGACACGGAGTTCATGCCGGGCCATGCGCACAAGATGGTCATGGTGGGGTCGGCCGAGTGGCAGCGCCGGGATGGCAAGGCCCTGCTGCGCTTGGAGAGCAAGCAAACCACGACCAAGACTGCTGGCGACGAGACGACCACCACGACATCCACGGTTACGACGGTATCCGACGGCGAGCTGCTGTACGTGCTGACCGAGGGAAATAACCAGAAGACCGTCGTCAAGAGCCAGGCATCGCCGCTGCGGGTGTATCACCCGGAGGGCTACTTCGAGCAGTTCGCGAACTTCTTTGACGTCAAGTTGGCGCCGGACGCTCAGGTCAACGGCGATGACTGTTACGTCTTTGAGATGCGCGCGAAGTCGATGGAGGGCGCGCCGCCCAGCGGCCGGCAGCTCGTGTACTTCCAGAAGAAGCACGGCGTTCAGGTCAAATCCGAGGCGTTTGACGCCAACGGGAAGCTTGTCACGTCGTCGCTGACCAAGGACCTCAAGGTCAACGTGGATATCGGCGCTGACCGGTTCAAGTTCGAGATTCCCGCCGACGCCCAAGTCACGGATACGACTGCTTACCAGGCTCAGCCGGCGCCGGAGGAGCCCGCCGACCAGGATGCCGCAGACGCGGACGCGACCGAGACCGGCGAGAAGCCTGGCGAGAAGAAGGGGCCCAAGCTGCCCAAGTGGCCGAAGTAGTTGCCGGCGGGGAGGCTGCGGCTGCCCGCGCACGCCCGATCTGTTGCCGCGCAGGAGCGCGCTGCTATCCGAAGAATGGGGGAAGTAGGAAGGAGGGAGCCGGGCCGCCCTGGCTCCCCCTCAGGTTGTCCCGCAGCCGGTCCTCATCCCGGGCCAACCGAGTGTCTGGCCTGGCGTGCAGCGCTCTCGTCGTAGGCGGACTACCGCGCTACTCGCCTCTTTCATACCCCACTGCCGTGTAGTAGATGGCCCGGTCGAAGTACACAAGTACGCGGTTGTTGAGTTCCAGTGCCTGGTTCAGATGCAGGGCGGTGTCCAGCACACCATCAGAGAGCACCTTTACCCAAATATGGCGCCTTGTGATGATCAGGGCCGAAATGATCTCTGAGAGGGCGAAACCCTCTTTCCGGCGCTGGCTGCCTATGTCCGTGTAGTATGCGGCGATATCCTCTTTGGTGGTCTCGTGGGAGATCCAGCGTCCAAGTTGGCTGTAGACCTCGCGTGCCCGGCGGTAAAGCAGTTTCTGATCGAAGGTGTGATAGGTCGGCGTTTCAGGTCGCTGGCCGACGTCCTCCAACCACCTTCGTGCCAGCTCGTCCGCACTGCTTTCAATCATCTCCACTAACCGCTGAGAGATGAACATGACCGTCCTCCTTGGTCGTGTCACGGTCCTCGGCGCCGCCCGGAGGAAGAACCGCCGGTCATTCCTTGGCGTACTGTCCTGATCCGGGACGATTTACCAACCCAGTGGGCGTAGAGTAACGGTTTTCGGCGCACGTTCAAAAGCGAAAACCGGTGCCGGCCCGCCGTCGGCCCACCGCCGCGCAAGTGACTCGCTGGACAGAAACACGGACATGCGAACGCTACTCGCCAGCCGGTGGGAACGGGTGCAGCTCCGCCGCGAGCGTGTGCAGCAGCGTGGTGCCCGTCTGCTCCGTCAGCCATGGGGCGGCAACGATCAACAGCAGGCAGGCGGCCCCCAGCCAGATCGCGACATGATCGCCCACCGACCAGTCGCGCGGCGCGAAGCGATACTCCGGCGCCGCCGGGAGCGCGGATTCGTCTGACACCGCGGCGACCACCGTCTGCTCCTGTCTGCCGTTTGTGGGCTTGTAGCGGTGGAGCAGGACCGCCCGTAGCACTTGGGCCAGGTCGTCCAACGAGATGAGTATGCCCTTCACGACGCGGCTCCAGCCTGCGGCGCGCGCTCCGCTGCGCAGTCCTATCCGCGACGCCGCGCCCAGGCGGGCCGCCCCGCCCAGGCCGGCTACGCCCAGGATGACGTCCATGTATGCCGACAGCAGCAGCGCGAACAGGATCAGCGCGAAGTCGAGCTTTAGCTCCCACGCCACCCGCCCGAGCAAGGCCGCGCCGCGCGCCCTCCAATGGCGCTGCCGCAGGCACTCGAGCACCGCGTGCGCGGCCACCACCGCGACCAGCCAGAACAGGCTGATCCAGATGCTCAGTACGACCGCCAGGCCGATGTAGCTCGCGACGAACAGCCAGCTATCGTCGTGCCGCACGATCCAGCCGGCCATGGCCCGCCTGGCGCTGCCGGGCTTCGTCATACGCGCCGGCAAGCCGCGCGCCATCCGCAGTCTCCGCTTCGGGCGGTCTCCAGTCGAACAGGGTTGTCCCGCACGCTACCAGCGCGCAACAGCCCGCGCCGCAACGGAGAGGGCGGGATTCGAACCCGCGGTACGGTTACCCGTACACACGCTTTCCAAGCGTGCCCCTTAGGCCACTCGGGCACCTCTCCAGTGCCAGGTAATTCACAGGCACCCCATGTTAGAAGCCGGACCGCGCCGACGCAACTCGCCGCCGCCGGCGCCCCAACGCCGCAAGCTGCGTTCAAAGGCCTGGGGGTCCAGGCGGGTGAACACGCGCCGGCAGGTGTCGGCGGAGGGGGCGCCATGGGGCCTGTCGAGAGATGTCTTGAACCACTTGGCTTCGACCAGCACGAAGTCGGCGTAGTCGTCCCAGCCGTCGGCGCGGGGATCGGGCAGTTCGGCGAAATAGCGCATGGGGCCAGTGCTCGCTGGGTCTTCCATGACCAGACTCCCGCGCTAATGGCAATCCTGAAAGCCGCGAGCTCGCGAAACGAAGTACGCAGACCGTCGTTTACCGCGCTGTGCGCTGAAGCGCGACCCTAACTATTACCGAATCACCGGAATGGCCCACATGCGCCGGCCCTGCCCCGGCGCCCCGCGATTCAACTTATCATTGACTTCGGGGTGCCATCTTGCGGACAATAAGGTACGCAATTGCGACCGCGGCAGCGGATTGCCCGCCACGCGACGCCGCTTCTTCTCTCACGCCGGGGCGGCCGGTCAGCAGCAAGGCTGGCCCGTCGTCACCGCGAACACGTCACGCGAGCGCCAGCACGTACCGCGTCGGCTCTGGAACGGTTTGACCTCGAGGTGCGGGTCACTTCGGGGAAGGCGATAAGAGCGCGTCGAGAGGGTATCAGGTCGGGTTCGTCGACCGCCCGGTGTACTTCGCGGTCACGGCCGGCCAATCACTTCTACGGAGGTCGGGAACATGGCAGCGCTGAACTCGAATCGGCTGGCGGCGATCGTCCTGGCCGCACTACTTTGCGGCGCGGCGTCGGGGGAGCGGGAGGTCGGCCAGCCCAACGCGGTGCCGGACTTTGCCGCCTTGGGTCTACCGGTATCTTATGACGTGGCGGTCGAGAGCTTCGCGGATATGCGCGGCGGCATTCTTCGAACGACCGCGCGCGTAAACGGCGCGGAAGTTGTCCAATACGTGTACATCGAGGAACTGGCCTACGGCGTCGAGGACGGCGCCGTGACTCTAGCGCGGCTCAGGGGCGTGGCGCCCGACGGCTGGCCGATCGACATCGACCGGACTAGCCAGGTTACTCCGGTCGCCGCGCCGGCCGATTTGGCCGGACACCGCTTCCTCTGGGAGTGCGGCGGAGCGGCGCAGGAGCTGCAAATCGACGATCTGCGTTATGCTATTGACGCAGACGGCCGGTTGCGTGTGCGCGGCCTGCGCGGCGTGCTGCCGGACGGCGGCGCGGTCGCATACGATGCGCCCGATCTCAGGACGCGCGCCTGCGTCGTGGACGCGGGACAGGACTGCGTCAGCGATCCCGACAACGAGTGCCGCTACGGCATCGGCTGCGTCGAGGCGTTCGGCGGCTGCGGATGCTGGGGGTTAGCAGGGAGCTGCACCTGGCGGGCGCGCATTCGCTGCATCAATAACAACTGCTACTCTCCAATGGTGTGCGTCTTCCGCGCGTCTGATAACCTGTGCCACTGCGTGGGTCCGCACCAGGTCTGCCAGAACGCCTCCAATGAGATCACGCCCGGAGCCGCCCAGGTCGTCTGCTCGCTCGACGGTGGATACTCGGTTGCCGACAACGGTTTCGCGCGCCGGCTGATGCTGACCGAGGAGACGACGATCTCGCTAGTGACCTACGGCGTCGAACGCTGCGACGATCTGACCGGCCAGGGAGAGGCCAAGGACGTGTACATCCAGATCTGGCACGCGCCGTCCTTCCCATCGATGGCCGGCGCCGAACTCCTGGACCGCGCGCTCGACCTGGTCCCGGACGGCACGGCCTTTGAAGTGCGGACGGTCTCGATGGGCGGTCTGACGCTGCCGCCAGGGCTGTACGTCCTGGAAATCTGGAACAACGACTCCACCGAGAGCGTGGCATTCTGGCCGGGGCTCAACGAGGCCGGGCAGGAGGCTCCGACGTTCTGGCGCTCGCAGGGCTGCGGCATCCCGGAGTGGATGGACCTGGCGGCGCTGGGCTATCCGGAGATGAGCGTGGTGCTGTGCTACGACGGCTCGACCGCCGCCACTCCGCCCTGGGTGGACCGCTTCGATCACTACCCGGCGGGCAGCTACATGCACCATCAGGGCGGCTGGAAGGGCTGGGACGACAGCTCAGAGGCGGGAGCGCTGTTGGACCTGGAGCACTGGCAGAGCCCGCCGCAGTCCGTGAACATCGCCGGCCCCAGCGACCTCGTGCATGAGTTCGTCGGCGCGGACGAGAAACGCTGGCTCTTCACGGCGTGGTCGTACGTGCCGGCAGACTTCCAGTCCGCCTGCACCGGCACTGCCTGCGGCTCGTATTTCATTATGCTGAACACGTACAACGACGGCGGCCCGCACGACTGGTCCGTGCAGCTTCACCACGACTCGATAACGGACTCGTTCATCCGGGACGGGGCCACGCCCGTCAGCACGCCGCTCGTGCGCGAACGCTGGGTCCCTGTCCGCGTGTTCATCGACCTGGCAGCGGATTCGCATCAGGTCTTCTACGACGGAGAGCCGCTGGGAGCGCCGGCCTCCTGGACGGCCGGTGTCTACGGCGGCGGCGATGGCAGCCGCAACATCGCTGCCGTGGATCTCTTCGCCAACGCGTCCAGCTCCGTCTTCTACGACGATCTCGCGCTACGCCGCGTCGGCGATACCAACTGCGACGGCCTGCTGAACGCCTTCGACATCGACCCGTTCGTGCTGGCGCTGACCGATCCGGCGGGCTACGCCTTGGCGTATCCCGACTGCGACCACATGGTGGCGGACTGCAACGGCGACGGCCTGGTGAACGCGTTCGACATCGACCCGTTCGTGCTAACGCTGACGGGCGGCTAGCCGGGCACCAGCCGGAGGCGGCGGTGAATAGTGGCACTGCCCGGGCCATGGTGCTCACACGCAGCATTGCCGTGATCCGCCGATAGCCGTAGCGGCCGTACTGCTCGGCCAGAGCCACCAGCCGCGGCCCCATTGAAGCGTTCCCGGCTGAGCCAGCGGCCGAGTCTCGCCGAGTAGTAGCGGTAGCCCCAGTGGCCCAGGCCGGTTTCGGCGTCGTGGTATCTGCTGCTGAAGCGGAACGGCTGCTCATACGTGCCGGCCACGCCAGTTTGGTTGCCGTACGGGTCGTAGTCGTAACGCTCGACCAGCCGCGCCGGAACCGGTTCCGGCGTCGCGTCCGGCTGGCCGGCGTCCAGCAGCCCGACCACGCTGCCGAGGGCGTCACGGACGTAGTGCAAAACCTCCTCCGATCCGGCCGCCGTCCAGTCTACCAGCACCAGCGGCTCCGGGAAGCGCGCGCCCCGAATCGGAGCCGCAGTGGTGAGCGAAGGATTGGCACGCCCGGCGAACCGCGCTGAAACAGGCTAATCCCGCTTGGGGAGCGACTGGTGCACGTGCAGCACTTCGCCTTCAACCTGCCAGAACTGCGGGTCGTCGATCCGAATACCGAGCTTGTTCAGGTATTCTACCATAATCTGGTGGTTCACACGATCACGTGTATAACGCCGCGTGTAGTAAGCCGCAGTCTCAAAAGGCTGAATTTCGCCCTTTTCATAAAACTCCCAGCGAGGATCATCTTTCATTGCCCTAACGAGACGCATCGTCTCCCCGCCTTCTAGTATATGCATGCTGTTTTTGGGATATGCGTGGGTCGGCATCGCCAACGCGCATACCAGGACGCGACCGGGTAGTTGCGCGCTGATGACGTGTGCAAGGCTGGACCAGCCATCCTGCAAATTGGCCATGAATACTATGTACCCTGGTGCGGCGCGTGTAGTAAAGAACACTGCATCCACATCATGAGTTCCGCTGTACTGCGGCTCGCGCTCAAACGGAAGCCGAAAGGATCCGGTGCTGACACTACAGTGGCCCCATTTCGGGAGAATCTGGTTAACCAGCACATCCCGTATAGCCTCCAGGGGCTGCGAGAAGAACGTGATCGGTAGGAACTCAAAGTCATCCAGCGTGACCATCGTATATCCTTGTTCGCGTTACCCGGTCCAGTGAACAAACCGACTGACTGCAATCGGTGCAGTTCCATGGATATTGAAGCTGCCATGACCTTCATCCGACTTGCGCTGCTTTCGCCGAATCTGGCCACGCAGAACCCAGCACGCTTGTTGCGCACCTACGGCGACTGAGTTTCCGTGTGCGGCTCACTCGACTCATCTTCGTCTGGGCCAAAGCAATCGACGGCATAAACGACTTCGTGCTGCAGCGACACGAGGATCCCTAACAGTCCGCCGCGGACGTCGATTTCCACGGGCTTTCACGCAGCCAGGGGGCGGTCGTGACCAAGGGCTGCG
>CAZJYX010000047.1:0-15780 GCA_964550375.1 uncultured Planctomycetales bacterium | reverse complement strand
CCGGCCGCGCGCTTCCCTGAGCCGCTGGTGCTGGTAGACTGGACGGCGGCCGGCGCGGTGGCGGCCGGATCGGAGGAGGTCTTGCACTACATCCGTGACGCCCTCGGCAGCGTGGTGGGCCTGCTGGACGCCGGCCAGCCCGATGCGACGCCGGAACCGGTTCCGGCCCGGCTGGTCGAGCGTTACGACTACGACCCGTACGGCAAGACGTACATCACGCACTGGGACCCGGCCGCCGGGAGCGGTTCCGGAGACTGGATCCGGCACACGGCCGACCAGCCGTCGGCGTTCGGCAACCCGTTCATGTGGACCGGCCAGCGGCAGGACGTGGCCATCGGCCTGTACCACTTCCCCTTCCGCACGTACAGCCCACGCCTCGGCCGCTGGCTGCAACGCGACCCGCTGGGCTACGTGGATGGGGTGAATTTGTATGAGTACGTGCGTGGCCGACCGACGCATTTCTTTGATGACGTTGGTATGGCGGCGATGCTGCCGGGCGACGGCGACATTGCGAGCACTGCGTACGGTGCTCTCACGTCCACGGAGCACGATGTGTTCGGACTGCTGCAGAAGCCCGGCGACGACAAACCAATGACGGAGGAAGAAATGGACAGGTACGTCGAGAAGTTGAGGAAGAAAGAGCCTTGGTGGCGGCGTAACGGGTGCGGTTTCCAGCAGATGCAGCAGGCGCAGCCGCGCGTTGCCCTGAAACCCAGGAAGCTCGAGTCGCGGTATGTAGTACGGGAACCCAAGCAGAAGCAGCCGAAGTCCGAGCCAACAACACAGCCGGCAGAGGAAGTGGAGGATAAGCCGCTGACGCTTGAGGGTATCCGTCATTGGCGCGATAGCGAGGAGAATATTTCAACGGCGGAGTGGGAAAAGATCCGGGCGCTAATCGACCTCGGTTGCGCGATCATGAATAGGAGCAGCCCGGGGTCGTGGTCTTATTGTCAGTATACGGCTCAGGCTTGCATAGCCACAGCGATCAAAAAGGCGGAGGCATACGCGTGCATCCTGCAGGCCTGGGGTCTCTCCGCGCCGCCGGACACGACGCCGTCCTTGCCACGCGCTGCTGAAAGGAGCCTCTGTGGGTAAGGCACGTGGATTACCAGTGTGGATTACTCTGGGCACGACCTGCATACTTGCCGTCTGTGTAGCGTGGCAGGCTGAGCCCCGGCTGATGTTGTGGTACTGGGACAGCGGCATTTCGACTCAGGCAAATACCATGCTTCGTGGAGTCTTGCAGCGGGTCCCTGCTAACCTGATTTGCCTTTGCACAGTCGACCAGATCATTCCATGGGGCCTTGCTATTCTGCTCGGCCTTTCGGTGGGCGCCATAGCAGGAACTCGGCCGACGCTCCACGGATTGTTGGCAGGGATACTCGCCTTCCTTGTTTACCCTATCTGGTACTCGATATCCCACCCGGGATGGTTCACGGTGACTAAGCCACTGGCACAGGTGCTCGACTGGTCGACCAGGGTGTTCGCGTGCGTGATCGTGTGGTTGACGTCACGGTGGGTATATGCGCGCCGCATGCGCAGCCGCAGAAGAGGCATGCCGGTGTCCGAGGACAGCGGGTAACACCGTGCACCTGGACGCTCGCCCGCGAGTTCATCTGGGGCGCGCGCTTCCCGGAGCCGCTGGTGATGGTAGACTGGACGGCGGCCGGCGATGTGCCGGCCGGATCGGAGGATGCTTCGCATTACGTCCGTGGACCGTCGGCTGCGGGCGGATGATGCGGCGCGCGTCTGCCGGATGCGCGGCGTGAAGTAAGGTGCGCGGCGAGGAGGTTGTCGTGAAGCAGGTGCGTGTTGGGATGGCGGTTGTGTTACTGGGAGTCCTCACAGGTTCGAAGTGCTTGTTAGCGCAGGACTTAGAAGCTATCAAGCTTAATCAGCCGGACAAGAAACGCGGCTTGCCGTTCATGGAGGCCGTGGCGGCGAAGGCTTCGGCAACCGAGTGGTCCGAGCGGGAATTGAGCTTGCAGGATCTGTCGGATCTGCTGTGGGCGGCCAACGGTCTGAACCGCCCGGAGGAGAATAAGACCACCGCGTCCTCGGCCATGAACACGCACGATGTCGACATCTATGTCTTTATGGAACAAGGGATTTACGTTTATGACATCCGGGAGCATGAGCTGAAGCCCGTGCTCGGCGGTGACTTCCGGTCGCAGCTCATGAGGGCGCCGCCGCCGCGCCCGGCGGACAAGGAAGGCGAGACTCCCCGGCCGCGGCCGGCGCCGGCGAACGCCCCGGTTCAGATCATCCTGGTGTCTGACGCCGAACGCTTCAGGGTCGGAACGCCGGAGCAGCGGCACGAATGGGGTGCGATCGGGGCGGGGATCATCTCGCAGAATATCTCGCTGTTCTGTGCCGCGACCGGGCTGAAGACGAGGCCACGGGCGTCCATGGACAAGGAAGCCATAGGCAGTTTGTTGAAGTTGCGCGAGACGCAGTACGTCTTGTTGAATCACCCGGTGGGATACGCGAAGTGAGTTGCGGCGGACGCGCGCGGGGGAGCGGGCGGATGGCGGCTGCGATGTGCCGAGCGGACGAGGCGCGGGGCGTGAGTCAGGTGAGGCGGCGGACGATGACGGCGGTCAGGTCGTCTCTCTGGGGGCCGGCGGCTACGAAGGCATCGACGAGGTCGCGCAGTTCGTCGATCAGGCGCGCGGGCGGGAGGTCGCGATTGGCGCGAGCGAAGTCGCCGATGCGCTGCTCGCCACAGAGTTCGCCGGCGGGGCTGGCGGCCTCGTAGAAGCCGTCCGTAAGTAGCAGTAGGGTGCTGGCGGGGGCGAATTCGAAGGCGGCTGGTTGGCAGTCGAGGGCGTCGCAGATGGCCAGGGGGAAGGTGCTGGCGGGGAGAATCCGGAGGTCGTGGGGCGAGATGAACAGGAGCGGCCCTTGCCCGGCGGCGATGTATTCGAGGCGGTGGCGAGCGGGGTCGAGGATGCCGAAGAAGGCGGTCACGAACCGTTCGGCCGTGAGGTTGTCGGTGAGGAGGCGGTTGACGGCGCTGACGACGGTGGGCAGGTCCGTGGTTACGGAGAGCATGGCCCGCAGCAGGGCGCGGCATTGGGCGATGATGAGGGCGGCGGCGATGCCGTGGCCGGTGGCATCGGCGAGGAAGATAGCGAGGCGACCGTCGGGGAGTGGGACGAAGTCGTAGCAGTCGCCGCCGGTTTCGTCGGCGGGGCGGTTCCAGCCGGCGATCTCGTAGCCGGGGACGGCCGGCGCTTCTTCAGGGAACTGGGCCTGCTGGATGGTGCGGGCGAGCTCGAGGTCGCGGGCCATGCGTTGCTTGGCGGCGAATTCTTCGAGGAGTCGCCAGCGGTGGAGGGCAACGCCGGCCTGAGCGCCCAGAACGCAGGCGAGGTCTTCGTCGGTCTGATCGAAGGGGCCGGCGGGCTTGTTGAGCGTCTGGAGGACGCCCATGAGGTCGCCGTCGAGGTTTTCGAGGGGTAGCGTCAGAAGGTTGCGGGTGCGGAAGCCGGTTTCGTGGTCGATCTGGGGGTTGAAGCGTTGGTCGGCGTAGGCGTCGGGGACGTTGACGACGGTGCGCCCGGTGGCGGCGGCTCCGGCGATGCCGCGGTCAGCGGGGAAGCGGATGGACTCAGCGCCCGTGGCGACGCGGCTGAAGAGCTCGTGGCGGTCGGGATCGTACAGGAAGATGGTGGCGCGCTCGCAATCGAGGACCTGGCGGGCGGCGTCGATGATCATGCTGAGCAGCTCATCTAGGTCGGTGGTGGCGGCGAGGCGGCGTGAGATGTCAAGGATGCACTTGAGCTTCTCGATTTGTCCAGCCGATCCGCTCATCGCTGGGTAGGGTATGGCGGGCGGCGGCGGTTGGCAATTCGGGCGGCGGCGGGTCAGGCGCCGGGGGAGCCTCGTGCGGCCGGTGCGGCACGGGTTGTTAGCGGCGTTCGAGCTTGAGGATGGGGGTTAGTTCGAGGATGAAGGTTTTCTCGCCGTGGCGGGCGAAGCGGACGGCAGCGCGGGTTTGGCCGCCGCCGGGGCGGATCCAGACAATTTGGCCGACGCCGTAGCGCTGGTGTTGGACAAAGGTGCCCGGCCGCCAGTTGGCATAGGGAGAGGCCTGGAGCAGGGCATCGGCGGCGGCATCGATGATGAGGATGTCATCGTCGGTGGGGTCGGCCGTGCGCCGGCGGCGGGCGGCCGTGCGGCGGCGTGATTCCTCGGGTGGCAGGTGGTCATGCAGGGGGACGAAGCCGTCGGCGTCGGGCTGGTCTTCGGGCTGGTCGGTGGTCAGGCGGGAGGTTCCCGAGTGTGGGCGGCAGAAGTCCTGGACTTCGACCACGTCCTGGTCCAGTTCGCGCAGGAACTGCGAGGCGGGGCGGGGTGTCATGACGCCGCGGATCATGCGTTGGCGCGCGTGGGAGAGTATGAGCTGCTGGCGCGCCCGGGTGACGCCGACGAAGCAAAGGCGGCGTTCCTCCTCGACGTCGACGGATTCGCGCAGGGCGTTCTCGTGGGGCAGCAGGCCCTGTTCGAGGCCCACGATGCAGACGACGGGGAATTCGAGGCCCTTGGCGGCGTGGAGGGTCATGAGTATGACGACGCCGGCGGACTCGTCCACGGCGTCCTGGTCGCTGACCAGGGCGATGCGTTGCAGGAAGTCGGCCAGGGACGGCTCGTCGGTTTCTTCCTCGTAGGCGCGGGCGGCGGTGACGAGTTCCTGCACGTTGGCGAGGCGCTCCTCGCCGCCGTCGTCGCGCTCCTTCTGGAAGGCGGCTTCCAGGCCGGAAAGGGTGAGGGCCTTGCTGACGGCGCCGGCGACGGAATCACCGGCGGCGGCCTTGATGCGGTCGAGCAGGTCGACGAAGGCCCGCACCTTGGGAGCGGCGGTCTTCAACTCGGGGATCTGTTCGGGGCTGCGCATGACGGTGAGCAGCGGCTGGCCCTGGGCCGCGGCGTAGTCCAGGAGGCGCTGGAGGCTGGTCTTGCCGATGCCGCGCGCGGGCGTGTTGATGATCCGCACGAGGGCGACCTCGTCGGCCGGGTTGACGAGCACGCGCAGGTAGGCCAGCGTGTCGCGGATCTCCTGGCGGTTGTAGAACTCGACGCCGCGGGCGATGCGGTAGGGTATCTGCCGGCTGCGCAGGGCGTCTTCGAGGCCGCGCGAGAGGGCGTTAACACGATAGCAGACCGCCACGTCACTGTAGGGGCGGCCGCCGGCATGCAGGGCGGAAATCGTATCGGCCAGGTGTTCGGCCTCGTCGCGGCCGTCCTCGAAGCGCCAGACGCAGACGCGTTGGCCGGGCTCGTTATGGGTCCAAAGGTCCTTCTGCTTGCGGCGGCGGTTGCGGGCGATGAGTGCGGCGGCCGCCTGGAGGATGTTCCCGGTGGAGCGGTAGTTCTGCTCCAGGTGTACGACGGCGGCGGTGGGGTAGTCGCGCTCGAATTCCAGGATGTTGCCGATGTCCGCGCCGCGCCAGCCGTAGATGGATTGGTCGGGGTCGCCGGTGGCGCAGATGTTGTGATGGTGCTGGGCGAGGTAGCGGGCGATGAGGTACTGGGCGTGGTTGGTGTCCTGGTACTCGTCGATGAGAACGTAGCGGAAGCGCACGTTGAGGCGTTCGACGATGTCGGGGTGATCGCGGAGCACGATGGCGACGCGCATGAGCAGGTCATCGAAATCGACGGCGTTGCGCTGTTCGAGGAGCTGCTCGTAGGCGTCGTAGGCGCGGGCGATGATCTGCTGGTCGAACAGGTCGGCGCGTTCGCCGTAGTCGGCCGGCGTTTGGAGCTTGTTCTTGGCGCGGCTGATGGCGGCGCGTATGGCGTCGGGGCGGACGAGCATCTCGTTGACGCCGCAGACCTTCATGACCTCCTTGATCAGCCGGCCGCTGTCGTTTTCGTCGTAGATGGAGAACCCGGGCTGCACGCGGGCGAGCGTTCCGAACTCGCGCAGCAGGCGGACGCCGAGGGCGTGGAAGGTATGGATCCACATGCCGCGGCTGACGCCGAGCTGTTCAATGCGGTGGCGCATCTCGTCGGCGGCCTTGTTGGTGAAGGTGATGGCGAGGATGTTGCGGGCGGGCACGCCCGTGTTCACCAGGTGGGCGGCGCGGCGGGTGATGACACGGGTTTTGCCGCTTCCGGGGCCGGCAAGCACGAGGAGGGGGCCGTCGCGGTGGGTAACGGCGCGGCGTTGGGGCTCGTTCAGGTCGGCTAGCAGGGCGGCGGTGGAGCTCGTCATGGTCACTCCAGGATATACCCGCTGGGTGAGTGGGCGTCCATTGGGTGGGCGCGGGCGTGCTCAGTGAGTGGGTAGGTTGTTCCTGCGTGGCGCAGGTTGTGCGCGGTCGGGTCGGCGCGTTAGGGGGATCTCCCCGTGGGTGGGGTTGTGCCTGACAAGACCGGGAGGGCTCTGGAGAAAGGGGGTATTCGCGGGCGTGTTTGGCTGCAATTACTGGTTGCGAAGCCGGACGGGCAGGCTTCGTGATGATGACAGGGCTAACCCAAAGCTGGTGGGAGAGTCGCTTGGCGGCCGATAGTCGGGGGTTGAGGCACGGGTTCGCCGCGGTAGGCACGAATGCTGCGGCACTGAATTCGTATGGATCCAGGGGGGTGGAGTCCGGGCAGACTGCATTCTGCCCCAGGTTGAATGAAGCAAGTTGGCAGGACTGAAGGACGGCTCAGCGGGGCAGTAGGGGAAATACCTGAGCGCGCGCTTTGCGGTGGTGAGATGCCCCGCAGCGGTAGCTTCATCGGGGGCGTGGCGGGGCGGGATGAGCTGGAGGACCTGTCCTGCGACATACCCGAGTGCGCGGGGGCGGTCGAGGCGTTGCGCGAGTCGCGCGAGTATCTGCAGATTGTCGTTGACAGCATGGCTGAGCCGCTCGTGGCGCTGGACCGCCACCGGCGGGTAGTGCTGGCGAACCGGGCGGCGCTGACCTTGCTTGAACGCGGTGGTTCGCGGGTGTATCCGTGTTGGGCGTGTGCCGGCCGGACGGAGGCTGTGGCGCCTCCCTGCCAGTGCGCGCCCGACAACTGCCCCGTGGAGCGGGTGTTTAGCAGTGGAGCGCCGGCGCTGCTGACACAGGCTAAGGAGGACGAGACGGGGCGTGGACGGGCGATCGAGATCAGCGCGGCCCCGGTCCTGGGCAATTCCGGTATGGTCAAGCATGTCGTTCTGACTTATCGCGACGTAACGGCGCGGCGCGAGTCGGAGGAGTTGACGCGGCGGCACTTGGATGAGCTGGCGCGGGCGGCGCGGCTGTCGGCCATGGGGGAGATGGCGTCGGGTTTTGCGCACGAACTGAACCAGCCGCTGATGGCGATTGCCGCATACGCGGCGGCGGGGCTGCGCCGGCTCGGCAACAGTCCAGGTGCTGATCCTGAGATGGTGGGCACGTTGGAGCGCGTTGCGCAGCAGGCCCAGCGGGCCGGGGAGGTTATTCGGCGGATTCGTCGTTTCGTGCGGCCGCAGCCGGCGGCGGGGACCACCCACGATATCAACGAGTCGGTTCGCGAAGCAGCGGACATGCTCGCGCACGACTTAACGCTCGGTGGCGTCAGCATGAATCTTGACCTGGCGGCCGGGCCGGTCCTGGTGTGTGCCGACCGCATCGCGGTTCAGCAGGTGGTCATGAACCTGCTGCGCAACGGCCGGGATGCGATGGCGAGCACGGCGCTGGCCGAGCGCCGGCTCACGGTGAGCACGCGCCGGTGCGAAACAGGAGCGGTCGAGGTGGCGGTGGCGGACCGGGGCTGCGGGGTGCCGGCGGGTTCGGAGGGGCGATTGTTCGACCCGTTCTTCACGACGAAGGCTGGTGGCATGGGGATGGGGCTGGCGATCAGCCGCTCGATCATCGATGGCCATGGGGGTCGCTTGTGGGCGACCGCGGGCCCAGCCGGCGGGGCGATATTCACATTCACGCTGCCGGGGTCACAGCCAGGAGTTGGTCATGAGGAACGAGCCGACCGTGTTCGTTATTGATGACGATGCCGCGGTCCGCGAATCGCTGGCGGGACTGCTGGAGGCGGCCGGCCACGCAGCGCGGGCATACGGGTCGACCGAGGCCTTCCTGGAGGACTTTCGCCCTGACCAGCCGGGGTGTTTGTTATTGGACGTACGTATGCCGGGTCTGGACGGTCTGGGGTTGCAGCGGGAGCTGCAGCGGCGTGCGGTGACGCTGCCGATCATCATGATCACCGGGCATGGTGACGCGGCGGCGGCGCGGTCCGGGTTCAAGATGGGGGCGCTGGATTTCATTGAGAAGCCGTGCGATTGCGCAGAGTTGGTCCAGGCTGTGGAGGTAGCGCTGCGGCGCGACGCCGCGGCGCGGGCGCGGGCCGCGAGCCAGGCCGCGGCGGCGGCGCGGCTCGCGAGGCTCTCGTCCCGCGAGCGTGAGGTGCTGGAGTTGGTGCTGGCCGGGCTGCGGAACAAGCAGATTGCGCGGCGGCTGGGGATTGCCGAGCGCACGGTGGAAGATCACCGTGCCAGTATCATGCGCGTGCTGGGGGTGGCGTCGGTGCCGGAGCTGGTTCGGCTGGCCGAGATTCAGGCCCGGCTGGTCGTGGCGGAGGCGATTACCGGACACGTGGAAGACCACGATTAAGCGTGGCTGCCGGGGGCCCGACAGCAGTTCAGTCAAAGCGTCGCGGGACGAGCACCTCGTGGGCGCTGCACGCATCCTGGTGACACTGAAGAGGTGAGCATGATGGGCAACTGGACTATTGGCAGAAGAATCGGCGTAGGGTTTGCGGTCGTTCTGCTGGCGCTTGCCGCGGTGGCCGGCTGGTCGATCATGGGATTCACCAGTGTGAACAACAACCTGGACACCGCGGTCCAGTGCGTGCACGTGCAGACTGAGACGCTAGCCCGTGAGATTGATCACCTGCTGTGGGCCAAGGCGGTAAGTGATCTGTTGACGGATGATCAAGTCACCAGCCTGACAGTTCAGACGGATCCGCGCCAGTGTGCATTCGGGCAGTGGTACTACCGCGAGGGACGTCAGCAGGCGGAGGCGCTCTTGCCGGAGATCCGGGGGCCGTTGGCGGCCATTGAAGAGCCGCACGCCCGCCTGCACCAGTCGGCCATTGAGATTGGCCAGCACTTCTGCCAGGCGGACTTGAACCTGAGCGCGAGCCTCGAGGAGATGAAGGCGGCCCACCTGGCCTGGCTGAACCAAGTCATGACCGTGCTGCTTGACGAGCAGCGCACGCAGGTTGACGTGCAGCTTGACCCGCGCCGCTGCGCCTTCGGGCAATGGTACTACTCGCCCGAGGTGCAACAACTGCGGCGGGAGCATCCGGAGGTTGACCGAATTCTGGCGGCCGTCGAGGAGCCGCATGCCAGATTGCATGGCAGCGCGGGCGAGATCAATAACCTGCTAACCGGCGGCCAGCGTGAGGCAGCGGTGCGCCACTACGAGGAACACGCTGAACCTAACGCGGAGGCCACCTGTGCCCGCATCGACGAAATCATCGAATGGAATGACGTCCGCACGGCCGGACTGCTGAAGGCGCGGCAGATCTTCGCCGCTCAAACCAGTCCGGCACTGGCGGAAGTGCAGAAGCTGCTGGGGAGTGTGGTGGAGGTAGCCAGCAGTGCGGCAGACGAGCGCACGGCGACGGTCCAGCACGAGGCGCAGCGCAGCCGCCTGGCGGCGATGTTGGTGAGCGGCATTGGGACGTTGGTGGCGATAGTGTTGGCATTCATCGTGGCGCGCAGTATCACGAAGGTGTTGACACGCGTGGTGGGCGCGCTGAACGAGGGGGCCGACCAAGTGACGGATGCGGCCAGCCAGGTGGCCGGGGCATCCCAGCAGTTGGCGGAGGGTGCCAGCGAGCAGGCCTCGTCGCTGGAGGAGACGTCGAGCGCGCTGGAAGAGATGGCCGCGATGACGCGCACGAATGCCGAGAACGCCAAACAGGCCAACGAGTTGGCCGAGCACGCCCGCGGCGCCGCCAACGAAGGTGACACGACGATGCACCGCTTGAATGACGCCATGACCGGCATCAACCACGCTTCCGAGCAGATCAGCAGGATCATCAAGGTGATCGAGGAGATTGCCTTCCAGACCAACCTGTTGGCCCTGAATGCCGCGGTGGAGGCCGCCCGGGCGGGTGAGCACGGCAAGGGCTTCGCGGTGGTCGCGGACGAGGTGCGCAACTTGGCCATGCGCGCCGCCGAGGCCGCCCGGGAAACGACCACGCTGATCGGCGAAGCGGCGAACCGCTCGCGTGACGGCGTGGCCGTCGCGAGCGAAGTCGGACAGGCGCTGGGGGCGATCGTGGAGAACGTGACCCGAGTCACTGATCTGATCAACGGCATCTCGCGGGCTTCCGCCGAACAGGCCCAGGGTGTCGACCAGGTTAACACCGCCGTGGCCCAGATGGACCGCGTCACGCAGCAGCGTGTGCACTTCGACAAGCTGCGGTACAAGAGCAAGACGCCGGCCGCGCCGGCGGCCGCTCCGGCGGCGAGTGAATACGCATCGGCGGGCGCGAGCGCGGCGTCGGAAGACACGCTGGCAGAATTCTGATTGGTGAACGGAAGTCTACGCGAATGGGCGGCGTCGATTCCTCCCTTCGGCGCCGCCCTGCTCCTTTCTTCACGGTCCAATCCACCATAATCAGTTCTGCTTGTGGGCGTTGCGTCGCGCGGGTCGGCGTTGCGCCGACGTGCTTGGCCAGTGCCGGCGAGCGAGTTATGATCCGGTTGCCCCGCAGGTTCTGAGGGCAGCGCTCGCGGTCGGGCGGCGTTGCCAGAGCGTGAGGGTGAGGCGGAAGATGGGCGATGATGTGGTCCGGGCCGGTGAGCCGGGGCCAGCCGGAGGCGAGCAGCGATATGCCTACACCTGTCACATACGTCATAGCCGCCACGCCACGGGCCGCGACTGCTTACATCGCCAAGCTGTTGACCAATCTGGGCTTGCGCTGCGGCCACGAGCTCTACTTCAAGTTCGAGCAACGCTGGCACGCCTTCGCTTCCGCAGAGCAAACGCACGGCGACGCCAGTTGGCTGGCCGTTCCGTTCCTGAAGAACCTGCCACCCCACGTGCGCATCCTGCACCAGGTGCGCCACCCGCTAAACGTCATCCGTTCGCTGTTGCAGATTCGTTTCGCCGACCTAGACGAGCGCCAGCGACCGGTCCGCACGGGCCTCGGCCTGCAATTCACGCAGTTCGCCTATCGGCACTGCCCCGCACTGCTGGAATGCATCACCAATCGCGACCGCGCCATCTGGTTCTACTACCATTGGAACCGCCTCGTCGCGCAGGCCGGCCGCCCCGTGCTGCGCTACCAGATCGAGGAACTCGGACCGGACCGGCTCCGCCAACTCCTGGACCACATCGGCGTGCCGGCCACGCAGGTCCCGACCGAGTTGCTCAAGGCCCACTTCGATCTGCTGCCCCGCAACATCAACGCCAAGACCCGTGAGAAGGTGCCGCTGACAGAGGATGTGCGCTGGGACGAACTCCCCAGCGAGGTCCAGGAGCTGGCTCGCAGCTACGGCTACGGCCCGCCGGAGGCAGGCAGCACGCAGGTCGCCGCCTGGACCGAAACGGTCGCCGCCGCGGAGCAGGCTCTGCGCCGCCAAGCCGAGGTAATCCAACAGGCTTGGGCCAGCGAGCGTGCCGGCTTGAGCGCGGAGATCGACAGCTTGCGCGGCCAGTTGCGCTGCGCCGAGGAAGAGCGCGCCAGCCTGCAACGGGAGTTGACCGCGGCACAGCACCTGCTCGACCACGAGCAAAGCCGCACAGCACCCTGGCACACTGCCGCGGGCGACGGCCTCGCGAGCGACGCGGCGCGCGACCGCTGGCTGGGCCGCGTCGTGCTTGGCCCGCGCGTCCTGGATGTGGGTTGTCGCGACGGCACCCGCGCCCTGGCCTTGGCCCGCGAGGGCTTCGACGTAAGCGCCGTCGATCATGATGCGACCGCCATCCGGGCGGCGCAGACGACGGCCGCAGCCGAGACCGCGGCCACCGGCGCGCGGCTGCAGTTCCAGCGGGGCACGCTGGGCGCGCTGGAGTTCCAGCCTGCGACGTTTGACACAGTCATTCTGGACGACCTGCTCACGCGCGCCATGCAGCCGGAGCGCCTGCTGGCCAGCGCCGCACATGCTCTGCGGCCGGGCGGCCGTCTCGTCCTCACGGTCGCGCTGTCTGCCGACCCGGCCGACGAGCACCGTCAGCACTTCCACCCGTCGCGACTCGCCGAGCTCTGCGGCCAGGACTTCGCGCTTAGCCAGTGCGAGGTCGTCGGCGATTACTTGTGCGCCGCGGCCGATCGGCCGGCCGCCGGCCAGCCGCCCCGGCCAGTTCCGGACGCTGTTATGGCCGGCTGGGATCAGGCGGCCATCAATGCGCTGCTGCGGATGCAGTGCGGCTGGTTCCTCCAACGCGCTCGGCTGGACAGTGATAACAAGGAGTTGCGCAGCGACCTGGAGCGCAGCCAGGCCGAGCTCACGGCTGCCACCGAGCGGATCGCCGGCCTTAACGAGCAGTTGCGCCGCCTGGAAAGCCGCGTGGACGCCGGCACGATCGCGAACCAAACGACGCGCGACCTGCTCGTGCGCGCTCAGACCATGCAGGTGCGCCTGGCGCGGGCCGCGCCGGACTTCTCCGAGCACCTGCCCGCCGCGGCGAGCTGCGCCGCGACCGGTGGCGGCGTCCTGTTCTTCTGCGTCAATGGGGCCGGACTGGGCCACCTGACGCGCTCGCTGGCCGTCGCCCGCCGCCTGCGCCGGCTCGACCCCGAGTTGCCCATTTATTTTCTCACTTCGAGCCAGGCTTTGCGCTACATCTCCGCTGAGGGCATCGTTCCCTACCATGTGCCGCCGCGCAACGAGTTTGGCGACCGCGTCAGCAGCACGGACTGGAACACGTTGTTGCTCCAGACGTTGCGCATGATCGTCGCCACGCATCGCCCGGCCGTGCTGGTCTACGACGGTGTGTCGCCCTACCAGGGTCTCATGCGCGCCATCGCCGAGGCCGGCTTCGCCTACACCGCCATGATTCTCCGGCTGCGCCACAAGCACGACCGGCTGACGGACCTGGTGGACCGGCTGCGGCAATTCGACGAGCTGCTGTTCCCCGGCGAACGCGAGGTTGCGATTCCACCCGCCCTGGCCGGCCTGCCGCACCACCTGTTTGACCCCATCATCTACCTGGATCGCGACGAGCTGCTGCCGCGCGCCCAAGCGCGGCGACAATGGCGCATCCCGGCAGACCGCAAAGCCGTCTACATTCAGTTGGGCGCGGGCAACATCAACGACAATCGCGCCTGGCTCGACGGGGCGCTCGGGGTCCTCGCGCGGCGTCCCGACGTCGATGTCATTCTGGCCGAGTCCCCCATCGCCAAGGAAGGGTACGATCAGCTACTTGGGCGGCACGTTCTGCGGCAGTACCCCAACTCGCTCTACTTCAACGCGTTTGACCTGGCCATTACGGCCGTGGGCTACAACACTTTCCACGAGTTGCTGCACTTCGGCGTGCCGGCGGTGCTGATCCCGAATCAGGAGACTGTCACGGACGACCAGGTGGCCCGCGCCCAGATCGCGGCCCGCGCGGGCGCCGCCCGCATGGCATTGGCCGTTGGCGACCTGGAGGAGGCCATCAACGGCCTGCTTGCCGATGATACCGCCGCCCAGGCGCGCCAGCGCGGCATGCAGTTGGTGCCGGCCAATGGCGCCCTCAGCGTGGCGCAGCACATTATCCAGGCCACCTGCGACCGGCTGGCCGCCGTAGCGCCCGAGTTGAGACACTCAACCAGCGCACCGTGACCCGGCCTGGCGCGGCCGTCGTTGCGTACCGGCGCAAAGTTGCAGCAGCTAGTTCACGTACAGATTCAGCGACCCGAACAGGTCCCCCAGCCAGCCGAAGAGACCGTTCAGGAACGTGAACAGCCCGCCGAGAATGGTGTTCACGAATGTGGAAACAAGGTCGCCCATTGCTTGTCCTCCGAGAGTGATGGCGGACCAACCTTGGCAGACCGCGCCAAAGACACGCCTTCAGCCAATTATAACACCGCTCGGCAAGGCGCTGCGCCCCCAGAATTACCGGCAACGGTCATCCGCCGGCCGGCGGCATCAGCTTCTTGATCGCCTGCACGACCGCTCGGAACTGGGCCGCGGACTTGTCCACGTGTTCAGCATGTTGGCGCTCAAGCCGGGCCAGTCGCCGGGCCAGGTCGGCATCGGACGCCAGTATCTGACGCAGCCGCACGAACGCCCGCATGATCTCGATGTGCACCTTCACTGCCCGCGGTGTGTGCAGCACGCTCGACAGCATCGCCACACCCTGCTCGGTGAAGGCAAACGGCAAGCTGCGCCGCCCACCCCAGCCGCCGCCACTTGCGATCACATTCTGTGATTTCAAGTCGGCGAACTCCTCGGCCGTGAGCTGGAACATGAAATCGTCGGGGAAACGTTCCAGGTTGCGTTTGACGGCCTGTACTAGCACACGCGTCTCGACCCCGTACAGTTCGGCCAGGTCGCTGTCGATCAGTACCTGGCGACCCCGGACGAGCAGAATCGTCCGGGCGACGCGCTCGACCGGCAACGGCGATTTCCTGGCGGTCATGCTCGGCACTCCTTGCACCATAGTCACTCACCTTCAACGTCGCACCGAGCAGCAGCGACGTCCACGCGTCAACACCCCCAAAGCAGCGATTAGAATGACGAATGCAGACGGCTCCGGCACCGCGCCGAAGCGGAAGTAGTCCCACCAGGCCAGACAGCCTCCGCCAGGGACAAGGTCGCCAAAGCCGGCGACGGACCCGGGGAACAGACTGTCGAAGAAGCTACCCTCCGCAGCAAGCTCCCCGTCGATCTCCAGCGCGTAGGTCCGCATGTCGGCGGAGCTCAGAGTGAATTCGTGAAACACCCCCGCTTCGAGCGCGACAAGAACATCCGGCTCGTAGTAGCTCAGCAGGCTGTCCTTCCCGATCAGGAAGATCACGCTATGCCCGTCGTCCGAACTGATCTGAACGGCCGCAGCCCACAGATGGCTATCCTCAACCCGCAGCCTCCACTCGCCGACGAACGCCTCATCATCGGCAGGGTCAAGGCCGTGCTCCGGCAACATCGCGTATGTGTCAGTCGTATCCCAGTGTGGGCGCGAGTCGATCACCAAGCTACCGTCAACCAGCGAACGCTCCGGGGGAGTGCCAACCGTTTCGCGCCGCCAGCCCTCCTCCTCCGGAAACACGTCGCCCTCGTACGCAATCCAGTACAGCTCCCCCCGGGCCGCCCCGGCCAGCAGCCCCAGCACGCACATCCCAAACATCAGCATTCGCATGATCCCGTCTTATTCACGGCTCTCGCCGCGTAGCGCTTGAAAAAGCAGCTTCCGCGTGTAGTTTCGTCGGTGTTTTGAAGCTGACGAGCCGCACACGGAGGTGCACCCTATGGGTGAAACGCAGCCTACGCTTTTCCCGCTCGATTTCAACCGATCGATCGTCATCGAAGACCGGCCCGAACGGCTCACCGGGGATGCCGGCGTGCTGGCCCTGCGGCAGATCGATCACCGGCTGGGTCTGACCGACTGGCTGGCGGCCCGTCTGACCGATCCACGCGACGCCGACCTCATCACGCACCCGCAGGTCGAATTGCTCCGCACGCGTCTGTACCTGATCGCCCAGGGCCACCGCTACGACCTCGACGGCAACCTCATCGAAGCCTTCGTCGCCGCCGACATGAACTGCGACGGCACCGTCAACAACTTCGACGTAGACGCCTTTGTCCTGGCCCTCACCAACCCCGCCGCCTACGCCGCCCAGTACCCCACCTGCGACCCGCTCAACGGC
>CAZJYX010000046.1:0-15937 GCA_964550375.1 uncultured Planctomycetales bacterium | reverse complement strand
GGTCGCCAACTACACCGCGATGCTACACCTGGCCTGCGCATACATCACCCTCCGGACGGCAGGGGTTATGGGATAGGCTCTTATTTGCGGCGAGGGACGTGAGGCGAGCCTGTTCGGGGCGCTGCACGCTCCGCTTCATCGGCGAGGACGGCGTAATCCGCGAGCGCAGCCTGAGCTATGAGGAGTCCTGGGGCCTATTGGCCCGTGACAGACAGTGGCGTTGCCACATCTGCCCCGACCACACCGGCGAATTCGCTGATATTGCCGTCGGCGACGCGTGGCACCGCAGCCCGCAGCCGGGCGACGCGGGCCATTCGCTGGTGCTCGCCCGTACGCCCCACAGCCGCGAGGTGCTGGCGGCTGCGCAGGCCGCCGGAGCCCTGCACCTGGCGCCCACCGCGCCGGCAGTCCTCTCGGCTGCCCGCCCGGGCCAGATGCAGGACCGCGGGGCCGTTTGGGGTCGGCTGCTGGCGCTGCGTCTGCTGCGTATCCCCACCCCGCGCTACGTCGGCCTGCGCCTGTTCCGCCTCTGGCTCACGCACTTGAGCCTGTTCCAGAAGCTGCGTTCCATACTCGGCACACTACGGCGTGTGTTCCGCAAAGGACTTCGCCGCCCTTTGCCCGTGGTGCCGTTCGAGCCGAACGTTTCTCGGCCCGCGCTGCCCCAATCGGCCGGCCATCCGCGACCTCAGCCCGCGACGGTCTGATATGGACGAACCCTGGATCAAGTCCGGTTTTGGCCAGGCCGAGTTTTACGGCCAGACCACTCTGCATTCGGTCGGGGTGGCGGCGCTATGTGTATCTGCTATTCTCGTCTTCATCTTGCCGCGGCGCTACGCGGCCGTTCCGCTGCTGGCGATGGCGGCCCTGATCCCCAGTGCCCAGCGCATCGTCGTGCTCGACCTGGATTTCACGTACCTGCGCGTGCTGCTGTTGTGCGGCGTGCTCCGCGTCTTTCTGCGGGATGAAGCGCGCTCGTTTGCCTGGCGGCCGATCGACAAGGTCTTTCTGGCCTGGTGTCTCGTCAGCTTCACGATGCCGCTCTTTCGAGTCGGCACCTATGGTCTCGAGACGCGCTGCGGCTACCTCTACGACGCCGTGGGCACCTACTTCCTTTTTCGCCTTCTGGTTCGCGACTGGGCGGACGTGCAGCGCCTGGCGTCCGCCGCCGCGCTGCTCAGCATCCCGCTGGCCATCGCCTTCCTGGTCGAAAACAGCACGCAGCGCAACATCTTCTCAGTGTTTGGTGGTGTCCCGGAGATCACGCGCGTGCGCGAGGGGCGCTTCCGTTGCCAGGGACCGTACAGCCACGCCATTCTCGCCGGCTGCTTCTGGGCGGTGCTGTTGCCGCTGATCGCCGCCCGCTGGTGGCATAGCGCGCGCGGGCGCGTGGAAGCCACGCTCGGGCTCGTGAGCTGCCTGGTCATCATTGTCTGCTGCGCCTCGAGCACGCCCGTCGGCGGGGCGGCGGCGGCCCTCGTCGGCGGGCTGGCGTTTTTCTTGCGGCGTCACATGCGCGCCGCCCGCTGGGGCGTCTTGCTCGGCGTGGTCGGATTGCATCTGGTGATGAAAGCCCCCGTTTGGCACCTCATTGGTCGAGTCAGCGCCGTGGGTGGGTCAACCGGCCATCACCGGTATGAGCTCATCGACCGGGCGATCCACCGCTTTCCCGAGTGGGCTTTGCTGGGCACCAATTCAACGGCACACTGGGGATTAGGGCTCTTTGACGTCACCAACCAGTTCGTCATGCAGGCGGTCGTGGGCGGCCTGCTGAACCTGGTCCTGTTCGTCGCCCTGCTAGCGCTCTGCTTCCAGGCCGCCGGCCGGCTGTGGCAGAAGTCTTCCAACGACCCCGCCAAGGTCGCGTTAGCGTGGGCGCTGGGCGTCTCGGTGTTCGTGCACATCTCGAACTTCATCGGCGTCACGTACTTCGGCCAGACAACCATACTGCTGTATATGATCCCAGCCCTGCTTGGCAGTTTGGCGTACTCGGCAACCGCGCGTCCCGCGTTGGCTGCGAACCGGCGGTCTCAGCCCACACTGGCGCCGTTGGGGTCTCGCGTTGCCTGCGGCAATCAGATCGGAAACCGCGCATGACTTCCACCCCGGCCTCAATATCCAACCGGCCAACCTTGACCGCAGCGGACACAGCCCTGGCGGGCTTGCCCGTCGAGGTCGGCGACACGATCGAAGGCTGCCGGCGTCTGCGCGAGCCTTGGCTGCGCATGCGGGAGCGCTGTGGCGTCCAATCGCCAAACACCGATCCCGACCGGTTCGTGGCGGTGGTAGGCGCACTTCCCGATGCCCTTCCGCACGTCGTGATGTTTGGGTCGCGCGAATCGCCGCGGGCCTTGCTCGTTGCTCGCAGTTCCCGCCGGCGCGTCGCGTATCGCCTGGGCTACACCGGGTTTCGCTCGCCCACCCTGCGGTGCCTCGACGTTGTGTACGAAGGGCTGCTGACCGACACCTTCCCGGGCTTCTTGCCTCTGGTCGTGGCTTATCTCACCCGCCGCCTGCGACGTGGCGACTTTGACCTTGTCTCGTTCAACCATCTCCGATTGGCGCAGGCGCAATACCTCACGAACCGGTCCACCAGCGCCGTCGCCGACGAACCGGAGCCGCACTGGCGTTTCGAGTTGCTGCCGGGTTCCTGCGAGCAGAGCATTCAGCCGTTCTCGAAGAAGCATCGATACAACATCCGCCGCGCAGATCGTTTGCTCGTGGACTTCTTCGGCGGCAAAGTGTGCTTGCGTGCCTTTACAAGCGCCGGGGAAGTCGACGACTTCCTGTCCCGCGCCGCGCAGATCACCGCCCAAAGCTATCAGGGTCGTTTGAAGATCGGCTTGCGGAATGATCGGGTCACACGCGAGGCACTCTGTGCCGACGCCCGCGCTGGGCGTTTGCGTTGCTATTGGCTTGAGGCGAATACCGAACCCATTGCGCATCAGGTGGGTTACATCGACGGCGACGCCTACCACCTGGCGGCAACGTCGTTTCTCCCCCAATACGGCCGACTCAGCCCCGGCCAAGTCCTGCTTGTCCGGGTGATCGAGGATCTGAGCACAATAGGCGTCCGGTGCATTGACTACGGCTTCGGCGATGCGGATTACAAGCGGATCTACGGCACGGAATCCTGGCCCGAACAGAGCGTCCGCCTGTATGGCCGCACGGCCCGCGCGACGCTGGCCCGGATGCTGGATGTGGCCACCACCCGCGGCGCGGCCTGGCTGCGCACCGCGGCGGAGCAGCTCGGCGCAATTCGGCGAATCAAAAACACCTGGCGGCGGAGACTGACTCGTGACCACGGGCGGTGAAGACCGTTGGTGTCAGCGAGGCTTGGGTCGGCCCACCATATTGGAGCGCCCAGTCGGCTCGGCATCCAGTAACGTCTTGCCGGTCGGCGCGTCCACGGCAGATGTGGACGTCTCGATGCGAGCGCGTGTGGTCGAAGGTTCATCGCTCGTCGATACGTTGTCGGACAACTGGGACGATCTGTTCGCACGGGTCCCGCAGACATCCTATTCTCTCTCTCGTGCATGGCAGGGTTGCTTCATTCTGTCGGGCCGATGTGGCGGTCGCCCAACTGCCATCACGGCTTGGGTCGGAGAGCGACTGGTATCGCTGCTGACATTGGACTTCCGTCGGCGGGCAGGCCTGCATGTGGCGCAGCCGGTGGGTACGGGCTCTCCGGGGCACATCGGATTGCTCGCTGACCCGAAGTATGCCGCACACGCTGCGGAAGTCACCGCCGCAGCGTGCCTCGAACAACGCCTGTTCGACGTGCTCGCCCTGCACGATCTGGCCTCGGACGACGACGCAACACAGCAGTTCGTGCGGGCTCTGGTGGAGCGCGGCATGATGGCTCACCGGGTACCACGCACTGTGTGTCGCCGCGCCCATTTGTGCGGCACGATCGACGACTTCCTCGCCGCCCACAAGTCTGCCAAGTCCCGCCAGACACTGCGCCGCAAGGAGCGTCAGGTCCACAAAGCGGGTGCCGTCCGGATCGAGTACTTGAAAGGCTCCGAAATAACCTCAACGGTATTGGAGCGCATCACGCAAGTTCGCGCTGCAAGTTGGATGAAGCGGCGCGGGGCAAAGCTCCTCGACAGTCCCTTTGAGCGCGCCTGCCTGCGCCGCTTGGCGGACGCCCACATGCTTCGCGTCTGGTTCTTAAGCCTTGACGGTGACGACGCCGCCTGCATCGTCGCCACGGTCACGAACGGCCTGCTGGAGTATCGTTACCCGGCGTTCAAGCTGGCCTACGAGCACCTCTCGGTTGGCCAGGTGCTGCTCCAGCGCAGCATTGATGATGCGTGTCGCGAGGACGTGTTGGTATATGATTTCGGCCAAGGCGACGCAGATTACAAGCGCTTCTGGGCGAACGATTGCCACCACATCGAGCGGGTTTTCGTGGGCCGTGGACTCCTCGGCGCAGCAGCCGCGATGAGCCTCGCTCTCGCGTGGCGTGCAGTGCGGCATGGCCGGCTTCGCCGGGCCCTCAAGGCGGTGCTGCGAAAGCCCAGCACCGCGAACGAGAACACCGATCGGGAGAGGACTTGAGGGACCGGTCCGCCTGCAGTTGTGCGCGGACACGCGCTGCCGCTGAATCCGGGCGATATCGGTATGCGTGATGTCTCGATCATCATCGTCAGCTACAACACGCGTGAGCTGACGCTCGAATGCCTGCGCTCGGTCTACGACCAGACGCGGGACGTGTCTTTCGAGGTCTTTGTAGTCGACAATGCCTCGGCCGACGGCTCGGCGGCCGTCATCGCCGCCGAGTTCCCACAGGTCCACCTGATCGCCAACGCGGAAAACCGCGGCTTCGCCGCTGCCGGTCGTCTCGACGCATGGATCGTCACACTGGATGGACACGATGCCGCGTTCCAGATCACAACGCAAGCTCATAAACACCGCGCGTCGTTCTTGATCGCTTTTCGGTTGAAGTACGAGGCATACTCGGTGGGCAAGTGGCTCACCAGCCGGCTTCTGGAGGATTGCTGCGGCGCCGGCGTCACCGAGCTGGACTTCGGCCAAGGCGACGCCGACTACAAGCGGTTTTGGGCCAACGACTCGCACCAGATTGACCGCGTCTTTGTTGGCTGCGGTGCCATCGGCACCGTGGCGGCGGTGGCTCTAACTCTTGCGTGGCGCGCGATGCGCGTCCCGTTTGTCCGGCATGCGGCCCGTCGGGTTCGGACGACACTTCAGCGGAAGGGACGGATATCCTGATCCGCAAACGGCACGTGTTATCATCAGGCGCCTCGAGCATCGTTCTTCCTGTCGGCCGTCCTTGGTGTAACTCTCTGAGGCAGTGGTTGTCACCGCGTGCAGGTGGACCCCCTGCAGGAATTGCGGCCCGCCGCCTGACACGCCTGGCGCGGAGTCGCCTGGCGCAGCGGTGCGCCGTAAGCGCCCGGATGTCTTAGTCCCGTCCGCGTCACAGCCCGGGTCGGCCAGAAAGGACCACTGGTCATGTTCGCTTCGAATGATATTCAAGCCCGTCGTTTCCAGTGGTTCGTCGACGTCACCCGGAGGATAGATAGCGGGCTCCGCATCCTCGACATCGGGTGTCAGACCGGTGAGGTCTGCGCGCGCCTGCGGGCGCTCGGCCACGAGCCGTGCGGTGTCGATGCCTGCAGCGAACTCATCGAGCGCGCCCGCGCCAGTCACCCTGGCATCCACTTCGAGCCGGCCGATTGCGAGTGCGGCCTTCCGTTCGACGATCACAGTTTCGACCTGGTGTGGGCCGGCGACGTCATCGAGCACATCCGCTTCACGGACGTGTTCGTGAACGAGATCAACCGCGTGCTGAAGCCCCAGGGGCACTGCATCTTGACGACGCCCATGCACAATCGCCTCAAGGCCACGCTCATCGCTCTGCTGAATTTCGAGCGCCACTTCGACCCGGAGTTCCCGCACTATCGCTTCTACACGGCCAGGAGCCTCGCCGCCGTCTTCCAGCGGCGCGGTTTCGTCGTCCGCTCGGTGACGTACCTCGGCCGTATACGACCCATTGCACAAGCGATGGGCGTCGTCGCCGTGAAAGTGGCGGACAAGTGGGTCGCCAGCCCGCACCGCTATTGACGAGCGGACATCTGCCAACCCGCGCACGCCCGACTACCTGATCGCGGTGCGCCCGCCGGAGCCCTTCGTGGACAGCCGTATCGACGTGTCGGTCATCATCGTGAGCTACAACACGCGCGAGTTGACGCTCGACTGTCTGCGCTCGGTGTTCGAGCAGACACGGGACGCGACGATCGAGGTCTTCGTCGTCGACAACGCCTCGGCCGACGGCTCGGCCGACGTCATCGCGGCCGAGTTTCCGCAGGTCCGACTCTTCGCTCTCGACCAGAACCTCGGTTTTGCTGCGGCCAACAACTTCGCGGCGCGGCACGCGCAAGGCGAGTGGCTGCTGCTGCTCAACCCCGATACGGTCGTGCTCGACCGGGCCATCGACCGGCTCGTGGCCTTCGCTCGGCGCAGCGCCGCCGAGGACCCGGCCTGCGGCATCTTCGGCGGCCGCACCGTCTTCGCCGACGGCCGACTGAATCCCACGTCTGCCTGGGCCCGGCCAACGCTCTGGAGCGCCTGGTGCATGGCGACCGGGCTGACGAGCCTGTTTCGCGGCCACCGCCTGCTCAACCCGGAGGCCATGCCGCATTGGCAACGCGATACGGAGCGGCAAGTGGACATCGTTACTGGCTGCTTCTTGCTGCTGCGCCGGTCGCTGTGGCAGCAACTCGGCGGCTTCGATCCGGCGTTCTTCATGTACGGCGAAGAGGCCGACCTTTGCCTGCGGGCCCGCAAGCGCGGCGTGAAGTGCCTGATCTGTCCAGACGCGACGATCATTCACTATGGCGGCGCGTCCGAACCCGTGCGGGCACAGAAGAAAGTGCGCCTGCTGCGGGCCAAGGCGCAGCTCTTCCACCGGCACTGGTCACGGCCGGCCGCGCGATTGGGCGTCCTGCTGCTCGACCTGTGGGCGTGCAGCCGCATGCTGTCGTTCTGGGCCGCCAGCCGGCTGCGGCCACGACTGCGGGCAAACCACGAAAGCTGGCGCAGCGTGTGGCGGCAACGAGCAGCGTGGCACCTGTCTGCGGCAGATCGGCGGCCGACACCAACGGTCGCCGAGCCGGTTGAGTCCGTGATCCGTGCATCCCGGGAGGGTTGCGGCCATTGCGCGGACGGGTAGGTCGCATGGGCGATTTGCAGTGGAGGCAGACCCGATCAACGGGCGCCTTGCTCCGCCAGCACGGCGACAGTTGAGGAACGTCCGATATGCTGTTTGCGCTGACTGCGGGGTTCGGTGCCGCGGCCCTGGCGGCCGGCGGGGCGTATTTAGCGCCGCACTTGGTGGGCCCGCGCCACGCCCTTTTCACGCCAATTAGCTTCGCTCGCCGCGGCGCTGGTCCAAGCGGAGTCGTGCGCTAGCGTCGTCGCGTCGGTCGCTGCGGAGTCGGTCACGACCACGCGCGGGTGCGCCGGCGATTCTCTGCGGCCCACGTGTTCTTTCAGAACGAACTCTGATCCCAAGGCATTCCGCATGACAACGGGCGAGACCCCACTTATGACGAAGGATAGCAAGCAGCCACTGCTCGCGGAACCTGCACGCCGGCAAGAGCGCCGAAGTGCAGCTTGGCTTTGTGCCAAGCTTTCGGCTGGGCGGATGGCCTATCTTGGAGGCGTAGGGCGGATCGGGCCGCGCTATGGCCACGGTCGCCCCCCACACCCGGGGCTGACGCGCCTGCTTGCGAAAGGCGACTCGCACTACGACGCAGAGCTCGGCCTGCTGTGGTCGTATGAGAAAGAGTTACGCCGGGTGTACCGAAAAAGTCTGGCGCAGTTATGTGGATGTCAGGTATAGCGCAAGTTCGGTACTTGGCTCATACTACCGTCGTCCCGTACACAGGAGGAACCACGATGGCACGGACGCAATGGACGGCGGCGGAACGGTTGGTGGCGGAGCAGGCGGTCGCCCTGCACCGGGAAGTGCTTGCGGCGATGCAGGCGGCGCCCTGGGGGCAGGGCTTGGCGGTGACCGAGGCGGCGGTGATGCAAAGCGGTCAGGAGTTCCTGCGGAATCTGCTCCAGCAGACGCTCAGCGCCCAGCCGGGGGCGAAAAAAGGGGGCTCTGCTCCGAACCGTGCGACTGCGGGGAAAGGACGCGTTTCAAGACCTACTCGCCCAAGACGCTGACGACCGCGGCGGGCGACGTGCGGATCGCGCGCCGGTACTACCGCTGCGGGCACTGCGGGACGACCGCGACGCCTTGGGACCGGTGGGCGGGGTTGGGGGCGGATCATCTCTCGCCGCAGGCCCGGCGCATGGCGGTGCTGGCCGGCAGCAGTTGGTCCTTCGACTGCGCCAGCGCCCACCTGGCCGAGTTGTGCCGGGTGCGGATCAGCGCGGACGTGATTCGGAAGGTCACCAACGCCGCGGGGGAGCGTGCGCAGCGTTGGCAGGCGCGGCATCGCGACTCGGGGGCGGACTTCCGCGCGGCGGCGGGGGCGGTCGAGTTCTACACCGACGGGACGTGCGTGAACACGCGGGGCGGGTGGCGTGAGATGCGGCTGGCAGTCTTCGCGAAACGGGTGGCCGGACCACCGGCCACGCCGGCGGAATGGGCCACGCGCAAGTTGCCGGAGCCGGCCGCGCGGGTGGCCTTCGCGGGCATTCAGCCGGCGGAACGGTGCGGGCCGCAATGGGCGGTGCGGGTCCGGCAGTTGGGGGTGGACCCGCAAAGCACGGCGATCACGGCGCTGGCCGACGGGGCGAAGTGGATCTGGCGGCAGGTGGCTGAGCATCTGCCGCGGGGCGAATGCGTGGTGGATGTTTACCACGTGAGCGAACATCTGCACGCCTGCGGTCGCAGCCTGCACGGCGAGCACACGCCGGCGGCGCGGGCCTGGGCGGAGGGGCGGCTGAACCTGCTGCTGGCGGCGGGTCCGGTGCGGCTGCTGGCCGAGTTGGGCCGGGAGCGGCGTGGGCAGCGGAGCCGGGTGCGGCGGCGGGCGTTGGCGGCGTTGATTCAGTACCTGCGGCCGAACGTGGACGGGCTGTGGTACCGGGAGCGTCTGGCGCAGGGGCGGCCGATCGGGAGCGGGCTGATCGAGGGGGCGTGCAAGACGATCGTGGGCCGGCGTCTCAAGCACGGCGGAGCCCGCTGGCTGGTGCCGCGCGTGGCGAACGTGGCGGCCCTGTGCTGCCTGCTCTACAGCGACGAATGGGAGGCCTTCTGGAGAACCGACGCCGCCTGAGTGCCAACTTCTGGCGGTAGACCCAGTTACGCCGCATTCCGCGCATCGCCGTGGACAAGGGCGGGCCGTACTGGCAGAATGGATGGTTGTCGCCGCTGGATGCGGCGATCCTCTATGGCCAAGTGGTGCAGGGCAATCCACGGCTCTACATCGAGGTTGGCTCGGGCAACTCGACGAAGTTCGTACGCCAGGCTATTCGGGATCACGGCTTGCGCACCGAGCTCATCTCGATTGACCCGCGACCACGAGCAGAGATCGACGGGCTATGCGACCAGGTCATCCGCCGGCCGTTCCAGGATGTGGCGCCGGCGGCCTTGAGCGAACTGCGGAGTGGCGATATTCTCTTCGTTGACAGCTCGCATCGCGTGCTCATGAATTCCGACGTCACCGCTATCTTCCTCGACGTCCTTCCCCAGCTCCCTCCGGGTGTTCGTGTACACTTCCACGATATCTGGCTCCCGTTCGATTATCCTCAGCGTTGGCGATACTGGTATTTCTCCGAGCAATACCTGTTGGCCAGCACGCTACTCCTGGCCCCACACAGGCTTCAAGTTCGGATGCCGTGCATGTACGTTTCAGCCCACCCACACCTGAGCGCCGTCGCCGGCCACCTCTGGGACTTCATCGACGACGATGCTAGATGCAGGCATGGCGGGTCATTCTGGATTGATACTCGCCTGCCATCTGCGCGTGACGCCTCGGAACAGCGCGGCGCGATATGCTGTCGCGCCGAAGCCGGTTCCGCGCCGGGCGCCTGATGCATCGGGGACCATCGACCGCTTGGTAGCAACGTGGTGCTCACGATCGTCGGTATCGCTGCCTTGACTGCTGCCCTGCTTGGGGGCCCATACTACGCACCGCATGCGATGCGCATGATCGCGGTGGGCCGACTGCGCCGGACGTGCGCGCGGCACCGGATTTTGGTGCTGACGTATGACGACGGCCCCGGCCCGGAGCTCACGCGGCGTGTGCTGGCGTTGCTGGCTGACTTCGGCGCCCGAGCGACGTTCTTTCTGCTCGGGCGGCGGGTCGTTGAGCACCCGGAAGTCATAGACGAGGTCGCCGCCGCGGGGCATGAAATTGGCTGCCACGGCTACAGCCACCGTCATGCCTGGCGCTCATGGCCGTGGGAGCCGGCTGCCGACGTCCGGCGCGGCTACCGCACCATCGAGCGCTGGGTGGGCGCCAATGCACCGTACCGGCCGCCCTGCGGCAAGCTGGTGCTGCCGATGTGGTGGGTCCTGCGGCGGCAGCGGGCTTCGCTGGGGTGGTGGACCATCGACTCCGGCGACACGCACGCGACGCTGCCCGACCCGCGGGCCGTGGTCGCGGCCGTCCGCGGCGCCGGCGGCGGCGTGGTGCTGCTGCACGATTTCGATCGCGACCGCGCGACCCGCGCCGCCCGCCACGCCCACGTACTTAACACCACCGCCGGGCTGCTCGAGCTGGCCCGCAGCGAAGGTCTGAACGTGTGCACACTCGGTCAACTCCAGCCCTGGCAGACGCCGGCAACGCTGCATCCAGGGCCGTCATTGTGCGACCGCCCCGATACAGCTTGAAACGCACGCACCGGCCGCCGCGTGTGGTGGCCATCTCCTCCGGCGGCGGGCACTGGGTGCAACTCCTGCGCCTACGTCCGGCGTTCGCTGAGGCGCAGGTGACGTATGTAACAGTCGATCTGGCCTACGCGGCGGACGTGCCCGGCGAGCGTTTCCGCACGATCGTCGACGCGACCCGCTGGGACAAGCTCAAGCTCGCCCGGATGGCGGTGCAGATCGCGTGGTTGCTGGTGCGCATGCGGCCGGATGTGATCGTCTCGACCGGTGCCGCGCCCGGATACTTCGCTCTTCGCCTCGGCAAGCTGCTGGGCGCGCGGACAGTCTGGCTCGACAGCATCGCCAACGTGGAGCGGCTGTCGATGACCGGGCGGCTGGTCGGCCGCTTCGCCGACCTGTGGCTCACGCAGTGGCCGCACCTGGCCCGGCCCGACGGCCCTCGTTTCCTCGGCGGCACCCTCTGATCGTCATTGGCTGCACGCTTCTCCGAACTCACTGTCCGTCGCTCACATGATCTTCCTGACCGTCGGCGCCCAGATGCCCTTTGATCGCCTTGTTCGCGCCGTGGACACCTGGGCCGCGCGCGGCGGCAATGACGGCGTCTTCGCCCAGATCGGTCGCAGTGCCTATCGCCCGGCACACCTTCGCTACACGGAGTTCCTCGATCCGCGCGCATTTCGAGAGGCGTTCACGGACGCTGGCGTGATCGTTGCGCACGCCGGTATGGGCACCATCATCAATGCGCTGGAGCTGCGCAAGCCGATCCTGGTAATGCCGCGGCGCGGCGACCTGGCCGAGACCCGCAACGATCACCAGCTCGCGACTGCGCAGCGCTTCCGGGAGCTTGGTTTGGTCGAGGTCGCGCTGGATGAGCGCGAGCTCACAGACCGGCTGGACGATCTCACCCGGTTGCCTCGGCCCGCTGTTAACGGCCCGTGCGTCTGCGGGCCGGCACTGGGCCGCTGTCCCCACGGCACGGCGGCGTGTGCGACCCCGCACGCCGGCACCGCGTGCCCGCACCTGCTCTCCACCCTGCGCGATTTCGTAGCGACCGGCACGATTCCTGCTGTGCGCCAGCAAACGAGACGCCCTGAGACCACGTTCCCTTGCTGAGAAGGAGCCGCGAGACACGCTGCTCGCTCAGTGTTCGCCCGTAACCATGCTTTCCGTCATCATTCCCGCCCATAACGAAGAGACGGTCATTGCGCGCGGCCTGCGGGCTATCCTTACCGGTGCTGAGCCCGGCGAGCTTGAGGTCATCGTCGCCTGCAACGGCTGCAGCGATCGTACGGCGGAAATCGCCCAGTGCTTCGGCCCGCCCGTGCGCGTGATCGAAGTTCTGCAGGCGTCGAAGGTCGCCGCGCTGAATGCGGCGGACGAGGTTGCCACATGTCGCTGCAGACGAATTGCAGCGCCGCGGTCCGCTCGCGGCCGAGCACGCGGAAGAACCGCAAGAGGGTCTTGGTGGTGCGTTCCGGGCCGAGCCACAGCAGCCGGCGGCAGGCGTGGTCGATCTGGTAGACGACGGTCAGGTAGCGCTGGCCCTTCTGGAACTGCACCTCGTCCACGCCGATGGCGGTAATCCCGCTCAAATCCCGGTGCGCCAGGCCGTATTCGACCACCCCGGCCACGGCGCGGAACACGCTCTGCCAACTGGTGCGGAAGATCCCGGCCACCTCGCGCCAGCTCAGCCGGCGGGCCCAGCGGGCCAGGAAGACGGCGTAGGCGGTCGTGAGGTGGTGCTTGCCGTCGGCCCAGGGCAAAAGCTCGGCCGTCACGCCGCAGCGGGGGCAATCCACCCGCCGGCGGGCGTAGAGCAGGAACACGGTCAGGCCCCAGAGCGGGACGAACTCGAACCGCCGGGCCGGCAGCGTGTCGTAGCCCGGCCCGCGCCGCCCGCAGCCGGCACAGAAGGGACGCGAGCGGCGGCGCGGCCGCATGGAGATCTCGATTTGGTCTGCGACGAGGCGTGCTTTTTCGTAGACGAAGCCCTTGACGGGGTGGACGCGATTGAGGACGGTCTTGAGGCGCATCGTTCGGGTGCTCCGATAGCCGGGTTGGTACCGTTAGAAGCACCAACCTACCGGAACTCCGGACGATGCGTTGTTTTCGGGGAACCCCCGTTTTCTGCGCCGGTCCGGCCTCGGACCGGCTGCGTCACGCCCACGCCCGCGCTGGGGCCTCAGCGCGCCAGGACGTCTCTGCGCCTACTCGCGAGGGGAAGAAGCCCCAGGATGGGGCCTGGGGAAACCTGCGGAGCCGGTTTCCCCAGAATCCACCCACGAATTCTGTGGAAGAACCCAGAATCACGACGCCTCTGACGTCCGTTTCGGGCAGTGACATTCTTCGCAGCCTGGGCCGTACCCCGACTCCCGCATTCACGTTTACAGCCTGCTTGTGCGCATCCTTGCGCCTTGCGACTCTCAGTTCACTCCAAATCCCAGGCGTCACACATTCTATCTATGCCTAGACACCGCCTCCTTACAATCGGCGTCGTCAGAACCTCACGCAAGGACTCCGAACGTCGAGTGCCTCTTCATCCCGACGATCTCTCCCACATCCGCCCCGACTTACTGCAGCGTCTCATATTCGAACGAGGCTACGGCGTCGACTTCAACTGTCCCGACGATTCATTACTCGCACGCGGTACCCACCTTGCCACTCGTGACGAGCTCTTCCGTATTTGCGACCTCCTTATCCTTCCGAAGCCCACAACGGCCGATCTCAGCTATATGTCGGCTGGACAGACCCTCTGGGGATGGCAACATTGCGTGCAGAACCCAGACTTTGTCCAAGTGGCGATTGATCGCCGCCTCACCTTAATCGCCTGGGAAGCGATGTACATCACCAATACACGCGCGAGCCGACCCACCCATGTTTTCTATGCAAATAATGAGCTTGCAGGTGCCGCTGCCGTTCACCATACACTTGATCTAGTGCGTATCCCTGCACGATGCGGCTCACTTGGCAAAGTCGTTATCATCGGCTATGGTTCTGTCAGTCGTGGCGCTATCAACGCTTTCCTCAAGCGAGGGTACGCGGATATTCACGTCTACACACGACGCCCGCTATGCATGCTTGACCGCTGCCTTCCTGGAATCGCCTATCATCACATTGATATTCATCATCCTGATGGCGACATCATCGCCCACGATGACGCCGGTCCTCGCCCACTTGTGGCAGCTCTACAAGAAGCCAACATTATATGCAATGGAATACTACAAGACTTGACCCATCCCCTTATGTTCCTCACCAACCACACGGCGCACACGCTCCATCCGTCGACCACTCTTATCGACATTAGTTGCGACAAAGGCCTGGGCTTCCCCTTCGCTCGACCCACGACATTTCGCGAGCCTATCGTCACCGTTGCACATGGCTTACGCTACTACGCAGTGGACCACACGCCAAATTACTTTTGGCGAAGCGCCTCTCGAGCGATTTCTAACGCCGCCTTACCCTACTTGGACGCAATCGCCGCTGGTCCCTCTGCCTGGCACGCGCACGACACTATTCGCGATGCCATCGACATCCAGGACGGCGTTATTCGCAATCCCAACATACTGTCCTTTCAAAGACGGCACCCCCACTATCCTCACTCTTTCTTGTCAGCGCCCATCACTACTCGTAAGAAGGCCGCCTCAGATGAACTGGCATGATTTCCGATCCACCCTTAATGGTCTTGTGACCATAGCCGTAAAGCGCGCCCCTTGGGTATATCCCTCCTTCCATCGATTCATTACCCGCACCCAGTGGTACACCGCATCCGAGTTGGCAGCATTTCAGTTGAGCCAGCTGCGCCGGGTCGTGTCTCATGCATGGGCCACGGTCCCGGCCTATCGTACACTCATGCAGGGATTAGGAATCACTCCACAAGACATTAACACGCTCGGTGATATCACCAAGTTTCCCATTATTTCGAAGCAGCATCTGAAGCGGGATGGACCTAGTTATGTGTCTACCGCATTTTGCCCGAAGCTGCTCTTTACGGCGCACACAGGCGGCACCAGTGGTGTACCTGTCCCAATCAAGCGCGACATGGCGTCGATCGCACGAGAGCATGCCTTTGTTCGGCGCCAATTTCGTTGGGCGGGGCTGACCGGATGGGATCGGTGCGCGTATCTGGAGGGACGACGCATACGCGGGCCTGCATCTGCACGCCATCCACCATACCACTATGATGCGGCTACCCGGGAGTTAACGCTATCAACGTTTCACCTGGAGCCAGCAACTATCCAGGAGTATGTTAAGTTAATGACACGCTACCGCATAGTGGCGCTTATTGCCTATCCCTCAGCAGCTTATGTGTTGGCTAAGCATTCTATTGTACAGGGCAGGCCCATCCGCTTGCGTTGTGTCCTGACAACATCCGAAACGCTGAGCATTCCACAGAGGACACTTATTGGAGAGGCATTCAGTTGCCCTGTGTTTGACGTTTACGGCAGCGCAGAGCGCGTTGTGTACGTCCACACCTGCGAGAAAGGACGATACCACATCGTTTCGGATTACGGCTACACCGAATTGGTTCCTGCCGCACTACCCAATCAGGATTGTTATCGCGTTATTGCCACAGGCTTTTGGAATATGGCCATGCCCCTTATACGCTATGATATGGGTGATCTAGTACGATTGAGCAGGGAAACGTGTAGCTGCGGGCGCGCGTTTCCAATTGTACACAGCATAATAGGGCGTGACGGCAATACGATAGTTACTCCCGGGGGCGTGGAATTGGGCGCATCAGCTATTGAATGCATTCTGGCACACATCCTTTACACAATGTATGATATGCCTGTTTTCGGCGCGCGCGTGTGCCAGGAGCGCCCAGACTTGCTTGTTCTTGATGTGATCCCCGGGCCCGGCTTTGGTGCGCAACATGAGAGCCGATTGCTGAGAGCTGTCAGTGCGCAGGCTCCTCCTGGCGTACGAGGGCTTGTGAGGTGCGTTGAGCGCATCGAGCGGACAGCCCGGGGCAAATGGTTGTCATTTGCCAGGAATGAATATCATTAGATGCATTACGAGGTAGAGAGTCTATAGGGAAGGATATATGCGCGGGCTGTGCGGCTTCTTAGAGCCTATCCCATAACCGTTCCTGAAGGTATAATCCCCGCCATGGCAAGG
>CAZJYX010000045.1:0-16748 GCA_964550375.1 uncultured Planctomycetales bacterium | reverse complement strand
ACATGCCACATTGTACAAACGCCACAAGTGTCCCGGTTTTGAGATAGCCTCATGACACGCTGGCGCAGGTGGCTGTGGCGGACCTGCGCCCCCAGCGTGGCGACGGTGGCCCTGTTTGTGATCGCGGTCTTCGTGGTGGTTGTGCCCACGCTGGAGCAGAGCATCTTCGATCGTAAGATGGAGTTGACCCGCGGGCTGACCAATGCCGCCCTGGGAACGCTGGGTGAACTGCACGCGATGGAAGCGGCCGGACTGCTTTCGCGTGAGCAGGCCCAGAGTACCGGGATGCGGAGTATTCGGGCGATGCGCTACGGTCCGGAGATGAAGGACTACCTGTGGATCAGCGACGATCAGGGCCAGATGCTGATGCATCCCTACCGCGAGGATCTGGTAGGGGGGGACATTTCAAACATGACGGACCATCGCGGTTGGCCGCTGCCGCAGGCGTTTGCGGAAGCGGCGCGTTCGCCGGACGGTGGTTTCACCGAGTATGAGTGGCAGTGGAAGGACGAATCGGGCCGGGTCGCGACGAAGATTTCGTACGTAAGAAGCTTTGAGCCCTGGGGCTGGATTGTCGGGACGGGCGTGTACGTCGAAGACGTCGCCGCGGACGTGGGCAAGGTGTTGGGCCGGCTGCTCGGTTCGTCGCTGGCCATTCTAACCCTCGTGCTCGTGCTGTCGCTGTTCATCATTCACCATGGTTTGCAGTCGGAACGGCGGCGCCAGCGCGCCGAGCTGCTGTTGCGTGAGTCGAACCAGTGGCTGGCGGCTGTGATAGAGTCCTCACCGCTGGCGATGTTCGTTACGGACGCTGGGGGCTGCATCAGCACGTGGAACCGCGCCGCGGTCAACCTGCTGGGTTGGACACTCGAAGAAGCCCGGGCGCGCTGCGGCCCGGCGGAGTCTGACGCGGAGTGCTGCCCGATGGCCGACTTGCTGCGCGGCGTGCTGCGCGGGCGGGGGGATGCCATGGCCGAGCTGCTGGTGGCGCGCCGCGACGGGGCACCTTTGGAGCTGAAGGTGTCCGTGGCCGCCCTCCGCGACTCGGCGGGCCGGATCGTGGCGGCGGTCGGCGTGGCGCAGGACATCACGCTGGCGCGACAGAACGCCGCGGCCGAGCGAGCCAAGGTGGAGCGGATGGAACGGCAGCAGACGGCCCTGGTTCGGATCGCAACGGACGAGGCGGTGGCGGCCGGTGACGTGATCCGGGCGGCGCGGAGCATCAACGCCATTGCGGCCGAGACGATGGGCGTGGCGCGTTTGAGCGCGTGGATGTTCAGCGATGACCGGACGGCGCTGCGCTGTATCGACCTCTTCGAGCGTGCCGGGCGGACTCATTCAGCCGGGGCGGTACTGCGGGCGGCTGACATTCCCAGTTACGTCAAGGCGCTGGACGCCGATCGGGTCGTCGATTCCCAGGACGTCCGCGCTGATCCGCGTACGGCGGAGCTGGCGCGGGAGTATCTGTCGGCGAATGGCGTGACGGCGTTGCTGGGGGCACCGATTCGGGTTGCCGGGGATGTAGTCGGTGCGGTGTGTGCCGGGCACACTGCCGGCCCGCGCGCCTGGACCATGGACGAGATTACCTTCGTGGGCGCTGTTGCCGACCAACTGGCCCAGGCCGTGGTCAACGGTCGGCGCCGGCAGGCCGAGAACGAGCTCAAGCAGCGGGTGACCGAGGTGTCCGAGGCCAAGCGGCGGCTGGAAGTGCTGGTTCACAACATGGCGGGACGGGAAGAACGCATGGTGGAGCTCAAGGGGGAGGTCAATCAGCTCCGGGTAGCGCTGGGGCAGGAACCCAAGTACAGCGCGCCGCGGGAGACTGAGGAATTGCGACGCCGATCGACAGCCCCGTGACCGGGCTGCTGGGAGACGCTGATGTCTTTGACGATGTTCTGGCTGCAGTGCGGCGCGTGCGGCGGCGACAGCATGGCCCTGCTCGACACTGAGTCGCCCGACCTGGCCGGGCTGCTGGCGGCCCTCGACATCGAGCTGCTCTGGCATCCGTCGTTCTCGAATGGCGGTCCATACGAGTATGAGGACCTGGTGGCGCGGCTGCTGGCCGGCGAACAGCCGCTGGACATTCTTTGCCTGGAAGGTTCGATCATTCGCGGGCCGGCCGGGACCGGTCTGTACGATGCTGTGAATGGCCGGCCGAAGAAGAACCTGGTGGCCGGGCTGGCTCAGCAGGCGCGTTTCGTTCTGGCGGTTGGCACGTGCGCCAGCTTCGGCGGCGTCGGTGCTGACGGCGAGATCGAAGCCTGTGGAGCCCAGTTTGCCAAGTGGGAGCCGGGTGGGTTCCTGGGGTCCGACTTCGTTGCCCGCGGTGGGTTGCCCGTGATCAACCTGCCCGGCTGTCCCTGCCATGACGCGGTCGTGGCCGGCACGCTGACGGCCCTGGCGACGGGTACGCACCTGCCGCTGGGGCAGTTCAACGTGCCGGAGGATTGGTACAGCATGTTGGTACACCAGGGCTGCACGCGCAATGAGTATCATGAGTACCGCGTCGAAGAGCAGGACTTTGGTCGGGCAGGCTGCCTGTTCTTCCACCTGGGTTGTCACGGGCCGCTGGCCCACGGGCCCTGCAACAAGCTGTTGTGGAACCGCCGCAGCTCGAAGACGCGCGTCGGCGTGCCCTGCTTCGGTTGTACGCGACCTGATTTCCCGCAGGCGCGGCCCTTCTTCCACACTGACAACATCGAGGGTATTCCGCGTGAGTTGCCGGAGGGTGTCGACCGTGCCCACTACCTGGCCTACAAGGGCATGGCGGCGGCCTCGGCGCCCCAGCGGCTGACGGCCAGGAAGACACGAGTCTGATTGCGAGGTATCGCCGTGCCTGAGACGACCATTCTGGAAACAGCCGCGCCACGCTCCGTGCGGACCGTCGTGGACGTGCCGCTCAACCGCGTGGAGGGCGACCTTGAGATTCGCGTCGAACTGGCGGACGGGTACGTGGTGGACGCCTGGAGCGCCGGTACGCTGTACCGCGGCTTTGAGAACATCATGGTCGGCCGGGCCGCCTTGGACGGGTTGGTGATAACGCCGCGGATCTGCGGCATCTGCAGCACGGCGCACCTGACCGCCGCCGCCAAGGCGCTTGACGCGATTACGGGCGTAACGCCGCCGCCCGACGCCGTCCGCATTCGCAACATCGCCCTGCTGGTTGAGCAGATGCAGAGCGATGCTCGCCAGGCCGTGCTGATGTTCATGGCGGACTTCGCCAATCCGGCGCATCGGGACCAGCCGCTGTATGAGGAGGCCGTGCGGCGCTACGAGCCGCTGCGGGGCAGTACGGCCATCGCGACCATCGCCCAGACCAGGCGCGTGCTGGAAATCGTGGCGATTCTGGGTGGTCAGTGGCCGCACTCCTCGTACATGGTGCCGGGCGGCGTGGTGAGTCTGCCGGGCGCCGCCGACCTGCTGCAGTGCCGGCACCTGTTGGCCGGCTTTTGGCAATGGTACGAACGAGAGATCCTGGGCTGTGGTCTGGGGCGCTGGCTGGAAGTCCGCAGCCGCGCGGACCTGGATGTCTGGCTGGATGAATGCCCGGCCCAGCGTGACAGTGCCGTCGGCTTCCTCGTGCGATTCGGGCGGCAGATCGGCCTGGAGCAAGTCGGTGTCGGGCATGATCGCTACCTGAGTGTCGGAGGCTGCGAGCTGCCGGCCGGCTCAGCGGTGCGGCCCTGGAGGGGCAGCGGAACGCAGCTCGTGCCGGCCGGCTTCGCCGAGGGCCCGCGCGTGCGGCCGTTTGTGCCGGAGAGGATCGCGGAACACGTCGCCTGCTCCTGGTGCGGTGACTACGCGGGCGGGCGGCACCCGTTTGACGGCGCTACCGAGCCATACGCCACGGGCGGCGAGGGCGGGAAGTACTCTTGGGCCAAGGCCCCGCGCTACGACGGACAGCCGGCGGAGACGGGCCCGTTGGCAGAGATGGTTGTGGCCGGCCAGCCACTTTTCGTTGACCTGCTGAGCGGCGGGGGGCCCAACGCGTTGGTACGTCAGTTGGCGCGCCTGGTGCGACCGGCGTTCGCGTACTCCGCGATCGAGCAGTGGCTGAAGGAAACGCAGCCGGGCGGGGAGTTCTACCGCTTTGCGCCGCGCCCTGTTGAGGGGCAGGGGGTCGGCCTGACGCAGGCAGCCCGCGGCGCGTTGGGGCACTGGGTGAAGATCGTGGACGGCCGCATCCAACACTACCAGATCATCACGCCGACGGCCTGGAATGGTTCGCCTAGAGACTCGGGCGGCGTGCGCGGCCCGTGGGAAGAGGCCTTGATCGGGACGCCGGTGCGGGATCCGGCCAACCCGGTGGAGGTGGGGCACGTGGTGCGCTCGTTTGACCCCTGCCTGGTGTGTGCGGTGCACGCGGTGCGCGCTGGGCGGACCGTAGTGCGCAAGACGCTATGAGGCACGTGACTGCATGACGGTCAGGGCGGAAGGATTGTCGGCGTGTGTGCAGCGCTGCCACGGGGCGGACGACGCCGCGGCGGGGCGTTCGGCGGCCGACCTGGCGCGTGAGAACGCCATGTTGCGCGAAGAGGTGCGGGTGGCGCGGCGCGCGTCCGACATCACCGCGCAGTTGGTCGTTGAGCAGTTCGTGAAGATCGAAGAAATCCTCATACGGCTCGAGCAGCAGGCCCAGAGCGAGCAGGAGCTGGGTTGCCGGCTGGCCGAGAAGCTGCGCGAATCGGAGGTGCGCGAGCGTGAGTTGGCCCGTGACCGCGAACGGCTCGAGCAGATGCAGGCGGTCGCCATCAACATGATGGAGGACATTAGCGCGGCCCGCGTGGCGGCGGAGGCGGCCGCCCGGGCCAAGACCGAGTTCCTGGCCAACATGAGCCACGAGATCCGCACGCCCATGACCGCCATCCTCGGCTACGTTGAGCTCCTCGCCGAGAGCTGCCCGAGCACGTGCCCATACGGCACGGGTGAGCGGCGCGAGCACCTGGCGACGATCGCGCGCAACGCCGATCATCTGCTGGACATCATCAACGGCATTCTCGATTTGTCGAAGATCGAGGCCGGGCGGCTCGAGCTGGAGCAGACCGTCTTTGCGCCGCTGCAACTGGTCGACGACGTTCAGGCCCTGATGCGCCTGCGCGCGGCGCAGGCCGGCCTGGAGTTTCAGGTCGAGTTTGGCGGCGCGGTGCCGGTGGCCATTACCAGCGACGCCATGCGCGTCAAGCAGGTGCTGATCAACCTGGTCGGCAACGCCATCAAGTTCACGAGCTCCGGCAGCGTGCGGCTGATTGTCCGTTACCTCGCGCCGGGCGCCCCAGACGCGGGCGACCTGGCCGAGCCGGTGCTGCGCTTCGACGTCGTTGACACCGGCCTGGGGATGACAGATGAACAGATGGCGCGGCTCTTTCAGCCCTTCTCTCAGGCCGATTCCTCGACGACGCGACGGTTCGGCGGTACCGGCCTGGGCCTGGCCATCAGCAAGCGGCTGGCGAAGCTGCTGGGCGGCGACATTGCCGTGGAGAGCGCGCCGGGGCGCGGCACGACGTTTGCGTTCACTATTCCGGCTGTTTCGGCTGCCGGCGCGGCACTCGTGACGGCGCCGCCGCCGTCCGCGCTGCCGCCGGAGGAGGCGGCGCGGGGGGATGGCGACGAACCCAGCCTGCGCGACTGCCGGGTCCTGCTGGTTGAGGATGGCCCGGACAACCAGCGGCTGGTTTCGGCGGTGTTGGGCAAAGCCGGCGCGATCGTGGAGCTGGCCGAGAACGGTCAGGCGGCCGTCGAGATGGCGTTGTCGGCCCGCGACGCCGGGCGTCCCTTCGACGTCATCCTGATGGACATGCAGATGCCGGTTCTGGACGGCTACGAGGCCACGCGCCGGCTGCGGCAGGCGGGCTTCACGACTCCCGTCATCGCCCTAACGGCGCACGCGATGGAGCGCGACCGCGAGCGGTGTCTGGCGGCCGGGTGCGACGATTACGCCACCAAGCCGATCAGCCGCCTGGTGCTGCTTCAGACGATCGCCCGGCGCCTGGCCGCGCTGACGCAAAGCTCTGTTGGACAATAGTTTGCGCGCGGCGTCTTGCGGTTGCGCGGTGCAGCAGGCACGTCGGCCGCGCGGCCGCCGGCGCCGCCGGGCCGCTTTGGGCCCGTGACGGTGGGCTGGTAGCCGAGATAGTTTTGGGGATCCATCCGCCGAGCAGTATACTCGGATTCGGGTCGCGTCAGGACGACGTTGGCGGCGGGGACCTGTGTACGTGCGGATTCCTTTCAGGAGGACTCAAGGTGAAAGAGCACAGTGTGCTTGTTGCCGTCGCGTTGTTCCTATTGCTTCCGGGAGCCGCCCAGGGCTACGGGCCGGGCGATCTGAATTGCGACGGCCTGGTGAATGCGTTCGACATTGATCCGTTCGTGCTGGCCTTGACCGACGCCGCAGCATACGCGCTGGCGTATCCGGACTGCGATTACATGCTGGCCGACATCAACGGCGACGGCTTGGTCAATGCGTTCGATATCGACCCCTTCGTGCAGGTGCTGACTGGTGGCGGTGGGGGGGAGCCCATCGCGGCGCAGCTCGCCGGCAATTCGCTGGCGGGTTACCCGTACTTCGAGTTTGTGCGGGCCTTTCACGAGAACGGCGCGGTCGAAGTCGCCGTTGACCCGACCCGCTATCCGGACACTCTCGGCGGCACGGCCGACCTGTACATCACGACCGCGAAGACCGCCGACGGGTGGTCCGTGGACCCCATGCTGGCGGATGTCCGCCCGGCCGGGCCGGACACCGTCACGATCACCGGCAGCACCATCCAGGAGAATACGTTCCTGGTGTCCGCGGGCGATCTCAGCGGCGACGCCGGCAGCGGCCTGGGCGTCGGCTATGACGTCGTGCTCGACTTCAACCAGAACGGCGTGCTGGACGGCGGCGACTACATCGACGGCTACGGCAAAGACGCCGGCTTCTACGTGGTTCGCGACACGAGCCAGACTGGTCCGCTGGCGGTGAGCACCGCCGTGTACAGCGGCGGCACCTGGCTTGGGCAGAAGACCTATTACCCCACCAACATCGCCGCGATGGGCCAGTTGCCGCTGGTTGTGGTCAGCCACGGCAACGGGCACTTCTACCAGTGGTACGACCATATCGGCTATCACTTGGCTTCGTATGGCTGCATTGTCATGAGCCATACCAATGAGACCGGTCCGGGCGTCGAAACCGCCTCGACCACGACGCTTACGAATACGGACTACATCCTGGCCAACCAGGCTGTGATCGCCGGCGGCGCCCTGAACGGCCATATCGACTCCAGCCGCATCGTGTGGATCGGCCACAGCCGCGGCGGCGAAGGCGTGGTGCGCGCCTACACGCGTCTGCGTGCCGGCAGCTACACGCCGGTCCACTACGGCGCCGCGGACGTCGTGCTGGTGAGCAGCATGGCGCCGGTCACGCACATCTCGCCGGCGGCTGCTTCAACGCCGCTTGACGTCAGCTACCACATGTTCATCGCGGGCGCCGACTCGGACGTGACCGGCTCGGCCGGCTCCAGCAACTCCAAGCCTCTGGCGTTCTATGAGCGTGCCTACGGCAACAAGCAGCTTGTGTACCTGCACGGTTGCGGGCATGCCTGGCTCCACGCCGGGCCGGAGTCGCCGTCCTGGGCCGACGGCCCGGACCTGATCGGCCAGGCTGCTGCGCACAAGGTCGTCAAGGGCTACTACCTGCCGCTGGTGAAGCTGTATACCGAGAACAACCTGGTCGGGCGCGACTTCTTTGCGCGGCTCAACGACCATTTCCGGCCAGCCGGTATCCCCGAGAATGTCGTCCTGTCCAATTACTACCGCGAGGCCGAAGCCACGATCAACTTCGTCGTGGACGACTACCAGACCCAGACCGGCACCGGTACCAGCAGCTCGGGCGGGGCGGTCTCCTACACGGTCGCCAACCTCAACGAGGTGTTGATGTCGGACCTGGACGGGTCGTTCGCCTGGACCGGCTCGCAGCCGTCCAACGGCATGACCATGTACCGCTACAGCGACGATGATCCTCATTGCGTCGTCTTCGACTGGTCGGTGGGCTCATCGACCTATTACGAGTTGGCGGTGGTGCCGGCCGCACGCGACTTCACGGCGCAGACGTTTCTATCGTTCCGCGCGTGCCAGGGCACGCGGCATCCGCGCACCGACGCCCTCAACGGCCCGCTCAGCTTCACCGTCACGCTGCGCGACGGCCTGGACGCCACCAGTTCAATCGACTTCGGCCACATGGGCCACATCACCCGCACGTACCTGCGCGAAGGCGGCTGGGCCAACGAGTTCAACACCGTCCGCATTCGGCTGACCGATTTCCTGGCCAACGGCAGCGGGCTTGATCTGACCGACATTGCGGCGATCCGTTTCGAGTTCGGCAGTGCCTTCGGGTCGCCGCAGGGCCGCATCGGCCTCGACGACATCGACCTGACGAGCGACCTGCCGCCCATGTTCGAGCCGCTCTCCATCGCGCTGTTCGGAGAGGCCCCCGAGTTTGTTCCGGTGGGCGTGCCGGTGGTTCTGGATGTTGAGATCGACGAGGGCAGCGATTTGCTGGTGCCCGGTTCGGCGCAGATGTTCTACCGTTATGACGGCGGGACCTGGCTGAGCGCGCCCTTGACGCTGGTGGGCGGCACGATTTATCGCGGCACCCTCCCGGCGCCGGACTGCGGCGACGTGCTGGAGTATTACTTCAGCGCCGCGGGCGATGCCACCGGCGTGGTCTATGCGCCGCTCGCGGGGGCCGCGGCCCCGTTCGTGTCCTTCGTGGGCACTTACCACAGCATCTTCGCGGACGACTTCGAGACCGACCAGGGCTGGACGGTCTGGAACGATCCGTCGCTGACCGGCGGTGACTGGGAGCGCGGCGTGCCGGTCAACTGCAACCGCGGCGATCCGCCGGCGGACTACGACGGCTCGGGCCAGTGCTTCCTGACCGAGAACAACCCGCTCAACTGCAACTCGGACATTGACTGGGGTCCCACGCGGTTGTCTTCGCCGGTGTTCGACCTGAGCGGCACCATGGATCCGGTGCTCAGCTACGCGCGTTGGTTCACCTGTGACGATGCGGGCACGTCCGAGGAGGACTTCCTGGTTGTCGAGGTTTCGAATGACGGCGGCGCCACCTGGACGCTGCTCGAGCAGGTTGAGCACACGGACGGCTGGGTGGTGCGGTCGTTCAACCTGTTGGACTACGTGACGCCGACGGCCGAGATGGTGATTCGCATCACCGCCGACGATACGCCGAACAACTCGATTAGCGAGGCGGCGCTTGACGCGGTGCGGGTCTTTGACGTGACCTGTCCGTAGGCGGGCAATGAGCCGGCGTTAGGCAGTCCTATAACGCGCCGGCCGGGTCACGGGTGCGTCCCGGCCGGCGGTCTGCCAAGCGCGTGGCCGTCAGTCGGGCACCTGCTCGGCGCGGGTGCGCGCGGCTGCGTGCTATGCCGAATCGCTCGGCGGTAGTTCGGTCGTTGGGGCCTTGCGGAATTGGAGGGTGGTCGATCCGGTAACTGCGGATCTTGTGCGTAAGTATGAGGTTACGAAGCGGTTGATGGCATTTGCGTCTTCGGAGTAGAGCGTGACGGCGACGTCCCAGCGTCCGCCGCCAAGCAGGATCGAGCAGCCGCCGGAGGAGATTCGCTTGCTGAACTGGTTCTTACTGGTGAAGACGCGGTCGATAGTTCGGCAGAGCTCGATTTGGTAGTCGAGGGCGTCCTCGGCGGGTATTAGTTGGTCCTTGTCGAGTGTTTGTGCGCGGACGTATTCGGGGGCGGTGGTCGAGAGTAGGACGATGAACTGGTGGCCGCGCATTTTGTCGTCGTTGAGTTCGAAACGTTCGCGCAGGAGGTTTTCGTTCTTGGCCTTCTGGATTCTTTTGACGAGAGTGGAGTAGGGGACGGGTGCGTTTGGGTCGTCTGACAGCAGGTCCTGGAGCTGTTTTCTGGTGATAGAGGGGTTTTGGCGGATGGCGGAGAAGATTCTGTTGTCGAGGTCGGTTGTTTTGCCCATCAGGACCACCTCCGGGGAATTGCAGCCACTAGCGGCTCAGCCCGAGCGCGACAAATCGGGCTGGTTGGAGCCATTTTGCGAGGGCACATTGTACCAAGGCGGGGGACGAGTGCAACATGTGACCGTGCAGGAGAATTCATATAGCTCATGTTTGCCGGTCCCGGCTGGAGCGCGTGATGGTCGTTTGGGTCGTGTAGGCGTGGTGGTGGTGGGATTCCTGGCGTGGCTGTGTGAGTGGGCAAGCGTTGGGGTTGGCGGTTGGGTTTCGGCTTCTGTGCTATTATAGGACTTTATGTTCTTGGTGGTTGATTAGCCCGATAAAGCGGATAGAGATAAAGTCTTTTATGTCCGTCTGTTATGTGTTACTATGCGCTGTTATGTTTTGGTGTTGCAGGGAGATATTCGTCCAGTTACAATGCTAACTGGATCAAGAGGCTGCATGTGGTATAAGTATCGGACGGGGCTAGTTTGTGTGCGAGCCGACCCGCGCGCTGGTTTCGATGGGCAGACGGATGGCGGTCCAATCAGGCTTGTGTGCGGGGGGCAGGTGCGATTTACAGTTCCAAGTTACCTTTAACACGAGGAGGGCATCCCTTGAGAACCCATGGATGTACGGTTATTGCCGCTATGCTGCTCTTATGTGGAGCAGTCAGTAGCGCAGCGCTGGCAGACGGCGGGGGGGTCAGGGCCGACATGCTCAGCGCGGAGTTTGTTGGCCTGGAGAGTGCATTTGAGTCGCGTGCCACGTGCACGATCGACAACATGCAGGGCAGTATCGCGGCGGGGTACCTGGGCTGGCCCACGCCGGGCGGGATGGCGGTTTACTTTGACCCGGAAGGCACGGGCGGCCCGGGCGATCCGGGGTGTGGATCGCTGCCGTACTCGTACATGATTGAGAGCGTGTTTTTTGAGCTCGCGGATGCGTCGATGTTCACGGGCGGCTCTCCGGGGCATGGCACGCTGACGTTCAGCGTGCGGATCCTGTGTCCGAATGAGGACGGCGAACCGTGCTCCTTGCCTGGCAGCACGATTTTCACGTCGGACACGCTGACGATGACGGTGCCTCCGGAGGGCTCGCTGCGTCCGTTTACGGTGCCGGTGAACACGTGCGTGGACGGCCCGTTCTTCGTGTTCGTGCGGTATCACAGTTGGACCGGTTCAGGGACCCTGGTGCCGAGCATTTTGTGGGATGGCGTGGCGCGGCCCGCCTGCCGCCAGTACCTTACTACTGATGGCGGTGTCAGTTGGGTGGACCACGAGGATTACTTCACTGAAGGCACGACCGGCTGGGCGTACATCTCCGTGACCGGCAACACGCAGGACCCGTGTGGTCCGAGCGGTAACTGCGGCGGGCCGCCGCCGATCGGCGCCTGCTGCCTGCCGGACGGCAGTTGCGTGGACGATTTGACGCCGGCGGAGTGCGATGCGTTGGACGGCGAGTTTCAGGGTGGCGACACCGAGTGTGCCACCGTCGATTGCCCGCAGCCGCCTGAAGGCGCGTGCTGTTCGCCGGAGGGCGTGTGCACGATTGAGAATGAGTACACTTGCGTGGGCGAGTGGCTGGGCGCCGGGACCGAATGCGGCGGCGACTGTGACAATGACGGCATTAACGACACCTGTGCAATCGCCTTCGGTTTGTCCGAGGACTGCAACGGGAACGGCATCCCCGATGAGTGCGACATCGCGTCCGGCTACAGCCAGGATCTGAACGGCAACGGGATTCCGGACGAGTGCGAGTACTGGGGCATTGGCGATCTGAACTGCGACGGCCTGGTCAACGCGTTTGACATTGACCCGTTCGTGTTGGCGTTGACCGATCCGGTGGCCTACGCCGAGGCTTACCCCTGGTGCGACTACATGCTGGCGGACATCAACCGTGACGGCCTGGTCAATGCGTTCGACATTGACCCGTTCGTGCAGTTGCTGACGGGCGGCCCGCCGGTGATCACGCCGACGCAACTGGCCGGCAATGCGCTTTCGCAGTACCCGTACTTCGAGTACGTGAAGGCGTTCCATCCCGGTCAGGGCGTGGAGGTCGCGATCGATCCGACGCGCTTCCCCGGCATCGCCAACAAGACTGCTGACATCTTCGTCGTCGAGGCGAAGACGGCGGCCGAGTGGGAAGCCGATCCGGATTTGGACGGTTGCTCGATCACGGTCACTTTCGGGGCGACCACAATTCAGGAGAACACGTTCTCGATTACGCCGCCCTGCGCGTTGGATACGACCGTCTATGACCCGTGCACCGGTGCCAACACCGGCCTGGGCAAGGGCTACGACGTGGTCATCGACATGAACCGGAACGGCGTGCTGGACGGCGGCGATTATATCGACGGCTTGGGCCGCGAGGCCGGCCTGTACGCGGTGCAAGACACGTCCCTGCCGGGACCGCTGGCGGTCACGATGATTGGCAGCTACAGCGTTGGGGCCATCTACGGCATCCCCGGTAGCATGACCAACGAGCGCCTGTATTTCCCGACGAACATCGCGAGCATGTGTCCGCTGCCGATAGTGATCATTGGCCACGGCAACGGCCACGATTATCGCTGGTACGACCACATCGGGAACCACATGGCGTCGTACGGCTACATCGTGATGTCCCACAACAACTACACTGGTCCCGGCATTGACTCGGCTTCGCTGACGACGCTGGGGCACACTGATGCGTTCATCAGCCTGGGTCAGTCCGGCAGCATCCCCGGCGCTGCGGCGCTGGCGGGCAAGCTGGACACCAGCCGCATCATCTGGATTGGGCACAGCCGTGGTGCCGAAGGTGTGGCGATGGCTTACCACCGCCTGGCCTATGGGACCGGGACGTGCTCCTACAGCCCGGATCCCAACAACAACTGGGATGAGAACAGCATCGTCATGGTCAGCAGCATGTGCCCGACCGACTTCTACGGCGCCGCGTACACGTCGTATGCCAGTTGCCCGAGCAATCCGGGCGCCGCGAATTACGTCCTGTGGACCGGGTCGGCCGACTCGGACGTGAGTGGTGACCCGAGCAACGACGTGACGCAGACGTTCCACCTGCACGACCGGGCCACCGCGTTCCGGAACTCGATTGTGCTGCAGGGCGTTGGCCACGCCTGGTTCCACGCCGGCGGGGGCAGCTCCTGGGCGACCGGCCCGTGCCTGATCGGTCAGGAGCTTACGCACAAGATCGAGCTGGGCTTGTACCTGCCGCTGATGAAGTTCTATGCCGAGGGTAACGTCCCGGCGACTGACTACTTCTGGCGGCAGTACGAGGTCTTCCGGCCGCCGAGTGTCGGCACCGGCGGATTCTGCTCGGCGAGCGGCGGCGACTCGGTCGTGGTCAACATGACCTACCGCAACGGTGCTGAAGCCGGCAACTTCGTCATCGACGATTACCAGAGTGAGTTGTCGGCGGACGTCAGCAGCTCGGGCATGCCGGTGACTTACACCGTCCAGAACCTGCATGAGGGTCGCCTGGACGACAACAACACCAGCTTCACCTGGATGACGAGCGACCCGATGAACGGCTTCACCTATGCGGCGACCGCCATCCCGGACAACACGCGCGGCGTGGTGTTCGACTGGAACGGCGCCGACCGCTACTACGAGTGGAGCATGGCCCCCGGCGCGCCGGACTTCAACGACTACGCGTATCTGTCGTTCCGGGCCGGCCAGGCCACACGGCACCCGTATACGATCGCCGTGCTGGGCGACCTGACCTTCTCGGTCACGCTGCGCGACACGGCCGGCAATACCAGCTCCATCAACATCGGCGCCTACGGCGGCGGTGTGGAAGAACCGTACCAGCGCACCGGCGCCGGCACGGGCACCGGCTGGGGCGTCGAGTTCGAGACGATCCGTGTTCGTCTGACCGACTTCCTGACCAATGGGGCCGTGCTCGATCTGTCCAGTATCGAGGCCGTTCGCCTCAACTTCGGCCCGAGCTGGGGCTCGAACGAGGGACGCCTCGGCGTTGAAGGTGCCTATCTGACCAACGACCACCCGGCGTTCTTCACGCCGCTGGCAATGACGGTCATCACGCAGGTGCCGGAGTTCCTGCCGCCTGGCCAGCCGATCGTTATCGACGCGGAGATCTACCTCGGCGACGACTCGATTGTGGAGGGTTCGGCGCTGGCATATTACCGCTTTGACGGCGGCGCGTATCAGACCGTGCCGATGCAGAACGTTTCCGGTGACCTGTGGCGCGCCACGCTGCCGGCCCCGGCCTGCGGCGACGTGCCGGAGTTCTACGTGGGCGTGGAAGGTGAAGTGGCCGGGCAACTGTACGTTCCGTACGACGCACCGGCGACGGTCTTCTCGGCCTTGGTCGGCACCTACGTGTTGGTCTTCGAGGACGACTTCGAGACCGACAAGGGCTGGACCGTCTGGAACGATCCCAGCCTGACCGACGGCGAATGGGAGCGGGTTGTTCCGCGCGTGCCCTATTGCTTCGGCGAGCCGGACGGTGACTACGACGGCTCCGGTCGCGCCTACGTGACCGACAATGCCTGGTGTGCCGACCTTGATTGGGGTCCGACGCGGCTGATCTCGCCGGTCATGGACCTTAGCGGTGCGCAGGATCCGGTCATGGAGTTCGCGGCCTGGTGGGCCAACGACAACCAGGACGGCGATCCGTACGACATCGAGCTGTCCAACGACGGCGGGGCCACGTGGGTCCTGGTCGAGAGGATTGCCAACGTGCCGCCGGGCTGGATGCCGAAGTCGTACTACATTGGTGATTACATCGCTTTGACTTCCCAGGTGCAGTTGCGCATCAGCGTCGAGGACGTGCCGAACAACTCCCGCACCGAGGGTGGGTTTGACGCGCTGCACGTCTTTGACGTGACGTGTCCGTAGTCCCGGAACACCTGGTTGAGCGAGAGTTATCGGAAGACGCTGAGAACCTCTTGATGTTGAAAGGACCCTTACCTATGAAAGCGATAAGCGTTTGCTTGTGCATGTTGGCGGCAATGACGGCGGTCGCGGACGTTCCGCCGCCGATCCCGGCGACTCCCGCCGCGGTCGACGACATCGTCTACGTTCGTCCGTTCACCGTTGACGAGAGCTTCAAGTTCTTCTGGTGTGCGGAGCGGCCCACGGTTCAGTCCGGCACCTTGCTGGTGCTGAAGGTCAATAAGGACCTCGTAATCCCGCGCCAGGTCGCGGAGCCGGTCCTGTACGTGGGCAACCGTTCTGCGGAGCGGATCAACCGCGGCGATGAGTCCGGCTACGTCATTGCGATCGTGCCGGGTGATGTGAATCTGGCCGAGGCGCCGATTTGGTTCGGCACGCCGGATTTGCCCGAGCGCGTTGACGCGGCGACTGTTAAGGCAGAGCGGGCCAAGGCCGATAAGGCTGGTATCCGGCCCTTCTCGGCCGAGAAGATCAAGGCCGCTCAGGCTAACGGTGGCGCGCGGCTGAACGCGCCGGACATGTCAGCCATGCTGCGCGACGAGATTTCGTTGCTCATCGAGCGTTACTCGCCGCAGGAGCAGGCGTTGGCCGACTCGTTCCGCGTTCCCGTAGTGAGGTTGAAGACGGCGCCGTCGGCTGAGCGATAGGTGCTGCGGCGGCGTTCTGTAACTAAGGGTATTCGCGGCCGGGGCGCGTAAATCGCGTCCCGGCCGCATCTTGCGAAACTTCTGACCCAAAGGGCTCGGGAAGATGCGCGATAATAACGTCCGATATATTCCCGCCGCCCGCGACTTTGACTTGCTCTATCGATTCATGGAAGTGTGTTTGCCTCGTCATGCAAGGGTTCGTCGGGTCTCTTATTCGCCCGGGGTAGGTTGCAGAAAGAGTGGGACCTGCCCTGGGTGGTATTGACTTGCCGAATCGGATCTGGGTACAATGCGGCTTGGCCTTGGTACCTAGAGAGTGGGATTGGGTACGGGCACTTGCACGATCTGGAGCGAATCATTTTAGTCTTGGTCAAAGAGCAGTTGTTGTCCCTCGCGGCGTGACTAACCCAAAGCGAGCGGCAACTTTGACACACTGTCGATGCACGGTGTCTTGGACGGGAAAGATGATGGCATCGGGGCAACCGCTTGTTAACTCTCTCACACACAGACTGGCGGTCTGTTTCCGCTTTCCGTGCACCAGCATCGACGCCTTTCTTCGTCGGCCGTTCAGGCGGGTGCACCGCACCTGTGTGGGCGGCTCGGTGGCACGCGGCATGCGGCAGCCTGTATTCACGTCGGCTGACCGCATGCGGGACTGACTTTGGTTGTTTTTACATGGAGGCGACAGAATGATTTACAGAAGATGGGCCTGTGTAGCAGGAGCCGTGCTCCTGTGTTCCAGTGTCCTGCTGGCAGGCGTAACGGCGCTGAACCCGTCGGCCGACAAGGCCGTCGATGCTCCGAAGGCCACGAGCCTTCTGGGCGCACAGCCGATGAACCTGGCGGACACCGGCACGCAGGCGGCCGGGCCGAATGCGGCCCCGGCGGCTGTCGAGTCGGAGGCCCTTGCGGGGCCTAACGCTGCGATGCCGGCCGCGACCAAGGCCGAAGTCGCGGAATTCAAGGCAGAAGGTCCCAATGCCGGCCCGGCTGCGGCGCCGGTCAAGCCCGAGAAAGAAGTTAGCGGGCCGATGACCTTCCAGCCGGTCAAGCAGAGCCGGATGGGCCGGGACTATTGCGAGATCTGCTACACGAACCTGACAGACGACTGGATCACGCACGTGATCTTCGCCGGGATCGACAACGAGACGGGTCAGGAAGGATACTGTAGCTACGGCGACTACACGGATCTCGTCGCCAACGTGGCCCCGGGTGTGACTTACC
>CAZJYX010000044.1:0-19119 GCA_964550375.1 uncultured Planctomycetales bacterium | reverse complement strand
ATGGGCTGATCCGCTTTCGCTCGCCGCTACTAACGGAGTCTCGGTTGATTTTCTTTCCTCCGGGTACTGAGATGTTTCAGTTCCCCGGGTTCGCTCCAGACGGCCTATGCATTCAGCCGCCGGTGACGCCATCTGATTGCTCAGTGACGCCGGGTTGCCCCATTCGGAGATCTCCGGATCAACGCGTGTTTGACCACTACCCGGAGCTTATCGCAGCCTGCCACGTCCTTCTTCGCCTCTGCACGCCTAGGCATCCACCATGCACCCTTAACAGCTTGACCACGCTTATGGATAGCTGTGGCCAGCACCGTATCCTACGGAACGAGCCGTGTGCCTGCGCACAACGCACGGGCGCTTGCGCCCGCACCAATCGGCTCGGTGACATTTGCCGAAGATACCTGTACGTTCACCTATGAACTTGTCAAAGACCATATACGCCCGCGAACAGCTCAACACCGTTCGCGACCGCCCGCCGATGCGGGCCTGCAGACACCCAACCGATGCCCGCAGGCTCACACCCGCGAATACGGCGAGCCGCTGCTCCGCCGCCATTGGAGCCGACCGGGTTCGAACCGGCAACCTCCGCGTTGCAAACGCGGCGCTCTCCCGATTGAGCTACGGCCCCGGGGGGTGTTACTAGGACACGCCTAGTCGCATCCGCCGGTGCCTCATCCGCCGCCGCCGCGAATCACCGCCAGCGCCGCCAAACCAAGCAACACGGCCAACCCTATAATAGGTAGCCAATCTGCCACGTTCGTCAAGCACCGCGGCCCTCAGCCAGCCTCGCCCAACTGTCGAGTGGGCCCGACAGGAATCGAACCTGTGACCTCATCCTTATCAGGGATGCGCTCTAACCAACTGAGCTACGAGCCCGTGCGTCGAGGCCCGACGCCGGCCCAAAACCCGGCGGTTCGCGTAAGGTTCGCCCTGCCTGACTCAGCCAGAGCCCTCGAACCTCGGCTCACACTTATTTCGCCACCAAGGTCACTCCCAGACGGCGAGCTTCGTATGGTACCATACGCGATAACGCTGTCAACGGCCCGCCAGAAAAAACATGCCGACCCAGCAAGAATTCCATGCGGCACAACGGAAACATAAACAACTAATAACAAATAACTTACAGCGACACGGCTAGAACGAGGCCCCAAACGCAAAATTAAACACCTGCGTGTTGTCGTCCCCATGCTTCGCTATCGGGAACCCAAAATCCAGCACTATCGGCACCGGACCAAAGAAATCGACATTGATCCGCAGCCCAAACCCCACCGCCGCCCGCCAACTCGTCAGCTTCACGCTATCCTCGACCGTCCCCATGTCCAGGAACGTCACGCCCCGAATGTTCTTGCCGTATATCGGAAAAGAATACTCCCCGCCGGTCAGCAGCACGAACTTCCCACCCACGCGCGTGTTCATGATCCCCGCTCGCGGACTGATGCCGCGATAGCTGAAGCCACGCAGGCTCCCAAAGCCGCCGCCGTAGAAACGCTCGAACACCGGCGCGTCTCCAACCAGCACGGCCGTTTCCGCCCGCATGCCCAGCACACTTTTCCGATCAAAAATGTCCGTTCGCAACGTGCGGTACCACGAGAAGCTCACGCCCGGACGAGAGAAGTCGAAGTCGCCGCCCAGCGCGCCAACCTGTTCCCACGATAGCGTCAGCCGATAGCCCCGGCTCGGCACCATCCGACTATCCGTCGTGTCACGCACGATCGTGCCCTTCACGCTCGTCAGCAAATGGTCACCCTTGGCCTCGCGAACGATGTTCGGCACCAGCGGATCAAGGTCGTCAATCGACACCCCCTCGACACGGAAAGCCCCTTCCACCGCCCACCCGGCCAACAACCCGTGCGGAAAGCGCTTCCCCAGGCTGAACATCAGGCCAATCCGCTGCTCGTCATACCCGTCGCGCCCCCGCTGGAACAGGTACGCCGACGTGTCCAGCCGCACCGGGCGATCAAGCAGATACGGCTCCGTGAAGTCGATCCGAAAACGCGTCAGCTCCGTGCCCGGCTCCGCCTGGAACCGCAGACGCTGACCGTCCCCGCGAAAAGCCCGGCCACGCCAGAACTGCCCCCACGACCGCGGCCAATCCATCAGATCGAAGTTGCGGTTCTCAATCGTCAGCGTGCCCAGCACGCCGCTGTCCGTGCTGACGCCGAAACCGACCAGGAAAGTGACCGTGTCCGCCTCTTCAACCTCAACCAGCGCCTCACGCAACCCGTCCATATCGTCCAGATGAGTAATCGTCGCCTGGTTGAACAGGCCGGTCTCCAGCAGCCGCTGCTCGGCCTCCCGCGCGGCAACCGTGTTGTACAACTCCCCCGGGTGGAAGCCGAGCTCCCGGCGAACCACCTCGTCCTTCGTGCGCTGATTCCCGCGGATCGTGATGCGCCCGAAGCGCGACTGCTTGTTCTCATAGATCACGTAGCGCAGCGTCACCAGCCCGGGCTGCTCCAGAAACTGGTGGCCGGCCTCGATCGCCGCATCGACATAGCCGATCTCGCCGTACAAGTCCTGCACGCGCCGGCGATCCATCGTCAGCGCCTCGTCTCGCAGGACGTTGCCCGGCTCCAGCCCCATGACCCCGCGGATCTGCTCGGCACTGAAGGCGCTGTTGCCTTCCACGACAATGTCGTTGATGCGATAGCGTTCACCTTCCTCGATCACGAACACCAGGTGCAGGTCGCTGCGCGCGACCTCATCGAACTCCAGCCGATACCCGACCCGCACATCCAGGTAACCCTCGTCACGGTAGAAGCGCTGCAGCTCCAGGGCGTCCCGATCAGCTACTTCCTCATCAAAGGCGCCCATGCGCAGAAACCACCACGCCGTCCGCGTGCGGATCCTGGGCCGCAGCCGCCAGTCCGGAAACGAACGATTACCCACCAGGCTGATCTGGCGCACACGCACGCGCGGCCCTTCATTAACCCGGTACACCACGCGCCCCTCGTCGAGCACGGCCCGCTCATCCAGCTCGACCTGCACGTAGTAGTAACCGGCTTCCTTGTACTTGCGGATAATCTCCTCCCGCCCGCGCCGAATGTCGTACGCGTCCAGCGCGTCCCCCGCCGCCGGCGTCAACGCGAACAGCGTGCTGTCGGAGAAGCGCTTGTTCCCCTCCAGTTCGACTGTCAGAATCTCCGGCTTCTCCTGAACCGTGAAGGTCACGATGGCCTGGGCCTCCTCCACCGCCGTCGTGGCGAAGACATTCAGGAAACGCCGCGAGCGCAGCAGCTCGCGCACGTCCTCCTCGACCTGCCGGCGCTGAAACGGCTGCGCCTCGCGCGTCTTGATGACACGGCGCACGTAGGCCTCGCTGATGGTCTCCAGGCCGACAATCTCGACGCGCTTGATGAGCATGCCCTCGCCGGGCTGCGGGTCCTGCCCGCGCGCCGCCGGCCCGCCAAACAGGCCGGCTGCCAGCAGGGCGCCCAGCAGGAGAAGAGTCGGAATACGCACGCCGATCGCGGGGGTGGAGGTTCGCACGTTTCACCACGCCGAAGAAGGTTGCAGAGTGTTCTCGGGGCATCCGAACGAGCGTCCGGAGACCGCGCCTCGCTCGAGGCCGTACTATACCCGCTCGAAAGACCGGTGCAACGCCCCCGCCACCCCACCCGGCGGCTCCCCCCTGAAGCACACGACGATCAGCACATTTCCACGCCCAGCGCCGCCGCCAATGGCCGCAGCGCCGCATGCATCTCCCGAAAAGCCGCTAGGTCCAGTGACTGCGCACCGTCAGACAAGGCCCGCGCGGGCTGCGGATGAACCTCGACCAGCAGACCGTCCGCGCCGGCCGCCAGCGCCGCCCGAGACATCGCCGGAACATACTCGGCCTTCCCGGTGCCGTGGCTCGGATCAATGATGATCGGTAGATGGGAAAGGCTCCGGACCACCGGAACCGCCGACAAATCCAGCGTGTTGCGCGTCTGGTCGGCAAACGTGCGCACCCCGCGCTCACACAGGATTACTTCGCGGTTTCCGCCACTCACGATGTACTCCGCCGCCATCAGCAGCTCCTCCAACGTGGCGGCCATGCCGCGCTTCAGCAAGATCGGTCGGCGCAACTTCGATAACCGCCGCAGCAACGCGTAGTTCTGCATGTTGCGCGTGCCGACCTGAACGACGTCCGCGACCTCCGCCACGGCGTCGACATCCTCCACGCCCAGCACCTCAGTCACGATGCCGATCCCCGTCCGCTCCTTCACCTTGGCCAGCAAGCGCAGGCCCGCCTCCCCAAGCCCCTGAAAGGCGTACGGACTCGTGCGCGGCTTGAACGCCCCCCCACGCAGCAGCCTGACCCCCTGCTGCCACAGAAACTCCGCCGTCTCCATGATCATCTGCTCGTTCTCGACCGCACAGGGACCACCGATGACCGTGAAGCCGTTGCCAATCCGCGTGCCGGCAACCTGCACCGTCGTCGGCTCACTCTGCGTCTCGCGCGAAACCAGCTTGTACGGCGCCGTCACCCGAATGACCGCATCGACCCCGGGCATCACCCGCAGCGCGTCCTGACCCTCCGGACCGCGATTGCCCGTAATGCCGATCGCAGTGCGCGTCGCCCCGGGAATGACGTGCGGCGTATAGCCGAACTCACGAATACGTTGCGCTACCGCCTCAATCTGCGCCTGGGTCGCATCTACTGACATGACGACCAGCATGGTCGACTCCTGCATCAATGTTCCACGGATGCCCGGCGCCTGTCACCGCCGGACCCGGCACCGCAGCGGCATGATAGCGCCCCGGCATCCGAAACGCGACCGGTCGCCAATCCCCGTGAGCGGTTCCGAAACGGCGCCCCTCGGGCTCACCGTCCGGACGACGCCCGCCGGTCCGGGGAACCCAAACTCTGAACCGGCCACCGCCGAACGCCGTACTCTTGAGTGGCCCTGGTCCGGCCAGGTAAGCTGCCGGTTCAGGCGGGCAGGGGCAGGACGCGACTCCGCCGGCCGCGCCGGCACCCCGGGACTCCCGCGGCCACGGGCGGACTTCCCGTTCGAGGTTCAACAGCCCGCCTGCCGATGGTACAGTATACCGCGCTCGCGACGAGCTTCAGGTAACGGAGATGATTATGGGCCGTAGGTTGGCATTGCTGGCGGCCGGACTGCTGGTCGGTTGCACGTGGCTGCCAGCCGGGTACGCACAGGGCCAGGGCGTCACCCTGGATCGACCCAGCAGACGTGCGCCTTCAGAACAGTTGGGCCTGCTGGGAGGCCGATACACCCGCTACAGTGCATCCCAGGCGCCTCGCGGGCTAACGCTGCCGGGCGCCGGCCAGATACAGCCGGCACCCACGGACCTGTCGTTCCTACCCAGACCTGCGGCACCGCGGCGTGGCAGTATCGTCCCAGGCACGTCTCGAGGCCCGATGCAACTGGGATTCATCCCCGCACCGAATCATCGCGCCCTTTTTCGCCAAGGCGCCCTCAGCGACCAGCGCATTGGCGCGGCGTCCGGCTTCCTGGCCGCAGTCTCCCCCGGCGCACCGCTCTACGGCAGCGACATGGCGAACGCCCTGCGCGTCCCGCAATTGCCGATGATGCAGCTACCCCCGGAGCGTTCTCCCTTCCACGAGATGTTCGATCTAATGCCCACCAGTGAAACCGCCGACCCTCAGCCGGTTCCATTTGACAACATCATGGACGCGGTTGAAGCACGCACCCAGGATCAGATGCGCCGGCTTGAGCAGGAAGCCCTGCGACTGTTCCGGGAGGCAACCGGCGGGCGCGACGTCGCCGGCCAACCGCTCACGCCAACCGCCAAGGCTGACCGAATCCGCCGGGCAATTCGCCTTTTCACCACCGTGCGAGACCTGAGCGGTGTCGAGACTGCGGCGACACCGGACCTTGCAGCCTTGCTCGGCGTGCCCGCCGCGGACCAGCCGAGCGGCCGCTATCTTCCTCAGCTCCTGCTGGCACACACGCATCTGCAGCGCCACATGGAGGCCGGCCGCCAGTTCGGGCCCGCCATGTTCTGCCTGCTCGCCATCGCGCGCGACTACCCCGAAGCCTTCGCCGAGATTGCCGCGGCGCGCGACGATCCCGAAGCACACGCGGACGCCCTGCTGCTGGCGGCGTACTTCGGCGACTATGAAAACGGCCGCTCCGCGACGCTCGAGCGCCAGATGCAGGCGTACATGCGCGTGGCGCCCGCTGAACGGCGCGCGGTTGACGACCTGGTCCTGGAGGCCTACTGCGCCTTGGTACTGGGGGACCTGCCACGCAGCCGCCGGGCGCTCGAGGCCGCCGAGGCGGCCTTGAAAAACAGACCGCCGGAACCCCGCCGCGCGGACCAGTGGTCGACGTTAATTGCGGCGTTACGCTATGCCCTGTGACCTGTCACGCTGGCCCGCTCCCCGGGCCGCCACGCCGGAGGCAGGCCTCTGGAGCACCGCGCCGACGTTGCCGATAACAGGAGAGTTGGCAACCCGCTCAGTCTGATATGAGCAATGACGACGAAAACCAGGTGACAGGCGGACCAATCCCGTGGACACAGGCGCACCGCCGGTTGGTGAGCGTTCTGGCTCACACCGCTCTCTTCGCGCTATCATGGCTGCTGGCCTTCGGACTGGCCTACAACTTCAAGCGGCCGGAGAGCTGGTTCGTCCCCTTCTTCCTGAAACTCCTGCCTATCGTCGTGCTGGTGAAGATAACGGTCTATGTCGCCATGGGCCTGCACCGCGCCTGGTGGCGCTATGTCAGCCTGCGCGACGTCTGGACCGTGTCCCAGGCCTCCTGGATAAGCTGGCTGATCGTCGCGGTCCTCTACTACGGCCTCCAGAACGCCCACCACCTGGGAATCCAGGTCAATCCCTTCGGCGGCCGGGACTTCCCCGACTCCGTCTTCATCCTGGATCTCTTCGGCACCGTGGCACTCGTCTGCGGAGCCCGTTTCGGCGTCCGGCTTTACCATGAGGAAGTGCGGCCGGTGCCGGAGGGCGGCACCGCCAAGCTGCTCATCCTAGGCGCCGGCAACGCCGCCGAGAACGCCGTCCGCGAGATCCTGCGCCTCCCGACGCTGGCATACCGCATCGTCGGCTTTCTGGACGACAACCCCGCCAAGCAGCACGCCCTGATTCACGGCTTCGAAGTCCTCGGACGAATCGCCGACGTCAAACAGGTATGCCGCGAGAACGATGTCGACGAGCTGCTCATTGCCATGCCCTCGGCCTCACGGGCCCAGATGCGCAAGGTCGTCGAGCTCTGCCATGGTACCGGCCTGCGCTTCAAGACACTCCCGGCCATCGAGGACCTCATCTCCGGCCGCGCCACCGTCAGCGAGATCCGCGACGTCGACATCGACGACCTCCTCGGCCGCGACCCAGTGAAGTTGGACGAGGACCGCATCAGCCAGTTCATCCGCGCCCGCGTCGTGATGGTCACCGGCGCCGGCGGTTCCATCGGCTCCGAGATGTGTCGGCAGATCGCACGCTTCCAGCCCCAACGCCTGGTCCTCGTCGAGCAGGCCGAGCAGCACTTGTTCGAGATCGATCGTGAGCTGCGGCACATGTTCCCGACCGTCACCTGCGTGCCGTACATCGCCGACATCGGCGACCGCCGGCGAATTGAGCGCGTCTTCGAGCTCGAACGCCCCAGCGTCGTCTATCACGCCGCCGCCCACAAACACGTGCCGATGATGGAATTCAACCCCGGCGAAGCCCTCAAGAACAACATCCACGGCACGCGAACCGTCGCCGACGCCGCCTCGCGTTTCGGCTGCGAGAAGTTCGTGATGATCTCCACCGACAAGGCCGTCAACCCCACCAGCATCATGGGCTGCTCGAAACGCGTCGCCGAAATGTACATCCAGGGCCTCAACGACCGCTCCGACACCGACTTCGTCACCGTGCGATTCGGAAACGTCCTGGGCAGCAGCGGCAGCGTCATCCCGATCTTCCGTGACCAGATCGCCCGCGGCGGCCCCGTCACCGTCACACACCCGGACATGGTCCGCTACTTCATGACCATCCCCGAAGCCTCGCAACTCGTGCTCCAGGCCGCCTCAATGTCCGACGGCGGGCACGTCTTCGTCCTGGATATGGGCGAACCCGTCAAGATCGTTGACCTGGCGCGCGAGATGATCACCCTGTCCGGCTTCCGGCCCGGCGAAGATATCGAGATCACGTTCACGGGCGTCCGCCCCGGCGAGAAACTCTTCGAGGAGCTCATGATCGAGGGCGAAGGCGTCTCCCGCACCCAACATCCCAAGATCGGCATCTGGCAATGCAAGCCGGTCCAATGGGAGCCGCTCCTGGCCGCCATCGACAGCCTGGCGGCCGAGGCTGACAACCTCGCCCGCGACGAAGTCCGCGCCCGCCTCCAGGCCATCGTCCCCGAATACCACCTGGAACCGACTGAATCGCTCGTCCCGCAACCCCGCAACCACACCGTCGCCGCCGTCAAGGCCGCCGCCAACGGCTCAGCAACATAACACCTCCCCGCGCCCCCCGCTCCCGAATCCAACCCAAACAGACAACTACGCTCACGAATCCCGGATACGTCCAGCTCCCTGCCCGCTTTTGCATTGCCAACCAGCCGCATTCCCACCCAATCGCGACTATACTACCCAGACGCATGACGAAACGCGTAATCATCCTCGGCTCCACCGGCTCCATCGGACGCTCGGCGCTCGACGTCGCCGCCGCCCTGCGCGGCGAGATCGAAATCGTCGGCCTCGCCGCCCGGCGCGGCTGGCGCCGCCTCGCGGAGCAGGCCGCCCGTTTCGGCGCCCGGACCGTCGCCATCGCCGACGAGCAGCACACCGCCGACCTCCGCCACGCCTGCCCCGCCGGCACACGCGTCCTGGCCGGTCCGGACGGACTGGTCGAGTTGGTGCAGGCCACCGACGCCGACTTCGTCGTGTCGGCAATTGTCGGCGCGGCCGGCCTCCCGGCCACCCTCGCCGCCGTCGAGCGCGGCCTCGACGTCGGCCTGGCCAACAAGGAATCCCTCGTGGTCGCCGGCTCCATACTCATGCCGCTCGCCAAGGAGCGCGGCAGCCGGCTCATACCCGTCGACAGCGAGCATTCCGCCGTCTTCCAGGCCCTCCACAGCGGCCGACGCGAGGAGGTTCGGAGAATCTACCTGACCGCCTCCGGCGGGCCGTTCCGCGCCTGGCCGCGACAGCGCATCGAGCAGGCCACGCTCGCCGAGGCCCTCAACCACCCCACCTGGTCGATGGGTCCCAAGATCACGATCGACAGCGCCACCATGATGAACAAAGCGCTCGAAATCATCGAAGCGCACCACCTGTTCAACATCCCCGCGGCCCAGTTGGACGTGCTGATTCACCCCGAGTCGATCATCCATTCCATGGTGGAGTTCTGCGACGGCTCGGTCATCGCCCAGCTCGGGGTACCTGACATGAAGACCCCCATCCAGTACGCTCTGACCTATCCGCGGCGCGTGCCCGGCCTGGCCGCGCCACTGGCCTGGAACTCCGTCCAGCGCCTCAACTTTGAGCCGCCGGACCACGAGCGTTTCCCCGCCCTGCAGCTCGGCCATGAGGCGGCCCAGCGCGGCGGAACCTGCGGGGCCGCCCTGAATGCCGCCAACGAAGCGGCCGTCGAACAGTTCCGCGCCGGGGCGATTCCGTTCGGACGAATTGCCGACCTGGTGGAGCAGGCCCTCCACCGGCACCACTACTTGAAAACACCCACGCTGGCGCAGCTCATGGAAGCCGACGCCTGGGCCCGTGAAGAGGTCAGTGCATGCATTCGGGTTGGAACCTGTTAGTCGGAACTCTGCTCGCCGACCTGCCGGCCTGGTGGACGACCACCCTCAGCGTCATCAAGGTCGTCATCGGCTTCTCACTCATCATCATCGTGCATGAGCTCGGACACTTCCTGGCCGCTAAGTGGGTCGGCATCCGCGTCGATCGCTTCGCCATCGGCTTCCTGTACCGCCTCGTCGGCTGGCGCCGCGGCGAGGGCCTCACCTTCGGCGAACGCCCCGAGTACACCGCCGCGGAACTCGCCGAGAAGGGCTACGGCGAAACCGACTACTGCCTCAAGGCCCTCCCCCTCGGCGGATACGTCAAGATGCTCGGGCAGGAGGACATCCAGCTTAACGAGGAAACCGGCGAGATCACCCTCAGCGACGACCCCCGCTCCTTCACCAGTAAGCCCGTCGGCTCCCGTATGTTGGTGGTCTCCAGCGGCGTGCTGTTCAACCTGATCTTCGCCATCGCCGCCTTCATGTGCGTCTACATGATGGGCAAACGCGCCATGGAACCCCGCATCGGCCTCGTCGCAGCCGGCACCCCCGCCGCCCTCGCCGGCGTACGCTCCGGCGACCTGGTCCTCGAAGTCAACGGCAAGAAGATCGACACCTACCGCGACCTGCTCATCGGCCAAATGCTCGCCGAGGAAGGCCGCGTACGCCTCCGCATCGAGCGTGACGGCACCGTCCTGCCCCAGGAACTCGAACTCCACTTGGAGGAATCCGGCTTGCCGCTGCATCTAGCCAGCGGCCTGTCACCCTTCACCTCCGCAACCTTCAACGCCGACCCGGAGCGACTGCCCGGGGTGCGCGCCGGCGATCGCATTACCCACGTCGCCGGCCACCCGGTCGCCAACGCGGCCGACGTCCTGAACCGCTTCCAACGCTTCCTGGCTGACGATGCCCGCCCCGCCGTCGAACTGACCATCGAGCAGCGCGACAAACAGAATCCCCAGCAAACGACCATCAAGACCCTCCAAGTACCGGTCTACATCGAGCCACTGCCCACGCTCATCGAGGGATCAAGAGAGGCCGTCGGGGATTCAAAACACGTACTCGGCTTGTGCCCCCGCCTCACCGTCGAGGAAGCCCTCCCCGGTCAGGCCGGACAGCAAGCCGGCCTCAAACACGGCGACGTCGTCGCCCAGTGGGACACCGTCCGCAATCCACTATTCAGCGAGATCGTCGAGAGCATCCATGCCAACGCCAACCACCCCATCCCGATAGTCCTGCTGCGCGACGGACAGCCCCTTGAGCTGACCATCACCCCCAAACGACCGTTCAAGTTGTTCAGACAGGAGTTGCCCAAGGTCGGCGTGGCGTTCGGCCACGAAAGCGGCACGCCCGTCATTGCCGACGTCGCGCCCGACAGCCCGGCCAGCCACCTGAATATCCCCCGCGGCGCACAAATCACCGCCATCGACGTCCAGCCCACCGCCTCCTGGTTCGATGTCCTGCGAATATTGCAGTCAGCCGCCGGCCAAACCGTGCTGGTCCAGTACCGCAGCGGGCACGTCCAAGCCGAGGGCGAGTTGCACGTTCCCTCCAGCATCGTCAACGAGCTACAGCTTCCCCCCCTGGCGCAAGTCAGGTCTGTCAACGGGCGCGCCACCACCCACGTGGGCAGCCGAACCGTACGCCTGCCTGACCCTAACGCCCTGCGCGCCCTGCTCGCCGAACACGCCGGCGAAACCGTCACCGTCGAGATCCAGCGCTCACCCGACGTCCCGACCGTCGAGAAGCTCGATTTCGCTGTGGCCGCCGATACCTCAAACGCCAACCCGTGGCAGATGCTCATCGGAATGACGCTGCCGGCCTTGCCGCTCGAACCGGCCACCCAACTCATACGCACCAACAACCCGCTCAAGGCCGCCCAACTCGGGCTGCGCGAAACCGGGCTGACTCTCATGGAGATCTACCAGGTCCTGAAGTCAATCGGCCGCAGCTTCAGCCAGGGCAAGACCGGCACGGCTGAGCACGTCGCCGGCCCCGTCGGGATCATCGCCGGCGCGCTCGACCGCGCCAAAGCCGGCTTCCCCGAACTGCTATTCTTCCTAGCCTTCCTGTCGGTGAACCTGGCCGTCTTGAACTTCCTGCCCTTCCCAGTCGTAGACGGCGGACTGATGGTCTTCCTGATAATCGAGAAACTGCGCGGCAAGCCGCTCAGCATTAAGGCCCACATGATCGCCACCGCGGTCGGCCTGGCGACCATCGTCCTCGTCTTTCTGCTAGTCACGTTCAAGGACATCACGCGCATACTCAGCTAACCACCGGCCTCAGAACAGCCGCAACTGCCGCGCCACCGGCCGCGGCGTTTCCTCCGACTGCTGCCCGCAGTCCAGGCCGACGCGCGCCGCCACCGCTTCAAACAGCCGCGCCACGCTCTCCCAGTACGCCCCCTGCCCGCACATGCGCTTGCCCGGGCGCCGCTCGTCAAGCACGCCTCCATGCACATCCCGAATACGCTGCATGACCCGCTCCGCCGCGTCCGGCAACTCCGCCTGCAAGCGCGCCAGAAAAACTTGCTGGACGCTCCCCGGCAACCGCACCGGCGCGTAGCCCGCCGTGGTGGCGCCCGCATCAGCAGCCTGCTGCAAAATCGCCGGGATCTCCCGATCACTAAGCCCGGGAATTATCGGACAAACCAGCACCCCAACGCGCACACCCGCCGACGCCAATCGCCGCATCGCCTCAAACTGCCAGCTCGGCGGCGGCGCAAACGGCTCCAGGCGCCGCGCCACCTCGCTGTCCGCGAACGGAATGCTGAAGCAAACCCGCACCCCGGCCCGCCGCTTAAGCTCAACCAGCACGTCAATGTCCCGCGCGATCAGCCCCGCCTTCGTAACGATCGCCACCGGATTCGCCGCATCGACGCACACCTCCAGACAGCGCCGCGTCACGCGGTAGACCGCCTCCAGCGGCTGATAGCAGTCCGTCGCGCCCGAGAACATGATGGTCTCACGCCGCCAGCCGCGCCGCCCCAGCGTCGCCGCCAGCCGCTCGGGCGCATTGATCTTCACCACGATTCGCGTGTCAAAATCCGTGCCGGCCCCCAAACCCAGGTACTCATGCGTGCAGCGGGCGTAGCAGTAAGCACAGGCATGCTGGCAGCCGCGATACGGATTCAGGCTCCAGCGAAACGGCAAATCCGGGCTGTCGTTCCGCGCCAGAATGGCAGCCGCCCGCTCTTCGTAGACGCTCAGCCGCGCCGGCGGCGGCGGCCCCAGCAACGCGCGGTGCTCCCCGAGGTACGGGTTGGGCGGATTCTCCACAAACCGCATAAAGGCCTCCGGCCAGCCACAACGTATTCGGCTAATGTTAGCCTGTCAATCGTCGCAAACAACACGGCGGGCCGCGCTCACTCGGCAGCGCGACCCGCCAACCACATCAGGCCGTATCGTTCAATTGGGCCGGACTACGGCCCTTCCCAGCCGGGACCGCCGCCGCCGCCGCGACCGCCGCGCCGCCCACCCTCCAGACCGCGACCCTCGCCGCGACCCGGCCGTCCCGGCCGTCCCGGTCGACCGTCGTCCGCCAGGATCTGTTCGAATTGCTCCGCCTGCGCCGCCGTCAGCAGTGCCAGAATGTCCGCCTTGGTACGTTGAGTGAGCTCCGTTCGCGCCGTCTGGTCACGGCGGTCAAGCTGCCGCCATTCCTGCATCGCCCGTTGCGAAAGCTCGCCAATCCGCGTGTGCTGCTCAGACGTAACTTCCAGCCGGCGAACAGCTTGCAGCATACCAGGCACGTCCCCGCCGCGCCGCGCACGCATCTGCGGACCCATTTCCTGCCGCAGCTCGGCCAACTGGGCGCGCTGCTCTGCCGTCAGCATCTCGTCCAGCTTGTCCATGAAGCTTTCCATCGCCGAACGCCCCGCAACACGCGAGGCTTCCATCTGCCGCCGTATCTCCTCCGCACGCGCAGTGTCACCGGCCTGCTCAGCCTCTTCGAGACCGCCGCGCAGTTGCCCCATTCGCCGCCAATGATCCGGCCCGTGACGCTGCGATTCCCGCAGTTCAGTCACCAGCTCATCATAGCGCGCCCGCTGCGCCTCGCTGAACTGCAGCCGGTCCGGCAACTCCGGAATCAGCCGGTGCAAACCGCGAACTCGCGCGCCGGCAGGTCCTGCTTGCGCAAAGCGCTCTCGAAACTGCTGGAATCGCTCCAATTGATCCTGGTGAAGAATGGTCTCCACTTCCTCCAGATACTCCGCGGCCACCTCCGTATGTGCCGCCATCCGCTCGCCGCGCAACTCGTCCAACTGCGCACGCAGCTCCCGCGCCCGGGCGTCATCACCAGCCCGGCGGGCCTCCCGCATCCGGTCGCGTAGGTTCTCAACCTCCGGAGGCGGAGCGCCTATATCCGACAACTCCTGCCGGAATCTTTCGGTAATCTCTTCCAGTTCAACCTCCTGCTCATCAGAAAGGTCCAACATGCCGGAGATGCGTCCGGCGAGCCGGTCCAGCATCCGGCCCGGGTCCGCCGGCCCGGGGCCACCCAGGCCTTCCGGTCCCGGCCGGCCCGGACGCCCCCGTGGACCAACAGGTTGAGCAAATGCGGCCACCGTCGTGGTCAACGCCACTAGCAAGGCAAGGCAACGGGCACTCATCTCACGTTCCTCCATTCGGGTTTAACTTCTGCTGATTCAGTACTTACGCGCTGCCCCGGCGACCTCGTCGCTACTGGCCGCCGCCGGCTGGTCTGCCAAGCTTAACGTCGCCGCCGACACCGGCTTGCCAAAAAAGTTGGCCCAGCCGCAATCAGCCGCCCTTTCGAGCTATCGTTCGCCCGCATTGACGACCCTGCGGCGGCCGGTTAGGATCGTTCGTGGTTCTCTGATTCAGGCTCAGTCCCGATCGCGGCCCGCCCTGGCGCGGACTTGGTTCCGCTGGCGGCAAGCGGGTGAGTAGCAAGTCCGCGATTTCGATTCAAGCCTGTTGGGCAGACACCTGATATCGTTGCGCGAGATCCTTCCCGGATCAGACGCCAAAAGGAGCTTTCTTGGCCAAGGCCGACGCCATCCAGCTTGAAGCAGTCGTCATAAAGGCCCTCCCAAATGCCATGTTCCTGGTCGAGGCCGAAGTCGGCGCCGCCAAGCATGAGGTCCTGGCCCACGTCTCCGGCCGCATGCGCAAACACTTCATCCGCATCCTCCCCGGCGACCACGTGACGGTCGAAGTCTCCCCCTACGACCTCAAGCGCGGCCGCATCACCTACCGGCAGAAGTAGCTTGCACGCGGTTGAATAGGAACGCGCCCCCTTCGTGCACCCGCACCCCCCGCGCAGATTCACTCGCCAGGACTCGCGCCCTTCCCACCACCAAGCTGCTCCAGTGCCGCCTGCAACGTGGGCTGCAACGCGAAGACCTTGTCCAGCTTGGTGAGTTCGAGCACGCGCCGCAACTCCGAACGCAGGCCCGCCAGTACGATCTGGGCGCCACCGCTCTCCGCCCGCTTCCGGAAATTCACCAGCACACCCAACGCCTGTGACGACAGAAAGCGAATGTTCTCGCAATCGACCAGTATGTGCCGCGCCAGGCGCTCGTCCGCCAAGGCGTACAACTGCCGCCCGATCCGTTGAACTGACAGCGAGTCTAGAACCGTTGCGCTACGAAAGCTGACCACGCACACCCCCCCTGTGGTGCTGATCTCCAGATCAACGGGCACTTCCGACATTGCCTCACTCCTGCCCTGCCCGGAACACCGCCCAACAGGACTCGCCGCGCCGACCCCGCACCAATCGGCCGGACCGGCACTTCAAGCCTCCCAGTATAGCCGCGTGCCCTTCTTCCGCCACTGGGCCCCCTCGCCCCTTGTTCCGGTATTCCACGCCCTTGCCTGACCTGACGCGCGCACACGTCCTGGAAGTAGTACGACGGCAGCCATGCTGATCCGGCACGAGCATGCCGCCACCTTGGGTGCGGCGACTTCATCCTGGCAGTCATCCCCCGCCAACGCCAAGCACCGCTGCTCCCACCTTGCAGATGCCCGCGCACCGCGGAGCGCGGGCGTCTGCCTTTTTAGCCCGCCGCGCCCCCCCCGGCATACGCCCCGAGATACACAACCCCGCCCATCACGGACCGGTTTCGATCCCGTCCTCCAACCCACAAAACATGTACGGAAACGCATAGTAATGCGTGACGGTCTCCAGCCGCTTGATCCGCGTGAACGCCGCATGACCGTCCAGAAAACCCAGGTTGACACCACTGCCGTCGTGGTCATGCCAAATGGCCGAGTACAGCGGGCTCGGCTGAACCGCAAAATCCATCTGCTGATCGCCAACCAGAATGAAGATCGCCGGCGAGAACTTGACGTCGCTGACACGCAGCGGCACGCCCGGCCGGAACCGCAGACACGTCTCCGGGTCGATCTGCCCGTTGAACAGCGTCCGGTTCGCCGGGTAGCTGTTGCCCAGCCGTTCGTAGGTCGTCTGCCCAACAGTCGTCGCGTCAATGTAGTGCCGCATCCCCCGGTCTGCCGGACAGCGAAACACCTCCGCGACACGCTCGCCGTACGGGTCCAGACCGACATACGGATTCAGCGGGCGTGGATTGAAATCAAGCTGCCCTTCGACAACGCGCCCCACGCTCTTGCCGCCGTAGTGCCACGCCAAATTGCCCATCCCGCCCAGCGGAAAGACGCCCCTGGCCTCGTGGTCCAGGTACATCAGCCACGCAATCGCCACCTGCCGCAGATTCGCTGCGCACTTGACCCGCTGCGCGTGCGCGCGAGCTTCCCGCAGCGCGGGCAGCAATATCGCCATCAACAGCGCCACGATCGCAATGACGACAAGCAGCTCGACCAGCGTGAAGCCACACCGCCGACAACGACGCACTTGCGAGCCCCCCGGCCATTGGGACAACGGCCGTCGATAGCTCACGGCGATCTCCAGCGCCAGACGTGCGCGCGGGCGGCTCTAATGAGCAACGCCGCCCCAAGCGGCTCACCGCCACCCATTCTAAGAGAACTCGCGCCGCAAAGGGAGCGCAAATCATGCGCCGCCCGACGGCGACCGGTCGGTGTGCGTCAGCGACTGGCGCCGCGACCTACACCCCGGCCCAGGTCGTGCCCTCCGGACCGTCGCGCAGCTCAATGCCGATGGCGCCCAGCCGATCGCGGATGTTGTCGGACAGCGCGAAGTTCTTCTGCTTGCGGGCCTCGTTGCGCAGGTCGGCCAGAATCTGCAGCACTTCGTTGGTGCGCGCGGCGTTCCCGCCCGCCGGCGCCGCCCACTTCAGCCCCAGCGCTTCGCCGGTCAGACGCTGCATCAGCGCGCTGGCCGCCGCCAGGTCCGCCCGCCCCACCCCGCCGCGAATCCACTGCCCGCTCTGCTTCGCGAAATCAAACAGGCTCGCGATCGCCGCCGCCGTGTTGAAATCGTCGTTCATCGCCGCCGCGAACCGCTCTTCGAAGCCCTTGACCGCCGTCTGAACCTGCTCCGACGGATTACCCGCCGGGGCGTCTTCCGCCGCGGCCGCCAGCTCGCGCACGGCATCCCGCAGCTTATAGCACCCGCTCTCCGCCGCCCGCAGGGCCTCGTTCGAGAAATCCAGCGGCGCCCGGTAGTGGCTCGTCAGGATGAAATGCTTGATGACGACCGGCTCGAACGTCTTCTCCAGCAGCTTGTGCCCGTCGTAGAAGATGTCCTTCAGCGAAATAGCGTTGCCCAGGCTCTTGCCCATCTTCTGACCGTTCAGCGTGCACATGTTGTTGTGCAGCCAGTAGCGGCTGAACGGCTGGCCGGTCGTGCACTCGCCCTGGGCAATCTCGCACTCGTGATGCGGAAACTGGTTCTCGATGCCGCCGCCGTGAATATCGAGCGTCGCCCCGATGTACTTCTGGCTCATGACGGAGCATTCGAGATGCCAACCGGGGTAGCCCCAACCCCAGGGGCTGGGCCACTGCATGATGTGCCCGGCTTCGGCCCGCTTCCACAGCGCGAAGTCCGCCGGATGCCGCTTCTCCGGGTTGACCTCGACCCGCGCCCCGGCCTCCATCTCGGCCACGTTGCGCCCGCTCAGCCTGCCATAGCCCTTGAACGAGGCGACGTCGAAGTAGATCGAGCCGTTGACCTCGTACGCGTGCCCCTTCTCCAGCAGCTTCCGCGCACACTCGATCTGCTCCGGAATATGCCCCGACGCACGCGGCATAATGTCCGGCCGGGCGATCTTCATGGCGTCCATGTCGTCCAGGTAGCTCTTCATGAAGATCTCGACGACCGCCATCGGGTGCAGCCCACGCCGCCGGGCCTCGGCCACCACCTTATCCTCGCCCTCGTCGGCGTCGTCGGTCAGGTGCCCGACGTCCGTGATGTTCTGCACATAGGTGACGTTGTAGCCGCTGAAGCGCAGCCAGCGAATAATCGCGTCGAACCCGACGTAGCTCTTGGCGTGGCCCAGGTGGCTGTGCCCGTAGACCGTCGGCCCGCAGACATAAGCGCCGACGTTCGGCGGGTTAAGCGGCTGGAATTCTTCGAGCTTACGGCCGAGCGTGTTGAAGACCTTGAGTGCCATCGGTAGACCCTGTTTGCCGTGTTCCGGTCGGAAACACGTATTCTAAGCCCGCCCGGTGAGTTTCCCAACCCCTCGCGTTCGAGTCCCCCGCCGCTAACCCGACACCTTCGCCGCGGTGCGGCTAGCGCGGCGAGGTTGGGTCGTTGGGGGCTGGTAATGATCTGGGCTCGGCCGGGAAATGGGGTTCGGAGTGGCCGGCGGTTGTGCTATAATGGCGGCTGTAGGTGGATTTTGGTGGCATTTCAGGGGCTGACGTCATGAAGACGCTGACACGGTGGGCGGCGGTGGTTGGGCGGGTGAGCGCGGGGGTATCTAATTGCTGCGTAGTGGTTGCAGTGGCGGGGGCGGTGTTCCTGGTGCAAGAGGTGTGGGGGCAGGGTTCGCCGCCGGCGGTTATTGAGTTGGTGGCGTTTGCGGGTGACCCCGCGCCGGGGATTCCGGGGGCGACGTTCTCGTCTTTGTGCGCGCCTCAAATCGACGCAGCGGGCAATGTGCTGGTCCTGGCCTTTCTGCAAGGTCCGGACATCACGGGGGCCAACAACATGGCTGTTTTCTACGGTCCGCCGGGGGGCTTGGAGAAGGTGCTGTGGGAAGGTGAGCAGGCGCCGGACATGCCGGCGGGGGTGGTCATGTCGGACTTGAATTATACAGTTTTCCTGTCGGAAACCGGCTGGATCGCCGCAACGTTGCGGGTGGCTGGTCCGGGGATTGTGGCGGGTGTGAACGATTGGGTTTCGCTGTGCGGCCCGCCGGGGGATTTTCGGAAGGTGATTCAGGCTGGTGATCGGGCGCCGGGATTCGAGGAGGGGGTGTATATCAATGGGGCATACGGGCTGGATGGCTATCTGAGCGATAACGGCACGTTGTTGGCGACGGCGCGGATTATTGGTGGTG
>CAZJYX010000043.1:0-19948 GCA_964550375.1 uncultured Planctomycetales bacterium | reverse complement strand
CCCCACCAACCCAACCGCCGCCCACCGTGTCAGCGTCTTCATGACTCTGGCCCCGGAAATGCCACCAAAATCCACCTACAGCCGCCATTATAGCACAGTCGCCGCCAACCCCGAACCCCATTTTCTGCCCAGCCCGCCGCCTTCGCTGGTCCTCCGCCGCACTCATGCATGCTCCCGGCGCTTCGGGTTGGTATGCCAATGGGCTGCAGGAAGCCCGTGGTCAAGCGATGGGTCGGCGCGTGCGTGTTGCGGGCCAGGCGGGATAGCGGGCTAGTTATTGCTCAGGCGTGCTCGGAGCAGCGCGGCCCGCGCCAGGCTGCGCTGCTCACCATTTAAGCGCTCGCCCTGGAGCTTCTGCAGGTGCGCCGGCTGCATCTGGAGGAACAGCTCGTTGAGCGTGTGCAGGTCTATCGTCTTGACGCGCCCCACGTGCAGCCCCATCCGCAGGTGTGACAAGTATTGCATGGCCTCGTTCGAACTGATCAGCCGGGCGTTTTGCAGCGCGCCCAGCGCCCGCCAGATCTTGTCGTCCAGGGCGTGCAGGCGGCTCTTCAGCAGCGTCTGACGCGCCGCCTTCTCGTACTCGACGATCTTCGGAATCACCGCGCCGCGGAACTCGTCGATGATCTCCGCCTCCGAACGCCCCAGCGTGATCTGGTTGGAGATCTGGAACAGGTCGCCCAAGGCCTCGGTCCCCTCGCCGTGCAGCCCGCGAATTGCCAGCCGCAGGTCCCGGGCCGCCTGGCGAACCTTGTCGAACTCATTGGTCAGCCGCAGGGCCGGCAGGTGCAGCATCACCGAGACGCGCAGCCCGGTGCCGACGTTCGTCGGGCAGGCGGTCAGGTAGCCGTACTTTGGATGAAACGCGAAGTCGAGCTGCCCGTCCAGAGCGTCGTCAAGGCCGTCAATCTGCTGCCAGGCCTCCTCAATCTGGAAGCCGCTCTTCATCACCTGCATGCGCAGGTGGTCTTCCTCGTTGACCATGACGGCCGCCACCTCGCCCGCGTCAAACGCCACGCGCCGCGCCCCGGTGCTGTCGGCGTGCTGGCGGCTGATGAGGTGCCGCTCGACCAGAAGCAGCCGGTCGAGCTCGTCGAGCTGCTCCAGGTCCAGGGACGTGAAGCCAGGCAGGGCTTTGCTTACGGCGGCCTGCACAGTCTCCGCAATCTCCGCCCGCGTGTCCGTGTCGGCGCGGCCGAAGAACACGAAACCGCGCACGTTCCGGGCCAGACGGATGCGCGTCGAGATCACAATCTCGTGCAGCGGGCCGGCCCCCCGCAGCCACTCACCTGCCCGACGGGCTACGTCGTCAAGCGAGTTCATGCGCTCTCCAACTCGCGGATCTGGTCCCGCAACTCCGCCGCCCGCTCGTAGTCCTCCGCCGCCACCGCCTCCGCCAGCAGGCGCTTTAAACGCCGCAGGTCCTCGTACGACTTGCGCTGGGCGCCGAGGGACTTCGGCGTCTTGCCGACATGGTGCGCGGCGTCGCCGTGGGCCTCGCTCAAGAGCCGGCCCAGGGGTTCGGCGAAGGCGTCGTAGTCGTCGGGGCAGCCCAGGAGGCCCTGGTTGCGAAACTCGACGTAGCTGATTCCGCAGGTTTCGCAGGTCAGGTTGACAGCCTGACCGGCGGCGGACTTGGTGCTGGCGAGGAACGTTTCGAGCAGGTCGTTGATATCAACGGAGGGCTTGGCGACCTGCATATGACCCTCCTCGACGGCGCAGTGCTCGCACAGGTGCCGCTCCTGCTTCGCACCGGACGTATCGATATTGGTCATGTGAAAAGTTGCCTGCTTCTTCTTGCAGCGCTCACAAAGCCCCATCGAAGGCACGCTCCTGTCACGACTCCCAGCCGGCCGGGAATCGATAGTAGATATCCGACCCGGGCGCGTCAAGCCGCGGCGGATGCTCCGCTTACGCTCGTTATCGGCCGGCGCGGCGCTGTTGGTTGGATCCGTTCGGCCCACCGGGCCGGATTGACACTACCGTCGGCTCGTGGTCAGCTACGGCTTTCCGACCAGGAACGGAGGCAGAAATGATCGATCCACGCATGTCGAAGCTGGCGGAGGTGCTGGTGAAGCACTCCTGCGGCCTCAAGTCCGGCGACAAGATTCTGATCGAGGCGATAGACGTGCCGCACGAGTTTCCAGTCGAGTGCGCCCGCGTTACGCAGGAGCTTGGCGGTCACCCCGTCATCATGCTCAAGAGCAACCAGATCGACCGCGCTATGCGCAAATACGGCTCGCTGGCGAGCTGGGAGTTGCGGGCCGACGTTGAGCGGCTGCAGATGGAGAACGTGCAGTGCTACATCGGGGCGCGCGGCAACCCGAACGTCTCGGAGATGTCCGACGTCACCGCCGAGCAGAACCGCGTCTACGAATCCACGGTCTGGCGGCGCGTGCATATCGACGTCCGCGTGCCGAAGACCCGTTGGGTCGTGATCCGCTGGCCCAGCGCGAGCATGGCGCAACTGGCCGGGATGTCGACCGAGGCGTTCGAGAACTTCTACTTCGACGTTTGCACGCTCGACTACGGCAAGATGGGGCGGGCCATGGAGCCGTTCAAGGCCCGGCTGGAGGCAGCCGACCGCGTGCACATCAAGGGGCCGGGCGATACCGACCTGACCTTCTCGATCAAGGGCCTGCCGGCCATCACTTGCGCCGGACGCCACAACATACCGGACGGCGAGATCTTCACCGCGCCGGTACGGGAAAGCGTCAACGGCGTCATCCAATACAACACGCCCACGATGTATCGCGGAACGACGCATGAGAATGTGCGGTTCGTCTTCCGCGACGGCCGCATTGTCGAGGCGGCCAGCACGGCCACGCAGCAACTGAACGAGGTGCTCGATTCTGATGAGGGCGCTCGCTATGTCGGGGAATTCGCCTTCGGCGTCAACCCCTTCGTCAAGCGCGCCATGAAGGACACGCTCTTCGACGAGAAGATCAGCGGCAGCATACACTTCACACCCGGTTCCTCCTACGACGACTGCCCCAACGGCAATAAGAGCGAAATCCACTGGGACATAGTGCTGATTCAGACCCCGGAGTACGGCGGCGGGGAGATCCACCTGGACGGCGAGTTGATCCGCAAGGATGGCCGCTTCGTTCCGAAAGACCTGCATGGGCTTAATCCGGAGAATCTTACGTAAGTCGTTAGTAAAAACTGTCTTCTGATGTTGCTGGTCGGCCGGGGCCGACGCCGGAACCGGTCCTGCTCCGGGTCGGTGACGGTTAGAGCGGGCGCCTGGCCGGTCGCCGCCCCGAGCGCCCATGTCCACGCTGGCCAAGTATCTCGATCCGGAGGTGATCCAGCAGGTAGCGCGGCTTGACCTGCGGGCGCGTTTCATTGTGGAGGGATTCCTGGCCGGGTTGCACGCGTCGCCGTTCCGCGGGTTCTCCGTCGAGTTCAGCGAGCATCGCAAGTACGTGCAGGGGGATGATATCAGGAGCATTGACTGGAACGTCTTCGCCCGGACGGATCGGCTATACGCCCGGCAATACAACGCCGAGACGCAGCTAGATTGCTACCTGCTCGTAGATGCTTCTGCCAGCATGGGTTACGTTGGCGCTGCGCCGCCAGATGGCGGTGAGCCGGCCGGCAAGCTGCTGTACGCCACGCATTTGGCCGCCGCCGTCGGCTATCTGGTGACTCATCAGCAGGATGCGGTCGGGATGGGCATTCTGGGTGTGGGGCTTGAGCAGTTCCTGCCGGCGCGTTCGCGCCGCCAGCACCTCATTCAACTCCTGCGCATTCTGGCCGCGGCGAGGCCCAGCGGTCGGACCGGCCTGGGCGAGGGAATCCGACAGGCGCTGGCGCAAATTCCTCACCGGGGCCTGATCGTGGTGCTCAGCGACCTGCTGACCGACCAGGACGAGGTTGCCGAGGCGCTGCATCACATTCGCTTCGCCGGACACGATCTGATCGTTATGCACATTCTGGACGCCGCCGAGGTGCGGTTTCCCTTTGAGGGTGGCTTGCGGCTTGAGGATCCGGAAAGCGGCGAAACGCTTGTCGCGGATGCAGACGCGGTTCGGCAACGCTACGAGCGGGCCGTGGCGGACTGGCGCGCCGAACTGGCGGATCGGCTGCGCAGTAACCGGATCGACTACGTTCCGCTCGACACGTCCATGCCGTTTGACAAGGCCCTGATTGAGTTTCTGGGGCAGCGCAGCCGTCGCCGATAGGAAGGGCAGGGTTGGCGCTGACCGGAGTCCCCGATTGGACGTTGCTGAGTGTGGCTTGCGGCGCCTGGTCGGCCGGGTGGCCCTGGCGCTGGTGCTGGGGGCAGCCGCCTTCCTCGCCGGTCCCGTGTTGTGCAACGCGGTTGCGAGAGTGACCGGCCACGCCGAACCGAGTCCGTGGCGGCTGGTGGTTACGCTGGTCATCTCCGTGGGGCTGCTGGCGCTGTTGTCGCGGGGGCGACTTTCGGCGTATGGGTTCCGAGTGCCGGGCGAGTTCTCATTGCCGCGGCTGGCGATTCTCAGCGTGGCCGTGGCCGGGGTGACTTTCTTCGCCATGCGCCTGGCTAGCGGGTCGGGCGGGGGCGGCATTGCGCCGCGGCCGATGCTGTACCACGTGGCGTTCTCATGGCTGCTTGCCAGCGTGGCGGAGGAGGTGCTGTCGCGCGGGCTCGTGCAGGGGATCCTGACGCCGCTGGGCAGCCGCGGCGTGACTGTCAAAGGAGTGCGTTTGAGCCTGCCGGTCATTGGGGCCGCCGCGTTCTTCGGCGCCACCCACCTGATCATGGGAAGTTCCGGAATCCGGATCAGCACGGTGGCAGTGGTAGTTCCGGGGGCGTTCGTGCTGGGGCTGGTCGCCGGCTACTACCGGGAGTTGACGGGCAGCTTGCTGCCGGCGGTGTTGGCGCACCTGTTAGCGAATATGACTGGCACCCTATTAGCAAGCGCCTCGGCAGTTTGGCTGGAGTAGCGTGTTGTGGGCAGGAGCGTGGGCTCGGCTACGGGCTCCGGGTATGGTTCTGGCGTGGGGCCGTCAGGAACTCTGAGCCCGGCGCCGCCAACGGCCGATCCCGCCGACGTCGCGGTAGGGGGGCTGCAACCGGCGCCGGTTCTGCTTACAATCTGGTACTGTCCTCCGGGCGTCTGTGCATGAGGTGCGGCAATGAGAACGTGGCGAACCTGTCACCGCGGACGAATGCACCAGCGGTCGCCGGCAATAGCGGCCCTGTCAGGCGTTATTCTCTGGTCCTGCGCCGCCGCACTGGCCCAGGTGCCATACACCGCGCCTGTCCAGCAGACCGGCCGGCTCTACGAGATCAACACGCAGCTCAACGCACCGGCCTACTACTCGGCCCGGCCCGTATCGCCGCTGATCGCCGGCAACGCACTTACTACCGGCAACGTGCGCGGCGGCCTGCACTTCCGTGGCTACTCACCGATCAGCGATCCATCCGCTTTCCGCGCATCGCTGGGTAGTGGCGCACTGTCCGCCTTCCGGCGCGACTCCGTCAGCATCGCCGACAGCTACTCCGGGTATCCGGGCATTATCGGACTACCTTACTACGACCCCTCACAAACCGCCGCCACCACCGGCTTCCTGCGCGGGCAATACGGCCAGTCCTTAGGCTGGCTCGGGACTACCACACCGGGGACCGGCATGTCACCGCTCACGGGCGACGATGGCCGCGTCAACATGCGCATCGGCACGCGGCTGGGGCAGCAGGCCGGAATCGGCGCCGTACAGCCGGGCCTGTTGCAGTCACAGATCATGGGCCTGCCGCCAACCGGCTCGCTGGAGTTGGGCAGCGGTATCTTCGGTCCGCAGCAGCAGCCCGTTCGGCCGACGGAGCTGACCGCGCCGCTCGCTCAGGGGGACGTGCTGTCGCAACTGCTCAACCTGCCCAGCCGGCCCGAGAGTCAGTGGCAGCAGCCTGGGCAATGGCGCCCGACAGTGCCTCAAGATGTGCCCGGCAGCCGGCCGCCGCTGGGGACACCGCTCGACCTGGTGCGCAGCGGGACCCTGCAGCGCTTCCCGCTGGAACCCGAGGTCGGGCCCCTTATGACCCGCATCACTCCTGCATCCACGATCCCGCAGGGGCCGATGGGCGTCGAATGGCCGCTGGGCGAGTTCGGCACGCAGCCGCCTGCCAGGGTTGACGCCCAGTTGCCGCTCAACCTGCCGCAGGTGACCGACCCGAGCGTACTGCCGGGCTACGACGTGTTCACCGACATGCAACTCGCGCTGGCCCTGTCGGGCGATCCCGGGGCCACCTGGTTCGCGGATATGCAGGCCGCGATTCAACAGGACCCGGTTGTCCGTGACATGCTGCTTGAGCAGGCCGAGCTCCGCGCCCAGGAGTTCGTCGGGCAGGTCCTCAGCGCGCCCATCACTACGTTCCACGGTCAGGGCCCCTCCGAGAAGAACAACGAGATGCTCAAGGCCGAAGCGCTCATGGAACTCGGCCGCTACTACGAAGCCGTGCGGCGCTACGATATGGCCGCGCGGCTGGATCCGCTTGATCCGCTGCCGCTCATCGGCAAGGGCAACGCGTATCTGGCGGCCGGCGATTACCTCTCGGCCAGCGTGGCGCTGGTGCGCGGCTTCGAGCGCTTCCCCGAGCTCTCGAAGTTCCGGCTGGATCTGCCCAGCCTGATCGGCGGGCTTGAGATTGTCGACATTCGCCGGGCTGATCTGTTGCAGCGCCTCGAGCATCAGGACGACGCCCGGCTGCGCTTCCTGCTGGGGTATCTCGAATATTACAGCGGAGACGCCGAACTGCGCTCGTCGGCCCTGCTGCACCTCGAGCGCGCCGCGCAGTTGGACCTCGACGGTACGATCATCTCGCGCTTCCCACGCATTCTGCGTGGTGAAGGTACGTTGCCGCCGCCCAAGCTGCCGGGGCCGGAGCCGGTCGCGCCGGAACTGTCGCCGCGCCGTGTCCCCACGGGTTTGCCGCTCGATCCGGGTACGCTTGAGGCTGGCCCGGACATTCTCGAGCCCACGCCGCCAGAGGAACCGTGAATGAACTACCGACGTCTGTTGTTGCTCGTCGTGCCGGCCCTGCTGACGTTCCCGGGCTGTGCGCGGGATCTTGAATTGGCACAATACCAGGCGCGCGTGATACCGGCCGATGACGCCGACCAGGTGTTGCTGGCCGCGACCCGCATCCTCAAACGCGAGTTCGGCCGCGTGCATGTCAACCACGAGGGCCGCGCCCTCGAGACCGAACCGGTCGAGTTCCAGACCAGTCGCGAGAGCGGCACCGCCCGCGATCTGTACCGCGGCGGCTCCTCCATGCGCCGCAGCGCCCGGCTGAGCCTAGGCCGGCGCGGCCAGGAACTGATCGCCCGCGTCCGCGTGGACATTGAGCGACAGGACACGGCCCGGGCCCTTGCCATGGCGCCCTCCGACGGCTGGCGCGGCGACGCAACCGCCTATACCCCGATCGAGCGCGACGCCGCCACCACCAAGCGCCAGAACACCGTCTGGACCAAGGTGCGCCGGGATCGCCAACTGGAACGCAAACTGCTAAACGAGCTCAGCGACGAGTTCGCCCCGCCGGCGATGGAGCCGCCGGGCGATCAGGCCGCCCACGAGCAGACTGTATATCCGGGTGCCGGCGGTCAACCCTGACACTACCAGGCCCACTGTAGCCAAGAGGAATTTCGCCCATGCTGGAGTATTTGTCGCAGCCGCTTGCCGAAGTCGATCCAACTGTTGCCGAGATCGTCCACAAAGAAGAGGACCGCCAGCAGAACACGCTGGAGCTCATCGCCTCGGAAAACCACGTGTCCGTCGCGGTGCGGGCGGCCGTCGGCTCAGTCTTCACCAACAAGTACGCCGAGGGCTACCCCGGCAAGCGCTACTACGGCGGCTGCGTCAACATGGACGCCGTCGAGGACCTGGCCCGCGAGCGGGCCAAGCAGCTCTTCAAGGCCGAGCACGCCAACGTCCAGCCGCACTCCGGCGCCCAGGCCAACACCGCCGTCTACATGGCCTGCGTGCGGCCCGGCGATACCGTCCTGTCGCTCGACCTGGCCCACGGCGGGCACCTTACGCACGGCCTGAAGGTCAACTTCAGCGGCGACATGTACAACATCGTGCCCTACGGCGTCAGCCGTGAAGCCGAGACTATTGACATGGGCGAAATCCGCCGGCTCGCTCTTGAGCACCGGCCCAAGCTGATCATCGCCGGTGCCTCGGCCTATCCGCGCACCATGGATTTCCCGGCCTTCGCCGAGATCGCCCGCGAAGTTGGCGCTCGGCTGATGGCCGATGTGGCGCACATCGCCGGCCTGATCGTCACGGGCCTGCACCCCACCTCGATCGGCCATGCCGATTTCACCACTACCACTACGCACAAGACGCTGCGCGGCCCGCGCGGCGGCATGATCCTCTGCCGCGAGGAAGACGCCAAGCTCATCGACAAGTGGGTCTTCCCCGGCACCCAGGGCGGCCCGCTCATGCATGTTATCACCGGCAAGGCGGTGGCCTTCGGTGAGGCCCTGCGGCCGGAGTTCAAGGCTTATCAGCAGCAGATTCTCAAGAACGCCCAGGCCCTGGCGGCCGCCCTCAAGTCGCACGGCTACCGCCTGGTCTCCGGCGGCACCGATACGCACCTGATGCTGGTTGACCTGCGCGACGTGCATCCCGACCTGACCGGCAAGCGCGCCGAGAACTGGCTCGAACAGGCCAACGTCATCGTGAACAAGAACATGATCCCCTTCGACGAGCGCAAGCCCACGCAGACCAGCGGGCTGCGCCTCGGCACACCCGCGCTCACCACGCGCGGCCTGCAGGAGGGCGAGATGGCGACCGTTGCCCGGCTGGTGCATGAGGCCATGTCCAGCGCGGGCGACGAGGCACGCTTGGCGAAGGTGCGCGGACAGGTGCTCGAGCTGTGCCAGCAGTTCCCCGTCCCGCACTAGCCGCACCGGGCCGCCGCGCCCGGTTGGAAGGTCTGTCGCTGGTGCTCTTGGCCGGCCTGGGTTTGCTTGCCGCCGGCTGTCACGGACAGGCGCGGCTTGAATTGGCGGCGATTGACTACAGGTCGATCGACCCGCCCGCGGCGCGCATTGTGCGCCTTAGTCCGAGCCGCTGCTACTGGTGGACGGATGAGCAGGGCCGGGTCTGGATAGCCATGCAGTATGAGCGCCGCACGTTGTTGGGGCGCCTGGGGCATCTCCAGTTCCAGCTTTCGCTGTTGCTGGAGCAGCCCCCGGCCGGCAAAGCGCGCAACTACAACGTGGACAACTGTACGCTCCGCGCCGTGGCCCGGGCCGGTCCGACCGAGGGCCGCTTCACTTCGGTCACGGGCATCGTCGCCCTGTATCGTGAGCCAAACGACCGGTTCCGCGGCAGCCTTCGTATTCTTGCCGACCGCCAGGCCAGTCGGCTGCTGGGCGGCTGGGGGAAGTCCGCCCGCTTCCTGATCCTGGGCAGTTTCACCGCCGTCCATGACGAGCAGCGCGGCCGCGAAATCGCCGACCTGACCGAGTCACGCGGCTGGGAGCGCAACACGCCGGCGCCCGCCACGGATGATCCCGGCGAGCCGCCCGCTGCCAGCGCCGCGCCCGGCCCCATCAACGAAAATCACGCGAACGATGCGCCTCCGCCCTGAGCCCCGCCGACAAATCCCGCAACCGCCGAACAACTACGTGCACCACCGCGCCTTGCCGCTCAATATGTCCCTCCGCGATTAGCGCCACATGCCCCCGCGCCACGCACTTATCCCGCTCCCAGATCGGCGGATGAACCACCAGGTTGGCATTGCCGGTCTCATCCTCCAGCGTCATGAAGACGATGCCGCGGGCCGTCCCCGGCCGCTGTCGCACCGTCACCAGCCCCGCTACCACCACGGGGCGCCCGTGGCTCAGCCGGCTCAAGCTCCGGTTGGGCACGACCTGTAACGCCGCCAACTCCGCCCGCAACAGCCCGATCGGATGCGCGTTCAGCGAAAACCCGACCGCGTCGTAGTCCTGCACCATCGTTTCGTCCAGCGATTCCGCCGGCAGCTTGACCGGCGGCTCATCATCATCCAACTCGGCCAGCAGCGGCGCCTCGGCCTCATCCAGCGCCAGAATCTGCCAGAGCGCCGCCCGGCGATTCAGCCCCAACGAGCGAAAAGCATCAGCCGCCGCCAGCCGCAGCAGCGTTTCCCGCGACACATCAGCCCGGCGAGCCAGTCGCCGAAGCGAGCTGATCGGGCCCGCTCGCCGGGCAGCCTCCACGCCGCGCACCTTCGCCGCACCCAGCCCGCTAATAAGCCGCAGCCCCAGCCGCAGGCCCGGTTGCGCCGCCCGGCCACGCGCCGCCTCCGGGGCCTCCAACGTGCAATCCCAGCGGCTGAAGTTGACGTCGATCGGGCGTACCTTGACGCCATGCTGGAGGGCGTCCCGGACAAGCTGCCCGGGCGTGTAGAAGCCCAGCGGCTGTGAATTCAGCAAAGCGGCGCAGAAAGCCGCCGGCTGGTAACATTTCAGCCACGCCGAGGCGTACACCAGCAAGGCGAACGAAGCCGCGTGACTCTCGGGAAAGCCATATTCCCCAAAGCCGTGAATCTGCCGGTAAATCTGGGCGGCAAACTCCCGCGTGTAGCCGTTGGCCAGCATCCCCCGCATGAGCTTGAGCTTGAACTTGTCCAGGCTGCCGGCCCGCCGCCAGGCCGCCATGGCCCGGCGCAACTGGTCGGCCTCGCCCGGCGTGAAGCCGGCCGCCACCACCGCCAGCCGCATGACCTGCTCCTGGAAAAGCGGCACACCCAGCGTCTTCTCCAGAACCTGCCGCACCGCCGTGCTGGGATACGTCACCGGTTCGAGTCCGTGCCGCCGTCGTAGGTAGGGGTGCACCATGCCGCCTTGAATCGGCCCCGGCCGCACGATGGCCACCTCGATCACCAGGTCATAGAAGCAGCGCGGCCGCAAGCGCGGCAGCATCGACATCTGCGCCCGGCTCTCAATCTGAAAGACCCCAACGGTATCGGCCCGGCAGATCATGTCGTACACGCGCGGGTCTTCCGGCGGAATCTCCGCCAGCGCGCGCGGCAGCGTCGGGCCAAGGTCGCCCGACAAGGCCAAGCACTTCTGTATAGCCGTCAACATGCCCAGCGCCAGGCAATCAACCTTGAGAATGCCCAGTGCATCGATGTCATCCTTGTCCCACTCGATGAACGTGCGCGCGGGCATGGCCCCGTTCTCCAGCGGCACCAGCTCGCACAACGGCGTCTCCGTGATGACGAAACCGCCGACGTGCTGCGACAGGTGCCGCGGGAAACCCAGCAGTTGCCGCACCAGCCGCACGACCATCCGCACGGTGCGGTCCCGCGCGTCCAGACCGGCGGCCTGCAACGCCTCGGCCGGCACGGGTTCATCACTCCACCAGTCCAGCGCCTTGGCCAGCGCCGCCACCCGGTCCACCGACAAACCCAGCGCCTTGCCCACGTCACGTACGGCCGAACGCGGGCGATACGTGATGACTTCCGCCACCAGGCCGGCACGTTTGCGCCCATACTTGTTGTATATATACTGAAATACCTCCTCGCGGCGCTCGTGCTCGAAGTCTACATCTATGTCGGGCGGCTCGTTGCGCTCGCGACTGATGAAACGCTCGAACAGCAGATCGATCCGGGCCGGATCGACGGCCGTGACGCCCAGGCAATAGCACACCGCGGAGTTCGCCGCCGAACCCCGCCCCTGGCATAGAATGCCACGACTGCGGGCAAACCGCACTAGGTCCCAGACCGTCAGAAAGTAGTGCTCGTATTTCAGCTCGCCAATGAGCCGCAACTCCTCCCCAATCTGCCGGCGCACACCAGCCGGCACCGCCGCCCGCCCCCCATCGGCAACACCGCCTGCCTGGGCCGACTGGCCGCCGTAACGCTCCGCCGCGCCGGCCCACACCAGCCGCTCCAGGTACTCCGCCGGCGTGGTCCCGGCCGAGCATAGCTCGTGCGGATACTCGTAACGCAATTCGTCCAGGCTGAAGGTGCAGCGCTGCGCGATCTCCACCGCACACGCCACCGCCTCCGGAAAAGCGGCATAACGCCGGACGATTTCGTAAAGCGGCCGCAGGTGTCGTTCGGTGTTCGCAAATAGCCGGGCGCCGGCCGCGGCCAGCGTGCAGTGCTCGCGGATGCACGTCAGCACATCTTGCAGGTAACGCCGTTCGGGCACGTGATAGTGCACGTCGTTGGCGGCCACCAGCGGAACGCCGACCTGCCGGGCGAGCCTTGCCAGCGCCGCCAGCCGGTCCTCATCCGCGCCGTCGTACGTCAACCCGGCGGCCAGGTAGAGCCGCTCAGAAAAAATCTCGCGATATGCCGACAGCGCACCGGACAGTCCGCGATCCGCCAAATCCGCGCATGCATATGAAGCGGCGCCCCCGGACCGGCGCGGCAACGCCAGCGCTACGAGCCCCTCCGCCAGGTCGCCAATGTCCGGCAACGTTACGGCGCAATCACCCTTGGGCCGTCGCAAACGTCCACGCGTAATCAGCCGCGCCAGCCGGCCGTATGCCGCCCGATCCGGCGCGAGCAGCACGACCGGCAGGGCGTCGATCGGCGCAATCTCCGCCCCAACCAGCAGCCGCAGCCCATGCTCCTGCGCCGCCACGTGCGCCCGCACCACGCCCGCCAGCGAGTTCCGATCCGTAATTGCCAGCGCTGCATAGCCCAGTTCAGCGGCCCGCGCGACCAGTTCCTCCGGGTGCGCAGCGCCCCGGAGGAAGGAGAAGTTCGACAGGCAGTGCAATTCCGCGTATTCGACGGCCATAACGCGCTTCAGCCAGTGCCCGCCCGAACAGCCGGACCAACCAGCCACGGGCGACAAGTGTGCGACAAACTCGGCGTCCGGCTGCTCGGGCAGGGCGCACATTCCCAGTGCAACCGGTCAGGCGCAATCACTCGACCGGCCGCCTCACGACTTCGCACCACCTGCCGAAAGTATACCTAACAAAACACGAATAGGCAAGTCGCAGCGCGGTATATCTCGGTATCCGGCTAGGCCGACAGTACTTGGAGGCACCGTCAGAAAACCACCACAGCCGCTTGGCAATCCAACAAAGCGCACACCCGAACTCACGTTAACGCACCACAGCACAGGTGTTTGCACGCACTGTCCTGGCCCCGCGCCACGCTGGCCAGCAAGCGCGCGGCCAAGGAATTTCCGGCCCCCGCGAATTTTTAACTTGCACACGCCTGAATCCGTGATATATTAGTGCTATATGGGCCGCAGGGATGTGAGGAACGTTCGTTCGGGAAACCTCACAAGATAAAGCTCAGATAGCGACAAGGGAGCCGGCGGTGCGTCTGGTGCCAGCCTGTAGCCCGTTCCGTGACGGAACGGCTGCGGCCGGCCGGCGCCGCCAGGAGAGGAGCAGCTTTGCCTATGCGCACGAACTCGTGTCCGCATTCTCGCATGCCCTCAGGGCACGGGGAGTCACTACTGCGCCGGCCTCGCCGGCGGTGTAGCAACGCTTACTGAAACTGTCTGAAGGGAGAGGTGGCGCAGGCACGTGCCACATTTCGAGCCGGCCGGTGTCGGTCGGCGTGGCAACCATGCTGGTCACCGACTTGTCATATGGAGGTGTTCTATGAGAACTTCTGTCAGCGCATTGATTATGGTTCTGAGCCTTGTGTCCTTCGCCAACGCGGATATCCATTTCACGGACCTCGGTACCGGTACGCCGCCGGCCATGCTGGGCAGCTACATGATGCTGCCGTTCCCGGCTGATACTCAGCCGCTCTCCACCTTTGTCGATGGTGTCGATACTCCCATCGGCGGGCGCGTCGACTTCAGCTATGACCTCGAACACCGCATGATCGGCTCGGGCTGGAGCACCTGGAGCCACGGCTACACCGGCGATGTCTACTATACCGGCGGCAGCTTCGACGACGTTACGCTGTACATGCCGGCTAACACCGGCGCCTTCTATCTTTACGTCGAGCCGAACCCCTTCGCCATGTACGACTTCACAGTGACGGGCTACAGCGATGATGGCGATCTGGTCAGCGCCACCTTCGGCGTCGAGGGCTTTGAAGGCGCCCACGGCTATGGCTTCCACACGACCGCCATGCAGAGCATCGACTCGATCACCGTCTCCACGGGCGGCCTCGTCGACTACGCCATCGGCGAGTTCGGCATTGCCCGCGTTCCCGAGCCCGCGTCGCTGGCGCTGCTGACGCTCGCCGGACTGTTCCTGCGTCGCCGCTAGGCTGACCCGTTTCCATTATTGAACGCGTGCGAAGGAAGGAGCTTCTGAATGGATAGTCTCGGTTTTGCCAAGCGTCTGCCCGTGGTGGTCGCCTTGCTAACGGGCGCTGTACTGGTGTCGGCCGCCTCGGCCGGCGTGGTGGCTGATCTCAGCGTCGGTACGGCTGCCCCGCCCGCAATCTTCGGCGGCTATACGATGACCCCATTTCCGCTTGACCCGCGACCGCTGATGCAGGACGTGGCCGGTGTTCCGGCCCCGGGCGGCGGAGGCGTGGGCTTCTCACCCAGCCTCAATCATCGCCGTATCGGAGATGGGTGGTCCACGTGGAGCCACGGCTACACCGGCGATGTCTACTATACCAACGGCGGCTCGTCGGCCACGCTGACGCTGCCCGTCAACACCTACGCCTTTTACTTCTACGCCGAGCCCAACAACTTCGGGCTCTTCACCATCACCGCCACGTCGAACAGCGGCGCCAGCCTGACCCAGCAGGTCGAAGGATCGGCCGGCGCGCGGTTCTACGGCTTCTACGGCACCGATGGCGACACGATCGCCAGCATCACGGTCGTGGCGGATGCGGCCGCCGGCGGATTCGCCGTCGGCGAATTCGGCATTGCGCGCACCGCAACGTGCGACGGCCTGAACATATCGGCCAGCGTCGGCACGGCCGCGCCGCCGGCCACGCTCGGCGGCTACCCGATGACGGCCTTCCCGCTCGACGGACGCCCGCTCGGCCAGATGGTCTTCGACGTGCCCGCCCCCGGCGGCGGTACGATCGACTTCTGCCCGGAACTTACGCACGTCCGCATCGGCCAGGGCTGGAGCACCTGGAGCCACGGTTACACCGGAGACGTCTATCACACCTCTGACAACCGGGTAACCATGACGCTACCGGGCGGCACCTTTGCATTCTACTTCTACGCCGAGCCCAACCTTTTCGGAACCTACACCATCACGGCGGTCGCCGATGACGGTTCCACCATAACTCAGAACGTAACCGGCCTCTCCGGTGCCCGCTATTACGGCTTCTACTCCTGCAACGGCGCGGTCACGATCCATAAGATCATTGTCACCGCCCATCCCGACGCCTCCGGCTTCGCCATCGGCGAGTTCGGCATAGCGCGTCTACCGCGCTGCACCGGCATCGGCGCCGACCTGAGCCCCGGCACGGACGTCCCGCCGCTCTCCCTGGGCGGCTATGACGTGATTCCGTTCCTGCCGGACCCGCGGCCAATCTACGACGACGTCACCAGCGTCAGCGCCCCCGACGGCGGCAGCCTGGGCTTCAGCATACCTCTCAATCATCGCCGCATTGGACAAGGGTGGTCCACCTGGAGTCACGACTACGTCGGCGATGTATACTATACCAACGGCGCCACTGAGGTTACCCTGATACTGCCGTTAGACACACACGCTTTCTACTTCTATGCCGAACCCAATCCGTTCTCGCCGATCCTCTTCATCGCGCGGGCCAGTAACGGCATGGAGGTCAGCGAGGTTGTGAACGGCGCATCCGGCGCCCAGTTCTTCGGCTTCTACTCCTGCGATGGATCAGTCGCACTGACTTCCGTCACCGTGATCTCTACCACCGACTTCGCCGTTGGCGAATTCGGCCTGGCCCCACGCGACCGCGACGAGTGTCACCTGCTTGCGGAGGGCTCGGTCGGGACGGCCGCACCACCGGCCGTGCTGGGCGGCTATGACATGACCCCGTTCCCAGTTGACACGCGGCCACTGTTTGACGAAGTATTTGACGTTCCCGCGCCCGGCGGTGCCACGCTCGTGCTCGTCGAGGGCGCCAACCATCGCCGCATCGGGGACGGTTGGTCCACTTGGAGCCACGGCTACACCGGCGACGTGTACTACCGCAATGGCAACAGCCTGCTGCTGCTGCCCCCGCCGGACACGTACGCCTTCTATCTCTACGCCGAGCCAAACCTGTTTGGCACCTACTGGATCACCGCGGTCGGCAGCGACGGCACCACGCTCACGCAGAACGTGACCGGCGACTCCGGGGCGCGCTACTATGGCTTCTACGCCTGCAGTTCGCGCACCACGATCGAGAGCATCGAGATCACGGCTGATCCCGCGGCCCTCGGCTTCGCCGTCGGCGAATTCGGGATCTCGCGCCTGCCACGCGACACCGTGCTCGGCGACATGAACTGCGACGGCCTGCTGAACGTGTTCGATATCGACCCGTTCGTACTGGCACTGACCAACCCGGCCGGCTATGCCGCCGCGTTCCCATGCTGCAACATCTTTGCAGCGGATGCCAATCAGGACGGCTTGATCAACTCGTTCGACATCGACCCGTTCGTGCAGCTTCTCGTCGGCGGGTAACCCGCAGGAACCTCGCACATACCTCCTGCGCGAAGACGCCGGGTCTAAGGGCCCGGCGTCTTCTTCTCGCCGGCCGCCCCGTGCTCCTGCGTCTGCTCAGCCGACCACAGCAGCACGATACGGCCCACGCGCGACACCACTTCACACGGCACGCCCCGCGCCAGCTCAGCGGCCGTTCGATCACACGTCGCCGCATCCTCGGCCTTGATTCGCACCTTCAGCAGCTCACGCTTCTTGAGCAGGTCCCGAATGTGCGCAAGCGCTCCCTCGCCAACGGCATCGCCGACGATCGCGACAGCAGCCTTCAACTGATGCCCACGCGCTATCAGCTCCCGCCGCTGCGCACCGCTCATGCCCATTGCACGCTCCTACGAATGGCCCGCTTATTGTACTCGCCCGTCAGGTGCACTACCATATCTTGCGGTGCCGCTTGGCGCTCCAACTGATGCAGCGCGCCTGACGGAATGACGGCCGCCCGCGCCCTCGAGTTTGACAATGCGGGCCAGCTTGGATTCCCGCTATGACCAAAACGAGCAACACGCCCACCATGGAGCAACCAGCCACGCTCTTCGACCTGCCACCAGCACGCGAAATACCCGTTGGCACCGTCAGCCAGCCCGCCTACGTTCCCGTTTCCGACGACGATCAGGAGGACGCCGGCGTGGCTGCTGCCGAGAATGATCCCCGAACACCCGCGGCCACGCGCACCAAAGCAGCCTCCAAGCGCCAGCCGCCCGCCCGCCCCGCCCAATCGACCGGATCCGCCAAGGCGGGCAAACGCGACCGCACCGTGACAGCCGAGACGCTGGCCACCCAGCAGCGCGACATCAGCGTGTCCGAATTCTTCGCCAAGAACCGCCACCTCCTCGGCTTCGACAACAAACGCAAGGCCCTGCTCACGACACTCAAGGAAGCCGTCGACAACAGCCTCGATGCCTGCGAGGAGGCCCACATCCTCCCCGAGATCCACATCCGCATCGACCAGCTCGCCGAGGAGCGCTTCCGCGTCAACGTCCGCGACAACGGCCCCGGCATCGTCAAGGCCCAGATCCCCAACATCTTCGGCAAGCTGCTCTACGGCTCCAAATTCCACCGCCTCAAGATGGCCCGCGGCCAGCAGGGCATCGGCATCTCCGCCGCCGGCATGTACGGCATGTTGACCACCGGCCGGAGCGTGAACATCAAGTCGCGCACCAGCCCCAAGAAGGAAGCCCACCACTTCCAGATCCAGATCGACACTGCCAAGAACCGCCCCGACGTTATCAAGGACGAGCCCGTAGAGGTCCCTTGGGAGCGCGGCACCGACGTCAGCATCGAACTGCTCGCCAGCTACACCAAGGGCCGCCAATCCGTTGACGAGTACATCGAACAGACCGCCATCGCCAACCCCCACGCCGCAATCATCTATCGCGCGCCCACCGGCGAAATGCGCGAATTCCCACGCGCCACCGACGACCTCCCCGCCGAAACGCGCGAAATCCAGCCCCACCCGCACGGCATCGAGCTGGGCATGTTGATGAAGATGCTCAAGGAGTCCAAAGGCGTAAAGCTCGCCGGCTTCCTGCAGAAGCACTTCTGCCGCGTTTCGCCCACCGTGGCCCAGCGCATCTGTGCCGCCGCCGGCCTCAGCGACAAGGCCGCCCCCGGCACCATCGCCACCCACGATGTCGAACGGCTCTACCAGGCCATGCAGTCCGTCAAGGTCATGGCCCCGCCCACTGACTGCCTCGCGCCCATCGGCGTCCGCAATCTCCTGGCCGGCCTGCTCAAGGAGGTCAAGGCCGAGTTCTTCACCGCCACCACCCGCCCGCCGGCCGTCTACCGCGGCAACCCCTTCCAGATCGAGATCGCCCTGGCCTACGGCGGCCAACTCTCCGCCGATGGGGCCGTCCGCGTTATCCGCTTCGCCAACCGCGTCCCGCTGCTCTACCAACAGTCGTCCTGTTCGGCGTACAAGTCAGTGCTCGACGTGGATTGGCGCAATTACGGCCTCTCGCAGCCCAGCGGCTCGCTACCCGTCGGCCCGCTCGTCATCATGGTCCACATGGCCAGCGTCTGGGTGCCATTCACCAGCGAAAGCAAGGAGGCCATCGCCGACTACGACGAGATCCGCAAGGAAATCCGCCTGGCCTTGCAGGAAAGCGGCCGCAAGCTGGCATCCTACGTGCGCCGCCGTCGGCGGCAGCGCATGGAAGCTCAGAAGCGCGACATATTTTCTCGTTACATTCCGGATGTGGCCGATGCCCTGGCCGGCATCACCGGCACCGGCTCCGATCGCATCATGCAGACCCTCCAGCGCATCGCCAAACGCCGCACGGCCCAGGCCGATGTCGTCCTGGACGAAGACGGCCGCCCGGTGGCCGCCGCCCCGCCGGCCGAAACCGACGACCTAGCCGGCGACGACTCGACCGTCATCGTTCCCGAAAACGAGCCGGAAACGCTCCCGGCCGACCTCTTCGACGAGGACGACGACGGCGCCCCCAACGGCCAGCCCCGCCGCAAACGCACCCGGCGCAAACGGGCGTAGCACTCGGCGGCAATGCTGGGTTGCCCCTGTAGATGCGCAGCGTAGCGCCGCCCGGGCACCTGCCGACTGTGGCGGATGACCAGAACTGAGCAGGAACCAACCGCCGCCGCGCCGCGCGTACGCTCCGTTAGCGCGCTTCGCCGACCAGGAGTTGCAGCATCCGAAAGTCCTCCATGTCAATGTCACCGTCAAGGTCCAGATCGAACGCGGCACACTCCGTGGTGCCCTGCCCGCCCGGATACGTCACACAATCCGCGAATGCCGCCAGCTCCACCGCCGTCACTTCACCGTCGCCGTCAATATCACCCAACAGCGGCGGACCGATCCGGTAAACGCCTGTCGTCCCGTCCGTGAAATCCAGCAACACCGCCAGTTGCCGCCGATCATTGAAACTCTGCGGCCGACCGTCAGCACCACCCGTCAGCGCCCAGTAGTGTCCCAAGGCTCCTGAACTCGTGGGCGCAACCGTCCGACCCCAAACATCCTGCCCCGGTTCCAGCACTGGAACGTAGCGACCCGTCAGACCATGCCGCACCCAGAGAAGGTAGAACTGCTCGCCACCCACCTGTTGGACCCCGATGAGCGTCAGGAAGTCCCCCACATCGTTCATGGCCAGGAAGCTCTCAACCGCCCCACAGCTATTCACGACGGTGCCGCTGGGGAAGTAGTCGGCCGGCTCCCCATCACGCAGGATCATGCGCGTGTCCTCGTACGGCCCATAGTACACCGCGTACCGATTCGAGTCGTCAATCGAGGGACCCCCGAGCTTCAACCGATACAGAACGTGCCGCAGATCATTTATGAAAGCATGCGAGATGATAGCGACGTAGACATCCTCCCCCGCTTCCGGCACCGGGTCGCCATCCCGCGCCAGCACCCCCATCTCCGCGTCCTCCGCGTAACCCGCCA
>CAZJYX010000042.1:0-21929 GCA_964550375.1 uncultured Planctomycetales bacterium | reverse complement strand
CCCTGCGAGCAGCCGCTGGGCGCGTGCTGCTTCCATGACGGCACATGCGAGCAGTTGCTCGCGGCTGAGTGCACGGCGGCCGGCGGTGAGTCCTGGCTGATGGACGCGCCGTGCGAGCCGAACCCCTGCGAGCAGCCGCTGGGCGCGTGCTGCTTCCATGACGGCACATGCGAGCAGTTGCTCGCGGCCGAGTGCACGGCGGCCGGCGGTGAGAGCTGGCTGATGGACGCGCCGTGCGAGCCGAACCCCTGCGAGCAGCCGCTGGGCGCGTGCTGCTTCCATGACGGCACATGCGAGCAGTTGCTCCAGGCCGAGTGCACGGCGGCCGGCGGCGAGTCCTGGCTGATGGACGCGCCGTGCGAGCCGAACCCCTGCGAGCAGCCGCTGGGCGCCTGCTGCTTCCATGACGGCACATGCGAGCAGCTGCTCGCGGCCGAGTGCACGGCGGCCGGCGGTGAGAGCTGGCTGATGGACGCGCCCTGCGAGCCGAATCCCTGCCCGCAGCCGCTGGGCGCGTGCTGCTTCCATGACGGCACATGCGAGCAGTTGCTCCAGGCCGAGTGCTACGCGGCCGGCGGTGAGAGCTGGCTGATGGACGCGCCGTGCGAGCCGAACCCCTGCGAGCAGCCGCTGGGCGCCTGCTGCTTGGATGACGAGACGTGCGAGGATGTCACGGAAGCCGAGTGCGCCATGCTGGGTGGTTACTGGGAAGGACCGGATACATCCTGCCTGCATGCTGGCGTGTGCACCGGAGCGTGTTGCCTGACCGGTGGGATGCTGTGCCTGGAACTGACGGCCAGTTACTGCGACCTCTTGTTAGGGAACTGGCAGGGATTCGGCACGGACTGCACGGACGAAGACGATGACGGGATAGCGGACGCTTGCGAGTTGCCACTGTTTCCCGGCGACTTGAACTGTGATGGCCTCATCAACGCGTTTGACATCGACCCGTTCGTACTAGCCCTAACGCACGTGCCCGCCTACTACGCAGCGTATCCGTACTGTAACCATATGAACGCGGACATAAACGGCGATGGTCTGGTGAACGCCTTTGATATCGATCCGTTCGTGGAGTTGTTAGTTGGCGGCTAAGGCCGCGGCTGCGTGCCGCGTTTGCATGCAGCCCGCCTGGCTGACACTGGCCGGGCGAGTGTCCTGTTATTCGCGGTTGCGGTCGGGCCAACGTGGGCCCTGGCCGACCGGTACCGACTGGGCGGAGCAAATTCCGGCGGAGGTCCGGGGAACCTTGCTCCTCAGGCTGCTGCGCCGGGCTCCGCCCTCTGCGGTCACGGATGGACCTTGACCCGTCTGCTCGCAGTCGATCAACGCCGATCCGCTACCGCCGAACGAGTCCAGCACGTTCTCGTCATCGCGCGACGAATGCTGAATCGCATGCATCGCCAACTCGACGGGCTCCCCGGCAATGATCCCGCAGTCCCTGCGGGGCACGGCTCGGCCAGGCCACCTCGGTCCGTCAATCCCCGTTGGGGGAACCAGTGATGTCGCGCAGCTTTCCGACCGGCTGGGCGTCACAGCGGCGAGCGTCTATCGCTGGGAGGCGACCAGCGGGCGGCTCAGGTTGCAGTCGCGCCCCCTGGTCGCCCTGGCGAAGCTGCAGCAGCAGGCTGGCGGGAAGTAGTAGGGGCGACCGCAGTGCTTGGCGAGACCGGCGTGGCGTGGTATGGCCCCGGCTACGCCCGTGACGTTCGAGACAGTCCCCACTGAATCTGGGTGGGATGGTGTTTTCGCTGGTGACAGGCAGTTCAGTGTTCTCACGGTCGATGGGCCGCGTTCTTCGCTTCTACGCCGCGCCGGCTCCGAAAACCAGCATCAAGGGCGTTGCTGCGAGTCGGGCGAAATTGCCGCATATTTGGGGTTGCATCCGCCGTGCATATAGGTTATGCTTACTGCGCAGTAGTGTTAGCCGATAGGCGGGAGGCCCGTCGGCGGCACGCTGTGAGTAAGGGAGGCCGGCGAATACGGGAGATTGCCGCAAATTCATCTTGATCTCCGTGATGGCGAATCGTCGCCATTAGTTCAATATTTTGATTTGCGCTGATCGTCCGTGGGGGCCTCCAGGAATGCATTGGGTACAAGGAGACTGTGGGTCGTTCTTGTTGCTCTTGCATGAACGGACAGTCGGCATGGATGCCCAACCGGGCAATGCGCAACTCGCATCGTGACATGTTTTTGCGAGGGGTACACGAAGCCCGGGGATCTCGGTAACCAGAGTAGCGCTGCGCCGAGGCGCGGCGATGGTAATTGGGTGCGCACACGAGGCGCCCAATCCACGGGGGCGGAGTCTGCGCCCTACGGGGCGCTGTGCATTCCGTTCCATGTCGCGACGTTACGGGGTACCAGCGCCTGCCCTGGTGACGAAAGCGTGAGGGCCGTCTAGATCCCGCGACAACGGCGTTGTTGAGCGGGTCGACCAGGCCGGCGCCGTGTGTCTTGCTGCCAGAGGCCCGCGATTGGCGTCGCGCGGCCGCCGGTTCAAATCTGTGCGAGACCTGAGCTAGCACGTGGGGGAGGACGAAGATGACGGCTCGCGACAAGCCCCGCGCCAAGGTCATCGCGTGTGCCGGTGACGTGGGCGCTGGCAGTTCGGCGGCGATGGCGCGTGCTCGTTCAGCCTTCGGCCAGGATGCCTCGGTCTGTCAATCCTTGTCGGGGGAAGCAGTGATGCCGCGCAGCTTTTCGACGGGTTGGAGCGATGCGCTCCGCCCCTGCCCCACCGTGTACATGATGGATCCGGATCCGGCGATGCGCACCTGGGTGCACACGCTGGCGCGCTCGGCCAACCTGGAAGCCAGGAGCCTCTCCGGGGTGGAAGATTGCCTCCGCGCTGTGGAACCGGATTCGCTCGCCTGCATCGTCGCCAAAGCGCACGCCCCGGGGGCCAGCGCGCTGGAGGTCCTGCGCGCCTTGGTCGCACGGCGCGTATTTGTTCCCATCATAGTTCTGGCCGAGGAGCAGAACCTGTCAATTGCCGTCGCGGCTATGAAGGCCGGGGCGTTTGATGTCGTCGAGAAAACGCGCGTTGAAGACCGCCTCCAGGGAGTGATTCTCGCAGCGCTTACGGAGCAGCTAGGCCGGCGGGAGCGGCGCCACGTGGAGGATGATATTCGCGGTCGCTATGCGCAGCTAACCCCGCGGGAGCGGGAGGTGTGTCACCTCGTGGCGGCGGGTTGTCGCAGTCGCGTAATTGCCGGCCGGCTCGGTCTTTCCGAGAAGACCATAGAAGTATATCGCTCACGCGTTAATCAGAAGATGAAGACACACAGCGCGGTTGAATTGGCGCACCTATTGAATTGCCTGGAATTCTGAGCGGCTGGACAGGCGGCGTGGGCGCGTGGACAGTGGAGAGTAAGTCTGGATATGAGGAGGGGGCTGATGCATTTCAGCAACAAGGCACGTCCCTGCAGCCCGGCTGAGACACACTCGGTGGACGCCAGTACTAAGGGCGACAGATGGATCGCGCAACTGCGCGGTTGCTGGTGGATTCTGCACACGCGGGCTCAGAACGAGAAGCGCGTGGCGACAGAACTTGCTCTCAACCGCTGCCAGTACTATCTGCCGCTCGTCCGCGTGCAGCACACGTACACGCGCAGCCGTACGGCTGTTTTTGATAAGCCGCTGTTTCCCGGATACCTGTTTCTGTGTGGCGACGACCGTGATCGGGAGATCGCCTGGGGCACCAAACGCGTGGCCAACGTGCTCACCGTTCAGGACCAGGAACAGCTACGGGCGGAACTGCAGCACATTTACGCCGTGGTGGCCAGCGGCCAGAAAGTCGAGCTGTTCCAGGGCCTGCAGCCGGGCCGGCGGTGCCGGGTGACCGGGGGTCCGTTGCGGGGAGTCGAAGGCGTGGTGCTGCAATGGTGCGGCCGCACGAAGCTCTACGTGGGCGTGTCACTGATCAGCCAGTCGGCGACGGTGGAGATCGATGCGGCGTTGCTGGAGGTGGTGGCGTAGATGAGCGCTCTGTTTCAAAGCAGGTCAGGGCGGGCCATCGCGCCGCCAAGGGCGCGCGGCCGGGCGCAGCCAAGGGCATGTCCGGGGCGCGCGTGTTTCGTAGCTTACTCGCAGGGCAGGCGGGCGGGAGCGTCTGATGCACACGTATTGCGATGATCGCGGGCGATCGTTGCTCTCGGTCCTGGATCACCTCACGGACATCCCAGGACAGATCAACGCTTCGCTCATGTACTCCGGAGCGGTCAAAGCCTGGCATCGACATGCGCGCCAGGATGACCATTGGACGGTTCTGCTGGGCAGCCTCAAGGTGGGACTGTTCAACACTGAACAGGTTGCGCTGACGGCCGAGCTGCGGCTGGCCGGCCCGGTGCCCACGGAGGGCCACGTTGTCCCGATCGAGATACCGAGCGGCACCGGCCGGGCCGTCTACCTCGGAGAGCATCGCCCGGGCGTGTTGCGGATACCCAGTGGGCTCTGGCACGGGGGCGTAGCGGTCGGCGGCCGCGACGCCCTGTTGCTGTATTACATGACGCGCAAATATGACGCGCGCCAACCCGATGAGCAGCGGGAACCGTGGGACAAGTTTCCATTCACCTGGACTGTGGAATTCCGTTGATCCGGGCAAGGCAATCGCCTTGCCCGGGCGGGAAGGAAGCTGAGCCATGTCCATCGAGCTAAGCACCAGCGGTACGGAATCGGAAGCCGGCGCTGGGTATGCAGACGGGCTGGTGTGGTGGCCGCCCGATCGGCGGCGGCAGGATACGGGGGGCGCCCGGCCGGACGAGCGAACTGTCCCCACGTACCACGTATGCGGAGTCTGCGGCCGGCGGGCCTGCGTGCATGTCTTGGAGGGGTATGAGCGCGGATGGCCCGTCGTGGAACGCTTCTGCCTCGACTGCGTGGATACGCCGGCGGCGCTGTCGGCCGCGGCGGTAAGGGGGGTGCGTCCCGGTTTGCCCGTGCTGGCGGGGGCCACTGGGTTGGCGCTGCTGGTAGTTGGGCTCTTCGGCGACTTCCTGATACCCGACCGGAGTCCCGGCTTCGGCGTGTATCAGCAGACGGGAGTGGTCATTGCCGTAGTGCTGGGGCTGGTGGGCATACTCTTGCGCGTCGGCCCCGTTGCGCTCTGCGGGCTGTTCCTGTTGGCGGCTTCCATCAGCGCGGACTGGTTTGGCCTGGTCAGCGGCCCGGGGATCGGCTGGAAGCAGCAGACCCTGATCATGGTCGGGGCGGCGCTGGCCGGTTGCGGCATAGTCGGTCGGCTGCTGCGGCGCAGCCGCGCGCTCCGGCGGGGGACCAACGGTTCGGGGCGCGCCCCGGTGCGCAGCATGGCCATTGGTGGTGCGCCGCTGTGAATTCTACTCCGCCCGGCCAGGGAGTCGGTATGTCAATCGCCGGCATCATTCTAGGTGGATCGCATGTCTGGCGCGAGGACTCCACGCACTGCCTCGAGCCGCGCCTGCTGCTGCCAGTGGCCAATGTCCCGTTGGCGGTCCACACACTGCATTGGCTTAGACGCGCCGGCATCATGGACGTCGTCGTATGCGTGAATCAGCGGACGCGGCCGTTGCGGTCGTACTTGGGGGACGGCGGTCGCTGGGGTTTGCGGCTGCAGTATTTCGTTGATCGCATGCCGCGCGGCCCGGCGGGGTGCCTGCGGGATGCAAGCGAGTTGATCGACGCAGACCAGTACGTGGTGGTCGACGGGTCGATTCTGCCGACAGTTGGCTTGAGCAGACTGTTGGCCGCCCACGCCCAGCGCCGGGCGGCGGCCACGCTGGCCGTGGCTGCCGGCGGGAACCTGACCGCCGCCGGGTCCCACGAGGCGTCGCCGGTGGGAGTTCACGTCTTCTCGCGGGAGGCCGTGCGCACTGTCTCGTCGAGTAGTTATCAGGACATCAAGGAAACGCTCGTGCCGCAACTGCTGCGTGCGGGCTGCACGGTAACCGTGTTCCCGACGGAGGAGCCCGCGCCGCGTGTCAGCGACCTGGCGACCTACCTCGCCGTGCAGCCGTGGGCCCTGGAGCGGGCGCGGGCCGGCGACGACGTGCAGACCGGCTACACCTGGCAGGGGACCGCCGCGCTACATCCGACGGCCAGCGTGGCGGCAAGTGCCCGGGCGATCGGCGCGGCCATGGTCGCGGCCGGCACGCGCATTGCAGACCGCGCGATGCTCATCGGCCCGGTAGTGGTTGGTCGCGACTGCCTGCTGGCCGAGGACGTGGTTGTTACGAATTCGGTGATCGGCGACCGCGCCGTATTGGGACCGGCGGCGCGGGTTGATTCGTGCCTCATCGCGGCCGGCGCGACGGTTCGCGCGAAGGCGCTCCTGCAGGGCACCATCTGGCGCGGGGGGCGCCCACGTAAACGGCCCGAGCCGCAGGTTCAATGAGCGGGGTCGGCGCAGCGCTCGGACGCTATCGCGGAGCGGTTTCTCGGTTCGACTATCTCCGCGGCATATTGGATCCGCAGCTACAGCAGGCATATCGCCTCAGGTGCGGCAAGTGAGTTGGAGGGTATGAACGAGAAGCACGAAAGCACCCAGTCCCCGCTTGCCGCAGGCCTGGGCGGCGCGCTGGCGGAAAGGCCGCCGGCGAGCTACGGGGAGCCGACTGAGCCCCCGGCCGCCCAGCGGCCCTTCTCCTTACAGTTGCTGCTCCGTTTCAAGTGGACGATCTTGCTGGTATTCATCGTCCTGGCTCCGGCGGGGGTCCTGCTTGTCCGTAGCGTGTTCGTTTCGCAGTACACCGCGACGGCGCTGCTGGAGATCTTCTCCGTGGTTCCACGACTCGTGGTGGATACGGACGAGACGGGTCCGATAACCCAGTACGAGCGCTACGTGCAGACGCAGGCGGACATCATGCGGAGCCTGCCGGTATTGCAGCGCGTGCTGGAGCGCCAGGACGTGCAGCAAACAGTCTGGTTCGACGAGTCGCCCGCGGTGCTGCAGAAATGGACCGGCAGCGTCCCGCAGCGGATCGAGCGGCTGGCCGCGGCGGTAGTGGCGGCGCCGCGCAGGCGCACGGAGTTGCTGGAGGTCGCGGTGACAACGCGCGTGCCGGCCGATTCGGCCCTGCTGGCCAATGCACTGCTGGACGAGTACCTCAAGTTTGCGCGCGAGCGGTTTTCGGAAAAGGATCGGGCGCTGTTCGACGCGCTGACCGAGGAGCAAACCAGGCTGGCGGCGGAAATCCGCTTCCTGGAACAGGTAGTCGCGGAGGCGCGGCGGGAGTTGCTCTCCCCTTCGCCCGACCAGCTCATTGCGCAGCGCCGCATCCGCCTGGACCAATACGAAGCCGACCTGCGGCGCCTGGAACTTGACATGGATGTCGCACGGCGGGAGTTGGCCGAGTTGGAGCAGACGCTGGCTTCGCAGCCGGCCGACGAAACCGGCGGCCCGGCGGTGGTGCGCTACCAGGCCGACCCGGAGTGGCGGCGCCTCTACGGGCAGTTGAAGGAGGCTGAGCTGCGGCTCAGCACGGCCGCCGCGCAGTTCGGTGAGAATCACCCCACGATGGTGCGCCTGCAGCAGGCGCTTGAATCCGCCCAAAACCTACTGGAGGAACGGCAGCAGGAGCTGGCCGAGGCCGCGGTGGCGGGCCTGCCCATCGCACTGTCACCTTCCGAGAATGCGCCCGGCACATCAGATCCCGTGACGCTGCGTAACCAACTACGGTTGTGGGAGCTACGGCGGGAACGTGTCCAACAGGAAGTTGATGAGTTGCGAGAGAGCTTCCAGAGCGACTTCAGTGCGGCGGAGCGGCTGCGACAGAAGACGGACGAGCTGCAATACCACAAGGACCGTCTCGCGGCCGTCGTACGGCGGCTGGAGGAGTTGGCCGAAAAGACCAAGGTCCCGGCCTCCATCCGAACCATTTCGCGCGCGGTCGCGCCCTCCGCACCCAAAGACAACAAGCAAATGAAGCTTAGCATCGCGGCGGTGATTGGAGCGCTGGGGGCCGGCTTGGCCTGCGCGTATATGCGCATGCGCTTCAGTCCGCGGGTTGAAGAGGTGGGCGACGTAGGGCGCGTGGTACCCGGGGCGTTTCTGTGGGAGTTGCCGCTGCAGGCCGGCGATGGTCGTGGGCCGGCGGAGGAGTCGGCGGAGCATGCCGAAGGCGTACGCATGATGCGCACCGTCCTGCTCAGCCAGCTCACCCGCAGCCGCGGGAACACCGTCCAGATTACCAGTGCCGGCCCCGGTTCGGGCAAGAGTACGCTGGCGATTCGCCTGGCGCGCAGTCTCGCGAACTGCGGCAAGAGCGTGCTGCTGGTCGAGGCCGACTTGTGCAAGCCGAGTCTGGCGGCGCGTTTCGGACTGGACCCGGCGCGCGGGCTGGTGAATCTGCTCACCGAGCACCGCAAGTCCGGCAACGGTGTCCGTGTGGCCGATACGCCGGGCCTGACCATTCTGCCCGCTGGTCAGGATGCGACCCAGCGCAACGTCGAACTACTCGCCAACGGGGACTTCTCGGCTCTGCTGAGTGAATGGCGCCGCGCCTACGATTTCATCCTGTTCGACTGTCCGCCCCTGCTCATGACGGCGGACGCCGCCATTCTGGCGGGACACGTGGACGGCACCGTCATGGTCGTCCGTGAGCGCCATTGCCGCCGCGCTGATCTGGTCGAGGTCTATGCCAAGCTGAGCCTGGCCGGGGGCAAGCTGCTGGGTACGGCGTTCATCGGATCGGCGGCGAGTCGACGGTACGGCTACGGGTACGAGTACCGTTATCAGCGCGCGCCAACGGCCAAACCCGTGCAGACGCTGGAGTACCCGGTCGCGCGCGTGGAAGCAGACGTTCCCGGAGAATAGCCACGGACACGATTGCGATCATTCTCGACACGCGCCCCGCCTACCTGGCTTCCAGTACGGGCCCCACGTCGCTGCTGCTGGCTCCGCTGGCCGCCCGCACTGTGCTGGCCGATTTGCGTGAGAAGCTGGAGGCCGTTGAGATTCTGCGGTTGGCCGTCGTGCCGGACTTCGCCGGCGACGAGGCGTATGCCCAGGCAATCCGCGCCATAGCTTCCGGCGTCCAGATCGTGGCCGCGGACAAGTTCGGGGATTTCCTTGAGACGCATGAACTGGCCGATCGCCTGTTGTTCATCGACGCCCGTTACCCGCCGATCCGCGGCTGGGCCTTTGGGCGCTGGCTTTCCGAGGCATCGAATGAGCGCCAGGTGCGCCACCTGGTGGTGGCCGGACATGCCGCCGGCGGGCTCCAGGAGAGCGTGCGCTACGACGACGATCTGCGGGCGCGGGCGGTGCACCGACTCTACGACGGCGTCACGCACCTGGGGCTGGCCCACGTGATGTGCTCGCTGGTGCCGGTGGCGGCCGCGCAGTCGCAGACACCATTCGATCTGCTGAACTTGTCCCAAGTGCGGGCCCGGCTGGCCCAGAGCGGCGCGCCGAGCGTGGACGAGCAGGAGCCGACCGGCACGCTCGATCTGACGCGGGAAGACGGTCTGTTAAGCGCGAACGAGCGGGCTCTGGGCATGGCGACGGGCGCACGGATCCCGGATGGTTTCCGCCAGCACGCGCCCGACATCTGGATCGGTCGCGACGTGACGATTCATCCCACCAGCCGGATCTACAGCCCGGTCATCATTCATGCTGGGGCGACGATCGGGGCGGGCGCTGCGGTCATTGGCCCGGCGGTGCTCGGGAGCGCCACCCGCGTCGGCCAGGACGCTACCGTGGCGCAGAGCGTGGTTTGGCCGCGGGCCCGGGTGGCGCCGCGCTGCGCGGTCGTTAATCAGATCTTCGTGCCGGGCCACAACGGCGAGCGCGGCAACGGGGACAAGGGCGGTCGCCCGCGGCTGGCGCGCCACGATTCGCCGCCGCCGGCTGGACACAACTGCAACGGTCACCCGCGCGTCGGGCGGCTTTATCGGTTCGTCAAGCGCGCCGTGGATCTGCTGACCACCATCCCGGGGCTGATAGTCATCGCGCCGTTGTTGGCGCTGGTCGCGGTGCTGATCAAGCTGACCTCGCGCGGCCCGGTTCTGTTCGGCCACGAGCGCGAAGGTCTTGGCGGCCGGCCCTTCCGGTGCTGGAAGTTCCGGACGATGGTGCACCACGCCCACCACCAGCAGCGCGAACTATACGCCCAGAATCTCGTGGACGGGCCGCAGTTCAAGCTGGCAAACGACAGCCGGATCACGTACTTGGGGAACTGGCTGCGCCGCACCAACATCGACGAGCTGCCGCAACTGTTCAACGTCCTGCTCGGTCACATGAGCCTGATCGGGCCGCGGCCGTCGCCGTTCCGCGAGAACCAGATCTGCGTGCCGTGGCGCGAGGCCCGGCTGTCCGTGCGGCCCGGCATCACCGGCCTGTGGCAGGTCTGCCGGCGCGACCGCGACGCGGGCGATTTCCACCAGTGGATCTACTACGACGTGCTGTACGTGCGGCACCGCTCCCTGTGGCTCGACCTGCGCATCTTCCTGGCAACGCTGGTGACGCTGGCCGGGCGCTGGCCGGTCAAGTTGCACTGGATGATACCGGCCTACCGGATGGCGGCGCATGAGTCGCTGTTTGGCACGGCGCCGCCCCCGGCCGACGTCCGGGAAGCGCGCTGCGACCGGCGGGAGCATGCTGGGCAGCACCACTCAAGACGCGGTGATGGTCACAGGCGGGATCAGCATTGTGACGATGATAAGACTGGGGATGTATCCGTGGCAGCGGCGGCCTGCGGTTCGCGAGCGCCGCAGGAGGGAGAGTCATGAAAGGCGTCGTACTGGCCGGCGGACTGGGCAAGCGCTTGTGGCCGCTGACGAAGATAACAAACAAGCACCTGCTGCCCATCTACGAGAAGCCGATGGTCTACTATCCCCTGGAGTGCCTGGTCAACGCCGGCATCCGCGACGTCCTGCTGGTGACCGGCGGGAACGACGCGGGCGACTTCCTGCGGCTGCTCGGCAACGGCAAGGAGCTGGGTCTCAAGGAGCTGCACTACACCTACCAGGAAGGCGAGGGCGGCATCGCCGATGCCCTGCGCCTGGCCGAGGATTTCGCCGACGGCGACAAGATCGTGGTCATTCTCGGCGACAACATCATCGAGAAGAACATACGGGCCGGCGTCGCCAACTTCTTCAGCCAGCCGCACGGCGCGCGCGTATATCTCAAGGAGGTGCCGGATCCCGAGCGCTTCGGCGTGCCGGCGTTTGACGGCGACCGGATCATACGGATCATCGAGAAGCCGCCCGACCCGCCCAGCAACTACGCCGTGATCGGCATCTACATGTATGACGAGCAGGTCTTCCAGTTTATCCGCGGCTTGCAGCCGTCGGCGCGCGGCGAGCTGGAGATTACCGACGTCAACAACTTCTACCTGGACCAGGGCACGTTGGAGCACGAGATCCTCGACGGCTGGTGGACCGACGCGGGCACGTTCGAATCGCTGCTGCGCGCCACGAACCTGGTGGCCGAGGGCGGGGCCAACCACGAGCCGCGCCGCGCCTGCGAGCCCGCGGCGGCACGATAGGACAAGACCGCCATGAAACGACTCCTGGTCACGGGTGCCGCGGGCTTCATCGGCACCAACTTCGTCCGGCGCGTGCTCGACGTGCGGCCGGACTGGACAATCGTCGCCTACGATGCGCTGACGTACGCCGGCAACCTCGCCAACCTCGCCGGATTGGAGGCCACTGGCCGCTTCGAGTTCATTCACGCTGACATCTGCGACGCGGACGCGGTCGCCGCGGCTTTCGACCCGCGGCCGTGGGCCGTCATCAACTTCGCGGCTGAGAGCCACGTGGATCGGAGCATTGTCGGGGCGGCGGAGTTCGTGCGCACGAACGTGCTGGGCACGCAGGTGTTGCTGGACCGGGCGCGCCGGTCGGACCTGCACCGCTTCGTCCAGGTATCCACGGACGAGGTATACGGGTCGCTGGGGCAGGAGGGTCGGTTCACTGAGCACTCGCCCCTGGCGCCCAACAGCCCGTACAGCGCGTCGAAGGCGGCGGCCGACCTGCTCGTGCGCGCCTATCACGTGACGCACGGGTTGTCGGCGCTGGTGACGCGCTGCTCGAACAACTACGGTCCCTACCAGTTCCCGGAGAAGGTCATCCCGCTGTTCGTGACCAACCTGCTGGAAGACCAGCCGGTCCCGCTGTACGGCGACGGCCTGAATATCCGCGACTGGATTCACGTGCAGGATCATTGCGACGCGCTGCTGCGCGTGCTCGAAGCGGGCGTGCCGGGCGAGGTGTACAACATCGGCGCCGACAACGAGCTGACGAACCGCGCGCTGACCTATGCGATTCTGCACGCCCTTGGCAAGGATGAGTCGCTGATTCGTCCGGTCAAGGATCGGCCGGCGCACGATCGGCGCTACGCGATCGACTCGGGCAAGCTCCGGCGGGAGCTCGGCTGGCAGCCGCGCGTCGACTTCGCCGCCGGCCTGGGCGACACCGTCCGCTGGTACATCGAGCACGAGCCCTGGTGGCGGGCGATCAAGTCGGGCGAATACCGCCAATACTACGAACGCCAGTACGGGGCGGGCGGCGTGAATGCTCCCGTCTGATAAGATGCGCGTACTCATCATTGGAGCGCAGGGGCAGCTAGGCACCGACCTGCGGCGGGTGTTGCCCGTGGACACGGTCGGCGTGGACTTGCCCGCTTTCGATGTTGGCCGGGCGGATCAGGTCCGGGCCGTGCTCGCCCGCGAACGTCCCGACTGGGTCATCAACTGCGCTGCGCAGACGAATGTCGATCGTTGCGAACTGGAGCCCGGCGAGGCGTTTGCCGTCAACGCGCACGGCGCCATGCACGTGGCCCAGGCCGCCGCGGAAGTGGGGGCCCGCGTCATCTACATCAGCACCGACTACGTGTTCGGCGGCGACGGCCAGCGGAGGCGGCCTTACACGGAGTCGGACCGTCCCATGCCACTGAACGTCTATGGTGCCAGCAAGCTCGCGGGCGAGCACTTGACGCTGGCCTATCAGCCGCGGAGCCTGGTGGTCCGCACGTCCGGGCTGTATGGCCACGCCGGCGCGCGCGGCAAGGGCGGTAACTTCGTGGAAACGATGCTGCGGTTGGCGGCTTCGCAACGGCCGATTCGCGTGGTCGCTGACCAGCGACTCAGCCCGACCAGCACCGTCGAGTTGGCCGACCGGCTGGTTGCGCTGCTGCAGTGCAATGCGGAGGGCATCGTACACGTGGCGGCCGCGGACGATTGCACTTGGTTCGAGTTCGCCCGCGAGATCTTCGCCGTTGGCGGGCTTGACGTCGATTTGCAGCCGGTGGCGACCGCGGAGTACCCGGTGCAGGCGCTGCGTCCCGCGCTGTCGGCCTTGCGGAGCGAGCGGCTGGCCGCCCTGGGCGTGCCACCGTGTCGTGCGTGGCGCGCAATGCTGCGGGAATACTTGCTGGCCCGGCCACAACCGGCCGGCGGCGACGCGGCGGCAGTCGAACAGCCCCCGGACCGGGCCCGGCCGCCGGCGCCCAGTGGTGCCGGTGGAGCGTCGGAGGGCGCGCATGTCTTGGGCCATCCGCCGCACCACGGCCGGCGCGACGCCAACGCTCGCCAACCCGGACAGGAATTCTGGGATCGGATCTAGTGGGCTCCGGCACATGACGAGAACCACCACCCAACCCCGGTCGCGCGGCAGTACCCGTGCTCCGCGACCGCCGAGTGCGGCTGGCGCGCGGCCGTCCGTGCCCGCGGACACCTTTGTTCGCCGACACGCCTGGCTGCTGTGCGTCCTTGGTCTCGCCGCGTGCCTTTTCTGGAGCCACTGGGCCACGCTGGTTGAGCTGCGCGGCTTCTGGAGCCGCAACGACGACTATTCCGCCGGCCAGCTTGTGCCGCTAGTCGCGATCTACCTCGTCTGGCGCGAGCGGGCGCACTTGCGCGCGCGGGTGGCGCGCCCCAGTCCGTGGGGGTTGGGGCTGCTGGCTCTGGCGGAACTGCTGCGTCTGGGCGGCGTGTATTACGGCTTCGGCTCGATCGAGCGCCTGGCGCTCGTGGCATCAATCGCGGGCGTTGTGCTGCTGGCGGCCGGCCGGCCGGTCTTCTGGCGACTGCGCTGGGTCCTGGCGTTTCTGCTGCTCATGCTGCCGCTGCCGGCTCGGCTCCACGAGGCGATCGCCTTGCCGCTTCAGCATCTGGCCACGCACCTCGCCGCCATCACGCTCGAGCTGCTGGGCTTCTTCGTGGTCCGCGAGGGCCACATCCTGCGGCTGGACGCCCAGACGACGGTCGGCGTGACCGAAGCTTGCAGCGGCCTGCGGATGCTGACCGCGTTCATCTTCGTCTCGGCGGTGCTGGCGTTTGTGATCCACCGGCCGGCGTGGCAGAAGGCCCTGCTGGTCGCCTCCAGCATTCCCATTGCGGTGCTGTGCAATACCGTCCGCAGTGCCGCGACGGCGGTGTTCGTCTACTACGCCCAGAACCCCGACCTCAGCGAGAAGTTCCACGACTCGGCCGGCTTGGCGATGATGCCGCTGGCGATTGTGCTCTCACTGGCGCTGCTCAGGTTCCTGGCGTTTCTTGCGCCGATGGATGATGTGTGCCGGGCCCACGCCCAGCGCGCCACGTCTTGACAACGTCCATGCACCAGAACGTCACAGCTTGTTCAACCGGCCGGCCTGCGGGCGTCCGCCCGTATCTGGGTGTCGTCGCAGCTGCCGTGCTGCTGCTGGCCGGCGGCGTCAGCTATCGCGCCTTGGCGGCATACGTTGGTGCCGAACTGGCGAACCCCATCCGCCTGGACCCGCCGCTGGCGACGCTGCCCCTGGTTATCGGGCCTTGGCTGGGCGAAGACGTACCGATCCGCGAGGCGGTCCTGCGCATCGCCGGCAATGACGATTACGTCAGCCGCAGCTACCGCCACGTGGAAACGGGTGCGGTCGTGGGCCTGTACATCGGCTATACGGCCCGCCCGCGGACGATGCTGCGACACCGCCCCAGCGTGTGTTACCCCAGTGCCGGCTGGACACCGCTGAGCATGGAGGATGGCCAGTTACCGCTCGCGGCGTCGGCGCACTGCCATCCAGTTGTCGCGGAAAGGTCAGGCGTGGGGGAGGGTCTGACAACGGTCCCGACTGACCACGCTCCCACGCCGGCGGCGCCAGCCTTGCCAAGCGGTCTGCCGGTGCGGCTGCACGCCTTCCTGAGCCCCGGCGTTCCCGAGCAGCGGGTGATGGTACTGAACTACTACGTCCTGAACGGCGTGCCGACGATCGACGAGCACAGCTTCTGGGGGCTGAGCTGGCGCGACCCGAACCGCGGCCGCGACGCGACCCGCTACGTCGCCCAGGTGCAGGTCACCGGCATGGTGCGGACGACGCCGGACGCGACGGCGCGCACGCTGCGCGAATTTGCGGCCGACTCCGCCAGCGCGATCCTGCCGTTGCTGCCGGAAGGGGCCGGTCCGGCCCGGCCCGCAACGGGAGGCGTGGATTGAGCACGAACCGACCCTTGCGCCTGTGTTTGTGCGGCGCCTCGCCCGATACGGGCAATCTGGGCGTGTCGGCGCTGTGCTACGGCGTGCTGGGCGGCATCTTCGGCTGCTATCCCGACGCCGACTTCACCGTGTTCGACGGTGGTCACGGCCTGCGGCCGGCGGAGACCGAGTTTGCCGGCCGCTCGTTCCGGTACTGGCGTTGCGGTGCCACGGGCACGCGGCGTGTCTGGCAGCGCCGCAGCTACTGGAACATCCGCGGGTCGAGCTGGCTGGGCGGCCTGGGCAATCCGGCGGTGCGCCGGCTGCTCGACGCCGACGCGGTGCTCGATATCACGGGCGGCGACAGCTTCACCGATATGTACGGCCCGCGGCGCTTCCGCGCGGGCAGCGCTTTCAAGCGCTTCGTGCTCGGGCTCGGCAAGCCCCTGATTCTGCTGCCGCAGACGTACGGCCCGTACCGGGATCCGCGGCATCTTGAGGTCGCGGCCGACATCGTTCGCCGGGCAGCGATGGCCTGGTCCCGCGACGAGCGCAGCTTCGCGACGCTCAAGGAGTTGCTCGGCGACGCCTTTGACCGCGACCGCCACCGTAGCGGCGTTGATGTGGCCTTCGCCCTGGAAGCCCGCGCCCCGCGCGCCCCGCTCCCCGAGCCCATTGCCACTTGGCTGGCCTCGCGGGGGACCGACTTCCAGTCGGTCACCGCCACTGCCCTCCCTCCCAGGGAGGGGTTGGGGGAGGGTGTTGCCGTTCCCACGCTCCCACGTGCCCACGTCCCCGCGCCGGCAGAGCCGCCCGTTCCCACGTTCCCACGTTCCCACCTTCCCACGCCTGTGCTGGTGGGCTTCAACGTTTCTGGCCTGATCTGGCACGACCCCGACGCCATGCGTAACCGCTACGGGTTCAAGGCTGACTACCGCGCCGTTGTGCTGGGCTCCCTGCGGCGTCTGTTGCTAGAGACCGACGCGAACATCCTGCTGATTCCGCACGTCCTGACACCGCCAGGGCATTACGAATCCGACCCGGCGGCCAACGACGCCGTCGTGGCCGCCTTGTGCGAGGATTCGGATTCACGCGTGCGGGCCGCGGCGGCGGAGCGTCTGGCCGTGGTCCCGCCGCTGTACGACCATCCGTCCGAGGCGAAGTGGCTGATTGCCCATTGCGACTGGTTCTGCGGCACGCGCATGCACGCCTGCATCGCCGGGCTCTCCACCGGCGTCCCGACCGCCGCGATCGCCTACAGCGTCAAGACCCAGGGCGTTTTCGAGACCTGCGGTGTGGGGGATTGTGTCGTTGACCCGCGCAGATTCGACACCGCCGCCGTGGTAGGTGGCCTCGTCGCGGTTTGGTCGGCCCGCGGCGCCGCAGCCGCGACGCTCCGCGGCCACACGGCCGCCGTCCGCGCCCAAGCGTCCGCGCCGTTCCAAACCTTGAGCGTGCTGACAGTGGCAGGCGTGCCGGTGCTACCAGCCGGAGTCCGCTCGTGAGCCTGCGCCGGCAGGTATTCAAGGGTGCACTGGCCTTGGCCGCCGGGCGCGCGCTGGGTGAACTGTGCAGCTTCGCCCGCAACATCATCGTCGCCCGCCTGCTGACGCCGGCCGACGTCGGTATCGGAGCGACCTTCTGGATTACGGTCGCCTTGTTGCAGATGATCAGCGACTTAGCGTCCGACCGGCTGCTGATCCAGGCCAAGGACGGCGACGAGCCCCGTTTCCAGGACACGCTGCACCTGTGGGAATTCGGCCGCGGCCTGCTCAACAGCCTGCTGCTCTTTGGCCTGGCCTGGCCGGTCGCCCACTTGTTCAAGACTCCACAGGCACTGTGGGCCTTCCAGTGCATCGCGCTGGTGCCACTCCTGCGCGGGCTCTGTCATCTGGATGTCCGGCGTTTTCACCGCCGCTTGCGCTACGGTCCGGGCGTCAACATCGAGCTGGTCGCGCAGGTCGTTGCCCTGGCGTTGGCCTACCCGCTCTGCCGCTGGCGCGGCGATTACTCGGCGGTCCTCGTTCTGGAGCTCCTGCGCGAGGCCATCCGGACGGTCGGCAGCTATCTTCTCGCCGAGCGGCGCTATCGCTGGGCCTGGAGCGGCCCGCATTTGCGCCGGCTGCTGGCCTTCGGCTGGCCGCTGCTCGCCAACGGCTTGCTCCTGTTCGCCATAATGCAGGGCGACCGCCTCATCGTCGGCACGGCGTTCAGTACGCATGATCTTGGCATCTACGCCATGGCGTTCGTGCTGGCCAGCGCACCATTCCAGCTTCTGGTTAGCGTGTTCAGCCCCATCGCGCTGCCGCTGCTGGCGGCAGTCCAGGACCAGCCCGCCGCGTTCGAGCGTCGTGTGCGGTTGTGCAACGCGGTCCACGCCCTCGCGGCCGGCGTCGTGGGCATCCCACTGCTATTGAGTGCCCCGTGGCTACTGGAACGAGTGTACGGGCCGCAGTACGCCGCTGCCGGCAGCGTGTTCGCCTGGCTAATCGTCGCCCGTCTCCTCTGGTTCCTCCGCCACCCACCGACGACCGCCGCGATGGCCCGGGCGGATACCAAGAACGCCCTCTTCGCCAACGTATTGCGCAGCAGTGGTGTTACTCTCGCGATTGCAGCCGCCGCGCTGCGCTACCCGCTCGTCACGATTGCCTTGGCCGCCGTGGTCGGCGAGTACGCCGCGCTGCTGGCCAGTGCGGTGCGCTTGTGCCGCCGCCACGCCGTACCCGTGTCGGCGACCCTTGTTCCCCTCTCCATCGTGGCAGCGGCGCTCGGCGCAGCCGGCCTGTTGCAGGCGGGCGGGCTCGCACCACCGGCCCCAAGCACCATCGGCCTGACCGCCGCCCTGATTGCGCTGTATTGCGGCGCGCTCGTCCTGGCCGCCCCTTCGTTAAGAGCCGAGCTGCACCGCGCCGCGTCTCGCGCAAGATCGCGCGCCGGGGGCGTGCTCATCCGCTTGGGCGTTTCGCGAACATGAGATTACCTCCTCTGACCGCCAAGCCGGCCTTCCGCTGTCAACGGTTCGCGACGTGGCCAAGCGGCACCTCTGCTGCGGCTGTGGCGCCTGCGCGTATATCGACCCGGTCCGCATCCATATGGTCCATGACGCCGGCACGGACGTCAGCCCCGACGAGACCGAGGTCGTCCACACTCTCGAATGCGGCCGCCGTCCATGCATGCGTCCTCCCGCGCCAATGTCCGGCAACCGTACCGGCCAACTCCGGCTCCCCACCCGGCCACAGCGAATCACCACCCCCTGCGCACGCTTCTCCGTTCGCGATTCACCCTTCGAAGCGCGGCGCGTCTGAACCGTCCACAAGCTGCCTGCACAGGATTCGCGCCGGCCTTCACGATGCGCTCGGCCTGCCCCGACCGGCCCTCCGAACGCCACCGCCGCCGGCCTCGCTCCACTATGTCCAAAGAACAGTTGGTGTATGACAGACACGAACGTCCTTCTTCTCGGCGGGACGGGGGCCATTGGACTTTATCTCGTCCCGGAGTTGCTCGCGGCTGACTTTCGCGTTTTCGTTACGACGCGTTCCGTTCGCGCGTCCGCCCATCCCCGCCTCCGATATATCACCGCAGATGGCATGGATCGGGCAGCGATTCGTTCCGTCCTGTCCGCGGTCAAGCCAGATGCCGTCGTGGACTTCATGTCCTACGGTACCTCTGCCTTCGCGGCTCGCTCCAAGCAGTTGTTAGACGGGACCGGACACTATTGCTTTCTCTCCTCGTATCGTGTCTTTGCCGACAGTTCGCCAGCCGCACTAACAGAGCGATCGCCGCGGCTTCTCGATGTTTGCAGCGACACAGCATATCTGGCCACCGATGAATACGCCCTTGCCAAAGCACGGCAAGAGGACATGTTGCGCGCCTGTGGCAGGACACACTGGACAATCCTGCGGCCCTGCATCACCTACTCCCGCACCCGCTTTCAGCTCGGAACCCTCGAGGCCAACACCGTTTGCTATCGCGCGCTACACGGCCTCCCGATCGTCATGGCGCGTGAGATTCTCGCGAGACAGACGACCATGACATGGGCCGGTGACGTCGCGAAGATGATTGCTCGCCTTGTACTTAACGAGTTTGCCTTCGCAGAGGATTACAATGTTGTGACCGCCGAACATCATTCATGGGCGCAGGTGGCCGCCTACTATCAACAGGCACTCCAACTGCAGATCAGGGACATCGCCTTGGACGACTATATACGCCTCGTTGGCGGAGCGTATCAAATCAAGTACGACCGCCTATTCGACCGGGTTATGGATAACTCCAAGGTTCTCGCAATAGCCCGAATGCACCAAGCCAATCTAATGCCCTTGAGCATTGGTCTGCCAATGGAACTGCAGAACTTTCGACAATGCCCCTGCTTCCACTCCTCTGCTCTTGGCCTAAATGCGCGCATGGACCGGGCTACGGGAACCCGTTTGCCACTTGCTGGCCACCCTGTTGGGACGCGCATCAAATACTTCATAGAGAGGTACCCCCCATTAAAGCGCGTGTGCTCGCTGGTCCGCGCTGCGTTGCCCCGCCTGTATGAGCGCTAACCCTTCGAATCTAACCCTACTCTGCTCCCGGTGGGGCCGCCGATGCTGCTTGCAGGCGACGTAGGCTCTGACCGATTGAGGCGCTCCGCCCCGTGTGGCCCGCGCTCACAGCAGCGCCCCACTTGTGCATTCCTTCCAATGGGCCACGAGCGGTGTTTCTTGACGACAGGTACACGCATATGAAGCATTATTACACGGACGAAGAGAATGCCCAGATTGTAATTGCACTTCTGAAAGCGCATGGTATCCGCAAGGTGATTGCAAGTCCAGGAACCACCAACATGCCGCTCACAGGCAGCTTGCCACATGATCCGCATTTTGAAGTGTACTCCTCGGCCGATGAACGTTCTGCGGCGTACATGGCTTGTGGTTTGTCGTATGAGTCTGGTGAGCCCGTTGTTTTGAGTTGTACGGGTGCCACCGCCAGCCGCAACTACCTGCCCGGGCTCACGGAAGCCTGGTATCGCAAGCTTCCCGTTGTTGCCATAACATCCGGACCATCGCTGGTCGAGGTTGGTCACCTTCTTCCACAGTGCATAGATAGAAGCGTCATTCCAAAAGACGTTGCTCGAATAAGCGTCGCGCTTCCGCCCATTAAGGACAAGAACGACCGTTGGGACTGTGAGGTCAAAGTCAACAAGGCGCTTTTGGAGGCCAGACGCTCAGGCGGCGGACCTGTTCATATTAATCTCGTTACATCCTTCGCTGGGACATACTACACCCGGGAGCTCCCGGCCGTCCGTGTTATTCGTCGGATTGGGTATCCCGACCCAATCCCAACAATTGACGCCTCTGTCAAGGTCGTTGTGTTCATCGGCTCCCATAAACCCTTTAGTAATACAGAGACGGAGGCGATCGAGCAGTTCGTCGCCACTCACAACGCCGTGGTGCTTTGTGACCACACTGGCTCCTATCGGGGGGCTGGCAGAGTGTTGAGCCCATTAGCGTGCCATCAGGCAATCTTAAAGAGGCCACATTGTGCTATATTGAAGCCCGATCTGATTATTGACCTGGGCGAAGTATCGGCCGATGTCGAAACCCAAGAGTTGTTGCGCTCGTCGAGAGCTAAGGTGTGGAGAGTCAGTGAAGATGGTGAAGTGCGCGATAGATTCAAACGGCTGCAATATGTCTTTGAAATGCGCGAGCAGGACTTTTTTCGAAGCGTTTCGGAGAACGCAACGCCACATGAGAACGGCTTCTTGGTCGCCTGGCGAGAATATGCAGAGCGCATTGCTGGCTTGGTTCCCGACCTTCCGTTTTCAAACGCATGGATTGCTCAGGAGTTATCGCGCGCACTGCCTCCCAACGCGGCCATTCACTTGGGCATACAGAATAGCGTGCGCTTCTGGAATTGTTGTGAAGTGGAGGCAAGCGTACAGGCAGCATCAAATGTCGGCGGATTCGGTATTGACGGCTGTGTGTCGACGCTCATAGGCGCGTCATTAGGCAGAACAGACAGGTTGTACTTTGGAGTATTCGGTGATTTGGCGTTTTTCTACGATTTGAATGTGCTTGGCAATCGTCATCTCAGCAAGAACGTGCGTATCGTTTTAATCAACAATGGAGGCGGCGGGGAATTCAAGTTGATTCGGCATTCTGCATCTCAATTTGGAGAACAAGCCGATGACTACATAGCGGCAGCGGGTCACTACGGTAACAAGTCTGCAACACTTGTCAAGAATATCGCACAGGCCTTGGGGTTTAAATACCTGTGTGCGAGAAGTAAGGACGAGTTTAAGCTAGCGGCGCGAGAGTTTACGGCAGCTAGCATGCTGGATAAACCACTGCTACTAGAGTGCTTTACCGAGTTTCGTGACGACGCCAACGCCTTAGAAGCCATGGAGAACCTGGACACCACTTATACCACGAAATCATTATTTGTCACTACTGCTGGCCGAGTGCTTCCTAAACGGGTCAGAAGAGTTATTAAGAAGCGACTAGAGCAGATGCGTTGATTGTGTCTTAGAGCCTATCCCATAACCGTTCCTGAAGGTATAATCCCCGCCATGGCAAGGGTTT
>CAZJYX010000041.1:4565-24426 GCA_964550375.1 uncultured Planctomycetales bacterium | reverse complement strand
GCCCCCGCGGCGTTAAAACCGAGTGACGGTATAGACCAAAATGGCCAAACTCCAGCGAGCGGCCCGTAGGGCCGCTCGGGCCCTGCCAAATCCCAAACAACCTCGCCCTGTCCATGGGCCAGGACTCGGGGTGAAGCTCACGTACGAAGGCGGCCGGGACGAGAACTCGATCCCGACGACACGCCGGACACGATCTGGCGGAACTGAGGCACGGCCTCGCGGCATAGGTACTTCCGGGCGAAGAAACGAGTCTTGGGCCGCGGAACGAGCGGCGAAGGTCGAAAGAGTTTGTTTCGCGTGGCGGAGCCCCAGCCGCCGCCTCCCTCAGGCAGCACACATCCGTACCCGCTCGCATCCTCTCGCCGCGTGTTCTGGCCCGATCTGCCATAAGTCCTTAAGATTGTGGCCCATATACCGCGCTTCCTGGCCGGGGTCGGGTTACCGCGGCGCGGCACGATTCAACATGATTGAGAGCGGGCATGGCGAAGCGAGCGAAAGGCACGAAGCGCAGTTCCGGCGGGGCGAAGCCGCGCACGGCGTCATACAAGCACCCGGAGGCGACGACGCTGCTGCGGCCCGAGGTCGGCACCCAGCCGCAGTTCCGCAAGAAGAAGCCGCCGGCCGAGTACCGCTACGGCTCGTCGCTGTCGCCGGCGCTGGAATGGGACGGTCAGAACTGGGCCCGCGAGCTGGGGGCGTGGCTGATCGCCCGGATCGAGGAGGCCTGCCGCCTGCCCGCGCCGCACGAGTTTACAGAACCGCAGCAGTTCAAGAATACCCGGGGCGAGGTCGTCGCGACCGTCCGCTCGCTGGCCGACGCCGTTGAGCAGCTCAAGCGGCTGGAGCGGCCGTTTCTGAACTGGGCGGGCAAGGCCGAGCGGCTGAGCTTCGAGGTGCCGACGCTGCCGCTGTCCGTGCACGAGCGCCTCAGCACCAAGGCGATCCTGGAGACGCTCAAGGCGCACAAGCGCGACAAGCAGATGACGATGTTCGACCTGTTTGGCGATCCGCAGCACTCGGTCGCCGACCAGGTGCTGAAGGCCTACGAGCACCAGGACGAGTGGCGCAACCGGATGGTCCTGGGCGATTCGCTGGTCGTGATGAACAGCCTGCTGCGCTACGAGGGTCTCGGCGGGCAGGTGCAGATGATCTACGTGGACCCGCCGTACGGCATCAAGTACGGCAGCAACTTCCAGCCGTTCGTACGCAAGAGTGGGCGTACCGGGTCGCGTCGGCAGTTGGTGACATCGGGCCCATCCTGACTTCCCTCGCGGACGGCGAGAGTTGAGGTATGGCGAAGAACCCGCATGTTCATCATGGGCCACCGCCGGAGACGTGGCTCTGGGATGCGCGCCCGCTCGAGAACGACTCCTGGGGGAACATCCGCGGCTTTGATGATGGCCTCAGCGCCGGGGATTTCATCGACATGCGGCTGTGGCTGCGGGCGGAGCCACGCCCGCTGACCAACGAGCCGCCGATCTACCGCCCGGCGCATGCGCCTGTGCCGCCGATGTACGGCGACGGTGTCGTGCGGCGCTGCTACCGGCCGACCGATGACGACGTGGAGATCGTGAAGCGCGTCTACCCCGATGTCGCCAACCCCTCTGCACCGCCCTGGATGCGGATCGAAGCCGACCTGATCGCGGCACGCCGTTCCCGAGAAGGGCTCGTATCGATGAACGCGCCCGCCCTCCTGCGGCTGCTGCCGTTGCCCGCGGCGAAGCCCGCTCGGAAACGCCGCGATGTCAGGGCGAACGAGAAGAAGCACGACCGGATCATCGAGGCTTGGGAGACCGGCCGCTATCGCACCTATGCCGACTGCGCCCGTGAGCTCGGCGAGGGATTCGACGCTGAAGAGGTCCACAACGCCGTCGACCGTGAAGCCGCGCGGCGTCGCCGCGATCGGCGGCGAGGGACCGACTAGCGCGTCAAGCCCGCCGGCCTGATTCGGTCGGTCGGTTCCCCCCTGTTCTACACCATTCCCGTCCCTATCCAGCAAGCGACCGACACGCCGTCCGACACACGGCGGTCGTCGGTCGGAATCTCCCTTTACGCTCCACGCGACGACACGAACGAAACTGCTGCGTGCAGGAGGACGGCCATGCCAAGGCTGCTGACATTGCGGGGCGTCGCCCGGGCGCTCGGGTTGAGCATGCGGAAGGTGCGTATGGATGCCGCGGCCGGAAGGTTCGCACCGGAGTTGGTGCGGTTCGGCCGGGCGGTGCGGGTACGCGAGACCGAATTGGCGGCGTGGATCGACGCCGGGTGCCCGCATCGGGACCAGTGGCAGAAGAGGGAGAGCCACGATGGCAGATGAGAAGACGAATCACGGTGAGCAGGAGTTGGATGCGAACGCGGCAGAGGGTGCAGTGGAGTCGGTTCCGCGGCTGGCGCTGCGGGCGAAGGATGCGGCGACGGCGTTGGGGATCGGCGCAAGGTTGCTGTGGAGCATGACCAATCGGAACGAGATCCCGCACATCCGGCTTGGCAAGGCAGTGCTCTACCCAGTGGACGCCCTCCGAGCCTGGCTCACGGCGGGATCGGAGATCAAGAAGGGTGGGCGCCGATGAGTCGCCAGCTGAACGTCGCGAAACTGTCCCAGTTGCAGCGCGACATCCTGAAGTGGTTGTACGCCCGGCACGTCGAAAACGGTAGCCCTGCCAATGGCGGATGCATCCGTTGGGCGGTCGACGGCGACGCGCCGGCGCGGGCGGCATTGTCTCGGGCACTGCGCCGACTGGAGGAGCGCGATTTGCTTCTTCGCCGGAACTTCTCCTCGGGCATGGGTGAGAAGCACAACTACCGGATGCGTCTGTACAAGCTCGATGAGCACAATCGCACCACGCACATTGCGTTGCTGCCAGACGGTGTGGAAATCGGGAAACGGGGAACAAATGGACTCTGCCGAGATGTTAACCGTTTGGACGAGTCCGGCGGGGTCGTTGCCGCGGATATGGCGATTGGTGACGTCGCGCTCGGAGTGTCCGACGCGTCGATGGCATCTCGCGGAGACAGTTGACATCGAAGTCGGAAGCCCGCCGTCGGGGGCGGCGGGCATTGGAAAGGGAGTTCCCATGTCGAAGCAGAGTATTCCCGATCCGGCGCCCGCGGGGCACACGGATCCGTTCAACGACCTCGGCAAGCTGCGCCTGTCGCAGGACTTCGCCGCCAGCCTCGGAGTGAAGAAGCTCCTGACAACGGTGCCCGTGCGCAAACCGACGGGGCAGGAGTTCATTCGCGTTCACCCGGACGAGGCGTACCGCCTGCAGACCGCCGTGCTCGAGCAGAAGGACGAGCGCGAGACCTACCTGGTCGCGCCGGAACTCTGGGGTGAGCTGCCGGGTGAGCTGAAACCCGTGGCGCTCTTCACCGCGGTCAATCGGCAAGGCGTCGTGTTTCTCTGGCCCGTGAAACTGCCGGGCGAGGACGGCCGCGTGGACGAATGGAATCGCTCCGCCCTCGAGGCGGCTGACCATGCGTCGCAGCGCTGGGTGCGGGTGAAGGCGAACATGAGCCTGGGCGCGTACGAGATCTTCGAGGCGACGGGCGATCTGCCCTCCCCGGTGTGGCCCGACACCGACTTCACGACCTTGCTGCGCACCGCGTTCAAGGTGCGGTTCATCGACGGCATGGATCACCCGGTCATCCGCCGCTTGCGGGGCGAGGTGTAGGAGACCCGTCGTGAAGATTGGCGACCGCACATTTCGGGAAACGTGGGCGGTGGACTTCGAGTTCACCGCCCATGACGGCGAGCCGCCCGAGCCACTGTGCATGGTCGCCAGGCGGATCGAGGATGGACAGACGTTGCGCGTGTGGCGCGATCAACTCCTTACCCAGCGCGCGGCGCCATTCGCGACGGACGCCGAGTCGCTGATCGTCGCCTACTACGCCGGCGCCGAGATGGGTTGCTTCCTGCAACTCGGCTGGCCGGTGCCTGAGAAAGTGCTCGACCTGTTCGCCGAGTTCCGCAACGCAACGAATGGCCTGCCGACGTTCTGTGGCGCTGGGTTGCTGGGCGCACTGGCCTACTACGGGCTTGACGGCCTTGCCGCGGCGGAGAAGGAGGGCATGCGAGCGCTGGCGCTGCGCGGCGGGCCCTACACGAACGTCGAGCGCACGGCGCTGATCGAGTACTGCGAGTCCGACGTCCGCGCGGTCGAAGCCCTGTTGATGAAGATGCGCGACGGTATCGACCTGCCCCGCGCCTTGCTGCGCGGCAGGTACATGATCGCCGCAGCGCGCATCGAGACGACCGGGGTCCCCATCGATCTGCCGTTGTTCGAGCGTGTGCGGGATGAGTGGCATGCCATTCAGGATCAGCTTGTCGCGCGCATCGACGCAGACTACAGCGTGTTCGATGGACGCGCGTTCAAGGCTGACCGCTGGGCGCGGTGGCTCGCGGCGAACGCCATCCCCTGGCCGCGCCTGGCATCCGGCGCTCTGGCACTAGACGACGACACCTTCCGCGAAATGGCCCGGGTGTATCCGAGCGTGGCGCCAGTGCGTGAGCTCCGTTACGCGTTGTCGCAGATGCGTCTGGCGGACCTCGCGGTTGGGGCGGATGGCCGCAACCGCTACACGCTGTCGGCGTTTCGGTCGAAGACAGGCCGCAACCAGCCCAGCAACACGCGCAGCATCTTCGGTCCGGCCGTGTGGATCCGGGGCCTGATTCAACCCGACCCGTGGGACGCCATCGCGTACGTCGACTGGGCCCAGCAGGAATTCGGCATTGCGGCAGCCCTTTCACAGGACGCCGCCATGATCGCGGCCTACGAATCGGGCGACCCATACCTCGCGTTCGCGAAGCAGGCCGGCGCGGTGCCGGCGGATGCGACCAAGGCCACCCACAACGCGGTGCGAGAGCAGTACAAGGCCTGCGTCCTGGCCGTGCAATACGGCATGGGGGCCGAGTCGCTGGCACTGCGGATCGGGCAGTCGCCGGCGGTCGCGCGCGAGCTGCTGCGTCAGCATCGCGAGACCTACCGGCGTTTCTGGGAATGGTCGTATGGCGCAGTGTCCTATGCGATGCTGCGCGGGCAACTGCACACGGCGTTCGGATGGCGGGTTCAGGCGGGCACCGACGTGAATCCACGCATGCTCGCCAACTTCCCCATGCAGGCGAACGGGGCCGAGATGTTGCGGCTGGCGTGCATCTTCGCGACCGAGCGCGGCATCCGCGTATGTGCACCGGTCCACGACGCATTGTTGATCGAAGCGCCCGCCTGGCAGATCGACGAGGTCGTGTCGCAGACGCAACTCGCGATGGCCGACGCAAGCGCCGCCGTTCTCCCTGGGTTCCGGCTGCGCACGGACGCTCGAGTGTTCGCCGCCCCAGCGCGCTATTTTGATGAGCGCGGGCAGCGAATGTGGGATACCGTCCAAGCGGTCCTGGCCGATCTTCCGCCAGTGACGTGGGGCACGGGCGCTCACCCCACCGGTAGCATCGGCGCTCACCCCGTGCAGTCTCTTCTCTGTCTCTTTAACGAGGAAGGGCGCCTCGATGCCGAGCCAGCTCCCGAACGTCGATCGACTGCGGCTGACGAACGCGCCGCCATTGGCGCCCAGACCGTCGTCGCGACCGCCGCGTCCGAAGCGCGGCGACCGGTTCCTGAAAGGGCCGATTCCCTGGACCTGGCTGTGCAGCGCCTTGTCGCTTCGCGGCCGAGCCGGTGCGGTCGGCGTGGCGCTGTGGTTCCGAGCGGGGATCACGCGCAGTCGAACGGTCAGCATCTCGTACCGCGACCTGGACGAGATGGGCATGAATCGGTTTGCCGCCCGACGTGGGTTGCGAGCGCTGGAAGCGGCGCGGCTGGTCAGCATCGAGCGGCGCCCCGGCCGAGCGCCGGAAGTGACGATCCTGGACGCGCAGTAGCGCTGGCCGCGTGGCCGGCGGAATGGCGCGAGCTATTCGAAGAACGGGCGGCGATCATCGAGTTCGACGGCCGCACGCGGCGACGGAACGCCGAAATCGCGGCCCTGGCCGAGATTTCGGCCCAGATGGCGGCCGAATCGGCCTTGCTGGCCGGCCAAGCGGGCCGGTAGCTGTGGTGGGCATGAGACGACTGACAGACGAATCACGAAGAGCGACGTTGGCGAGCGCTGCGATTGACGCAGTGCTCGGGGCGGCCGCGCAGCGGGCACCGCACGGAGGCGGATGAAGATGGGACGGAAACGACGAGGCAACCGGCAGGGCACGATCTTCAAACGAACGGCCCGCGGCCCGTGGGTAGCGCAGTGGTACGACCACGCGGGTAAGCGGCGTTTCCACTCGACCGGCACGACGGATCGCGCCGCGGCCGAGCGGATTCTCGCGAAGCACGTCGCCGACTCGGCGCTGCGCCGCGATGGTGTCATCGACGCGCGGGCCGACGGCTACGCCCATGCGGAGAACCGTCCGATCGCCGAGCACGTCGCGGATTGGCGGGCGCACCTCGACGCGAAGGGCGTAACGCCGAAGCAGGTTGCCCACGTGACGAAGCGCGTCGAAGCGCTGCTCGCGAGCATGAGGGTCGATCGCGTCAGCGGGCTGGTCGCGTCGGCCGTGCAGGGCGCGATCGGCGAGATCCGGAAGGACGGGAAGAGCCTGCAGACGTGCCAGCACTACCTGCGCGCGATCAAGCAGTTCTCGCGCTGGCTGCGGGCCGATGGCCGCGTTCGCGAAGACGCGCTGGCTCATCTGGCCGGGTTCAACACTGCGACGGACCGCCGGTACGAGCGACGCGCTTTCGACGCGGACGAGCTCCGCTGGCTTGTTGAAACAACGGCAGCGGCACCCCGCTGGCGGCAGAGCCTCTCCGGCGTCGATCGCGCGATGCTGTACCGCGTGGCGGCGGGTACCGGTTTCCGGGCCGGCGAACTGGCGAGCCTGACGCCGCGGAACTTCGACCTCGACGCGGACACGCCTGCGATCCGGCTGGAGGCGAAGTGCAGTAAACGCCGGCGCGCCGACGTCCAACCGATCCGGGAGGATCTGGCGGCGACGCTGAAGCCGTGGCTCGCGGATCGGCCGGCTGCGAAACCCGTATGGCCCGGCTGGTGGCGGGATCAGGCGGCCGAGATGATCCGGGCAGATCTTCGGCGGGCTCGGGCGCGCTGGATTCGCGCGACGCGCGACCGACAGGAACGACGGCGTCGCCGGGACACGGAGTTCCTGGCGGAGGTCGACGCCGCCGGTCGCGTCGCTGACTTCCACGCCCTGCGCGTCAGCTTCATCACGTTGCTCGTCACCAGCGGCGTGTCGGTGAAGGTCGCCCAGGAACTCGCCCGCCACTCGACGCCGACGCTCACGCTGGGCGTCTACACGAAGCTCGGCGTCCACGACCTGACGGGCGCGCTCGACGCGCTGCCCAGCCTCGCGCCGAAGCCCGAAGCCCAGCCCGAGAAGATCGCCATGCGGGCGACGGGCACCGACCACGCCAGCGCCGAGGACGCTGGGCAACCGGCCGAAGGGGCGGATGGGGCGGCGAGCGCTGGCGACGCTGCGGAACGCGAGGGGTGCAGGCAGTACTGCAGGCAGTCGGAGCGCGGACGAGCGCCCGGCCGCGCGACGCGGCGCACGGTCGCCAGCGCGGCGGGCACGCCGAGCGCGGCGCGCAAGTCTTTGACACACGCGGACAAAGGCGACGCCGCGCGAGCGGGCGCCGCGTCAGGCGGGAAAGCCACCGCGGGGACTCGAACCCCGAACCTGCGGTTTACAAAACCGCTGCTCTGCCAATTGAGCTACGGTGGCAACTACTTTCTAATAAGTTACTTATGACCAACTACGTCGGCCACAGAGCAGGTGACGACAACCTTAACGACAACCGGGCCAGACCCTACACTGCTGTTGCGGTGCCGAGAAGCGCGACTGCTCGTGGTTGTCATCACGACGAAGACCTCACGCAAGAAACCGAAGAAGCCTTACCCGTTATTTCTGCAGACCGCCCATCCAAAGGGCCAGTGGTGCAACAAGATCCTCGGCAGAATCCACTTCTTCGGCGTCTGGGCCGATCCCGACGCCGCGCTTAAGCATTATCGCAAAGTCGCGGCGGATTTGCACGCGGGTCGCGAACCCGCGCCGGCCGACGACGAGGAGCTCACGGTAAAGGAGTTGGGCAACCACTGCCTGGCCTACCAGATGGGGCGCGTCTTCACCGGCCAGATCGGACCGCGGTGGCTCGAAGACTGTCGCCGGGTCTTGAAGCACTTCGCCAGAAGCGTGGGCGCGGCGAGGCCGGTGGCTTCGCTCAGCGTGGACGATTCTCGGAAGTATCGGCGGCTGCTGGGGCTCCACGGCGTGCGTGGCAAGGGCCTTGGCGTTCATGCGATCTGAGCCACAGGGGGTTAGAATGTAGGTCAGATTACAGGTACGGACGGCCGAAGCCGCCGACACATTGCAGCGCGGCCCCAACCGCCGGGGTTTAAGGTGCCGGCGGAAGGGGCCGCGATGTGGTGTGCTGGATGCCGGTTGGTATCAGGCGACGCTATCGGCTGCCGTTATCTCCTTTGCTGCGGGGGGCTTACGCGTCAGGCTCGCACACACCCATGTATTGTCGGACTGCTTTGGACCTGCCGCGCTAATCGCGCGACGCCAGTAGCCCAATCGCTTCGATCAGCGTCGTCCGCAGCAGGACCATGGCCTGGTACTGCTGGTTTGCGAAGTATGCCTCGCCCTCCGGAGTGACGGCTATGCGCCCCGTGTCGCGGTCGAACAGCTCGATATCCTCAATGACCACATCCGCGACCGGCACGCCGGCGAGGTCGCCTTGCTGCTGAGTCGGTACGGCGGCGAGCCGGTCGACCACGTCCATCCCGGAGACCACGCGCCCGAAGACCGTCAGCCCCGGCGCATCCGCCGTGGCATCCATGTCGGGATGGTCGGCCACATGGATGATGAACTGCGAGGTGGCCGAGTCGGGATCGTCGGCGTAATACAACGCCACCGCTCTGCGGACGTTTCGCAGGCCGTTCTGGGACTCGTTCGCGACCGGCGTCCCGGCTTCCTTCTCGACCAGGCCGACTGTGTAGCCGCCGCCCTGAATGACGAAATCGGCCACGACGCGATGGAACAACGTGCCGGCGTAGAACCCGTCATCCACGTACTGCAGGAAGTTGTCGACGGTGATTGGGGCGCTGTCCGGGTTCAGCGCTATGACGAACTCACCCAGCGACGTGACTACCCGTGCCGCCGGCAGGGCCTGCCCGTCCACGGTGCGCTGGGTGCGCTGCACCTGCCGGATCACAACGTCCTCGACGGGCACGTCGGTCATGCCCTGCCGCTGGCCTGTGGCTGCCGCTCCGATCGCATCCACAACATCAAGCCCCGCGACAACCTGGCCGAACACGGTGTAACCGGGCCGCTCGTCGTCGGCATCGAGGTCCGGGTTGTCCTTCAGGTTGACATAGAACTGCGCGGTCGCCGAATCGGGATCATCGGTCCGCGCCATGGCGACCGAGCCGCGGACATTGGACAGTCCGTTGTCAGCCTCGCTGCTGACGGGGTCGCGCGTCTCCTTCAGGACCAAGCCGCGAATGTACCCGCCGCCGTGCACCAACGAGCCGGCGACAACGCGATGGAACAGCGTGCCGTCGTAGAAATCGTCGAGGACGTACTGCGCGAAGTTCGCAACGGTAGCGGGGGCCTGGTCGGGATCGAGCTCAATGACGAATTCGCCGAGTGTGGTCGTCACCCGCGCCGCGGGCACAGTGTCTTCGGCGAAGTAGGGGCAGCCGGCCACTTGCAGCAACGCTGCCAGAGCCAGGCCTGCAAAGCAAGAGCCTTTCATTGCTGCGGCCTCCCATTCAAGGCAAGGGTTCCGGGACCGGTGGGATGATCAGTTCGGAGAAGCCGGTTCCGAGGTTGTACAACAGGGACTGACGGAGCGTGCCGCTGGTGTCGCGATACTGGTCGCCGCGCAGGACGCGAGCCCGGTAGTCGGCCACCGGGTCATACATCGCGGTTACGCCGAACGGGCCGATGCGAATATTCGCGGCGACCCATTCGCGGAAACGGGTTTCAGGCGTATGCGGGACATCCAGCACGTCCCCGGCCCGCAGGGCGAAGTCGGCGCTGTTGCCGGCGAGCACGTCGGCCAGGCCAACTTTCACGCGCAGTTGCTGTCCGTCCGGCAAGCGGCGCCAGAGGGTGGCTTCCGGCGGGTCGAGGAAGTCGCGGACCCCGCCCGCCGCCGCGACCGTGCGCACCAGCGATAGGCTACCATTGGCCGGCACGGGCACCGGCCCGGGCGCGTTGACGAGCCCGGTCACATAGATGGCGTTCGACTCCGCCGGCTCGACGATAACCATGTCGCCGGACTCCAGTGGGGCGGCCAGCAGGGCCAGGCGCACGTCGTTGACGTCGTTGAGGTTGTAGACGATCGGCTCGCGCTCCGGACGGATAGGCCGAACGTGGACCCGCCCCGAGTTGGCGGAACTGAACCCGCCGGCGGTCGCGGTCGAGCCGAAGCCACCCGCAGCCGCCAAGGCGTACACGACGTTGCGTTCATTGTGCTTGAGTTTGACCAGCCCGGGCATGGCCACGGTTCCCAGGACAAGCACCGTAGTCGATTCCGGTTCCACGAGCTGCACATAGACGGACATGTCCTTGACGACAGCCGGCGTATGTGCGGCGATGACCGCCTGCTCAACCTGCTTGAGGTTCAGGCCGGCGAGTTTGACCGGGCCGACCACGGGCATGAGGAGGTGCCCGTCGTCCTGCACGCGCAGCTCGAGCGTCGTGGGCGTGTAGCGTTCCTCCGTCAGGCCGTACATGCGGATGGCCAGGACGTCGCCCGACCCCACCGTGTACGGCTGCAGCTCGGCCAAAGCCAATGTGCTCGGCTCGACCGGTACGGGCGTCACATCGCGGGCGGACTCCTCAATGCTCTGCATTTCGGCGACCGTGATGCGCTTGTCGGCCGTGCAACTCGATAGGAACCCGACCAGCAGCGCGGCGCAGCATGCCACGCACAAGCGTATGCTCCAGAGTCCTCTCATGCCGGCCGCCCACCCGGCGATTGACGGGTGCTCTGCTCCGGCGCGCTTATTGATTGCAGTCCACAATTCATCCATAAGTAACCTTCCAGTTCAGGGCATGTATGGATCTTCGAAGCGGCAACAGGCAGGGATGGTGCGCCCACTGCGTCCCGCACCGACTGTTTGACCGAACCGGTGCGGGCGGCGGTTAACGCCGTCGGCATGGTGGCGCAGGCAGGCCACCTGTTCAGTCCGACAGTCCCCCGACCTCAGGTCCTCGTTGCTGCGGCTGCTGCGCGGCCGCGAGCAGGCGCTGGATCTCCGCCTGCTCCTCGGCGGCGAAGATCGGCCGGCCCTCGCTGGCGGCCAGCGCTTCCTTCAGGTAGGCGGTCACCGGCTCCCAGTCCTCCAATTGGGCACAGACCTGTGCCAGGTGAAACAGTGACCGGGCCCGCTGGACTGAATTCGGCGGAGTCAACTCGATGCTGCGCCGGTACTCGGCGCGCGCCTCGTCCAAGCGCTCCGACTGCCTGAGTACGAACGCGAGCGTGTCGCGGAAGTTCGCATCGGTGGGCTGCAAGGACACCGCCTGGCGGGCCGCGCTCAGGGCCTCCTCCAGACTGGTGCCGCTCTCGGCCAGCACCCAGGCGAGGTTGTTGAGGGCTGCGGGGTGGCTGGGCTGAAGCGCCAGGCACGCGTGGTACGCCTGCTGGGCCGCGAGCGCAGCGCCGCGCTGATACTCCAGATCGCCCAGCGCCAGGAGCGAGTTGACGTTTTGCGGGGCCAGCTCATGCGCGCGCTGACACAGCGCGATAGCCTGCTCAGTGTGTGCCGGCGAAGCCGCCAGGGCGTTCGCCACCGACACCAGTAGATCGGCATCCTGCGGCTCGACCTGGGCGGTCTGCATCAGGGCCACGACGTCGTCGAAGCTCCCCTGGGCGGCCAGGAGCAGTACACGTCCGTGGAGCACGCCCGGGTGGTGGTCCTCGATAGCGGCTGCGGCATCCAGCGTCCGCGCCGCGACGGCGAAGTCGCCCGTGAACCGATACAGGTCCTGAAGGGCAAGCAGCGCGGGCATGCTCATCCGGCCGGCGTCCGTCGCGCAGAAGGCCGCGAGCGACTCTATGGCGGCGTCGGCTTCGCCCAGGGCCATCTGCGTCTGCGCTCGTAGGATCCATAGAGAGTCGTTTGTTCGGTCGGCAGCGATGCGTTCTTCCAGCCTTGCCAAGGCTTCGCGCAGCGACGGCGTATCCTGCTGTCGCAAGGCGACTTCGAGGAGGATCAGCAGCGCCGCGGTGTTCTCACGGTTCGTGGCCAGAACGAAGCGGGCGTGCTGGCGGGCCACATCCGGGCGACCCAGCAGCAGCTCGGCCCGCGCCTGGGCCAGCAGCAAGCTCTCTGTGCCGGGGTTGGCCTGAAGTCCGCGCACCGCCAGATCGCGGGCCACTGCGACCTCGCCCAGCCCAAACGCCAGCTCACACAGGCCCTCGTAGACTTCCACCCGGCTCGGCGACGCCTGGGCGGCACGCCGCAGCAGCTCGCGCGCCCGGGCCAATGACTCCGGCGTATCTAGCTGGGCAGCCTCAACCGCGCGGACCCAGATGAGGTCGGCGTCGTCCCCCAGATACTGCTCCAACTCGGCCAGAAGCTCATCCGCCCGTTCGCGATCGCCGGTCTGCCCCCGGGTCAGGTACGCCTTGGCCAGCCCGCGGCTGAGCACCTGCGAGTCCGGGTAGGCCTGCAGCCCGGCTTCCCATTCCTGGATCGCGCGGTCCAACTGGCCGGACTGAGCATAGAACTCGCCGAGCACGGCCGGGCCGAAGTCGCTTTGTGCGGCCTGCGCCAGCGCCGCGTAGTCCTGCTCGGCCAGTTCTGTCCGGCCCATGCTGTTGCGATACGAGGCGCGCAGCAGAAACGCATCGGGCGTCGGATGCTCGGCGACGAGCTGGTCGAGCACGGCCTCAACCTCCGCGTGGCGGCCCTGGTTCTGCAGGATGGACGTGCGCACGCGCGCCACCTCGAGCGGCGCGGCACCGGCCGCCGCCGCCTCATCCAGGACACGCAGCGCGGCGTCCGGATCACGGTTCTGCGCATAGCTCACCCAGGCCAGGCGCACCAGGTCGAGCGGGTCGCGGTCCGCTCCGGCCGTCCGCATTTGCAGCTCATGCAGCGCGCTGTCGTACCGCTGCTCGCCGATATCCAGCGCCAGCCGGCGGGTGCTCGCCGCCGCGGCCGAGAGCGTCTGTTGCATGCGTTGCAGCAAATCGCGCCCTTCGGCGAAGCGGCGCTGACGCCCGAACAACGCCAGCAGCCGATCAGCCGCCTCCAGCGAGCCGGTGCGGTTGAACCCGTTCAGGTACGTGGTCTCGGCGCTCGCCAGGTCGCCCAGGTCCTCGAACATCCGGCCCAGCAGCAGTACCGGTGCGCTGAGGCTGGGGTCCGCGTCGAGGCAATACTTGAGATGGGCCTCAATCGGCTCACGCCGGGCGCGCCAGTCGCGCCGTTCCAGCCATAGCCGAGCCTCGTGAATACGCCAAGTCACGCCGCTGGCCCCCTCGCTGCGTTTGATTTCTTCAAGCAGGGCGCCGGCCGCAGCCTCTTCGCCGGCGATCTCCGGCAACTCCAGCAGCAGGGCGCGCGTCCGGATGTCGTCCGGATCGGCCGCCGCCAGCTCCTGCAGCGCAGCTATCGCGGCCGCTCGTTCACCCTCCACCAGATCCAGCAGGGCCAGTCGCTGCTGCAGCGCGGTCCGGCCCGGCTCGGCAGTGAGGGCTTCAAGTCCGCGGTGCAGGACGGTGCGGGCCTCGTCGGTTTTCTGTGATCCGGCGAGGAAGTCGCCCAACGCCAGCCAGGCGGCCGGGCGATCAGCATGGTGCCGGCAGGCCTGCTCCAGCGTGGCGCGGGCCTCGTCCGGACGCTGGCTGCCCGCATACAGCCGGGCCAGGGCCCGATAAGCCGCCAGCGGCTCCGTGCACTCCTCGATTGCCTGCTTCAGTTCGTCCTCAGCAGTTTCGAGATCGTTACGCTGCTCGGCGACCGCCGCCAGCACGAGCCGGACGCTCACCTGGTCGGGAAAACGAGCACGCAGCTCGTGCAACTCGCGGGTCGCCGCGTCGATTCCCTCGGCCGCAGCCGGCCCGCCCCGCTCGTAGGCAAGGCCGAGCTGCGCGGACAGCCGCATGATGGCAACCTCCGGACTGTCGCCCTCACTTTGCTCCAGCGTGCGGAGCGTGCCTAGTGCTTCGGCCCAGGCACCGCGGGCCACCTGGACTTGGGCCGCGAGCCGGGCCAGGCGGGGGTGCGCGGCCGCACTTACGCCGATTCGTTCGAAGAGCCGCGCGGCACGCGCGGGCTGGTCGGTCTGCATGTAGGCTTCGGCCAGCAGCGATTGGATCGCCGGGCGCACTCCGCGCTGCTCCGCCACGGGGGCCAGGTGCTCGATTACCTCGTACGGCTTGTTCTCTCCGCGGGCCACCACGGCGCGCAGCCACGCCACCTGCTCGTCCCCCGGAGCCAACCGGCCGCTCAAGCTGAGCGCTTCGACATAGTCTTCGAGGCATCGGCGCGCCTCCGGGCTGCGGCCGCCGGCGACGAACAGCTCGACGGCGATGGGGAGCACGCCGGCGCGTTGCGGACGCTCGCCGAGCTCCTCGAGTATCTGTTCGGTGAGCGCGACGCCTCCTGTGATATCCCCGGTCAGCAGCGCCAGCTTCGCGTTCTGAACGAAGAGCGCCACGCTCCAATCCGCCGGGTCGACCAGAAACGTCTCCAGCTCGGCCCAGGTCGCGTGCCGGGCCGCTTCCAGTTGGGCGGCCGCCCGGTCGTATTCCTGGAGAATCATCCACTGTTCGCTGAGCAGCAGCCGGACGCGCGGCTCGAGCGCGCCGAGCGCCTCGGCTCGTTCCAGGTCGGCCCGGGCCGGGCGGCGGTGCTCTTCGGCGTCGCCGGGCGGCGTGCCCGCCAGGGGCTGCCGCCGGGCGGCCCGCTGGATAAGTGCCCAGCCGGACTGCGGGCAGCGGTCCACGGCCTGATCGAGCCAGTCAACGGCTCGGGGGCCGGCGTCGGGGCCGTCGTTCGCGCCCTTCAGCCCGGCCAGCATTACGCATGCCTCGACAAACTCGTCGCAGGCTTCCTGGCCTTCGGCGAGCCGGGCGACCAGGCCCTCAAGCGCGGCTCGGGCCGCGTCGCGCCGTTCGCGGAAGAGCAGGTCCTTCACCTGGGCGATGACGGCCGCTGGATCGTCCGGCCGCACGTCCAAACGCCGCTCGGCGATGTGCCCCAGCTCGCCGAGCGTCCCGGTCGCCTCGTACAGTAGCGCTAGCCGCGCGAAGGCCTGGTCATGCTCGGGCTGCAGGCGCAGGATGGTGCGATAGGCGCCCATCGCCTGGTGCAGGTGCTCGGGCTTGACGGGACGCACCGAGAGCTGCGCGTAGGCGTACTTGCCCAGCGTATCGGCGTCATCCTGGTGCACGGAGATGTAGCGGCCCAGGTTGAGCCGGGCGGTCTCCCAGTCGCCCTGCTCGTAGGCCGCCAGACCCGTGGCCAGGGCCCGGCGGACCATGAGCGCCTTGCGCCCCTTCCAGCCGGCGTAGAGGCCGCCGAGGGCCACGACGCCGACGAGGGCGGTGACGGCGAGGATCTTGATCTTGCGACGCGCGGATGGATGCGGCTGGTCGGCCATTGCGATCACACCTTTGACGTTGGTAGGGGGAACGATGAAAGGTCATCCGGCCCACGCCGGGCCGGGTTGGCGGCTTGGAGCGCGGCAGGTGTCAACGGCACGCTTTCCTGCGCCTCAGTTGGGGGGGGCTGCGCGGGGGCGCGTGCCGTGGCCCGACGAGAAGCGGGCCGTGGGTAACCGACACAGGCTGTCGGGAAGTCCCTGCACTGCGTGGCAGATTCAGCCCGCGGCCGGCCAAGGAGCGCCGTCACCCCGCGGGTCAGACCGCGGGGCGACGGCATGCAGGGTAATGGAACCAAGAGGTCGGGCCCGCCGCCGAGCGGACCGCTTAATCAGATCAATAGGTTGGCCACCGGGCGCTGCGCGGCAGCCGTCAGCCGCCGCTTTGACTCATGGATCGCAGCAGGACACGCGTCGCCAGGAGTCCGCCGCAGTGGTGGCGCTGTCCGCCGCTGGCCGACGCGGGACGCCGAAAACGACTGGACATGTCCACTTCTGGTACCGGCACACGGCCGCCGTAGCTCATTCTGCGGTGAACTGCTGAAGCTTGGCCGCGGGGCAGCCGAAAGGTAGTACTGGGGGAACAGATGCAGAAATGGGGCCCGCCACGGGGGGGCGGGCCCCCTTGTTCAACTCAGGATGTCAGCCGACGACCGCTGCACGGCTGTGCTCAGGCGCCGGCCTGTTGTCAGACAAACCGCCTCACGAGATCCGCCGCTTGACCCAGCCGAGCATGCCCAGGCCGATCAGCCCAAGCAACGCCGCGCCGGGCGCGGGGAACATCAGCCAGAGTTGGTCCTGCTTAGCCGTGGCACCATAATACATCTGGAGCACACGCACATTGCCAATTCCAAGCCCGTACCATACGCCGCCATCAGCGACCGCCGCCGTGGCGTGATTGAAAAACGTTAACGCCAACCCGGTGGGAACGTCGGTGGTTTCTCCTTCGATGTAGTGGATCGCGTGTTGCAACGCGCCGGCCGACGCTTCACGCCCCGAGCCCGGGGTGTAGTCGTAGCCGTAGGGACCAAGCAGGCCCTTGGCGAAGTACGTGTACAGGAATGCCGTTCGCGGATCAAGGTCATCGCCAACGCCACTCATGCCGCCGTGCCACGCGTGCGACCCAGGGGCTCCTGTAGTGAACTCGGTGCTGACCCAAATGTCCATTGGCTGCGCCACATACTCCCCGGCTTCCATGCAGAATGTCTGGAATGATTCGCTGTTGCCGTCTTGCGCCTTCGTCCACTCGTGGTACGCCATGTTAGTCAGACGAAGGCCACGTGTCACATCTGCGCTAGGATAGTCGTTGGGATGCCGCAGCGTGAATTCACCGCCTGAGCCGGTGTAGTAGCCGGTAATGCGATCGTAGTATGCCTGACCGCCGTCGAAACCGGTGCCATGAATCGGGGCGGCAAAGCTGGGAACTGCGATTAACAGCAGCGCGCCAACTACAGATGCAATTATGATAATGCGTTTCATTTCGCTTCTCCTTGCGTCCTCTCGCTAATCTGCGAGTTAGTCAGGTTCCGTCACAAGCAGAGTGATCGCGCTATCGCGCGCTGAAGAACACTTGATCAGGAGAAGTTCGGCGGGGCGCGAGGAGACTCGATGAGCAGGAAGAATTGAGAACACAGTCGCGAGCAAGGCTCGCGTGGGATGCGGTAGGAGACCTGCGGGCGCAGGTCGCTGGGCAGCTCGAAGACGCAGGCCGGCAGGGCCGCGTGGTCGAAGTCGATCGAGAGCGGCGTGGTGTGGCCGACCTGGACCGCGTCGGCGTGGTACCAGTCCGGCAGGTGGCTCAGGTGCAGACGCCGGAGCGAGCGAATGCCCGGCAACGCGACGAAGCTTGCCAAGCCGCTGAGCACGAGTGCGAGGCTGCTGGGCGGCGGGGGAAGCTCGGTCACGCCCGTTTCCGGCGTCTGGCCGGTCGCGACTGCGGGCCAGGGCGCTGCGACGCCGGCGGGGGCCACATTACCGGCGCCGCCGAGGAGCCAGTTGATCTGCTCCAGACGGCAGTCAGCCGGGGGCTGCGCCACCAGCGGCGCGACGACCGGCGCCGGCTCGCAGGCGGCGGGGCGCCAATCCTGCACGCGCACGGCGTCGGCCTGCGACAGCGCGCAGCCCAACAGCAGCACAAGCGGGATGGCGATCTTTCCCTTCGCCCAAGACATGACGAGCAGCCTCGGCGCCTCCATTACGAGACAGTAGTTAATACATAGTATGCCGTGCGAAAGCGACGGTGTCCAGCGCTTTTTATGGGGTTTCGCGTAAACGTGCACTGCGGCGCGCGATGCCATGGGAAGGGCGTAGCTGCGTGGCCTGCTGTAGTGTTTCCCTATGTAAGGTTCTGCCGGCGACGCTGTGGTTGGGCCGGGTGGCGTGGGAGACACGCGTAAGGGCTGAGACAGCGGCAAGCCGAGCGCACGGGCGGCAGTTCGGGGCGGCGCGCTCAATGGTGCAAGTGGTCCGCAGTGGGACGAGTGTTCCGTCTGCACGGCCGCGCTAAGGAAACGCTACACAGGTGCGGCGCCGTCTGGTGTTAAGGAAACACTATAGGTGTTGCATTCGGGGCGGTGTGGGACGGAGCCGGCCGGCGCTTGTGGCGCGGCGGCATCCGCAACGTGTCGGCTTCGCACGGTCGCAGCGCCGTTGCCGGCCGCATCCGAGGGCAATCCGAGGAGTTCAGGCACGCCGAGCCGCACGGGTGGGTAGTGGCACCATAGCGCCGAGCCGCGCGCTGGTGCTGGGTAGTGGTTGGCGGCCGGCGGGGCGCCTAGTGCATAAGGATGATTCTTGAAGAAGACGCACGTGTCGTAAATTCGTAGTCCTATAACACTGCCGACCCGATGCCATGCTGACAAGTGGGACAAGACTGCGCGGTGCGCGACGGGCCGCTCAGTTTGCCCAGACAGCCGGGATTTGCGAAAGTAGATAGACAGGCAGGGGACGGACAGCTCTGTGTGAGAGAGGAGCGGCTCATGCGCGCTACCACCAACCTCGGCGGCTGGTTTCTGCTTTGCGCAGCGGCAGGCCTGCTCGCGCTGGTCAGTTGTGGGGACAATCCGGCGGGGCCGACGGGCCTGCTGGATCTTGACCAGCTTGCGGACGACAACCTCGTTCTGGACGGGCCAATCGCGCGCATAAATGCGTCCGCGACGATCGCAATCGCGCCGGCGACCATCAAGTTCAGTGCCGCGGGCAGCGTGTCGCCGTTTGGGGACATCGTGGCGTACGAGTGGGACTTTGGCGCCGGCGACACTGTCGGCGCGAGCGAGACTTACCACACCTTTGTTGACCCGGGGCTGCACACTGTCCACCTGACCGTTTACGACCAGATTGGCGAGTCGGGCAGCGCTGCGGCGCAGGTCGCCGTGCTGCCGGAGGTCCAGATCGCGTGCGCGCCGGCCGGTGCGCGGGGGCCGGCACCCTTGAGACTCGAGGCGCGCGTCGTTAGTATTGATGGGACTTCCAGTCTGCCAGGCGACGTTGAGTTCCGCTGGGACTTCGGGGATGGTGGCGTGGGGGAAGGGCCGCACGTCGTGCATGTTTACGAACGGCCGGGTCGCTACACGTTGGTGCTTGTCTTGGCACTGGGTGCGCTGACGCTCCAGGGTGACCAGTTGGTGGTCACGGTGGATGGGCCGATCGTGGCCGAGAACCAGCCGCCGGTGGCCGATGCCGGGGCGGATCAGGTTGTTGTGGACGAGGATGACGACGGCGCCGAGTTCGTGCTGCTGGACGGGAGCGGCAGCTATGACCCGGATGGGAAGATCGTCTGGTATCGCTGGGCGCTGACGGAAGGGTCGCGCGTCCTGGCCGTGGGGCCGGAGCCGAAGTGTGAAGTGCCGCTTGCGGTCGGTCAGCACGACATTACGCTCACGGTGACGGACGATCGGGGGGCGCAGGACAGCGATTCGGTGCTCGTGGCGGTGGTGGCGCGGGCGGCGCTGTCGGAACTGACGGTGACGCCGGCCGACGACTTCGCGAGCGAGGGTGAGGTCGGCGGTGCGTTTTCGCCCGGGCAGATTGTCTACACGCTGACGAACGTCGGGCAGGAGGAGCTGGACTGGACTGCTACGAAGACGCAAAGCTGGGTCTCGCTATCGAGCGCCGGCGGCACGCTGGTGGCGGGTGCCTCGACGACGGTCACGGTCTCGATAAACGCGGCGGCGGACGCCCTGGCGGCCGGCAGCTACAGCGATACGGTCACTTTCACCAACACGACCA
>CAZJYX010000041.1:0-4465 GCA_964550375.1 uncultured Planctomycetales bacterium | reverse complement strand
GCACGCTGGCGGCCGGCGCCTCGACGACGGTCACGGTCTCGATCAACGCGGCGGCGGACGCCCTGGCGGCCGGCAGCTACAGCGACACGGTCACTTTCACCAACACGACCACGCACAGCGGGGACACCACGCGCGGCGTCAGTCTGACGGTTAGCCCGCCGTTGCCGCTGATCTCGGGTAGGGTAGCCGAGACCGGCGGGACCGGCGTGGGCGGCGTCGTGCTGGCAGGTCTGCCGGACGATCCGACGACCGACAGTGAGGGCTACTATCAAGCGAGTGTGCCCGCCAGCTGGAGCGGAACGGTAACGCCGACCAAGGCGGGCTATACGTTCGAGCCGGCGAGCCGGGCGTACGCCGGCGTGACGTCGGACCAGCCGGACCAGGACCACACTGCAACGCCGCCGGAGGAGCAATGGGCGGACCACGTGTCGCAATACGGGATCACGTGGACGTTCGATAAGCCCTATCGTGTGGGGCAGTTCGTTAATGGCGACTGGTGGGTGTGCTCGGATACGCCGGAGGGCACGGTAACGGTGCAAAGCGTTGATCCGGCGCCGACTGGTAGCGGATCAACTGCTCGGCACGGTTCGATGCTTAATCCGATGGGACAAGCCAGTCAGAGTTATGATGGCCGCGGAAACGTGTACACGGACGATAACAAGGTTGCTTATCCGGTTGTTTTAAGCCCTTGGGATTCGCTTATGTCGAGTGTCAGCCGTGCTGACGATGCACAACCGGAACCTGATGTGTGGGGGTATCTGACTTACTTGTCTCAATCGAAACTGAAAACGATAGCAGTGCTTACTTGTATGCCCCATGATTCCAGCGATCTCAACTATATGTTCCGTCCGCCGTACAGCTATCCGTTTGGCGGGAGTACCGCTGATAAACAACTCTTCGATTCGCGCGATATCAATTACGAGTTACTTCCGTCGTTGACGCCGGTAGCCGGATATCCGAGCATGGCGACAGCTACCCGTGGATTCCAGCGTGTGTGTCCGATGCACGTGAGCGGATCTGCTAGCCAAAATATCCGTCCCTACGAAAATTGCTCATGCTATTATCGTGAACAACATACGTACGAGTCCCGATCAGCGCTCCTGATGCTCTGCGATCCTGCGATTGTTGGAGATCGCACGGAATTCGTCCGGAATTTTATCCAGTTCGGCATTGATACTCGCTATGCGCTGGCCAGTTATGATCCGAATAGCCCAAATCGGAACGATCGCTGCATATCAAAGTGGCCTATGGTATTTGCTGGCCTGATGCTGGACGATGAAGACTTCCACGCGATTCCAGCATCAGCAGTAATAAAGACTGAAGATACTGCATATGGCGAGTGTTGGACTGGCGCTGATGTTATTTGGGGCAGCCACGAACTCCTGCATTATGATGAGTGGTGCAGTTGGGACGGTGGCGGCATATCTGGATACAAGAATGAAGTCTACCGCCGGCAGACGCATTCATGGATTTGGGTGGGTACGGCTTTGGCGGCGCGGATTATGCAAGCTCAGGAGGCCTGGGACCATGATGCGTTCTTTGACTACATAGATCGCTGGATGCTGTTCGGTGATTATGCAGACGACGATGACGCATATGACACGTTGCAGTCACTGGTGGCCACAAACCCTTGTGATGATAGTCCGCCTCTTAGCGCCATCGGCTACCGGCAGGGTCAGGTGCCTGGGCAAACCTGGGTTAAGAATATGTGGGATCAATACCGCAGCCCTTGACACCCCGACCGATCGGATGGCACACCGATGAGCTGATCCGCTTGGACAGCACAGGCGTATGCGTCCTCGCCGTCCCGCCGAACAGCGGGCGCTTCTTGGCCTGCCCAACACCATATGCCTGCAGCGAGGCGACTGCTACCATACGCCTAGTCTGCGGAAGACTGGGCGAAGGCATACTTGGGCTGCGTAGTCCGGCGGCAGTCGGGGGAGGGCGCCCGCGATAGCACGGAGAAGGCGCAGCCGAGAATGACGCTCAGCGCGACGGGCCAAGGCCATGTATTCACGCGGGGGAAGCGGGGGCTCGGCAAGGTAGGCATGGCGCCGGTGAAGCTTCTGCTTCAACTGCGAGCACGTGCGACCCTGCGCTAGTTCCGGCGCGTGGCTGCTATTAAGCCGGACTGGGTGGCAGTCCCATGCGTCCACGCCAGCAGTGCTAACCGTGCATGCCAGAACACAGGACCAGCGCGCATCGGCTGAAACCTGGTCGAATACAAAGTTCCCCAAGCTATATGCAATGAGGCCTGCGCCGTGTTGCTCGACACCCTGGACTACATGGGGATGATGACCAATAACAAGCGTGGCACCCGCATCAACCAACTGGTGGGCATAATCTCGTTGGGCCGCAGTCGGACGGTCCATGTACTCGGCACCCCAGTGAAGGGACACGATTAGCACGTCGCACTGGGGGCGCAGCGCCGCAACCGCCGCAAGAAGCGAAACCTCGTCGACATCACCATGGGCGGCGTATTTTTCGCGTAGCAGACAGGCGGACAGTGCGCCAACGCGGAGCTTGCCAACTGACAGGAGCAGAGGCTCCAGCCCAGCGGCGAAGCCCGCCCCGGGGCCGGCGCCGACCACGGCCAGCCCCGCGGACCGCAAGTGCGTGACCGTGTCGATGGCAGCGTCGCGGCCATGTTCCAGCATGTGGTTATTCGCCACGTTGACGAGCGAAAAGCCCCATTGATGCAGGAACGCAGCCATGTCTGGCGAGCCACGTAATTGGTGCGATCGCAGGCTACGCGGACGATACCCGACATCGGATAGCACGCATTCAACATTGCCGAGCACTAGATCATGCGAGCGAAGCAGCCCCTGTAAATCGTCCGGCAGGAAGCGGGATCCGAGCGTGGCGATCCGTGAGCGTGGGCCCCGTCCGTACTGATAGAACTGTTCTCCCAGCATGACGTCCCCGACGGCCGCGATGCGCAGCGATCGCACGTCAATCATCCCCAGGATTGAGGCGCGCGGCCAGGAGCGTTGAAAGGGATTGAATGTGGCTGTCCCAATCGTGGCGAGCGGCTAGGGCGACGCGCGCGGCTTGCCGAGACACATCGTCGGTGGCCAACTCACGCCGGATGGCCGCGAGAAACTCATCCGGAACCGATGCGATACTGACCAAATCACCGGCCTCGGCGATCACCTGCGGAATTGGAATACTGACAATTGGGCGGCCCGAGGCCAAGTACTCGTAGAACTTCAACGGACTGCAGTGAGTGATCCACTCCGAAAGCTGCCAAGGCAGGAGGCACACATCAAAGCCTGCCGTCAAGACGGGAATGCGCTCGTATGGAACCTGGCCAATGAACCGGACGTTGGGAAGGGACCGGAGAACAGAGTAGTCGCCGCCAGTGATGGTGCCCGCAAAGACAAAAGACACATCCGGTGCACTGCGGGCACAGTGTTCCAGAAGAACCAAATCGTTGCTGGCGGTTAACGTACCGTAATAGCCTGCGATTGGGCGGGGCAGCCCGAGAAGCTCGGGCGCCGGTACCCCGTGCTGAACTGCATATCTGAAATGCTGAAAGTCTACGCCGTGGGGAATATAGTAGACGTCGCGGTTCCGCAGAGAGCGCTTGTGTTCGTAGAGGGAGCGTGAGACGCACACGATGAGGTCGCAGGCGTTAGTGAGACGCTGCTCACGGCGCACAAGGGCTACGCGGTCCTGTGTGTAGCCGCAGGCGGCGAAGAGGTCGGAGACATGGTATAACTTGACGGCGTTCGGATACCAATCCAGCGCGTCGGCAGCGCGCGGGTTCTCGAACCACACCACACCCGGTGTGAGATCGAGCAGGCGCGCTAGCGTCATGATCTGAAGGCGAAGGCCTACGTTGTTGACGGCGTCAATCATCGGATGGCCATGACGCGGCAGGAAGACCGGGCTGAACGTGAACAGGCTAGGAGCCGCCCGACGCACGCAGGCAAGCGTATTGCAGGCTTTGCGCCAGATGCGACGAGCAAGCCCGCGCGACAAGCGCGCGGGCAGATCCGCACTGAACGGATTCACATATAGCACGCGGTTGGTCAACGCAAGTCGACGCATGATGTGCGTGGTGCAACTGGGGTTGCGGTGCCACCAATCCGCGGGGCCGAAACAGAGGATGTCATGGCCAGACAGCAGAAGCTACCTCCTCACACGCACATTGGGAGCGACGTTGGCGCGGGAGGCAGGGCAATTAGATTGCGATGCCTTTCGCTGTTCGACAGCAAGACGCTGTCAACGCCCCCAAGACGGAGACACATCGGTTGCCGGCATACATCCGCTAGCATTGCGGCTACAGGCTCCTTGAGCTAAATCGAAAGCGCAGAATGCCACACCAGACGACTGGTGAGGCTGTCGGACGCGCAGTGCTCAACTTGATACCGCACCATTTCTAATATTACCGGGAGCAGTAAATAGTGGACAGTTCTACCCTGCCGCGTAGCGGACGGATTCGGCTTGAAAGTAGCTTTTG
>CAZJYX010000040.1:2017-25388 GCA_964550375.1 uncultured Planctomycetales bacterium | reverse complement strand
CGGAACCGCCGCCTCGCGGTCACTCAGCGCAGCACCGGAGCGGATCTTTGACAACCGAATACAGAGGCCCCGGGCAGCCGGACGCCTCAGAAGCGCCGTGCCATCGGCCCCGGTACACAATGGTGTCCGACCAAGCCGACACGCGACGAGCCAAGTCTCGCCGACCGCGCCCACGAGACCCGTCCGGCTACTAACAGCCGAATCCGGACGCCCGAACTCAGCGCCACTGTGCTCGCGGCGGCACGCCCCGGCGCCTGCCGAGCGAACACAAGCGCCCCGCCGTTGCAGGTCTGCGCGCTGGACAATACGAGCGCCCCCCGCTTCGCGTTGCAGCGTGCTACTTGTGCTGGATCTCGGTCCAGTGCTGCAGCGCCGTGTAGTAGGACGGGTTCAAGTCGTTCGGGAAGTCGCCTTCAAACGAATCCCCTACCATCCGCACCGGCGGGCTGTTCGGATACCAGTTCCCTGCCCGGAACGGATCCGGATAGTCCGGCCCAACGTTCCGCGGCTCACCAGGATACCACACGAACTGCCGCGTGGTGTCCAGCGGGCCCACCGAGTCGCCACGCCGCTCCGCCGCCAGATCATAACGCACCGTCGCCACGTGGCCGTCCTGGAACAGCATGTTCGCACTGAGCCGCGGATGACGCAGCCAGGCCACCGTGTTGTCGTACTGCGTCGGGTCATTCCAAATACCGTGCCTCACGTAGTCGCCGCTGAGGTTGTAGATGTACGACCACGATGAATCCGCCACCAATACACGCTGCGCCGGCGACTGCATGTGGTTCCAGAATACCCGCCCGCGGGTGTCGTCCGGCGGGGCGAATCTCGGCTGCCAGCGCCACCCACCGGCCGACAGAGGCACGCCAATGCCGTAACTGTAATCAACGCCCGCATCGCCACTGGCACCGGGGTAGTAGACCCCGTGGAAACTCGCGCGGGCCTCGTTCATCGCGTCCGGCTTGCGGTCCGCCGGGCAGTACCCGGCCTCGTGCGATCCGAACAACTGCAACTGGACCAGCACGTCTATCCAAGTGTGCCGCGTCGGACCGTCCCCGTCGTCCCACAGCGGGTAGAACCCGTCGTAAGTCGTGGCGCAAGCCTCCAGCGCCAGCGCCAGTTGCTGCTGGTTGGTGGCGCAGCGCAAGCTCCGAGCCTGCTCCCGTGCCAGGTGCAAGGTCGGAACTGTCATCGCCAGAAGCAGACTGATCACCCCCATAACAACCAGCAACTCGGCTAGGGAGAATGCACGCCGCCCCTTCCTCCCTGTTCCGGGACAGGCTGTTAAGGTCTGATCGCGCATCGGAGAAATCCGATCACGCCAATAGGTCGTTACCGGCTAATGAGACGCTCCATCGTCCGACCTGCTCGCGGGGTGCCTGAACGTCGATACGCAGACCTCACGAGCGCGCCCACGCTCCGTGGCGCTCTTGGAACCGCAGCACGCACACGGCTCTTACACTTTCCTACGTTTAGCATATCCGGCCTGGCACAAAATGCAAGCCAAGAGAGTCCACAGTCCTCATCCGTTTTATCGGCCAACCAAGCCCTGGAGCATAGCTAGTTTCCGCCATCCGTGTCCCCAAGCCTCCGACTTATGGGACCTATGGTCGCCAACATGCTCACGAGCCGATCTAGCGCGGGCCATCCACTTGGTTCGCCGAACCTGGCGGAACAGGACTCATAAGCACGCACCCTCGAACGGTCGCAGAGACGCATAATCGCTTTATGTTCAAGTACTTGCCGCCGGAATCCCGGTTGCGCCGCATCAGGTGACCTGTCGAAGGATCATAATCACGTGACGAATTCTCGCCGCTCAGGTGTGAAGTTCTTGCGCCCCAGCCCCTTTTCGTTGACATTACGATCCGCAGACTCTAACTTGGCTCCTGTTGCACCTGCCAGGCGCTCGATCAGTAGCCTGATGACGTGGCGTCGCCTGTGCGGTTTGTGTGCGGTCGGGAAAGGAGAGCTCTTGGGTCGCCATTTTGCGCGAGCCGAGGGGGTTTGCCTGGTGTGGCACCCCGCACGCCAGCCGCACCGCGGTCTCCTGCTTGCTCACCAAGACCAACCAAGCCAACCGACAGCGACCGACCACGTTGCCTGCGCCGGCAGGGAGATTTAAGGGAAGTCGCCTAACCGTGCGCGAAAACGGCTGCGCGCCTGCAATCGTCACGGCGCGTCGGCCGCGCGGCTGCCGAATCACGCAGCGCGCTAGTGGACGGTCTACCCAGGAGGATGCTGACAGTGCGCGATACCACTGCTGTAATCGGTCTCGTGTTCTGCCTCTTCACCGCAAACCAAGTTGTGGCCGAGGTTACCCCTGAGTATCCCAGTTCAGGGTTCTACCGGCCGTTGCTGCTCAAGCCAGACCCGCAGTTGATCACCGTGGCCGTGCTGCCTCCGTCCGTTGACTGGGCAACCATAACCGACATCACGGTGGCGGATTTCGACGGCGACGGACGCAAGGACATCGCGGTCGCGTGGTTCTCCACCGACTTTCAGGACCTCGTTCACAACAGTCGCCGGACGCTCTCCATCTTCTTCGGCAACGGCCCGGGCTTTCGGCCGGCGCAGAACTACAACCTATACGTCCCGGATGCCGAGTGCCCGGCCATGTCGGTCTTCCGCTTCGGAACGTCCACGATCGGCGTGGGCGATTTCGACGGCGACGGTGACATCGATATGGCCGTGCTGGCGTTCTTCGGCGACGAGATCTGGTTCCTTGAGAACCGCGGTGACGGCACCTTCGAGCCGCACCTGAGGTTCCTCTTCGGTACGAACACTACCGGCAATTTCGTTACGCCTCCGGAAGCTTACGGCGTTGACTTCGACGGTGACGGGCGCGATGAACTGGTCTACTTGCTTGATCCGATCATGCAGATCGAGCAGCGCACCATCCATTTCTGGCGCACCGAGGGCACCATTGCCGATATCTACCGGCCCGACTGGCGCTCCACCAGCGACGTCTTCGTGCAATGGACGCGCGCCATGACCGTCGGCGATTTCGACGGCGACGGCAAGCCGGATATTTGCTTCACCGGCTCGGTCAATCCGCCGTTAGAAGATGATCCGATGCTGACCTTCTGGTACGATTTCAACCCGGTCAGCGGGCTCTTTGCCGCTGAACACATTGCGCCTCCCTTCCTCTGCTCAGATGTGACTTCCGTGACGTTCCCGGACCAGGGACTGCCCAGCCTGATCCTGACCGATCTGGATGGAACCGCAATGGAATACTGGGTCAATCAGCACTCGGGCGCGATTGGTTTCGCGCCGACGGCGGCGTTGGACGGCTATGCCGGCCTGTCGCCGAACTGCGGCGTCGCGGCCGTCGTGGCCGACCTGAATGGCGACGGTAACCCCGACCTGGTCACCAAGCAGCGCGTCGGCAGCATCGGTGACGCGCGCCAAGTGGAGGTAACCCTGTCCAACGGCCAGGGAACCACCTGGTGGATCGCTGCGCCACCGCCCGTCGACACCACCGGCCTGTGCACCGATCCGTCTTCACAGATTCTCAGGCCGCGCAACCTGGCGGTCGCCGATCTGTGGGGCAACACCCTGCCGGAGATCGTGGCCGGATTTGGACGCGCCGGATCCGGAACCCCCTCCGGCGAGTTCGGTGGCTGGCTGTACCTGGCGATCTGGGAGAACAGTTGCATCGGCGACGTCAACCGCGACGGCATGACCAGCGCTCGCGACGTCAGCATCGTTGCTCGGGCCATGGGCAAGACGGCCGGTGCGCCGGGCTTCGTCCCCGATGCCGATGTCGATAAGGACGGGGCCATCACCACGCGCGACCTGGAAATCGTGGTGGCCGACCTGGGCTGCGTCGCCTGCGTTACCGACCCGACTGGTGCATGTACCGGCCAGCTCCCCGGCGACGCCAACTGCGACGGCGTGCTCAACGCGCTCGACATCATGGCCTTCGAGTTTGGCCTGTGTGCCGGTCAGACCGCCTGGAATTCAACCTACGGTGACGCCGACTGCGACTACCGCTGCGCGCTGGACGTGAACGGTGACGGCGTCATCGACGCTTTGGACATCGACATGCTGGTGCTGCTGCTGACCTACTGAGGCGGCTGGCCGTTGGCCGCGCCCGGCGGCCATCACCCGACGATCAGGTTCAGCAGTCGTCCTTTGACCACGATTACCCGCTTGATCTGCTTGCCGGCCAGGGCGCGCGCCACGGCCGGGTCAGCGCTGGCGGCGGCGGTCAACGCCGCCTCGTCCGCCGCGGCGGGCACACGCAGCCGGCCGCGCACCTTGCCGTTGATCTGGACCGCAATCTCGACCGACTCGTCCACTGTCAAGGCCTGATCATACGTCGGCCAGGGCGTGCTGCCGATCGATTCACCGGCACCCAGGCGCTGCCACAGCTCCTCGGCAATGTGGGGGGCAAACGGCGCCAGCACCTGGAGGAAGCGCAGGCACTGGTCGCGGCCCACGGTCGCAGCCCGGCCGGCCTCGTTGACCCACACGATCATCTGGGCAATCGCAGTGTTGAGCGCGAAGCGCTGAATGTCGTCCTGGACCTTCCTGATCGTCTTGTGCAGCAGTCGCTCCAGATCGGCATTGCGCTCCGCGACTATCTTGGGGTGGATGCGCCAGGCCCCCTCCGGGTCGGTCTCGTCCACGGGCTGCACTACCAGCCGCCAGACCCGGTGCAGGAAACGGTGCGCGCCGATGATGTCACGCGTGTTCCAGGGCTTGCTGGACTCCAGCGGCCCCATGTACATCTCGTACAGGCGCAGCGTGTCGGCCCCATACTCCGCGATGATCTGATCGGGATTCACCACGTTCTTCAGCGTCTTCGACATCTTCGCGACGCTCTCGACCAGCTTCGCGCCGGTCGCGCGATGGTAGGCGCCGTCCTCGCGAAACTCGATATCGTCGTAGTGCACGTAGACGCCGCGTGCGTCCTGGTAGGCATAGGCCGTGATCATGCCCTGGTTGAACAGCTTCTGGAACGGCTCGGGCGTCGAGAGGTAGCCGAGATCGTACAACACCTTGTGCCAGAAGCGCGCGTACAGCAGGTGCAGCACCGCGTGCTCGGCCCCACCCATGTACAAATCAACCGCCCCGACCCGCGGGCGACCATCCGGCGTGCGCCCACCCAGCCAGTAACGCTCAATCTGTCGATCCAGGAACGCGGCGTCATTGCGCGCGTCGCAGAACCGCGCGTAGTACCAGCACGAACCCGCCCACTGCGGCATCGTGCTCAACTCACGCCGGTGACTCTCCCCATTGCGCTCTACAACCTGCCATTCCTTAGCGCGCGACAACGGCGTCCGCGGTTCGGCGTCCGGATCATCACTCGCGTCAGGCCGGAAATCCTCCATCTCCGGCAGCCGCACCGGCAGGTCGGCTTCCGCCACCGGCTCAATCCCACCATCCGGACGATACAGGATAGGGAACGGCTCGCCCCAGTAACGCTGTCGGGAGAACAGCCAATCGCGCAGCTTGTACTGCACCGTGCCCTCGCCCAGGTCGCAGCACTCCAGCCACTCCGTGATGGTGCGCTTGGCAGCCGCCGTGGCCAGCCCGTTCAGGCTACTCTGCCCGGTGAAAGGCTCAGCCCAATCGGAGGGCGAGTTGGCGTTGTACCCCGCATCGACAAACGCCTCGCCCGCCTCCGTGTAGAAGCTGGCCTGCCGGAAGCGCTCGCGCAAGGCGGCAAAGTCTCCGAGCCGCAGCACCCGCAAGACCTCGGACCAGCGCACGTCCTCGTGGCCCAGCTCAGCGACCACGCAACCCGGCAGTTGCCGCAGGGCCTCCTCGCCACAGCGTTCCGCCGCCGGACTGGCCGCCCCCGCGCCGCGCCAACGTGCCAGGGTCCGTTCCAGCAGAGTAGCGAACCCCTCCGGAACCGCCTCCGCAGCCACGACCTCGTGCAGGAATTCCGTCAAGGCCGCCTGCCACGCGCCATCGGCCTGCGCCTCCGCCGGCGCCGCCTCGGCGAAGTATGCCAGCGCCGCCACTACCGGCGGGTACACCACGTCGCGAATCGGCAGCCCGAAGGTCTTGGAAAACTCGAAGTCGCGCTGGTCATGGGCCGGCACGGACATGATTGAGCCGGTGCCGTAGCCCATCAGCACGTAGTCCGCCACCCAGATCGGCACGCGCTCCCGATTCACCGGGTTGATGGCATACGCACCGGTGAACACGCCCGTCTTCGTCTTGGTGTCAGCGGTGCGATCCAGATCCGACTTCTGGCTGGCCTGCCGCACGTACGCGTTGACGGCCGCCCGCTGGGCAGCGCTGGTGATAATCGGAACCAGCCGGTGCTCGGGCGCTAGTACCATGTAAGTCGCGCCGAACAGCGTGTCCGGGCGGGTCGTGAAGACGCGGATGACGTTCTGGCCCAGCTCACCCTCAGCGTCCAGCCGAAAGTCGACGTAGGCCCCCTCGCTACGACCGATCCAGTTGCGCTGCATCAGCTTGATCGGCTCGGGCCATTCCAACTCATCCAGGTCGTTCAGCAGCCGCTGGGCGTACTCGGTGATGCGCAGCATCCACTGCCGCATCGGCCGCCGGTAGACTGGGTGGTTGCCGCGGTCGCTGCGCCCCTCGTTGGTGACCTCTTCATTGGAGAGCACCGTGCCCAGGGCCGGACACCAGTTGACCGGCACTTCCGCCAGGTAAGCCAGGCGATGTTCGGCCTGGTAGGCCTCGATGGCCTGCCGGCCCTGGCCGCGCACTTCCGCCGGAATCGGCAGCTTCTCGATGGGGCGGGCCGCGCCCACCACCTGGCGGCCGTCCGCGTCAGTCCAGCGCCACTCCGGGTCGTACCACGAATTGTAGATCTTCAGGAAGATCCATTGGGTCCAGCGATAGTATTCCGCCTCGCAAGTGGCGAACTCGCGGCTCCAGTCATAACCGAGCCCGATCAGCCGCATCTGCTGCTTGTAGGTGGCGATATTCTTGCGCGTCGTCTCGGCCGGGTGCACCCCGGTCTCGACGGCGTACTGTTCCGCCGGCAAGCCGAACGCGTCCCAGCCCATCGGGTGCAAGACGTTGTAGCCCAGCGCCCGCATGAAGCGTGCGATGATGTCCGAGGCGATGTAGCCCAGCGGGTGCCCCACGTGCAACCCGGCTCCCGACGGGTAGGGGAAGAAGTCCAGCACGTAGAACTTCGGCCGGCTGCTGCCCGGCTCACCCGGGTTGGTCGCCCGAAAGGCCCCGTGCTCCTCCCAGTGCGCCTGCCATTTTGGCTCGATCTCGCGAAACGTGTAACTCGCGCTCATGCAAAGCTTCCCAAGAACCGGCAGCACTCAAGCTGCGCCAAGAGCCGCCCGCGGCCAGTCGAGCATAGCTCGCCCCAGAGCGCGATTCAACGTCCCGGTGCGCCGCCCGTCTACGACTCCGAGGACGCCGCTTCGTCCGTTGGCTGATCGAGATCCTCCGGCAACACTGCCGGCACGAAACCGCAGCGCCGGTGTATGTTCTCAGGCTGCAGCCAGGCCGCCATCACGGCCCGTCCGGCCTCCGCGCCGGGCGGGCCCAGCAGCGCCGCCCGCTGCTGCGCGAACCGCCCCTCGTACAGCGGTTCGACACTCTCCACCTCGACCGTCACCCACTTGTACAGATTGGCGACACGCACGACTGCGACGGTGTGCCCTGCGCCGCTGCCCGGCGGCTGCTGCGCCGCCGCCTCGAAAGCCTCGCGCTGCACCTTCTGCGAATCCTCTGAGACCCACTGCAACGATGAGGACATGCGCGTGAACGGGCGTGTGGGAGCGTTGGGGCCGAAATGTTGAACGTACTGCGGTGCGGTGCGTGCCGCCTGCTCGCGATCCGCCGGCGGCGTCCAGTTCTCATCCGCCGCCTGGAGCAGCGCCTTGAGTTCCGTCATGCCGGCGGCGGCGGCCGCCAGTCCTTCGACGCGCGCCCGCGCGCCAAGCTCCTCGGCATAGCGGCCAGCCAGCTCATAGGCCTTGAGCAACCGGTAGTCAGCCACGACCTGATCACGCACTTCGTCCAGGGACGCCGGCGGCCCGCTCGGCTGCACCTCCACGACCCGGAACACAAACGCCTGGTAAGGCTCGTCCGGTCCGCGCAGCGTGCCATTCTGTGTGCGGTTCTGCAGTAGATCGCTCGGCTCCAGGACCCGTAGCACCGGCAAGCGCTCGTCCGGCGTGGGCTTGATCAACCCCTCAACCCGGAAGGCCAGCTCCGACAGCGGCACAATCGTCTGTCCCTGCACGTACAGCGGCTCGGGCGAGCCTTGCGGCCCCATGTACTGCCTCAGCATGGGCGGGCGCGTATCCAGCTTGTTCTGCAGGCCTTCCTCATCCAGCAAATCATGCCGCACATACGTGACTTGGTGCCGACCGGCGAACTTGTCGGGCACGTCCGCAAAGGGCGTGAGCACCTCCATTGGCGGCACCGCTCGGAAGCCGTCTTGGTCGCGCGGTTGCGTCATCCAAGGCTGGTAGACCAGTTGTCGGACCTCGTTCATCAGGCGCTGGGCCTCGCGGATGGCCTTTTCGCGCCGCCAGTCGGCCCGCGCCTGCTCGCGTGCCTCCTCGTACGTCATGGGCACGCGGATCTGATCGGCCGGCCCCGCTTCCGATGCCGATACCAGCTTGGTGTAGTTTCCGGCATGCTCTTCGAAGAACTGCTGGACCTCCCGCTCGCTGATGCGCACGCGCGGCTCGATCTGCTGCGGGTCAACCGTCAGGTACTCGATGCGGACGCGGTCGGGCAACCGGTAGCCAAAAACTAGCTCGTCCTCGGTGTGTGCCGGGGTGCGTTCCTTGTGCTCCTCGAAGAACGCCAGCAGCTCCTCCTCGGTCGGGTCGGGCACCTCACTCAGCAATGCGCGGGCGTCGATAACGGACAGTTTCACCGCCGCCTTCTGCTGCTGATAGCGGAAATCCAGCTCCGCCCGCGGCAGGCTGCTGCCGAAAGCCTGCATCTGGCTGGCCACCAGTTGCTCGACGGCCAGCCACTCCCCTACGATTTCGCAGATCTGGTTGTAGCTCATGTTGGTGCGCTGCTGCTGCTGGGCGAGCAGGTCCGCCAGAAACTGAGGATCGGAGGCCTGCCGAAACATCGCCATGACCTCGTCGCGGCCGACGCGTACGCCCATCTGGCGGGCTTCCTCCAGCAGGAGGTGCAGATCCAGAACGCTTACCAGGGACGCGTTGCGGATACCCAGTCCGCGCAACAACTCCTGCTTGCGCTGCGCCCGGGCCAGGTCGCCAGAGTCGATCTGCCGGCCGAAAGCCTGCCCGAAGACGTCGGCTCGCTCGGAACGCTGGCGGGCCCATTCCTCCAACTGCGGCCCGATCAGGAACACGATCAGCAGCAGTGACATGAAGACCATCAGTAAGACGCGGGTGTTTCGGCGAAGCAACTTGGTCAGACGCATGACTTTGGGTTCCGTCGGTACGCTGGGTTATCGGTGATCGCCGCACTCAGGCGACAGTCCGTCTATCATACGGATCACTGGCCGCAAAACAAGGCCGGGGCGGGGACCGGTCAGGGCGCGCCCGCGACGGCCGATAAGGCCCCCGCGTAGCCGGTTTCCCTGCTTTTCCCATATTCTCATTTGCAGTCGGCCCGCGCCGTTTCGTACGCTTCCCTGGGAACGCAGCATTGTTTGGGAGGGCAGCCATGCGACCCGCTAGGCGCGTTGTCTTCACTGCCAACCGGTTTTTGCGTCAGGAGGACGGCCCGACCGCGGTCGAGTATGCCGTCATGTTGGCCTTGGTGTTGGTGGTGGTGATGACGGGCGTCACACTGCTGAGCGACAGAGTCAACGGCATCTTCGAGAATATGGCCGGCATCTTCGGCCTCTGATGCCGCCGAAGCCGCGCTGTTGCCGTGCCGCGCCGGCCCGCCGGGGAAGGGCCGGGGGTGGCCGGCGCGCAAACGCGGCCCGGGCGCCAGGCGTCCGGGCCGTCCACGTTCGGGACCGTCAGCGTCGCCGGGGGGTCAGGCCCGCGGGTGCGACTTGTCGTACGATTTGCGGGCGGTTTCGCCACTCAGGTGCGTGTAGATCTGCGTTGTGCTCAGGCTCTGGTGCCCCAGCATCTCCTGTACGCTGCGTAGGTCGGCCCCTTGCCGCAACATGTGCGTGGCGAAGCTGTGTCGCAACGTGTGCGGGCTGACCGACAGATCCAGGCCCGCTTCCAGCAGATACTTGTCGAGCTTGCGGCGTACGCTGCGGGTGCTGAGCCGCTGGCCGTGCTTGTTGATGAACAGCGCCTCGGTGTCAAAGGCAGCGCTGCGGGCGTCATTGCGGCGCAGATCCAGGAAGTGCAGGATGGCCTGGACGGCCCCGGGCCCCAACGGGATCATGCGCTGCTTCTTGCCCTTGCCGCGCACACGAATGACGCTGCTGGCGAGGTCCACGTCCGCGACGTTCAAGGCCACCAGTTCGCTCACGCGCAGGCCGGTGGAATACAGTGTCTCCAGCATGGCTCGGTCACGCGCGCCTAACAGCGTGGTCGTGTCGGGATTGGCCAAGAGCTTCTCGATCTGCTCGATATCCAGGCATTTGGGCAAGCGCTTGTCCTGCTTGGGCGTGCGGATCGGTGCGACGGGGTTGTTGGCCAGGTAGCCGCGTCTGACGAGGAACTTGTAGAAGCTGCGCAGCGTCGCCAGCTTCCGCGCCACGGTGCTCTTGCAGTAGTTCTTGTCCCGCAGCTTGGCCAGGAACTCCCGCACGGTTTCCGTTTCGACTACCAGCAACCGCCGATTCAGCTCCTCACCGTTCAGCCCCGCCGACGTGCCGGCGCCCGGCTCGCCGCCGTTGTCAGCGCCATCCGACCCGACCGCCAGATGCTGGCAGAACTGCTGAAGGTCGGCGGTGTAGCACTTGGACGTGTGCGGCGAGAAGTGCCGCTCGGCACGCAGGTAGTTGATGAACTGTTGGATCAAGCTGACCTGATCGCCCATCGTCGCACCTTCACCAGTCCGGTGAGACTCGCGTTCATTCCAAGTTTCCATAAGCATCTCGTTCGACATCGCGGTTGCCCTGCAAGTTTACACGACGCGATCAAGCTCGGGCTCCAGGCGGCGGCCCATCTGAAGGCTCATCGCGGCGGCATCAAACCAATCGAAGCTGCTCCGTGAATCACGCGCCAGCGCCACCAACGCCGCCAACAGGTCTGCTTCGCGACCTTCCGCATAGCGGAACACGAACTGCTCGCGCCCCTTGACTAGCGTCAGACGTCGTTGGCAAGGCTTCATGGCTGCGCCTCGGCGAGCGTTACGTCCGAAAGCCCGGTTTCGCCTAATCTCTGCATCGACCTGATCAGCGACCAACAGCAGTAGCGGACGTACAGTTCTTGCGACTTTGTGTACCGGTTCCATCCGTAAGGACTCTGATGACCACCCCGCCGGCGGGCAAACTCCCTAACCTCTTTCAGGATAGCATCATCCGCCGCATTAAACACCCGCTGCACCTGAAACCACGGTCCCGGCGCAGCCTCCTCGCTTGCCAAGGCCGCCGGCTCAGAACCCTCCGCCTCCCGGGATGCCAGCACCGGGTTCACACGCGGCATCTGATCATGCTGTTGCGGAACCGCATACCACTGGCACAGCATTCCGACCACCGGTGGCGAATATGGGTCGTATTCCGTAATGGCAACGACAACAGTTGCGTCCGCGCCGAGCTCCCGTGCCAAGGCCAGCGCCGACGACTCGTCCGCGACTACTGCCTGGCCGCGCCGGGCCATTGCCGCCAGCCCGATATTGACCGGAACTACCGATATGCCCGGCCAAGAGGCCAAAATTTCCGAGGCGAAGACGTCCGTCAGCTTCAGAGTGTCCACGCCGCCCGCACCGCTCAGGTTAAGGACCGGCGCGACCACTACCACTTGTCGAGCCCGGGCGGGCGCATTGCCGCGTTCGCGCTCCGCAGTTGCGCAACCGGTTACGGTCGCCAGCGTCATTGACAGGATTACCACCCGCGAGCAAATGCGCCCGCCGGGCCTGGTCGTAGGCATGCCGCTACCGACTCCCATTGACTGACTCGCCCGGCGCTTAATTGTACGCCCGTAATCGTCGTCCGGTAAGTCGAAACTGTCGACGGTCCGAAATCCTCCCCGCGTGCCACCCGAAACCGGTTCCGGGGTTACGCCGGGCACACCGACTCGACGTCGTGGCGTCCCGCTTCCACTTGTTCCGTGAGCGCTCACGGAGAGTTGCCCTCCCGAATCCCTGGTGCTGAGCGCACGCTTGATGCCGGCCCACGTGAAACGCGAGGTGCCCCGGCATCACCACGGGCGTAACTCGCCAAGTCCGCCGACAGCGACCATATGTTCTCAGTGCCCGCGTAGGCCGACACGAAGAAGATCCGCCCGTCCGGGCCCCAAACCGGGTTAAATGCCGCGACCGACCCGCCTGTGAGCTTCATCCGCAACCCGGATTCGAGCTCAATTGACCACAGGTCTGCTACGTGCGGAGCACGCCCGGAACCATCCCCATCAACCTCCGGCCGTACCGTGCAATACGCCAGCATGCTCCCGTCAGGCGACCAAGACGGCGCGATGCATGCCATCTCGTCTGAATGCGCAAACTCTGTCGGATGGCGAGCTTCGCCGTCGATGACATCGACAACCCAGATGCTGAACCATCGGCTGCCGCGCTCGCGCGCCCGCTGAAACGCCACGCGGGTTCCGTCCGGCGACCAGCACGGGAACATCCCGTAGGCCAGGAAACGCCGCACACCAGGCTGCTCGACGTCCAGGGCCCAGATCTCCCACCGGTGAGAGCGCTGCCCCCACACCGTGTAGACCACTTGCGCTCCATCCGGGGACCAACTTGGCGCGAGCTCATCGGCCGGCCCGTGCGTTAGTTGCGTCAGCCCCGTCCCGTCCCGACCGATCCGCCAGATGTCCCAGTTGCCGCTCCGGTTTGAGCAGAACACGATCGTCTCGCCGTCCGGGCTGAACCGGGGCTGAATGTCCTCGCCCGGCCCGGCCGTGAGCTGTGTCAACGCGGTTCCCTCGACTGCCTTCATGTAGAGCCCGGCGCGCTCTGAATGGCGGGTTGAGGCGAACACCAGCGTCTGGCCGGCAGGGTCGATGTCCGGGTCGAAGTCGAGCCCCTCCACGGTGAACGTATGCTGCCGCAGATTAGTGACCAGCCGGTTCTCAAACGGCACCTGCTCCATCTCGGGGGCGTCGCCGAACAGCAGCGGTCCGCCGGGATCCACGGGCCTCAACCGCTGCACATGTCGTTCGTTCCCGGTGTCTGCTGACGTCGCGTCGGTGACAGCCGCCGGGCGCTGGGCCGGGGTGCTGCAACCGGCGACAAGCAAGCTTATCAGCAGGGCCGTGATGCTCAGTTTGGCGTTAAGAGCGTTGCGCATAGACATTTCCCTCGGTACGGACAGCGCCGGCCGATCGCGGCGACCTCACCCTTGGTATCGGCAACCAGGGCGGGGTGTCGCACTTGCGCACACGGTGTCCGTAAGCCGAGCCGTCTTTGGTTATCGGCACAGCGGCCCGTCGCCATTGACCGGGCGGGCCGTCCACGCGCGATAACTACACAGCGCCTACTCGTAGAAACCGGGGTTCTGTTGCGATGGGCCGGCGGCGCGCAGTGCATCCAGCACCGTCTTGGCGCGCAGCAGCTCCGGCAGCACAACGGGTTGATCCGGTTGCCCCGCCGGGAGGATGACGTTGGTTGGGACGCCGTTTCGGCCATGCCCCTGCAATTCCCCCTGCATGACGTCGTTGCGGCTGGTGAAATCAGCTTTGACGGGATAGACGCCCAGTTGGCGGAACTCGGCGGCCACGTCGCGCGTGTGCAGCACGACGCTCTTGTTCCACTGGCACGTCAGGCACCAATCCGCAGTGTAATCAACGTAGACCGTGTAGCCATCAGCGGCTAAGCGCTCCGCAACGCCCGGCTCCCAATCCTGCCACGGGATGGACCGGTTTTCCGGTCCAAAGACTCTGAAGCTGGTCCAGCCGCCGCCGGCCAGCAGGAGCAGTGCGGTTGCCCAGATGGTTACGGCTCGGCGGGGGCTGGCGGTCAGGTTGATTTTGCCCAGCAGCCAGCACGCGAGGGCCACCGCCACCAGCAGCCCAAGCGTCGCCAGCAGGCGGTCCTGCTCCACGATGCGGGCCAGGATGTACAAGAGCCACAGCACGACCAGCACGAGTATGAAGCCGGTGATCTGCTTGAAGACCACCATCCACTGCCCGGGCTTCGGCACAAACCGCAGCCAACCGGGGAAGGCCGTGAGCAACACGTAGGGCACCGCCAGCCCGAGCCCGACCGTCATGACGCCCGGCCCCGACAGCCACCACGGCATCTGGACCAACAAGCCCAGGGCGGTGCCCAGGAACGGCGCGACGCATGGCGTGGCCAGGGCCGTTGCCAGGATGCCGCTCAGGAATGCGCCGCCGTAGCCCTCGCGGGCGGCGGCGGATCCCGCCGCGCTGGTGGCGGCTCCTGGCAACTGGAACTCGAACACGCCGAGCAGGCTGAGCCCGAAGGCGAACACAACGGCGATTAGCCCAATCAGGAAGCTTGGCCGTTGCATCAGTCCGCCCCATGCCAGCCCGGCCGTCACCATCAGCACGGCCAGGAAGGCGAAGCTCACCATGATCCCGGCCGCGTAGGCCAAACCCATCCGGAAGATCCGGCGCCGGTCGTCGTGCGCCTGCTGCACGAACCCCAGGATCTTGAGCGAGATAACCGGCAACACGCACGGCATGATGTTCAGGATCACGCCGCCCACGAACGCAAGCAGGAAAATGCCCCATACCCGCGACGCGGTCTGGCTGACCGCGCGTGCCGGCGAACCCGACTCGGCCGCCGCCATGGGTCTGATATCGAGTTGGGCAACCACCGGGTCGGTCGACGCGACTGCCGCAGCGGTGGCCGGCACGATTTCGAACTCCGCGAGCCCCTCCGCCATGGCCGGCGGGAAGCACGTGCCCGTGTCGCTGCAAGCCTGGTATTCGACCAGCACGCGCAGCCGGACGGGGCCGACTTCGGCCGTCTCCGCGTCGACTTCGAACGGGGCCTGGACGAGGAATTCGCCCACCTGCTTGCGCACCGCGCCCACGAACCGCACTTGCTCCACCTGGGGCTCGGGCCACACTTGCCTGGCCGGGTCAAACGTAATGCCCGGCCTGGACTCGATGAGCAGGCGTGTGCCGATGAGACCCTTCACCCCCGGGTCGCGATCCTGGACGTAGTGGCCATCCTTGACGCGCAGCACGGCGGCTACCGCCGCGCTACCCCCTAGTGGCACGCGCGTATGCGAGACGACCAAGCGACTGCCCGCGAGGAAATCCGACTGCTCCAGCAATTCGGGCAGCGCCGCCCGTGCCTTCTCGAACAAGGCGCCGTTAGCCGGCGCGGCCTCGTCGAGACCGACCGGCAGCGTCAGGCTGACCTGGGCCTGGACGGGAACGCATGCTTCCTTGCAGGCCAAACCACGTACCGTGGCCGCGATGCTGAGCGCGCCCGGCGCCACGTCCGGGTCCACATCGAGCGTTGCCAGAATCAGCACCGGCGGCTTCAGGGCCAGGTACTCAAGGCTGAGATCGCCGACCGGCTCCGAGCCGGGCACCGGCTTTGGGAACCGCAGTTCCCCGGTGGCCACTCCGTCAGGCAGGCTCCAGGTCACCTCGGTAGGCAGGCCGGTTCCCAGGACGATGGGGTGATAGAGGTACCAACCGTCTGCGAGCGTAAGCTCAAGGGCGATTTCGGTATGCCCGCCCGGGGGGACGGTCTCGTGTGCCGCGTAGAGGCGGGCCTGAAGCTGCGGGTTCGTCGAGTGCACCGCCGGCTGAAGCAGCGCGACGAGAGAGAACACCAACGTGATTAGACTCATTACGGGTAATCTCCGTACCACAATCTTCAGCGACGAGGCGTCAATCAGAGCCCCTACACCACCGCTCGCTCAAACTTCACGGACGGTCCGGCGTGCCGCTACCGGTCGGCATTCGCCAGGCGGGGACGACTTCGGGCGTCGAGGGATTATAACGGCTCTGACGCCGGGCATCGGCCGGAGCCGCACCCGTGACGGCGCGCCGCCGCGCCGGCTCGCTGGAAGACCGCGTCGAGCATGGGCTCGGTCAGCCGCCCGGTGAACGTGTTCTGCTGGCTGGGGTGGTAGCTGGCCAGCAGCGTGCGGCCATCCGCCAGCGCGGTCTCTGCGCCGTGTGCGAAGCGCGGCAAGCGAGCGTTTAGTGTCCAACCCAGGTGCTTCCAGGCAACTCGGCCCAGTGCCACCGCGACGCGCCAGGGCGCCCGCGCGGCTACCTCCCTGAAGTAGGTGGCACAGGCGTCGAGCTCGGCGGCTGTGGGCTTGTTACCGGGCGGGGCACAGTGGCACACGGCCGTGATCAGGGCGTCATGCAGCTCCAGGCCGTCGTCCCGGCCCGTGGCAAGAGGCTGAGAAGCGAACTCGGCTTTGTACAGGGCGCGATAGAGCCATTCGCCACTCCGGTCGCCGGTAAACATCCGGCCCGTGCGGTTGGCGCCGTGCGCGGCAGGCGCGAGGCCGACGATCAGCAGCCGCGCCGCGGCGTCGCCGAAGTCGGGCACCGGGCGTCCCCAGTAGGCTTGGTCACGGTAAGCCGCCCGCCGCTGCTGGGCCACGATGCGGCAGTAGGCGCGCAGCCGCGGGCAGCGTGTACAGCGCACGATGCGGCGAGCGAGTCTGTCGAGCCATTCGGGCTGACGCGCGGCGGGCATGGCGTGGCCTCCGGGGGCGTATTTGACCACCCGCAGTCTGTCCGGTCGGTAGACGGGCCGTCAACGGCCCAGGTGCGGTGTTTGTTTGCAGACCGCGCCGCGCTGACCCCAGCGGCGCCGCCTGACTTCGAGTATGCTATGCGGTTCCGCCGCCGTCGGCCGGCGACCGGTCAGCGGTCGGGGCGGTGCGCGTGGCGGCCCGCGGGCCGGGCGCGGGCGTAAGAGCCATTGATGATGTTGTGAGGATAGCAGCGATGTTGAAGACGCCACTGAACGAGTTTCACCGTCAACAAGGTGCCCGGCTGGTCGATTTTGCGGGCTGGGAGATGCCCGTGATGTACACGGGCGTGATCGAGGAACACATGTTCACTCGCGAGCACTGCACCATGTTCGACGTGTCGCACATGGGTCGCGTGGAGTTCCGCGGGCCGGGGGCCGAGGCACTGCTGCAGCGTTTGGCGACGCGCAACATCGAGAAGCTGGCTGTCGGCCAATGCGGCTACAGTCATATGTGCCGCGAAGACGGCGGCATCCTCGACGACGTAATCATTTCGCGCTTCGATGAGCACTTCCTCGTGGTCTGCAACGCCTCCAACCGCGAGAAGTTGCTGGGCTGGTTCGACAAGCAGCGCAGCGGTTTCGACGTGGAAATCACGGACCGCACGTTCGAGACGGCCATGGTCGCGGTGCAGGGGCCGGAGTCGCTCGAGACGCTCGGCAAGATCATTCCGGTGTCGCTGGACGGCGTCAAGAACTACCACTTCCGTAGCGGCAGCTTCATGGGCGTCGAGTGTTACATTGCTCGCAGCGGGTACACGGGGGAGATCGGCGTCGAAATCGTCGTGCCGGCCAATGTGGCGATGGTTGCGGCGGAGATGCTGCTGAGCCGCGCCGTTGAACTTGACCGGCCCATCAAGCCGGCCGGGCTGGCGGCCCGCGACACGTTGCGGCTGGAGGCCGCCATGCCGCTGTACGGTCACGAACTGACTGAGGACTGGGACTCCATTACGGCCGGCCAGGCCTGGTGCGTGGACCTGAGCCGCGGTTTCGTGGGCCAGCCGGTGCTGAAGCGGGTCGCCGAGGAAGGGCCCAAGCGGCAGATAGTCGGACTAGAGGTCACGGGTAAGCGCATCGCGCGGCCGGGCATGCCGCTGCTGCGACAGGACCGTGAGGTGGGCTTTGTGACCAGCGGCTCGCAGGCACCGGCCGTGAACAAGAACGTTGCCCTGGCGATGCTGGACGCAGCTTGCTGTGAGCCGGGCACGGAGCTTGAGATCGACATCCGCGGAACGCGTACCCCGGCCACGATCGTGCCGCTGCCGTTCTACAAGCGGCCCAAGAAGAAGACGGCGTGAAGTGTGGCGTCGCCGACCTACAACGGAGCGCGGCCGTGAGCACCAGGCCATATGAATTGCTGGCGTGCCAGGTTTCGGCCGCTGGCGAGCGCTCGGCGCGCATGCAGGCGGTCGTTGATGTGCTGTGGCGCGCGCTGAGAGACACAGGGGTTTCCTGGGTCGGGTTCTACCTTGCGGCCGGACCCGATGAACTTGTGCTTGGACCGTCGCGCGACAAGCCGGCCTGCTCACCCATCGGGCTGCACGGCGTGTGCGGACAGGCGTTCACACAGCGCCGGCCGCGCGTTGTCGCGGATGTGCGCACGCTTGGTCCGAACTACGTGGCGTGCGACCCGCGCGACCAGTCGGAAGTGGTCATACCGCTGTTTGACGCGGATGGAGAGTGCTGGGGCGTGCTGGATCTGGACAGCCACGAGGTCGGTGCATTTGATGGGCAGGACGTGGCCGGCTTGCTACAAGTTCTTATGGCGTCCGGGCTTACGAGCTAATTCATTGCTGTCATGATCTTTGTTGCTGGAGCTGCCGTTTCGGCGGGGGCCGAATTGTCTTCCGGCTCCGGCTTTGGAGCAGGTTCCGCGGGTTCGTCGCGCTCTTCGGTTGTCGCCTCGGTGCTCTCGGCGCCCGAACTCTCAGGTTCCGTCGGCGGCCGGCTGGAAGCTGGACGCGCCGCCATGCACAACCTGATCAACTGGGTCAGCTTCTCGCGGATGGGCTCGGACTCCTCCGCCGTTTTGGCGCGTTCTTCGACCTCGGCGGCGATGCTTGCGATGGGCTCGAAGCCCAAGCCGCCGGCCTCGCCCTTCAACTGTCGCGCCTCGCGGGCCAGCTCGTTTCGGCTGCTTACGCCGAACGCGGTTTCCAGCCGTTGGATAACGCGCGGCAGGTTGAAGACGAACTGGTCGATCAGGTCGGTCATGCCGGGCTCGTTGAGGTAGCCGCTGACGAGTGGTTCCGGCGTGTTCCGCTCGACGACGTTGCTGAGTGCGGCGCGTGTTATTGGTTTTGGCAGGTAGTCGTCGCAGCCCATGCGCAGACAGGCTTCCCGACTTTCGGTATCCGTGCGGGCGGTGATCATGATTATCGGTCGCAGGTAGCCCTTGCTGCGCAGCAGGCGAACGGCGCTCAGGCCGTCCAGGGCGGGCATCTCCATGTCCATGAAGAGCATGTCATATGTTGAGGTCAGGGCCCGTTGCACGGCCTCCAGGCCGTTCTCCACGCAAGTCAGCTCGACGTTCAGTTTCTCCAGCAGGACGGCGTAGAGTCTGAGCGTCACGAGGCTGTCGTCGGCCGCCAGGATTCTGGGGCGGCAGGCGCTGGCCGCGAAGGTGGCCGGGTCTATCGGGCGGTCGAAGCGAACAAAGACCTCGTGCACCCCGGCAGTCCCCTGCAGATAGCGGCAGCGCTCCACCGCGCCGTCCACCGTCTGCCAGTTGTTGCGGATAGTCACCAGGTGCACTCGGCACCGACACTGGGCGTGGACCAGGTTCCCCGTCAGGAAGTAGACGCCACTGGGACCCAGGCGGCGTGAAGGGACCATGTGCGAGGCCAGTTCGTCCCGCGACATCATCAAATCGATGCGCATGGCGGGAATGCGATAGACGAAGAATTCGCTGCCGCCCCCGTGTGCATCGTCGGATCGGGCGTCGGCTGCGTCCAGCTCGTCCAGCAGCCTGCTCAGCGATAACTCGTCCAGCTTCAACTTGCGCATCGTCGGGTCACCCTTCTGGGGCTCGGGCGCTCCTTTCCCGACGCAGCAAAACACTGTTGGGCTAATCGGTAAAAACAAGCAGATGGTTTCATTTGGGATGCCGCAGACCCCGCATTTCCGGTATTCACCTGACTAACATAAATCGAACACTCCGGGTGCCGGCTGCTGGTCCTCGGTTTCCGTCAGCAAGGCCGCCGACCGTTGACACTGGGTGGTCAGATAAGGTCCGGATATCCCCACGGACTTGCCGAATAGAAATACATAGTACCTGTGGCCGCTAGCGACATGGAGGCCGTTCATGACTAGCACCCAGCGCCCAATCGCTATCGTGACTCTGGCGGTCGCTCTTGTGTCTCTGGCTGTTTACCCCGCTGCTCGCGCTGGTGACCCGCATGGAATCCTGGTGGTCGACGCCGCGGCGAGTCGCGTGATGCTCTTGAGCCCTATCACTGGGGACTTCGAAGCCGACGTGGTCGTGGACGACGCCGAGGAGAACCGCCTGCTGTCGCCGATTGACATCGAGCGCGGCGGGCCTTTGACCGTGGACGGGACTGTGCGCGAGCACACGGTCCTGGTCAGCGACCTGGGAAGGCGCGCTATCCTGGCGTTCGATTCATCAACTGGACAATTCGTATCGACTTTAATCAGTAACGTGAGCGCGCGCGGGTTGGCTCGCTCGCTGGATGGCAAGTTGCTGGTGGCTGCCGGTAATGCCGGGGTGCGCGCGTATCAGCTCGACGGGACCTTCGTGGAGACGCGCATTACCGCCGAGCCGGTTGACGGCCCCAACAATGCCTGGGATGTCCTGGTGCGACCGCACGGCCTCGACGGGCAGGGCGATATGCTGGTGGCTGATCCCACGCTGGACATGATCGGACGCTTCGACTTGTCGGGGGCTCCTCTGGGGGTATTTGCGAAGCTACCCGAATTCACGTTTCTCGAGCAGCTCACGGCCGGTCGGGACGGCGCCGTGCTGGCGGTCGATGTTTTCGGCAACACGGTCTACGAGTTTCTGGCTGATGGCACGCCGGTGCGCACCTTCACGGCTACCCGCCCGCGCGGCGTCGTCGAGTTGGTTGATGGCAGCCTGCTCATCGCCAGCGAGGAGGGGGTGCGGGTCTACGACCGCCAGTCCGGCCTGCCGCTGGACGTGAAGGTCGCAGGTTTCCCCACGACCGCCCCGCGCTATATGAAGAACTTCCGTTGTCCCTGGCCACTGCAGCCGGGCGATGTGAACGGAGACGGGAGCGTCAATGCGTTTGACATTGACCCTTTCATCCTCGCCTTGACGCAGCCGGAAGCGCTCCCGGAGCAGTACCCGCACGTAAACCCCCTGTGCGTTGCCGACATCAATCTTGACGGTGCGATCAACGTCTTTGACATCGATCCGTTCATCGACCTGTTGTTGCGGTGAGCAGGGGACCTGCCTGCAAGGGGTCTGTCGCAGGCCTGCTGGCCTGTCAGATTGGCAGGATGGCGTTTGGCGCGTCCTAGGCGGTCTCCGGCGTAAGCGAATATTCAGTAACGACTTAGTTGCAATCTGTGCCCAGTCGGCGGTCTGGAACCGACCTTGCCGAAGGACGTGCCTCGGCCGGTCTGCGCCCCCCGAGGGGCTGCGTGCCAGATGTTATCAGGAGAGTTGCTATGTCGAAGATCATCGGTATTGACCTGGGAACGACGAATTCCGTGGTCGCCATCATGGAAGGTGGCCAGCCGAAGGTTCTCGTGAACGATTCCGGATCCCGACTGACCCCGTCCGTGGTTGGCTTCACTGACAAGGATGAGCGGCTGGTCGGCCAGCGGGCCCGCAACCAGCAGGTCACCAACCCGATCAACACCGTTTACTCCATCAAGCGCTTCATGGGTCGCCGACAGAGCGAGGTTTCCCACGAAGAGAAAATCGTCCCGTACAAGATTGTGGGCGGCCCGGATGAGCTCGTGCGGGTCAGGGTCCGGGATAAGGAATACGCCCCGCCGGAGATCTCCGCCATCATCTTGCGCGACCTGAAGGCCACCGCCGAACGGTATCTAGGCGAGAAGGTTGACCGGGCCGTGATCACCGTGCCGGCGTATTTCAACGATTCGCAGCGGCAGGCCACCAAGGAGGCCGGCAAGATCGCCGGCCTGACGGTAGAGCGCATCATCAACGAGCCCACAGCCGCGGCGCTGGCCTACGGCATGGAGAAGAAGGCCAACGAGAAGATCGCGGTCTTCGACCTGGGCGGCGGCACCTTCGACATCTCCATTCTCGATGTGGGTGACAATGTCTTCGAGGTGCTCAGCACGAACGGCGACACGCACCTGGGCGGCGACGACTTTGACGAAGAGCTGATCAAGTACCTGGCCGAGGAGTTCCGCAAGCAGCAGGGCATCGATCTGCGGCAGGACGCCATGGCGCTCCAGCGTCTCAAGGAGGCGGCCGAGCGCGCCAAGTGCGAGCTGTCCGGCTCGATGGAGACGACGATCAACCTGCCCTACATCACTGCTGACGCCGGCGGGCCCAAGCACCTGCAACTGACCATCACGCGTGCCAAGTTCGAGCAGCTCGTCGGACCGCTGGTCGAGCGCTGCCGCGGCCCGGTGCTACGGGCGCTGGAGGACGCGAAGCTTTCGCCGCGCGAGATTGATGAAGTCGTGCTGGTGGGCGGCTCGACGCGCGTGCCGCTGGTTCAGGCCCTGGTCAAGGAGGTCTTCGGGCGCGAGCCCAACCGCAGCATCAACCCTGACGAGGTGGTCGCGGTCGGCGCCGCGATTCAGGGCGCGGTGCTCTCGGGCGACAAGTCCGACATTGTGCTGCTCGACGTGACCCCGCTGTCGTTGGGTGTCGAGACGCTGGGCGGCGTGATGACCACGCTCATACCACGCAACACGACCATTCCGACGAGCAAGAAGGAGATTTTCTCGACCGCCGCCGACAGCCAGCCCGCCGTGGACATCCATGTCCTGCAGGGCGAGCGCAAGCTGGCGCAGGGCAACCGCACGCTGGGACGATTCCAGCTCACCGGTTTACCGCCCGCGCCGCGCGGCGTGCCGCAGATCGAGGTCACGTTCGACATCGACGCGAACGGCATCCTGAACGTCTCGGCCAAGGATCTCGGCACCGGCAAGGAGCAGTCCATCAAGATCCAATCCTCGTCCGGCCTGAGCGAGTCGGAGGTGGACCGGATGGTCAATGATGCCGAGTCCCATGCGGCCGAGGACGAGACCAAGCGCAAGCTGATTGACCTGCGCAACCAGGCCGATCACCTGGTCTACAGCACCGAGAAGCAGCTCAAGGAGTACGGTGACAAGGTTGACGCGGCGGCGCGCGGCGAGATCGAGCAGGCCGTGAACCGCTTGCGCGACGCCCAGAAGAGCGACGACCCCGCCACTATCCAGAGTGCAATTGAGCACCTGACGGAGACGTCCTACAAGCTGGGCGAGGCGGTGTACAAAGCCACCGCAGGCGGAGCGCCAGCCGGGGCCCACGGCGCCGGCCCGGAGCCGGCTGAGTCCGCCGGCAGCAAGGACGACGACGTCATCGACGCCGAGTTCGAGGTCAAGGAAGAGAAGTAGAGCACGGCGAAGAGCATGGCGGCGGCGACCGGCGTTGAGTCGGTCGCCGCGCCGGGGTGGCTACTCCTGTTCGTCAGGCCGC
>CAZJYX010000040.1:0-2007 GCA_964550375.1 uncultured Planctomycetales bacterium | reverse complement strand
CCCGCTCTGTCCGACCGTGACCCTCAGGCCCCCCCGCCCCCCCGCGGGGGGGGGGCGCGGGGGGGTGCGGGGGCCCCCGCGCCGGGGTGGCTACTCCTGTTCGTCAGGCCGCAGCCCGACCGCGGTGATCTGCACGCCGTCGGCGGTCTTGGCGATCGTCAGTATGGACGGCGCGGCGTACTTGATGAGCTTCTGGCTCTTGACGGGGTCAGAAAGCTCCGCACCCTGCATCTGCATGAACGGCAACAGGATGCTCTCGACCGACATGGGGTCCAGTTCCGCGCCCTTCTTGGCCAGCTCGACCATTGTCTCGATCATGCGGCGCCCGTCGAAGTAGAGAACGCACCAGGCCTCTTCGGGCACGTGCCGCCTGGCGCGTGCGAAGCCGGCGTCTTCGGCCAGTCCCGCCGACTCTGTCGCGGTAATGGCCGCCTCGACCGCACTCGTGTTGCCGTACAAAAGGCGGTCGGCGGTCACGGCCATTTCTCCGCCGGTGGGGTCGGAGAAGACCTGTGTACCGCGGTAGTCGCGCGGCGGCGCGCCGCCGAACATCTGGGTGACCCCGGTCATGGCGCGCGTCAGGGCGTCGCGGTTGCGGTGGCCGAGGGTCACCAGGCCGCGCAGGCAACCCGCTCCGACCGGCCGCGTGGCGCCGGCGCTGGCCACGAGCGGGCCGGCCAGGTTGTCAATGATGTCCTTGCGCCAGTTGAGCTGCTGCCCATCTGGCAAGGGCATGCCCTCCTCCAGTGTCATGCGGAGCATGGTGGCCGTGTCCGGATCGTTGTCCGCGATCATTCGCAGGACGTCGTCCAGGAATCCGGGCGGTTCCAGATTCAGGCTCATGTATGCGAAGCTTTCGGCGGATACCCACCGGGGCGGCGCTATGGGGCGGTTCTCCTGGCTGAGCAGCTTGGCCAGCCCCGTGCGCTCGCCCTGCATCAGGCAGAGCAGTTCGAGCTTGGAGTCGTAGGATTTCACGCCGATGCGCGCGTGGCCGACGATGCTGCGCAGGCTGCCCGCCCCGAGAAAGCGCATCATCTGCTGCACGCCGGCCTGGTCAGAGGCATCCGCCCGGGCCATCGCCAGCAACCGTGGCACGTTGAGCACCACGCGCACCTGTCCCACCGGCCTGAGCTTGCTGAGCAGGGCGCGATGGTCATCGGTATCCGCCAGCGTCTCGCCGCCGCCGGCCTGCGTCAGCACGGCCCGCACGCGATCCACCGACTCGGCCACGATCAGCCGGTCGGCCGTCAGGCACAGCGCCAGCGTGTCGGGGAGATTCTCGGGGTCCAGCAATTCGTCCAGCAGCGCCTCCATACCGGCGCCCAGGCCGAACGGATCTTCGCCCGGCGCGTCGTCGAAATCGAATTCGTCCTCTTCCACGTCCGCTGCGGCCTGCCGCTTTGTGAACAGGTGTACGGTCTCACCGCCGGCCGAGACGCCTTCGTAGCGGTCCACTGTTTCCTTCAGTCGGCCGACCGCCGCGTCGAAGTAGCGCCGCATCAGTTCCGCGTTGCCCACGCCGGCGATCACCACCACTTCGCTGTCGTCCATCCGGGCCCCCGGCGGCGCCGTCACGTAAAAGGCCAACGGGCCGGCAAAGGGATTCTCCAGCGCGTCGGGTGTCGTACTCACGGCGGTCGCCAGGCGTGCTTTCAGGCTTTTGACGGCGGCCGACCAGTCGAACGGGCCGCTCTGAAGTTCGGCATCTGTAAGGGACTGATAGGCGACGGTTTTCTGCGCGTCCGTGACCAGGCGCGCCGTGTCGCTGACGCCCAGGTAGAAGATCGCGTGTGCCGGCACCCAATCCGCCGGATCGGGCTGCGACTGCTTGGGAGGCTGTGCCAGTACGGCCGGCCCAGCCAACACCAGCAGTACCACGGCCACGAGGGTGTGTGTTCGCTTCATGACTGCTCTCTTCTCTCCGTATGGACTGCGGTACTAGTCGGTCACTTACTAACCCGAGCACCAAATGTATTGCATTGTGTGGTTTGTTCTGCTATACTT
>CAZJYX010000039.1:0-28439 GCA_964550375.1 uncultured Planctomycetales bacterium | reverse complement strand
GTCCCACATGGCGCCGGCAATCGGCGTCGTGATATCCACATAATCGCTTCCGTAGGAACCCACTGGACCAAGCAGGTGCACGCAATCCTGACCGTCAAGCTGGTAATTACCGGTGGCCCAGCTAGACGCGGTACCCGGGCAGTAGGCCGCGGTCATGATGCGGCCGGACAGGTAGTTGCCCGCCGTCGGCAGGCACCACTGACCCAGAATCACCTTGCCGTTGCCGTCCACGAAGTCCGCCAGGACGTCGCCCATCGCGACCTTGTCGGCGTAGGCATAGTTGACCCACGTCAGGACGGCACAGTAATCCTTGATCTCCTCCAGCGTCGGCGTGGCCACGCGGGCGTCGAAGTAGTCGACCGGTTGGCCCAACAGCGCCGCCAACTGGTTGCGGAACGTTGCGTTGTCGCTCTCGGACGGAGCGTACAACAGACCCGAGCATTCCCACTCACCGCACGGCGGATCGAAGGCGCCGATGTCGCAGGCCGCGCCCAACACGCCCGGCAGGAACCGGCCGTTGCAGTTGGCCCGGTACTCAACACTGACCTCGAACGCGCTGTCGACGCAGCAGCAACCCGGCGTGCCGCACGGCGGCTCGAGCTCCGCGCACTGGCCGCCCGACTCGAAGCGGGCGTACTCACAGTTGAGCCGCAACACCGGATCATCGCACTCACCGGTGTATATGTCGCAGCAGGCACCCGGGTCACCGCAGGGCGGAATGAGTTCCGCACAAAGCGTTTCCCAGGTGAATTGCAGCGGCGGCTGGCAGTCCATCACCTCAACGTCGTCCGTGCAGATGCCCGTGTACGGGTCACAGCAGGCGCCGTACGCCGGCCCGAACGGGCACGAGCACAGGTTAACCGTGAACTGCGCCCAATCGCCGGTGCTGTAGCTGCCGCCGGTGTGACCGGCCGCGTACGTCACGCCCTTGTCCAGCCGCCAGGCGGCCACCAGCGTGCCGGTGTCCCATGTCCCGCTGCCGAAGGTCGGACCGGGGCGCAGCAACAACTGGTCACAGTACGTCCCCGCGAGCGCGGAAACACCCTCGAACCGGCAGCCCGTGCCGTCGCCCATGTACGTGGCACTGGTATGGCTCAACGCAATAGCGGGGCAGTAATCTTCGTCAAGGATCCGGGCAATCTCGGCGCCGGCGCCGCCAAAACCCGCGAAGCTCCATTGACCCAGAATGACATGGCCACCGTGATCGACATAGTTGGCCAGGACGTCGCCGAAGGCCAGCTTGTCGTGATAGTAGTAGTTGCTCCACGTCAGGACGCACTCGTACTCCAGCAGGAAGTCGAGCGAGGGCGTGGCCACGCGCGCGTCGTAGTAGTCGCACGGCGAGCCGGTGAGCGCCGACACCTCGGCGCGGAACGCCGCGTTGTCCGGGTTGGACGGAGCATACAGGATGCCAACCGGCACCCAACCACCGCACGCCGGATCCCACGCGTCAAGGTCGCAGTTCTCACCAAGGGCGCCGCTCGCAAACCGACCGGCACAATTGCCCCGGAACTCCTCGAACGCGAACGGGTTCTCAGTGTTCGTCTCGTCACAGCAGCAACCGGGATCGCCGCACGGCGGGTTGAGCTGGTCACACTGCTTCTGGTAGTAAAACTGCAGCGGGAAGGCCCGGCAGTCCATGACGTCTACTCCATCGACACACTCACCGGTCGTGACGTCGCAGCAGGCGCCCGTGCCGCTGCACTTGATCTGGATCATGTTGGCAGTCAGCCTGGCCCAGTCGCCGCTACCCAGGTAGCCACCGGTGTTGCCGGCGCTGTAGAAGACCATGCCAGGACCACCGACCGGAAGCGGCAGAGACGGATCTTCCACCCAGTCGAGGTAGTCGATGTAGCACTGGCGCCAGGCCTGCCAATCAACCAGCGTGATACGGCCGTCGCCGTCATAGTCAGCCGCCGGCAGCCAGGCCGGATCACCAGCCTGCGAGCCGAACGCCATGTACACCATGTTCAGGTCGGCCGAGTCAATGATCATGTCGCCGTTCAGATCGCACCACCACTCGCCGCAGGCCTTGCATAACACCACGAGCGACGGAGTGCCCGTGCTGAAGTGGCCGTCAATGACCGTGCCATCGGCCACCGTGGTAATCCGATCCAGGTAGTCCGTGTCGTAGGACGACACGCCGCCATGCCACAGCATGCCATCACCGACGTACGAGCCGGAGGCATAGCCCGTGCTCGTCGCCAGCACCGGGCAGCAGTCCGTCATGATGCGGCCTTCCAGGTAGTTGCCCTGGTCGCTCTGCTTGGTCCACTGACCCAGGATGACCTTGCCGCCCGCATCCGCGAACTCGGCCAGGCGGTTGCCCATGGCGACACTGTCGGCATACGGGTAGTTGCACCAGGTCATCACAGCCGAGTACTGAATCAGCAGGTCCATCGACGGAACTCCCGTGCGGGCGTCGAAGTAGTCGACGTCGTCGCCGATGATGGTCTGCACCGCGGCGCGGAATGACTGGTTATCAGCCTGGCTCGGAGCGTACAGCAGTCCGCCATAATATGGTGGCCCGCACGGCGGATAAAACGGATCTGGATCGCAGGGCACGCCCGAAATGAAGCGGTTTGGACGCGGGCACAGCAGCCGGAACACTGGGGACTCGCACATGGCTGCCCCATCATCGCAGCAGGCCCCCGGGTCACCGCACGGCGGGCTCAGCGCGGCGCACTGTTCTATGCCGAAGTGTTGCAGAGGCGGCAGGCACTCCTGCCAGACTACATCGTCCTCACACTCGCCCGTGTATGGATCGCAGCAGGCGCCGGGCTCACCGCAGTAGCCGGCCACGGTGATGCCGGTCGGATCGACTCCACCCACGCCGTCGCAGCCCAACTCGCGGCCGGTGACGGCATAGATGCAGTACGAGCTCTCATATGGCCAGCCACCTGCGGTCCACACCGTGGTGATCTGAGAACCGGTCGCAGCCTGAAAATAGACGAAGCCGGGGCCTGCGCCGCTCGCCAGCGTCACGCCGGCCGCCTCGAGCGCGCCGTCAACATAGATGTCAATGTAGCCGCCATTCCAGCCGTCGCCAAAGTCGTCCCACATCGTGACGCTGTGCTCGCAAACCAGCCACTCGCCGCACGGCGCCGGCGGATCGAATGCCTCGGCCACGCAATCCTCGCCGACTACGCCGGAGAGGTGCCGACCGTCGCAGAACACCGCCAGCGTCTCGAACGGCACCGGGCTGACGTAGTCCTCGCAGCAGCAGCCGGGGTCGCCACACGGCGGGCTGAGATCACAGCACTCCTTCTGCCAGTGGAACTGGAGCGGATGCTGGCAATCCTGGAGATCAACGTCATCCTCGCAGTCACCGGTGTAGATGTCGCAGCAGGCGCCGAAGGCGTCGCCGCCCGGGCACGAGCACAGGTTAACCGTGAACCGCGCCCAATCGCCGGTGCTGTAGGTCAGGCCGGTATTGCCGGCGCTGTAGGTCACGCCCTTGTCCAGGCGCCAGCCGGCCACCAGCGTACCGGTCGCCCACGTGCCGGAGCCCCAGAACGGGCCGGGTCGCAGGCTGACCTGGTCGCAATAGCTCGCCTGCAACGTCGAGACACCGTTGTACTCGCAACCAATGCCGTCACCGGTGTAGGTCGTGCCACTGGTGATGTAGCTCGAGCCGGTAATCGGCAGGTACTCGGCCGTCATGATGCGGCCGCCCAGGTAGTTGCCGGCCGTCGGCAGGCACCACTGGCCCAGAATCACATGGCCACCCATGTCAACGTAGTCGGCCAGCCGGTTACCCATCAATTCCTTGTTGGCGTAGGCGTAGTTCACCCACGTAAAGACGCAGTGGTACTCCGCCAGCATGTCCAGCAGAGGCGTGCCCACACGCGCGTCGAAGTAGTCGCACGGCGTGCCGGTCAGCGCGCTCACCGCCGCGCGGAACGTCGGGTTGTCCGGGTTGGACGGGCAATACAGCACGCCCACCGGTTCCCACTCGCCGCACGCCGGAACAAACGTGTCGACGGTGCAGTTCTCGCCCGTCGGACCGAGCACGAAGCGGCCGGTACAGTTAACCTGGAACTCCTCGTACGCCATCGCCGCGTCCTCGTCGCAGCAGCAACCGGGGTTGCCGCACGGCGGGCTGAGCCCAGAGCACTGCTCCTCGAAGTGGAGCTGGAGCGGTGGCAGGCACCCCTGCCAGACCACGTCGTCAACACACTCGCCCGTGTACGGATTGCAGCAAGCGCCCGGCTCGCCACAGTAGCTGTAGACGGTGATGCCGACGGGGGCGACACCACCCATGCCGTCGCAACCCAGCTCAGCACCGGTCACATCGTAGATGCAGTACGAGCACTCATACGGCCAGCCGCCGGGCGTCCAGACCGTGGTGATCTGGTCGCCGGTCGCGGCCTCGAAATAGGCATAGCCGGGGCCGGCACCGCTCGCCAGCGTCACACCGACAGCCACAAGCACTCCGTCAACATAGATGTCAATGTAGCCGTTGTTCCAGCCGTCGCCGAAGTCGTCCCACATCCGGACGGTGTGTTCACAGACCAGGTACTCGCCGCACGGCGGAGAGAAGGCCTCGGTCACGCAATCCTCGCCGACCACGCCGGAGAGGTGCCGACCGTTGCAGTAGATCTTCAGGGTCTCAAACGGAATCTCGCTGGCAAAGTCCACGCAGCAGCAACCGGGGTTCCCGCACGGCGGGCTGAGATCTCCACACTCCTGCTCCCAGAAGAACTGCAGCGGCGGGAGGCAGTACATCACATCAACATCATCTTCGCAGTCAGCCGTGTACACGTCACAGCAGGCGCCGATGGCCTCGCCAGGCGGGCACTGACACAGATTGGCAACTAACTGCACCACCTGGCCGGAGGTGTAGTCCGAGCCGGTGTTGCCGGGCGAGTACGTCACGCCCTTGTCCAGGCGCCAGGCGGCAGCCACGCCGCCGTGGCTGTAAGTGCCGCTGCTCCAGAACGGGCCGTCGCGCAGCGTGGCCACGTCAACATAGCTCGACTCAAGCGACGATACGCCGATGTACTCGCAGCCGATGCCGTCACCCATGTACGAGCTACTGGAGTAACTGGTACCGCTGACCGGGCAATACTGCTCGGTCATCGACATGATGCGGCCGCCCAGGTAGTTTCCGGCGGTCGGCAGGCAGAACTGGCCCAGCAGGACCTTGCCGCCGATGTCGACGTAGTCGGCCAGCCGGTTACCCATCAATTCCTTGTTGGCGTAGGCGTAGTTCACCCACGTGAAGACGCAGGCGTACTCCTTCAGCAGCTCCAGCGAAGGCGTGGTTACGCGCGGGTTGAAGTAGTCGACCGGCGCGCCGCTCAGCGCGCTCACCGCGTCGCGGAACGCTGGGTTGTCCGGGTTGGACGGACAATAGAGAATGCCAACCGGCTGCCACTCGCCGCACGGCGGGTCGAAAGCGGCAATGGTGCAGGTCTTGCCGGTCGCACCGAGCACGAAGCGGCCGGTGCAGTTCGCCTGGAACTCCTCGTACGCCTCAGCCGCGGCATCGTCGCAGCAGCAACCGGGGTTGCCACACGCCGGGGTCATCTCTTCGCACTGCTCCTCGAAGTGGAACTGGAGCGGCGGGAGGCAGTCCAGGACTTCGACGTCGTTCTCGCACGCGCCGCTGTAGATGTCGCAGCAAGCTCCGAAGACCTCGTCCGCAGCCACAAGCACGCCATAATCCTCAGCCTCGCCCCAGGTGTAGGTGACGCACGGATTGGTCTCCGCGCTGAAGTAGCGCTCGACGACGCGCATGCGCGTCATGCCCGGCAGTGCCGTCGGCGGAACCGTGATGTCCAGCGTCAGCGTGGCGTCAATGCCGCCACCAAGCTGGTACATCTCCTCAGCCTGGAAGACCTGGTTCTGGTTCCAGTCGATCCAGACCGTAACGTACTGGACCCAACTGCCTCGCGAGCAGAAGCTCACCGTCAGCGGGTAAGTCGCCCCCCGGGATACATTGGCAACGAGATCCGTATAGTCCCCATAGCTGCACGGGCAGCCTTCCGGACCGGTCTCGTTGTCAATGTCGGCAAAGATCACGTGCGTGATCCAGTCGTTAGGAACACCACCGCTGCCATCCCCGCAGTTGGTGTAGCAAATCTCGCAATACCCGCCAGCCGCGCTCTGTTTGGCGCCAGAATAGCGCAACAACCCCGCCGCCGGCTCAGCCTGCTTCAGCCCCGGCGACAAAGGCGGCACATTGGACTCACCGCTTACCGGCACGTTCGGCTGCTCATCCGCGACTGCCGCATGCCGCGCCCTGCGCTCGGCGACCACCCCAGCCAATGCATTCGCCCATTCTGCCGCCGGCAACTCGTCGCCCCCCGCAGGCGCACGGAACCGCTCCGCCGACACTTTCAACTCATGGTCGGCCGGCATGTTCGCCTCGCGCGTGCCGTCTGGGGCGGCTAACTGGCCGGCGAGGCAGACGTTGGTGACCAGCAGGCCGGCAATGACCAACGCTGTTGATGGAAGCCGTAATTGCATGATCCCACTCCTTCTCCCCCCACCCGGTGACTTGCCTGGAGATAGCTTGCGCTTAGCAGAGCAGCGACACATGGCCGCGGCGGCCGTGAGCGGAGCCCGGTGGCGTGTGCCTGCACGCATCGGCGTGCCCCTGTGTGCCTCCCGGCGAGTTGAAAGCGTACTGGGCCGACGCTCCCCGTGAGGTCAGGCCCCCGGCGCCCGGGGCGAGCCGGGCGTGGTCGGAATCCAGGAGGCAAGGTCATTATACCGCGCGGAGCGGCTTTGTCAGGGGGAAATCGTCCGGAAAGCGCGGGTCGGGGCGATTGCGTGGCGCGGCGGGCGGCCTCCGGGCGGTAACCACTTATGGGGTGAGCGGTTGCGGACTGCCGGCGGCGGCTTTGGGCGTTGCCGGATGGTCGCGCCGGGCTGTGTGGCGCAGGGTTATGCCTTGCGGGCAGCTACTTGCTGGGAGCTGCGATTGGGCAAGTGTTGCTCTTCGGCCGCGCGGCCGGCCAGGGCTTCAGCAGTGGTTATGCTTCGCCGGCGGTTACTTCCTAGGCGCTGCTCTCGGCGGGCTGCTGCTCTTCGGCGGCGCGGCGTTTGGCGGCGCGGGCGGCCTCTTCGGCCTCGCGGATGGCCTGGGCCTTGGTGGCGCGGGCCTCGGCGGCCGCGCGCTTGGCCTCGGCCGATACGCGGCGTTCACGCAACTTGCGGGCCTTGCCGACGCGGGCACGGAGGTAGTAGAGCTTGCAGCGGCGGATCTTGCCGCGGCGGACGGTCTTGATGCGGATGATCTTGGGGGAGTGCAGCGGGAAGACGCGTTCGACGCCCTCGTTGCCGACGAGCTTGCGCACGGTGAACATCTCGTTGAGGCCGTGCCCCTTGCGCGCGATGACGGTGCCCTCGAAATCCTGGAGGCGCTCCTTGCTGCCCTCGACGATCTTGATGGTCACGCGCACCGTCTCGCCGATGCCGAACTCGAGGTCGTCGGCGCGCTTGTACTTGTTATCGACCACGTCTAACAGGGGGTGTTTCACGGAACGCCTCTCTTTCTGCACTCACATCCTGCATTTCGCGACGGCGGCAGCGGGCGGATTCGCCGATGCGCAGCCGCGGAAGTCATCATCGATAGTCATGTTTGAGCGGCCCGCGGGCGGGTCCAGCAGGTCTGGCCGGCGCTGGCGCGTGCGGCGCTGGGCCTCGGCCCGGCGCCAGGCCTCGATCTCGGCGTGGTTACCGGACAAGAGGACGTCCGGCACGGGGAGGCCCTGGAACTCGCGGGGGCGCGTGTATTGGGGGTAGTCGAGCGTGCCGCTCTGAAAGGACTCGTGGCGGGTGGCCTCGTCATGGCCGAGCACGCCGGGCAAGAGGCGCACGACGCTGTCCACGACGGCCAGGGCGGCGATTTCGCCGCCGGTGAGGACGAAGTCGCCGACGCTGAGCTCCTCGGGTTGGAGCAGCTCGACGATGCGCTCGTCAAAGCCCTCGTAGTGCCCGCAGATGAGGAGGACGCGCTGGCGCGCGGCGTAGCGTGCCGCGGTGGCCTGGTCAAACGAACGGCCCTGCGGGGTCAGTAGAATCCGCAGGGCCGGGCGGGGGTCGCAAGCCGCGATGGCCTGGACGGCGTCACACACGGGTTGGCACATCAGCACCATGCCGGGGCCGCCGCCGAAAGGCCGATCGTCTACCTTGTTGTGCGGGTCGGTGGAATAGTCGCGTAGTTGATGGGTGTGTATTTCAACCAGGCCGGCGGTCTGGGCGCGCCCCAGAATGCTCGCCGCAAAGTACGGCTGCATGACTTCCGGAAACAATGTGAGCACGTCGAACCGCATAATCAGCCACTAGCATCAGTCGCCCGGTGGTCACTTCGCCGCGATGTTCTGCTGTTTGAGCAGGTGGCGCACCGTATCGGTCGGGAGCGCGCCGACGCTCAGCCAGTAGCGCACGCGTTCGGCATCGAGCTTGACCTGGGCATCCTTGTCAGCATTGCTGGGGTCGTAGAAGCCCAACTCCTCCAAGACGCGGCCATCGCGCTGGTTGCGCGACTCCATGGCGGCGAGGCGGTAGAAGGGGCGATGGGTGCGCCCGAGGCGCTTGAGTCGCAATCGAACGGCCATGCAGATCTCCGATCGTATCCAACAGCAGGGCCGCGTGCCCGCACCCAAGTGCGGCGGGCCAACGCGGAGCCCCAAAGTATAGCCGCTGGGGCCCAGGCTGCCAAGGCACTTAGGGAGAAGGAAATAGGAGATAGGAGTCGCGCGGTGGGACGGGGGCGATGTCGCCCCGGAGTGGTACTAAATTAGCCGGGCGGGGAACAAGTCCCCGCCCGGATCCCCCCACAGCTCCCCCGGGTCTACACTGCCACGGGCACGGGCGGGGGCGGAACGGGCTGGCGGTAGTAACTGCGGACCAGCTCCTGCAGTGCGCCGTCGGCGGTGTGGGTGGGCTGCCAGCCGAGCTCGCTCCGCAGCTTGGTGTTGTCGCCCCAGAAGATGTCCACGAACTCGTCGTCGGCGGACGAGGGTGCGTCCACGAGTCGGAGCGGCAGGCGCAGTGACTGGGCCATCACCTGAACGATCTCGGCACAGGTGCGTGCTTCGCCGGAGCAGACGTTGTAGGTCTGGTTGGGCTGGCCGTCGTGCAGGAGGCGCTCGTAGGCGTCGACGACGTCGTGCACGTGCAGCAGGTCGCGCCGACAGCGGAGATCCGGGAGGGCCAGTTCGTCGCCGTCAGTCTCCAGGTCCCAGTTGGCGAGGCGCCGGGCGACCGAGCCGTAGAAGAACGTGTCCGGCTGGCCAGGCCCGGTGTAGTGGAACGGCCGGGCGACGGACAGGTTCAGGCAGTACTTCTCAGAGAAGGTGCGTGCCACGGACTCGGCCGTGACTTTGAGCGCGCCGAACGTGCTGACGGGGGCGAGGGGGGCGTCTTCGCGAACGGGTTGATGGCCGGCGCGGCCGTAGACGTCGCAGGCGCTGATGAGGAGCACGCGAGCCCGCGGGACGGTGCGGCGGACGGCATCCAGCAGGTTGGCCCAGCCCGAGACGATCGACTGGTATGCTTCAAGCGGCTGCTCGTTGGTGTCATGGGTGTGCGTGTAGCCTGCCAGGTGGACCACGCCATCGGGCTTGACGCTGGCTACGGCGCGGGCAACATTGATAGCGTCACTGACGTCGCAGACGATCGCCTTGCCGAAACGGCGTTCATAGGCAAGCTTGCGCGCGCGGTTGCGCACGCCCGCCACGACACGGTACCCGCGTTGTCGCAGGTGCTGAGTAAGCACCGTGCCGACAAAGCCTTCCGCACCGGTGATGAAAATGGTCTGCACGGCTCGTCTCCTCAGACGCAGGCTGGGCGTATCACGGCGAGTGCTCGCGGCGGCGAAGGAACATGCACATCGCCAGGCGCGTGCGTACGTTGTATCGGCAATGCGGGGGGGTTAGTTTCGTAAGTAGAACACCATTGGGGGGATCGGGCGGAGTGTTGCGGCCGCGCCCAGTGGTATTCGGCAGCGCCGCGGGCGGTCGGGCGGGGGTCGCTTGTGCGGCCGAACGCGGGCCGATATCCTCCGCGACGTTTCAGTTGAAGGCTGATGGGGCGGTAGAGGAGGCCAACGGATGCCGATTAGCGAGATACTACGCAAAGCCGAAACGGACATGAAGCAAGCGGCCGAGTTTCTGCGCGGTGAGCTGCGGTCGGTTCGAACGGGGCGGGCGACGTCGGCCCTGGTGGATACGCTGCGCGTGGACGTGGAGTCGTACGGGTCCACGATGGTGCTGAAAGAATTGGCCAATATTGCCGTGGCAGAAGGCAACGTCATTATTATCAAGCCTTACGACCCCGCGACGCTCAAGGACATTCAGCGCAGCATCGAGAAGAGCGAGTTGGGCATCAATCCGCAGAACGATGGCAAGATGATCCGCCTGCCCGTGCCGGCGCTGTCCACGGAGCGGCGTGAGCAACTGGCCAGCCACGTCAAGCAGCTCGCCGAGCAGCAGAAGCTGGCGGTCCGCAACATTAGGCGAGAGTCGAACAAGGCGCTGGACGCGGGGAAGAAGGACAAGACCATGGGCGAGGATGACGTCGAGCGCGGGCAGGAGAGGATCCAGAAGCTGACGGACGACCACTGCGCGCAGATTGACAAGCTGCTGGAGGACAAGACGCGGGAGATCATGGAGGTTTGAGGGCAGTCGCGATTGGCGCTGCCCCCCCTGGCGTATGAGGTGTCAGGCGGCCGCCTGCGCCCCCTTCGACCCCGCAGCCGTGCTGGGCGCGCTGATGGCGAGAATTTGGGCCTTGTATGTGCGGTTAATGAAGAGGGTGTTGACCGAAGTGAGAGATTTGGATTCGGGGCTGCACGGATGGCCACCCGAACCGGTCACATTTGGCGACGATGGCGGCGCACGGGCGCCAATGTTGGGCCCGAGGAGGGGCATTTCAGTGACAATTTTGCCGATTAGTCTGGCTTGTCGGGAGGGCGTACGAGTTAGCAGATCGCACCAGTTCCGGCGCTCATCTTCCGATAATGCCGTTGTTAGAGCCACTCTGCGCACCTAAAGCGGCCTCATTAGGCAATTCTTGCCGCATGGCTCCACCTGCCGGTCTCTTGACTCGCAGGCCCCCCGTGCGTTAAACGGTGGAGTATGGTCAAGGGTGACGTAATCGAGTTGATCGTGATTACGCCCGAGCGGCAGGTGCTTGATGAGCACGTCAGTTCGGTCGTTTTCGCAGCTCACGACGGCGAGTTGGGCGTGCTGCACAACCGTGCGCCGCTCATGTGTGAGTTGGGCATCGGACAATTGCGATACGAAACCGGCGGCCGTGTCCAGCGACTGTTCATCGATGGCGGCTTCGCCCAGGTCCACCGCAATAGTGTCACCATATTGACGCAGCAGGCCATGCCGGCCGGACAAATCACGCCCAACACGGTGGCCGCCGCTGAGCGTTCTGTCAAGGAACTCCGCGGTGGTGACCCGGAAACGATCGCCGCGCGGCAATCGGCTCAACAGCGCTTTCGCACGCTTCGCCGTCTACGGGTGGCAACCTAGCAGTCCGCCGCGCCGTGGCACGCAGCCCTCAAACCGACCGCCCCACGTGAATTGGCAGAACGCACGCTGGTCAGCCACGGCGATTCACACTAGAAACCCGGTGGCTCCGGCCTGGTTCTTGGGAGGCGTGCATGAGAGATGCGCCCATTCTGCTTGGCATTGACGTTGGCACGACCGGCGGCAAGGCGGTCCTGATCGACGTCCGCGGCGAAGTCTTGGCGGAAGCGACGACTAACGTGGCGCTCGCGACGCCGCAGGCGCTGTGGGCTGAGCAGCAACCGGCCGACTGGTGGGCGGCCACGGTCAGCAGCGTGCGCCGCGTGCTGGCGCGGGCCGGTTTGAATGGAGCTCAGGTGTCCGCCGTCGGGCTGACCGGCCAGATGCACGGGCTGGTGCTGCTGGACGCCGGCGGGGACGTGCTGCGGCCCGCCATCCTGTGGAATGACCAACGGACGGGTCCGCAGTGTGCCGCCATCACCGCCCGGCTGGGGCTGCCGCGGCTGCTCGAGCTGATTGGCAATCCGGTCTTGCCGGGCTTCACCGCGCCCAAGATCCTGTGGGTGCGTGAGCACGAGCCGGAAGTGTACGCGCGCGTTGCCCATGTCCTGTTGCCCAAGGACTACGTGCGCTATCAGCTTACGGGTGCACTAGCGTCCGAGGTCTCGGATGCGTCGGGCACGGCATTGTTAGACGTGGGTAGGCGCCGCTGGTCAGCCGAGATGCTGGCGGCCCTCGACATTCCCTCAGCGTGGCTGCCGGAAGTCACCGAGTCGGCGGTGGTCAGCGCCCACATCTCGGCGGCGGCGGCTGAGCAAATGGGGCTGGCCGCCGGCACGCCGGTCGTGGGCGGTGCGGGCGACCAGGCCGCGCAGGCGGTGGGAAGCGGGGCGACACAAGCGGGGGTGGTGACGGTCACGCTGGGGACCTCGGGCGTGGTGTTCGCATCGAGCGGCACATACCGGCCTGAGCCGCAGGGTCGGCTGCACGCCTTCTGCCATGCCGTCCCGGAGACCTGGCACCTGATGGGCGTGATGCTGTCGGCCGGCGGCAGCCTGCGCTGGTATCGCGACACGCTCGGACAGCCGGAGTGTGCCCGGGCGGCGGCGGAAGGGTGTGACCCGTACGACATACTCACGGCTGATGCGGCGGCGGTGCCCGCCGGCGCGGACGGCCTGCTGTTCCTGCCGTACCTCTGCGGCGAGCGTACGCCACACGCCGACCCGCAGGCGCGCGGGGTCTTCTGCGGCCTGACACTGCGGCACGGGAAAGCGCATCTGACGCGGGCGGTATTGGAGGGCGTGGCGTTCGGGCTGCGTGATGCGCTGGAGTTGCTGCGAGCGCTGGACGTGCGGATCGACCAGGTGCGGGTGTCCGGCGGCGGGGCCCGCAGCAGTCTATGGCGGCAGATTCTGGCGGACGTCTTCGCGACGGAGATTGTGACGACGAACGTAACGCAGGGGGCGGCGTTTGGTGCCGCGCTGCTGGCCGGGGTGGGAATCGGGGTCTATGACAGCGTCTCGGAGGCCTGCCGGCAGGTCATCAAGGTGACGGAAGGCTGCCGGCCGGGCCAAGCCGCTGAGAGTTATGCGGAGGCGTATTCACGTTATCGGGCCCTCTACCCGGCGTTGGCGGCTCAGTTCCAGTCGGTGGGGAGCGCTGCGCAGCCGGCTTGAAATCGGCCGGTCAGCGACCGGCGGGGTCGCGCGAAACCACGGGGATCTCCAGCTCATACGAATCGCGCACGGTCGTGTATGAATTGCCGCCGAGCCGGCCGACGGCCGGATACTTGGCGGGATCCACGAGGCCGGTCGCCCCCAGGATGTCGTCGCTGACGTGCAGCGCGAGGATGTCGCCGAGGACGATGTTGCCGCCGCCGGGACCGGTTCCGAGTTCAATGATGTCGCGCAGGCGGCACTCGAAGTTGACGGGCGATTCCGCCACGCGGGCCGGCCGCACGAGCCGGGCAGGTGCCGGCGTGAGCCCGGCGAAGTCGAACTCGCTGTGTCCGGCCGGGAGGTCGGCGGCGGCGCGGACGGCGCGTTCAACGAGCGCCTCAGTGACTGTCGCGACGACGAACTCGCGCGTGGCGCGGATGTTCTCAAGCGTGTCCTTGGGGCTGCCGTCGCGTCGCAAAGCCGGGCAGAACATGAATACGGGCGGATTTGCGGCGACCATGTTGGCGAAGCTGAAAGGGGCGAGGTTGGGCAGGCCGGCGGGCGAGATGGTGGAAACCAGAGCGATCGGGCGGGGCACGACCAGACCGATGCAGAGCCGGTAGACGTCACGCCAGGTCCGGTCGGCGTTGGTCAGGTCAAGATACACGCTGCGGCTCCCGTGGGGTCGGCCCAGCGGCGCAGGGCAGCCAGGCGGGCCGGCGGACAAATCTCCGCCAGCGGCTCCAGAACGAACGAGCGCTGCCACATACGCGGGTGCGGGATGACGAGGTCGGCGGCGGTGATGCGTTCACGATGATACAGCAACAGGTCCAGGTCGAGCGTGCGGGCACCGTTGCGGACGTGCCGCTCGCGGCCGTGGTGCTGCTCGATAAGGAGCAGGCGGTCCAGCAGCTCGTGCGGGCTCAGGTCCGTCGCCAGCTCCGCGACCGCGTTGAGGTAGGCGTCCTGCCCCGGGGGCCCCCCTACCGGTACGGTCTCGTGCAGGGTGGAGCGCCGCAGCACGCGGATATCGCCGGCGCTCTTCAGCTCGACGAGGGCCGCTTCGATATGCGCGGCGCGGTCGCCCAGGTTGGAGCCCAGCGCGATGTAGATTCCGCCGGCTGTCATGTCGCCTGCCACTTGATCTTTGCCAGGCGCTCAGCCGCCAGCCGCGTGCGTTCGGTGCTCGCGGTCAGTGCGAAGCGGACGTAGCCTTCGCCGCCGGGTCCGAAGCCGCTGCCAGGGATGCAGACGACATCGGCCTCGTCCAGGAGGCGCGTGGCGGTGCTAAGGGAATCGTGCCCGGCGGGCACGCCGGCCCAGACGTAGAAGGTCGCGGTTGGCGGATTCACGCGGAAGCCGGCGGCCCGCAGACCGGCACAGAGGATCTCGGCCCGCTGAGTGTAGGTGGCGCGCAGGCGGGCGATTTCCGGTCGGTCACAGCCGGCGTACGCGGCCACCCCGGCCGCTTGGATGGCCGAGAAGGGGCCGCTATCGAGGTTGGACTTGACGCGTGCCAGGGCATCGAGCACGTCCGCGTTGCCGACCGCGAAGCCCAGGCGCCAGCCGGTCATGTTGAAGGTCTTGGATAGCGAGTGGAACTCGACGGCCACCTCGCGGGCGCCGGGGATCTCGAGGATGCTGGGCGGCCGCTGGTCGCCGAGGTACAACTCGCCGTACGCGGCGTCATGGGCGATCAGCAGGTCATGCCGGCGGGCGAAGCTGACGGCCTCCTCGAAGAAGGCGCGCGTGGCCGTGGCGCCGGTGGGGTTGTTTGGGTAGTTAAGGAATAGCAGGGCCGCGGCCCGGGCCGTATCTGGTGCGACGGCGTCCAGGTCGGGCAGCCAGCCGCGCTGCTCCGTGAGCGGCAGGGAGAGCGGGGTGCCGCCGGCCAGGATGGTCGCGGCGCGGTACACGGGGTAGCCGGGGTCGGGCACGAGGACGGCCTGGCCCGGGTTCACGACGGCCAGCGGCAGGTGCCCCAGGCCCTCCTTGCTGCCGATAAGCGTGAGCACTTCGCGCTGCGGGTCCACGCTGATGCTGTAGCGCTCGGCCAGGAAGGCGGCCACCTGGCTGCGGAAGGCCGGCAGGCCCCATCCGGAGGGGTACTGGTGCCATTCGGGGCGACGAATGGCGTGCTCCATGGCGGCGAGGATGAAATCGGGGGTGGGCTGGTCAGGGTCGCCGACGCCGAAGTCGATGACGTGGCGGCCGGCGGCCTGGGCGGCGGCGCGTTTGCGGTCAATCTCCAGGAAGAGGTAGCGTGGTAAAGTCGCCAGTCGATCAGCGTCGCAGTGCATGCTCACGGGGTCCGCGAAGTCGGTCTGGTCCGGGCGGTGTGCCGCGGCGGCCAGTGGGGGAGTCTATTGGGACGACATGCGGGTAGCAAGTGTAGCTTTGGAACAGGGGTTGCTACTGACACTGGCTGGTGGCGGCGCGCCGGTGGGCGTGCCGCCGGGCGTTTTCGCTGGAAACGGCGTCAGAATGCCGGTAGAGTGCTGGTTTTGGCGTCAAGCGGCCGCGGCACGGTTAACCAGCCGGTCAGGCCGACGGACAAGGCCCCGTTTCGTGTGTGGGCGGTAGGCGCCGGCGGCGTCGGCCGGTGATGGCCATCCACCAGCAACGGTGAGAGAGCCTGATCAATGAGCACAGCGACTTCGAAGAAGACCAAGACTCAGGGCACATCGGCCCGCCAGATCGAGACGCTTGAGCAGGTTGTAATCCGGTTCGCGGGCGACTCGGGCGACGGCATGCAACTGGCGGGCACGCAGTTCACGACTGCCAGCGCCGTTCTTGGCAACGATGTGAGTACGTTTCCCGACTTCCCGGCGGAAATTCGCGCACCCGCGGGGACGCTGGGCGGCGTATCGGGTTTTCAGATCAATTTCGGCAGTCGCCCGATTTACACCCCGGGCGACCGGGTGGACGCGCTGGTGGCGATGAACCCGGCGGCACTGAAGGTCTGCGTCAAGGACCTGGCTCCGGGCGGTGCGCTGGTGGTCAACTCCGACGAATTCACGCCGGCGAACCTCGCCAAGGCGAAGTACGAAGAGAACCCGCTCGAGACGGGCGAGTTGTCGGCCTACCGCGTGTACAAGGTTCCGATAACTACGCAGACTTTGGCGTCTGTGAAGGAGACCGGTCTTAGCCAGAAGGTCGCCGAACGGTGCAGGAACTTCTACGCGCTGGGGGTCGTGTACTGGCTGTACGACCGGCCGCTGGACGTGACGCACCGGTGGATCAACACGAAGTTTGCGAAGATTCCGGCGGTGGCGGAGGCGAATGTCCGAGCGCTGCAGGCGGGTTACAACTTCGGCGAAACTGCTGAGATGTTCACCGTCCGGTATCAGGTCGGCAAGGCCAACTTGCGGCCGGGCCGGTACCGCAACCTGACCGGCAATCAGGCCACGGCTTTTGGGCTGCTGGCGGCGGCCCAGTTGGCGAAGAAGCCGCTGTTCTACGGCAGCTACCCGATCACGCCGGCCAGCGAGATTCTGCACGAACTGACGCTGCTGAAGAACTTCGATGTGCGCACGTTCCAAGCGGAGGACGAGATTGCGGCCTATGCCGCCGTGGTGGGCGCGGCCTTCGCGGGGTGCATTGCGGCGACGGGTACCAGCGGGCCGGGGATGGCCCTGAAGCAGGAAGGCATCGGTCTGGGTGTCATGACCGAGTTGCCGACGGTGATCGTCAACGTGCAGCGCGGCGGTCCGAGCACGGGCTTGCCGACCAAGACGGAGCAATCGGACCTGTGGCAGGCGATTCTGGGGCGCAACGGGGACTGCCCGCTGCCGGTTCTGGCGACGCGCTCGCCGGCGGAGTGCTTCTGGCGCGCGATCGAAGCCGTGCGGATTGCGGTGAAGTACATGACGCCGGTGGTCCTGCTCAGTGACGGCTACCTGGCGCAGGGCTCCGAGCCGTGGCGGATTCCGGAGGACGGTGAGTTGGCGCCGATCGAGATCGAGCACGCCAGTGATCCCACTGACTTCGCGCCGTATCGGCGCGACGAGCGCGGTTCGCGTCCCTGGGCGATCCCTGGCACGCCGGGCTTGCAGCATCGCGTGGGTGGGCTGGAGAAGCTCGAGGAAGTCGGCACAGTGAGCTATGACCCGCTCAACCACGAGCGCATGACCGAGCAGCGGTTGCGCAAGGTCGCCAACGTCCTCGCGGACGTTCCCGACCAGGACGTTTTCGGCAGAGAGAGCGGCAAGCTTCTGCTGGTTTCGTGGGGTGGGACGTTCGGGGCGGTCCGGACGGCAGTCGAACGGGCCTACGAGGCTGGTTGCGACGTGGCGCACGCGCACCTGACCTGGCTCAACCCCTTCCCGCGCAATCTTGGCGAGGTGCTGCGGAGCTACGAGCGGGTGCTGGTGTGCGAGTTGAACGCCGGTCAGTTGCTGCTGCTGCTGCGCGCGGCGTACCTGGTGGATGCCGAGGGCTTCACGAAGATCCAGGGCAAACCGTTCATGATTAGCGAGATCACCGACAAGATCGACGAGATACTCGGAGGCAAGTAGCCGTGGCGACGTGCACTGATGAATTGTTGACCGTCAAGGACTACAAGAGCGACCAGAGCGTGCGTTGGTGCCCCGGATGCGGCGACTTCTCCATCCTGACAGCGCTGCAGAAGACCCTGGCGCAGCGGCAGGTACCGAAGGAGCAAGCCGTGTTCGTGTCGGGCATCGGCTGCTCCAGCCGCTTCCCGTACTACATGGATACGTACGGCATCCACGGGATCCACGGGCGCGCCCCGGCCATCGCCACCGGCGTCAAGCTGGCCAACCCGGAGCTGGAGGTGTGGGTAATCACGGGTGACGGCGATGCCCTGAGCATCGGCGGCAACCACTTTCTGCACATGATTCGCCGCAACATCGGCCTGAAGATCGTGTTGTTCAACAATCGCATCTACGGGCTGACGAAGGGCCAGGTTTCGCCGACCAGCGAGCTGGGCAAGCGGACCAAGTCGACGCCGTTCGGGTCGATCGAGAACCCCGTGCATGCGGTCTCGGTCGCCCTGGGCGCCGAGGTCACGTTCGTTGCGCGCGTGATTTACAATGACCCGAAGATGTTGCAGGAGGTTCTGGAGCGGGCGGCGGCGCATCGCGGCACGGCCTTCGTCGAGGTGTACCAGGACTGCGCCGTGTATAACCATGAAGCGTTTTCGTACCTCACGGACCGCCAGACCCGTGACGACAACGTGCTCTACCTGCGGCACGGCGAGCCGATGGTTTTCGGGAAGAACCGCGACAAGGGCATCCGGCATAACGGGCTGAATATCGAGGTGGTCATGCTGGACGACGGGGTGTCCGAAGACGAGCTGCTCCGGCACGACGAGCATTGCGAGAACCCCTCGCTGGCTTTCCAGCTATCGCGCATGCACTACCCCGAAATGCCCACGCCCCTGGGTGTTTTCCGCGACGTGGAGAAGCCGGTTTACGAAGAGATGATGATGGACCAACTGCGGCAGACCAGCGATAAGCTCGGCGCAGGCACACTGGAATCGCTGTTCGCCGCGGGCGATACCTGGACGGTCGCATAGCCCCCGCTGGCCGGATTACCCCAACCGATTAGCTGCCGCGCCGGTGGGTTCACCGACCGGATTGCATCAGGCGCGCTGTCCTGGTGCCGGCCGGCAGGCCGGCCGCGGACTTAGCCGATGAGCTCATCCAGCAGGGCTGCGTACTCGCGCTTGTGCTTGGCGCCGACGATGCGTTGCACCGGCTCGCCGTCCTTGAAGAGCAGTACGGTGGGGATGTTCTGCACGCCGTACTTGGTTGCCAGGCGCGGCGCCTTGTCGACGTCCACTTTGCCGACCTTGGCCTTGCCGGCATATTCGCCGGCGAGCTCTTCGATGGCCGGCCCGACCATCTGGCAGGGCCCGCACCAGGGCGCCCAGAAGTCAACCAGCACGGGCACGGCTGACTGAACTACTTCCGCGTCAAAGTTGGCATCGTCGAAATGCAGCGTGTTTTCGCCTGCCATAATTGACCTCAAGTTAATCACAGGTTCCGGTCCAGGACGGCAACGGATCGATTCTATGCGGTCAGTGAGGCTTGTCAAACGAAGGGCGGGCGCCGGTCAAACGTGCGGACGTCCGGTAGTTGACGCCGCGTGGGGACGCCCGGCGGGCTTGGTCGGCACCGCCCGGACAGGTATCATGTTTACTGAGCAGCGCGACGGCGGCCAGCGTCCCATCGGCCGGGTGGCCGGTAGCCCGAACGTCAACGGGCCGCGGGCGGTTTGTCGGCGTGCTGCCAAGCGGAGGAAAGAAGACCATGCGCTCGTATTTCGGCACCAATTCGGCTCTGGTATGGGCCGCGCTCCTGATCACCAGCACGACCGGCGGCGCCTGGGCCCAGGCGCCGCTCATCGCCGACCACACCTGCACCAACCTGGACAAGATCCCGCCCTACTGGATTGACCAGGCCAAGACGCTGACGGTGCATTACGGCCACACTTCGCACGGCAGCCAGATCGTGAGCGGGCTCACCGTTCTGGAGAGCGTGGAGCCGTTCTACAGCTTCGCCTGCCGCACCAGCGGCACGGAGGGGCTGCCGCCCCTGGAGGATCCGCCGGCCCTGCGCATGTACGCCGGTAATCCGCCGGACACGTACATCACGCCCGCGGATTACTGGGAGACCGCGGAAGGCCGTGATCGCACGCGTGCCGTGGCCGACACCGGCCACTACAACTTCTCGATGTGGGCCTGGTGCGGCCAGGCGTCTTACTACAGCGACGCCCAGATCGAGCAGTACCTGGAAGTGATGGCGCAGTTCGAGGCTGAGTACCCGAACATGCGCTTCATCCTGATGACCGGCCACACGGACGGCAGCGGCGAAACGGGCAGCCTCAATCGGCACAACAACATGATCCGCGACTTCCGGCAAGCGCACGACATGGTGCTGTTCGACTTCGCCGACATCGAAAGCTACGACCCTGACGGCAGCTACTTCCTGGACCTGGGCTGTGACGACAACTGCGACTACTGGTACGGCAACTGGGCGATTGAGTGGTGCGCAGCGCACGCCGGCGATCCCTTGTGCACCTCCTGCTCGTGCGCGCACTCGCAATCGCTCAACTGCAACCTCAAGGGCCGGGCGTTCTGGTGGCTGATGGCGCGGCTGGCGGGCTGGCCCGGTCTGCAACCGGGCGATGTCAACTGCGACGGCGCCATCAACGCGTTCGACATCGACCCGTTCGTGCTGGCCCTGACCGCGCCGGCGGAATACCAGGCGGCCTATCCGCAGTGCAGCCGCTATAACGCTGACTGCAACGGCGACGGCAGCATAGACGCTTTCGATATTGATCCGTTCGTGGTGCTACTGACGCGTTGATTCCCCCGCGCTGCTCCGGCTAACGCAGGGGGCTGGTGCCGGCGGCGCAGAAGAACGGGCGCCGAGTCTGACACCCATCCCAGCGCCCGGCCGGCCGTGGGGGGTAGGTTAGCCACGCCGGCATTCAATCCTACACCACCCGGTCAAGTCAGCAGTGTCGCCGTGCGCGCTCACGGAGAGACAAAGCGCGCAAAGAAGGCCGACCGTCTGAGACTCGGTCGGCCCGCGCTCTTTGTGACAAGCGCCCTTGCGCGCTGCCAATGCCTCGGCTAGGGCTCGAACCTAGGACCCGCTGGTTAAGAGCCAGCTGCTCTGCCAACTGAGCTACCGAGGCGCTCGTCCCGGACTTTGACGCCGGGACCTGCTATTCTATCGACCGACGAAACCAGGGCAAGGGTCGCACGGCCCCGAATCCTTGTGCAGCCAACAGGAACGCTGCGATGAGCACCCCGGCTGTCAGCATCGTTATTGCGACTTACCAGCGCTGCAGCCGGTTGCAGCGCTGCATCGCCGCCGTTCGCCAGAATGTCACCATCCCTCACGAGATCGTCGTCGTGGACGGCGGCAGCACGGACGGCAGCACGGCGTGGCTCGCGGCGCAGCCCGATGTGCATCTGCACGTGGAGGCACAGCGCGGCGGCTGCTGCCGGGCGTACGACCTGGGGCTGCGCATGGCGAGCGCCCCGCTGGTAATGTGGCTCAACGATGACAGCTACCCGCTGGCCGGCAGCGTCGCTCGCGCCGCCGCCCTGCTGGCGCGGCCGGACATGCAGGACGTCGGCATACTGGCCTTCTACCACACGCATGACGATCCCTGGAACGAGCTGCATGGCTTCGACCAGGACGGACACCACTGGCGCATGATGCACGTGCGCGGCGTGCCCTACGCCAACTTCGGTCTGCTGCGCCGCAGCGTGCTGGAGCAGGTGGGCTTCCTGGACACGGACTATCACTTCTGCGCGTGGGACCCTGATTTGGCGATCAAGGTGCAGCGTGAGGCGGGGATGCTGGTGCTCAGCTCGCCGCAGGCCTTGGTGTACCACGAGGAGGTCGCCGACGAGCGCAAGCAGGCGGACGCCGGCGCGATTCGCACGGCCGACAACGAGCGTCTCTTTCGCAAGTGGAATCTGCCGCCCAAAGGCGAGTTTTCCGATCCGCGTCCCGCTTATTTGGCGTTGCTGCGGTCGCGCGGCTTGGTCTGAGCCCAGGCCGGACTACGGTCCGTCGACCGCCATCGGGTTGACCGTTTGGCGCCCTTTCCGCTCAACACCCTGGTCGAGGTTGATCGGCAGAGCATCGCGGCGTTGGGCACGCGTCGGCAGTTGTTCGAGGCGCTGCTTGAGCCGCTCGAACAAGTTGGCCAGGTGGCCGTTCAGCTTCTCTTCCAGCGCACGGCGGGCCTCGGCCAGCTCCTTGGCATCGCCTTCGGTCCGCCGACCGAGGGCCTCAAGCTGTTGGCCGTAGCGGGAGCGGAACTGATCGGCCTGGGCCTTCTGAGCGCGATATACGCGCCAGGCCCGGCCCTGCTGATCCTCGTTAAGCTGGTACTTCTGAATGAACCGGCGAACATACGCGGCCCAGGGATCGTCCGGGTCAGATTCCACCTCGACGACGACGGTGGTGTCGCCGGTCCGGCCGGCCTGCGGCCTGGCCGCGCCCCCAGCACCGCCCGCCGTCCGCCGACCCGCGTCTGCCTGGGGCGGATTGGTCGAGACCACGCCGGGCGCTTCATCCGGCTGAGGCTGCGCCGCGGCGCGGCGCGGGACTGGCGCGCCGGCCTTGGGCGCACCGGAATCGGGCTCGCCGGACCTGACGCCCCCCGCCGAATCCCCAGTCGCCGGCGACGCTCCGGCTAGTTGAATCGGGTCCTCATCCATGCCCCAGTCTGAGGGCTGCCACTGCCCCGCCGCCCAGCGCGCGGTCATCACCTCCATGTCGTTCGCCCGGCGGTTGAGCGCGGCCATGTCCGCCTCCATGAGCGGATGCTGGTCCTCGCGCAATGCCGCCAGCATGACCCCGGCGTTGCGGTTGATGAGATGGCGCCCATCCATGAAGACCGGCTGGGCCAGTTGGGCCCAACGGGCCACCTGCTCGGCTGTGAACGGCTCACCAGCGACGCGCGTCTGAATGGCGTCGAGGGAGTATTCAAGGATGCGGTCGGCATGTTTCGAGAACATCTCGTTCGACGAGCGGATGACCAGGTCGCGGAAGATCTCCTCCTGGCGCTCATCGAAGCCATAGCGCGCGCTCACCAGATCGCTCAGCAGCGTGAAGCGTTCGAGCGGCTGCCAGGGCGGAATGGCGTTTATCTCGCGTATGACGTCCAGCGAGAAGAGGTCGGCCTCGGAGTTCCAGCCGTTGCGCTCGTACACTTTCTCCATCGCGTCCACGAGATAGACCTGGTGTGTGTCCCAGTCACTGAGCTGCGCCAGGCTGCCGAGGAGCCGCGTGGCCTGGTCACGCCACGTGCGCGGCGGCGGCTCCGCGGGCTGGGCCACCGCGGCAACAGCCACCCAAACGCTGAGAGCCATGGAGACGACCGGTCGCATACAATTTCCCTGGCGAGACAAACGCTCCTTCACACAGTAGATTCTTACACTGAAAGACTTGCGGTTCAAGCCGGGGTAGCGGGCCCCGCCGCCCAGACCGCCTGAGCACCATTGCACAGAGCGAGCAATCGTGGCTGAAGTACGGGTCCTGATTCTGCGGGCGGCCGGCACCAACTGCGACCTTGAGACTAAACATGCGTGGGAGTTGGTGGGAGCCCGGGCCGACCTGCTGCACGCGCTCCGGCTCATCGAGCAGCCGGGACTGTTGGGGCAATACCAGGTCCTGACCATCCCGGGCGGCTTCAGCTACGGCGATGATATTGCCGCCGGCCGGATCCTGGCCGCGCAGCTCACCCGTGGCCTCATTGACGAATTGCACGCCTTCATTGACGCCGGCCGGCTGGTGCTGGGAATCTGCAACGGCTTCCAGGTGCTGGTAACGGCCGGACTGCTGCCCTTCCGGACGCCGGCGGCGCTGCGCAAGTGCGCGATTACGTACAACGACCCGCCGGGTTTCCAGGACCGCTGGGTCACGTTGCGGGCGACGACCGACCGCTGTGCGTTTCTGGAAGCGGGCCGCGAATACGAGATGCCGATCGCACATGGTGAAGGGCGCGTCATGTTCGCGGATGAGGGAGTTCTGCAACAGGTCGAGCGCGGCGGGCACAAGGCTGTGTGCTACGTGGAGTCGCCCCGCGGGGCGGGCGTCAGTCCGGGCGCGCCGGCCAATCCGAATGGCAGCACGGCGGATATCGCCGGCCTGTGCGACGAAACCGGGCACGTTCTCGGCCTGATGCCGCACCCCGAGCGCTTCGTAACCTGGACGCAGTATCCGTCATGGGCCTCGCAGCCCAAGCGGCCGGAGGGGGACGGTCTGGCGATCTTCCGCCGGGCCGTGAGCTGCCTGACCTAACGGGGGCCGCGCTGGGCAGTAGCAGCGGGCCGTTGGCCTATCAGCGTTTTCGCAGCCGGCAGAGGAAGAAAGCGTCGAACCAGTCGTCGGGGAGAATCCTGGTCGTCAATGTCAGGTCAGGCGGGAACTCGCGGCCGGCCCAGGCGCGCAGCCCGGGCACCGCAACGGGGTCGGCAACGGGCGGCAGCGGAACCGGCTCCACCTCCAGAATCCCCGAACATTCCGCCAGGACACTGGCCACCACGGCCTCGTTCTCCTCGGGCGCCGTCGAGCAGGTGCAGTAAACCACTACACCGCCGGGCCGGCAGGCGGCCACCGCTGATAGCAGCAAGGCCCGCTGCTTGCCCGCGCATTGGCCGATCTTCCGCACCGACCAGTTGGGTGCGTGCGCGTCGCGGAATGAACGCAATTGGGCCTCGCCGCTGCAGGGCGCGTCGAGCAGGACCCGGTCGAAACGGTCGGGGCAGGCGCGCCCGACCCGGCGGCCGTCCTTGAGATACGCCCGGCAACACGTGGCGCCGTGCAGGCGGAGGTTGTGGCGGAGGCGGAAGAAGCGGTCGCGCGCGGACTCGACCGCACCGATGGCGCCCGTGTTGTTCATCAGGTCCACGAGATGCAGCGTCTTGCCGCCGGGGGCGGCGGCCAAGTCCAGGACGCTCATGCCGGGCTCCACACTGAGGGCCGGTGCGGCCAGCAGGCTGGAGACGTTCTGGACGTAGAGGCGGCCTTGGGAGAACGGCGCCCCACGCGTCAGTTGGTCTCGGTCGGCGGCTGCGGCCCGGTAGGCCGAGTGCAGCCCCGGGACCGGGTGGGCTGTCAGGCCGGCGGCGGCCAGTTCGGCTAGGACATCTCCCGGGCGCGCACGCCACGAGTTGACGCGAATCGTCACGGCCTTGTCAGCGGCGAAGCTGGCCAGCACGCCCGGCAGCCGCTCAGGCGGGACGACCTGCGCCAATCGTTCCAGGAACTTGTCCGGCAACACGCCAACAGCCACCCACGTAAAGGCCCCCCAATCCCTGGCTGGGGGGCACGCCAAGCCGAGAACATGCGCTTATAGACCCGCCCCGGCGGCCCGGCAACCAGTCGTGCAAGCTGGCCAGGCGGACCGCGCCCGCGCCGCCTGCCGGCGTTGTTGCTTTCCGACGTGGAAAGCGTTAGCTTTCTGCCAGCGTATGGTCTGGGCATGCTGTTGGCGCAGCCGCTGTGGGCCAGGTAACGGTTTGGCGGCACGGCAACTCGCCCGGCAACGCATGTGTGAGGAGAGGTCAGCCATGAACAGGAAGGTGAAATTGGCAATTGCCGGCGTCGGTAACTGTGCCAGCTCCCTCCTGCAGGGGCTGGAGTACTACAAATCACGCGACCCGCAGTCCGTCGCCGGCCTGATGCACCCCGACGTCGGCGGCTATGGCGTCGCTGACATCCAGGTCGTGGCCGCCTTCGACATCGATCGCCGCAAGGTTGGGCGCCCGCTATCCGAGGCGGTTTTCGCCCAGCCGAACTGCACCGCGGTGTTTCAGCCGGAGTTGCCCGACTACGGCGTAACGGTGCAGATGGGTCCGGTGCTGGATGGTGTCGCCGCCCACATGGCCGATTACGCGGAGGAGCGCGCCTTTCGCGTGGCGACGGCCGAGCCGGTTGACCCGGCTACGGTGCTGCGCGAGTCGGGCGCGGAAGTCCTGGTATGCTACATGCCGGTCGGGTCGGAGGAGGCCGTGCAGGCCTACGCCCGAGCCTGCCTGGACGCGGGCGTCGCGTTAGTCAATTGCGTGCCGGTCTTCGTGGCGTCGCATCCGGAGTGGGCCGAGCGGTTCCGGCAGCGCAACCTGCCAGTGATCGGGGACGACATCAAGAGCCAGCTCGGGGCCACTATCGTGCACCGCATGTTGGCGCGGCTGATGGGCGATCGCGGGGTGCGGCTCGAACGCACCTACCAGCTCAACACGGGCGGCAACACCGACTTTCTGAACATGCTGGAGCAGGGCCGGCTGAAGTCCAAGCGTATTTCCAAGACCGAGTCGGTCCAGTCGCAGCTTGACGTTCCGCTGGACCAGGACAACATCCACATCGGGCCGTCCGATTACGTGCCCTGGCAGAAGGACAACAAGGTCTGCTTCCTGCGCGTGGAGTGGCGCGGCTTCGGCGATGTGTGCATGAACCTGGAGCTGCGGCTGAGCGTGGAAGACTCGCCCAACAGCGCCGGCATGGCGATCGACGCCATCCGCTGCGCACGACTGGCCCTCGATCGCGGCATCGGCGGCCCGCTGCATGAAGTGTCCGCGGTGTGCATGAAGCATCCCCCGCGTCAGTTGCGCGATTCCGAAGCGCGCAAGCTGCTGGAGCAGTGGATTACGAGTGGCTGCTGACGATTCTCACGCAGGCAGCGACTGCCGGCTTCGTCTCGCCGCTAAGCTCGAACGCGTTCGCCCTGGAACCCTCGTCGACCCGCCCGTCCGGCTTCTCCGCCGTTTCACTTGGCGGCGTTGTCGCCATGGCGTTGTGCTGAACGAATCCGGCAAGTTCGGTCGTGGCCTCGGGATACGCCGCGGACGAGGTCGCGGGCGCCAGTTCATCGGCGCCGTAGCCGACACTCGGTACGAAGCGCGTCTCGCTCGCGTCGGCCGCGTCCCGGGGCGGCACAGCCGCCGGTGCGGGGTCGGTTGCTGGACCGTCTGCCGGGCCGGCCCGCGCGTCCGTCGTGACTGCACGTGCAATGTACAGCGCCAGCAACGACCCCAGCACGACCGCCAACGCCGTCGTGAAGAGCGTTGTCCAGCCGCGCCAACTCACGGCCGCCATGAACTGCCGATGATCCTCGACGCGCGCCGCGGCCGCACTGCGCGCCTCATCCAGCAGCGGCAGTACATTCGTCAGGGCCGGCCGCACTCCTGATGAAAGCACGCGCTCGGCCCGGCGCACGCCACTGGCGCCGCCGAAGTCCAGCGCCGCCTGAACCTCGCGCACGCCCGCGTCGAGCGGCAGAGCCAGCTCATCAAGCCCCGCCAGCGCCGGCCGCAGCACCGGCACGCTCCGCTCAGCCGCGTGCCGCGCCGCACTTCGCAGCCAGGCCGCCAACATGCCGGCCGGCGACTTTGGCACGGCCGGCTGTGCAGGCTCGCCGGAGCGAACGCACTCCTCCACCGCACCGAGCCAGCGCAGGTAGGCGATCTGCGCGGCGGCAAGCGCCGTCTCGGCCTCGCGGGCAACCAGGGCCTCGCGCGCCTTAGCGGCGTCCCGGCGCACGCTCAGCGCCGCGTTCATCGCGGTACTGACCACGAGAACCAGTATCAGTCCAAAGCCCAGGGCGACCTTGTGACCGCCGGACATTGGCTTCTCCATCAGAGTCGCTCCATAGCGGCACGGTGGCGAGCGCCCCCGCAGATCTTGCGAGCCACTTTTCGGCTCACGTTTGGTGGGTCGGCATGTGGCCGGGAGCGTTCCCGGCCGTTCTCGGGGCGCAGCCTGCACCCGGGTTCATATCGACAGATTGCGGCTGGGTCTGGGTTTGCGCAGGCGGGCTTCCTGGGTTGGCAGCAAAGGACTCGCCAGGCTGCAGGTCCGGTGCTAATCGTGAGACACACGCCGTCGTGTGGTCCCGTAATGTCATGCCGGGCGTCGATATGGCCGGTGAGATTGCCTCCAGAACACCGGGAAGTGTCCTCACTTCTTACCGGGAGCGGTTCCGAAGATGTAGGTGCAGCGCGAGTGGACATTGATAGTCTCCCATGGTATCCAAACGCTAATGGCTCAATCGGAATCGGAGGGCGAATGCGAAACGCGGCCCAAGCCGGTGCGAATGTGGGTGTACCTGGTCATCGGTTCGGCTGTCGGCCTCGCCGCGGCCATGGCCGCAGGCCTCATTAGTTGGATCGGCGCTGCGGATTCCCGACAGACCGTTGACGAGCACTTGATCTGGGCGGGAATCGCCTGGGCGCTCATCGGGTTGGCCGGCGGTTTTGCCGTCGCGACGCACGTGCGGCGAAGGCGGCGTCAGCGTTGGCGAGAACGGCTGATCCGCGGCCAGTGTGTGTCGTGTGGGTATGACTTACACGCGAACACTTCCGGCCGCTGTCCGGAGTGCGGAACGCCCGTGTGCGCCCGGGGCGAGCCTCAAGGCGGACTTGATGACCCGCCGCGACGCATACTGCTACTGGCCTTGGTGCTGGTGTGCATTACGGCTGCGGACGGCCTTCTTGCGCGTGCCAGTGAGATGTCCTGGCTATCGCTTGTTACGGCAACTGCCGTCCTGCTCGGCGCGCTGATCTACGGTTTCGTTCGTAGCTGGACGCCCAGACGGAGATCGTGATCCCCATGCCGAGCTGCCGACATCCGTCAGAGACCGGGCTTTACTCAGAATCACCCGGCGAGCCGTGTGCCGAGGCGCTGGCGCGGGAGGTCATCTGCGGCGCACGCTTCCCGGAGCCGGTTGTGATGGTACACTGGACGGCGGCCGGCGACGTGGCGGCCGGATCGGAGGAGGTTTTGCACTACGT
>CAZJYX010000038.1:0-31468 GCA_964550375.1 uncultured Planctomycetales bacterium | reverse complement strand
GCTGAACGGCGAGATCCGCGTACTCGGTTCGCTGTACCCGACAGCCGGCACGGCGCCGGAGATCGAAGTGACGGGCGGGCTGGGTGCATCCGGCGCGGTCTCGATCGACTGGGACGGCTGGGACGCGAGCGACGCGTGGGACCCGGATGCCACGGTAAAGATCGGGGCGCAAACGTACACTGGCAACACGCCGGCGGCGCGCGTCTACGAGATCACGTGCGAACGTGCTGATCTCAACAACGACGGGGCGGTCAACACGTTTGACATTGATCCGTTTGTTCTGGCGCTGAGCAGCGCGGGCGATGGGTTTGATGACTACGCGGCGGCGTTTCCGGGCCTGCTGGGGAGCGTCGAGTTCCATGCCGACCTGAACTGCGACGGGGTGGTCAACTCGTTCGACATCGATGCTTTCACGCTGCGGCTGACGGACGTAGAGGAATGGTGCGACGAGTACTGGGATGAGGACGACTGCCCGGATTGTGCCTGCGGCGGGCGTGACGGCGGCGGCGCGGGCCGGGAGGGTGACGGCGGGCTGGGCGAACCGGCGGCGGTGGCGGCGTTGTATGGGGAGAACGTGGCGCCGGAGCGGCTGGGCGTCGTCGTGGCGGCGATTGCGGAGTTGGCGGAGAGCTACGGCGACACGCCGCGCGGGGAGTTCTGGGGGGCGGTGCTGGCGGAATTGGAGTAGCGGCGGAGAACTTATCCCAAGACCGGCGTCCGGCGGAGCGAGCCGAGAACAGGGCGGTTGAAAGATAGGCGTTGTGACCCGCCCCCGGCCCCGCCCTGGGAGGGCGGGGAGTTTGAGTGGCGGCGAGTTCGTGTGCGTTGAATGAACCGCATCTTCGTGACGGCGGCGGAGGATTGGGTTAGGTCTTATGGCGGGCCGGGTTGGGGTTGCGAGGCCCTTGTGCGGCCCGCGGCGTGGTTGGGGGGCGGGCTTGGCGGCTACGGGCGCTGGGCGTTGTGCGCGCGGAGGGAGCGGCCGGGGCCGGTGCAGCGGACGCGGCCGGTGCCGATCAGGTTCTCAAGGCCGGCGAGGAAGTCCGCGCTGGGATCGACGCCGGCCTGAGCGCGGCGTTGGATAATCGCCTGGTCGCCCAGGGTGGTGGTGACCTCGAAGAGCAGGTCGCAAGGGCCGCGATGGCGGTCGCAGATTTGGCGCACGGCCGGCAACAAATCGGCGGTGGCCGGCGAGCTGGCCAGGGATACGATGACGCGGCGGGCCAACTGCCGGCGGGCCTGGTCGACGGGGATCACGCGGTTGACGCGGATGCTGGGCTCCTCGCGGCGGGTGTCCAACTCGCCCTCGATGAACACGACGGCGTCCGGCTTGAGCAGCGGCTGCAACTGCTCCAGGGAATCCGGGAAGACCAGGGCTTCGGTAGAGCCGGCGAAGTCCTCGATGGTGAGGACGAGCATCTTCTTGCCCTCGCTGCGGCCCTGGCGGATGGCCACGGGGCGGATTTTCGAGATCAGGCCGCCGAGGATGACGCTCGGTCCGGCGGGGCGGCGGCGGTTTTCGCCGTTGCCGCGGTCGGCTTGCTCGGCGAGCGCGGCCAGGCCGGCCGTATCGACGGTGCTGAACTCCTTGATGAGGTCCTCGAACTGGGCGAGGGGGTGCTTGGTGATGAAGAAGCCGAGAGCGGCCTTCTCGTAGGCCAGCATCTCGGCGTCGGACCACTCGTGGGTGCCGATGGCGGGGCGGGGGGCGTCGGCGTCGGCGGCGAACATGGTGAGCTGGCCGGCGCGGCGGTCGCGCTGGGCTTGCTGGCCGGTCTCGATGGCGGCCTCGAGGACGTGCATGAGGGCGCGGCGCATGTGGCCGGTGCTGTCGAAGGCGCCGGCCTTGATGAGGGCCTCAATGACGGCCTTGTTGACGGCGGTGAGATCGACGCGCTCGCAGAAGTCGAAGAGGTCGCGGAAGGGACCGCCGGCTTCGCGGGCGTGCAGGATGGCCTCAACGGCTTTGCGGCCGACGCCGCTGATGGCCTCGAGGCCGAAGCGGATTTCGCCGGGGCGGGCGGCGGGCGCGGGTGCCCCGGGGTACGCGACGGTGAACTCGACGTGGCTGGCGTTCACATCGGGCGGGCGGATGGGGATGCCGAGCGTGCCGTCGGGTTGGCGGACGCGGCGGCATTCGTCGAGATAGGACGCGACCTTGTCGGAGTTGCCGCTTTCGTAGGTCAGCAGGGCGGCCATGAACTCCACGGGGTAGTAGGTTTTGAGATAGGCGGTCTGGAAGGCGACGACGGCGTAGCCGGTGGAGTGGGCCTTGTTGAAGGCGTAGCCGCCGAACTTGAGGATGTCGGCGAAGATGCTCTCGGCGATGCGGCGTGAGACGCCGTTGGCGACGGCACCGGCGAGGAAGGGCTCGTGCTCGGCATTGATCATGGCCTCCTTCTTCTTGGAGATGGCCTTGGCGAGGCGGAAGGCGCGGCGGAGGGGGACGTTGCCGAGGCGGTTGACGAGGCGTGAGACCTGCTCCTGGTAGACCATGATGCCGTAGGTTTCGCTGAGGATGTCGGTCATGATCTCGTGGGGGGTGGACCAGGGCTTGCCGTGCTTGCGGGCGACGTATTCGTCGATGTACTCCATGGGGCCGGGGCGGTAGAGGGCGTTGGCGGCGATGAGGTCCTCGATGCGGTTGGGCTTCATTTTCATGAGGACGTCGCGCATGCCGCCGGATTCGAACTGGAAGACGCCGCGCGTATCGCCGTGGGCCAGGGTGGCGTAGACGCGCTGGTCGGTCAGGTCGAGGCGCTCGACATCGATTTCCGGGCCGTGATGCCGGCGGATCAGCTCGCAGGCGCGCTGGATCTGGGAGTAGGTGCGCAGGCCGAGGAAGTCCATCTTGAGCAGGCCGACCTTCTCGACCAGCGGGCCTTCGAACTGGGTGGTGATTTCGTTGGCGTCGGCGGGTTTGTAGAGCGGGATGAGTTCATCGAGCGGGACGTCGGCGATGACGACGCCGGCGGCGTGGACGGAGGCGTGGCGGGCGAGGCCTTCGAGCCGGCGGGCGTGGTCGAGCACCTTGCGCAGGGTGTCGTCCTGGTCATAGAGGCGGCGCAGCTCGGGCTCGCGGGCGAGGGCCTTGTCCACGGTCATCTTCAGCTCTTCGGGGATGAGCTTGGCGACGCGGTCGGCGGTGGTGAGGGGGACGTCGAGGGCGCGGCAGATGTCGCGGATGGCGGCGCGCGGCTTGAGCCGACCGAAGGTGATGATCTGGGCGACGTGGCCGTACTTGGCGCGGACGTAGTCGATGACTTCCTGGCGGCGGTGCATCGAGATGTCGATGTCGATATCGGGCATCTCGTCGCGCTCGGGGTCCATGAAGCGCTCGAAGTAGAGGCCGTAGCGGAGCGGGTCCACGCTGCTGATGTCGAGACAGTAGCCGACCACGGTGCTGCACCCACTACCGCGGGCGACGGCGAAGATGCCGTGTTCGCGGGCGTAGCGGACAAAGTCCCAGACGATCAGGAAGTAGCCGCTGAAGCCCTTGTCGCGTATGACCCCGAGCTCGTAGTCGATGCGCTCGCGCAGCTCGTCGGATAGGGCGCCGTAGCGGCGGGCGGCGCCCTCGTAGACCAGCTCGCGAAGGTAGTCGGCGGCGCTCTTTTGCTCGGGCGGGACGAAGTGCGGCGCGAAGCGGCGCGAGAAATCGAACTCGAGGTTGCACATGTCCGCGATGCGCAGGGTGTTAGCCAGGGCCTCGGGGTATTCGGGCAGGGCGGCGGCCATCTCCGCCGGGGTCTTGACGTAGAACTGGTCGGACTCGAAATGGAAGCGGTTAGGGTCGTCGATGCGCGCTCGGGTCGAGATGCAGCAGAGCACGTCGTGGGAGGCGACGTCGTCGTGGGAGAGGTAGTGCACGTCGTTGCTGGCGATGGTGCCGAGGCCGAGTTGGGCGGCCAGGTCGGCGAGCTCGGGATTCAGCCGAATCTGCTCGGGCAGGCCGTGATTCTGGAGCTCGATGAAGAAGCGGTCGGGGCCGAAGATGCGGAGGTAGTCCTCGGCGATGGCGCGGGCGGCGGGCCGGTCGCCGCGCAGCAGAGCCTGGGGGACTTCGCCGCCCAGGCAGGCGGTGGTGCAGATCAGGCCGGCGGCATGGGCGGCGAGGACTTCGCGGTCGATGCGGGGTTTGTAGTAGAAGCCCTCGGTGTAGCCGATGCTGGCGAGCTTGACGAGGTTGTGGTAGCCGGTGAGGTCCTGGGCGAGCAGGAGGAGGTGGTAGCCGGCCTCGCGCAGGCCGCGGTTGTCGCGGTCCTGTCGGCGGCCGGGGGCCATGTAGACCTCGCAGCCGATGATGGGCTTGACACGGGCCTGGCAGGCCTTGGTGTAGAAGTCGATGGCCCCGAAGAGGTTGCCGTGGTCGGTTATGGCGAGGGCGGGCATGCCGAGTTCGGCGACGCGGGCGACCAGCTCCCCGCAGCGGCAGGCGCCGTCCAGCAGGGAGTACTCGGTGTGCACGTGGAGGTGCACGAAACCCGGGGTCGCACCGTTCGACTCTGCCATAGCATCCAGCATCGGTATCGTGGCTTCTCGTGTCCGCGCCTCGCAGATGGGATGCTATCTGCACGGGCGGCGGTTCGCAACGAAACGCGGCCGGGGTGAGCCGGGCCGGTCCCCTTGCCAGTTGGGAGGGCCTAGAATGGTGGTGGTTGGGGGTGCGACCGGATGGTCCGGCGGCGCGTTTGGGAGTGCAGATGCGGACGAGAGCGGTACAGGTGTTCGACGCGGGCACGGTTGGGAGCCTGAAGGCGCTGGTTCGTTCGCGCGCTCGGCAGGTGCGGAATGCGTTGGACCTGCAACTGCGCGTGGCACCGGCCCGGACATTCCTCATCCTGGTGGCGCTGTTCGTGATTTGGGCTTCGCTGTACGTCGTGCTTGAGAAGGTCTTCTTCAACATTGGGCGGCTGGACCTGATCGCGGTCGTGGCGAACAAGCACATTTTCGCACATTTCTTCCTGGTGCTGGCGGTGATGCTGGCGTTTTCGAACGCGATTCTGGCATTTGGCTGTCTGTTTGGGCGGGAAGAGGCCGCGCACCTGCTGGCGATGCCGGTGCAGCCGCGGCAAGTGGTGCTTGTTAAGTGGCTGGAAGGTCTGCTGCTGTCGAGCTGGTCGTTGTTCTTGCTGGGGGTGCCGCTGATGCTGGCGGTGGCCAAGCATACCAGCGTGGAGTGGTACTACTACCCGCTGTTCATCGGGCACTTCCTGGGGTTCGTAATCATTCCGGCGACGCTGGGCGTGCTGGCGGCCTGGGCCGTGGCGATGTGGATTCCGCGCAAGCCGCTGCTGCTGATAATCTGGGGGCTGCTGATCGCGGCGGCCCTGGGTATCTGGCACTTCTGGAACATCTCGCAGGCGGGCCTGGCGACAGAGGAATGGATCAAGCTGGTTGCCCGGGAGTTGAGCCTGGCCCAAAGCCGGTTGCTGCCGAGCACCTGGTCGGCGGCCGGCATCGTGGCGGCCATCGAGCGGCGCGTCAGCGACAGCCTGGTGTACCTGCTGACGGTGTTGGGCAATGCGGCGTTCGTGGTGTGGCTGACGGTCAACCTGGTGGGCGCGGGCTGGTCGGAGGCATACAGCCGGGCGCGGCACAGCTACCTGCCGCCCGGCGTGCGGCGCGGCTGGATCACGGCCGGGCTGTGCCGGGTGTTGTTCTTCTACTTGCCGGCGCAGTTGCGCGTGGTGCTGCTGAAGGACATACGCGGGCTGGTGCGCGACGCCACGCAGTGGACCCAGATGGTCATCATCCTGGGACTGCTGGTCATCTACTCGTTCAACCTGAGGCAATTGCCGGTCGACCTGGAGAATCCCAGCGTCAAGGTCCTGTTCACGTTCTTGAACCTGACGGTGATAACGTTGATTCTGGCGACGCTGACCAGTCGCTTCGTGTACCCGTTGCTGTCGCTGGAGATGCAGCAGCTCTGGCTGCTGGGCCTGCTGCCGACGAGTCGCACGACCCTGCTGCTGTGCAAGTTCCTGTTCAGCCTGACGGTGACGGGGATCGCGGGTGTGGGGGTCATGACCGTGTCGGTGCTGATGTTGGATCTGCCGGCGGACTGGGTTCAACTGAACATCTTCCTATGTGCCGGGATGTGCTGTGGCTTGTCGGGGCTGTCGGTCGGCCTGGGGGCGCGGTTCCCGGTGCTGGGGCAGCGCAATCCAGCCCGCATCGCCTCCGGCCTGGGCGGCACGCTTAACCTCGTCGCGAGCGTGACGTACGTCATGCTCCAACTGGTCGTGATCGCGGCGGTTGTCATTTCCGAGTACCGCACGGCAGACTCGTTCTTCCTGCTGCCGACTCAGTTCTCGTTGCGGACGTGGCAGGTGGCGGGCGGACTGTTGCTGTTCAGCGGCATCACGGCCGCGGCGGCATTGTGGCTGGGGGCCCGGCATTTCGAGCGGTTGGAGTCCTGAGGGCATTGCGGAAACGGGCGCGGCGTCGTCCGCCGGTCCCGGCGCTGGACGGGCCCTCAGGCCAGGCCGTATTCGGCCCAGCGGCTGGAAACCAGGCGCCTGACCGCCGCCGACATCTCCAACTCGGCCGGCCATTCCCGCACGGTGCCTTCACCGGCGATCTTGCGCGTGGCGTCGATGCCGAGCTTGCTGCCGACGCCGCACACCGGGGCGGCGTGGTCGAGAATGTCCAGCGGACCGTCCGCCAGAACGATGTCGCGGCGCGGATCGACGTTACTGCAAAGCTGGAACAGCACCTGGTCCTGGTCATGGACGTCGACGTGGTCATCAACGACGACGATGGTCTTCGTCAGGGCCATCTGGCCCGCGCCCCACAGGGCGTGCATGACGCGGCGGGCCTGGAAGGGGTACTCCTTGCGGATCTTGACGAAGACGCAGTTGTGGAAGCAGCCGAACATGGGCAGGTCGTAGTCGATGATGTCCGGCGCGATCACCTGGAGCAGGGGTAGGAAGATGCGTTCAGTGGCCTTGCCGAACCAGTAGTCCTCCTGGGGCGGCTTGCCGACGATCGTGGTCGGGTAGAGTGGGCGGGCGCGGTGCGTGATAGCGGTGATGTGCCAGCGCGGAAACCAGTCGGCGAGGGAATAGAAGCCCGTGTGGTCGCCAAAGGGGCCTTCGAGGATCAGCTCATCGGCGGGGTCGATGTAGCCCTCGATCACGAACTCGGCAGTCGCGGGCACCTCGATCTCAGGTTGCGTCACGCAGGGCACCAACTCGATGGCGCGGCCCTGCAGGAAGCCGGCGAAGAGGCATTCATCAATGCCCGGCGGCAGCGGGCAGGTGGCGGCGTAGGGCATGATCGCCGGCCCGCCGAGAGCAACCGCAACCGGCATCCGCACGCCGCGCTCCCGGTAGCAGCGGAAATGGCGGGCGCCGTCGTGATGCGGGTGCCAATGCATGGCGGCCAGTTTGGGCTTGAAGAGCTGAACCCGATACATGCCGACGTTACGCTCGCCGCTGTCGGGATGCCGCGTGAAGACCGCGCCGAGTGTGACGAATCGGCCGCCATCCTCCGGCCAGCACTTGAGGACCGGCAACTGGAACAGGTCGGCGTCGTCGGTGTGCACGACTTCCTGGCAGACGCCGCGCTTGACGATCCTGGGCGGCAGGCTGCCAAGTTGCGCCAGTTCCGGCAGCTTGCGGAGTTTTTGCATCAGGGTCGTCGGAATCTCGGGCTTGAGCACATTTTTGATGCGATCGGCGGCCGCGGCGAAGCTGTCTGTCCCCAGCGCCAGGCACATGCGTTCGGTGCTGCCGAATGTGTTAATCAACAGGGGATAGGCCGAACCGCGCACGCGCTCGAATAGCAGCGCTGGGCCGCCGGCCTTCGTCACGCGGTCGGCGATCTCGGTCACCTCCAGGATTGGATCCACTTCGACGCTGATGCGCTTGAGCCAACCGCGTTGTTCCAGCTCCCGGACGAACGTCTGCAAGTCATCTGCGGGCACGTGCTGTACCTCCGGCTACCAGTGGAAGGCGACGCCGGCAGAGTATAGGTCCTGGCCGGGCGGCGCTGTAGCGGGGGCGCGCTGGTTTGCGGGGGCAGTGGTACAATACAGTGGTGCCCGGCGGCCGCACGGGCGGCAGATGCCGGGCAACGGAGAGACGTGGCGTGGGCTGGCACGAGCGCGACTATTCCAGCGACACATGGGGCGAGATCGGCACGCGCCGCGGCGGTCTGCGCTGGCCGCCCCGGGGGGCGGGGATACTCATCATTGTGCACGCGGCGGCGTTTGTACTCGTGCAAGTGCTCTTCTCCGAGGGCGCCGCCGGGCAGGTCACGATGCTCACGCTGTCGCAGGAGTCGGCGTACGCGCTCGGGATCCTACTGCACCCCCTGGCCACGCGCGAGGCGCTTACGCTGATCTTCAGCGCGGTGATTATCTGGCTGCTGGGCGGTCATATCGAGCGGCTGCGCGGCCGCGGCCGGATGTTGCTGCTGTACGTGTTGGGCAACGTCCTGGCGGGGCTGGCGTACTACGCGATTGCGCGGTTCGCGCCGGCCGCCGCCGGGATTCCGTTGGACAGCCCGGCAGGCGCTTCGGCGGCCTGGTGCGTGCTGGCCTGCACAGCCATGGCCGGTGAGCGTCTGGCGCTGCTGGGGCGCTACTGGCGTGCCTGGCAACTGCTAGGGGTCGGGCTGGCTGTGATCGTGGGGCTGATGTTCGCTTTCCATCGGCTGGGCGCGATCGGCTGGCTGGCCGCCCTGACGGCCGGGGCGGGTGCGCATCCGGTGCTGGCCGGGTTGGGGGCGTGGCGATCATCGGCGGTCAGAGGCCGGCCGGTGGTGCGGCGGTCGGTTCCGCGTCGTCAGCCGGCGGCGGAAGACGTGGATATCGATGACATCCTGGCCAAGATCAGCCGGGAGGGCATCGACGCGCTCACGCAAGCGGATCGCGACCGGCTGGATGCAGCGCGACAAGCCCGGCTACGCCGGTCGCGAGAACAGACGAATCCCCGCTGAAGACAAGCCGCCGGCCGAGTCACTGGTGTGACCCGGCCGGCGTGTTATCGGCCTGTGTTACGCCGGCTCAATGCCGGCTGAGGGGCTAGTTCTGATCGGACGGCGCCGGCACCGGCGACACCTGCACCGGCTGCGAAGCGCCCGCCGGCACGCGGTAGGTCTCCACCAACGCCTTCTCTTGCGGCGAATACCGCTCGATCAGGCCCGCAACCTCGTCGTGCAGCAGCGTGCACATGTCGGCGACGTTCATACGCGAGCCGCCACGCTCGCGAGCTTCGCGCAACTCCTTTTCCGCAAACGGCTTAACACCAGCCGCCTCGGCCTGGGCACGCTCCGCCCGCGCTTGCGCCTGGTTCACGCTCTCCGGCAACGCCGGCGTGCCAAACCAGATCGGGGTCTTCGCCAGGTCAACGTCACCCGGCACCAACGCCACTACATAGCCCGATTCCCAACCACTGTTGAGCCGCTGGGCCGTGTGGTCGCCGACGTACAGAACCGGCTCGGCGATCTGGCGCGGCACAATCAACGCCGAATCATTGACCTTCAACACCAGCAGCGTCCCCGACTTCACCGTCGGTCGCTCCTGGCTCCAGGTGAACTCAAAACCATTGGCCAACGTGAACGGCCGCACATAGACCACCCCGTCGACCGCGGCCGGCGTCGACGGCACCATCGGCGGCGGCGCCGCCAACACAACCGTCGTCAGGACAATCAAACCAGCAAACACGCTTATAAGTTTCATGAGCATTGATCCTTTCCGATTATCGTTTTCGTTCATCCGAATCCGTGCCAGTGGCGACAGCAGTCGCCCAACTACGGACACGTCACATCAAAGACCCGCACCGCGTCAAGCGCCGCCTCGCTAATCGAGTTGTTCGGCGTATCGTCGGCGGTGATGCGAATCATCATCTCGGCCGTCGGCGTCACGAAGTCCAACAGGTTGAACGACCGCGCTACCCAGCCGTCGGTATGCTCCACCTGCTCGAGCAGCGTCCAGGTGGCTCCCGCGTCGTTGGAGATCTCGACAACCAGGAAGTCCTCCTCAGACGTGCCCGCGTCATCGCAGGTGAACCAGCGCGCGTAGTTGAGCACCGGATCCATGGTCCCGCTCAGGTCAAACACCGGCGAGAGCAGCAGCGTCGGACCCCAGTCAATATCGGAGTTGCAGTTGAGCGGGTTGTTCTCGGTCAGGAAGCACTGGCCCGAACCGTCGTAGTCGGCCGGCGGATCACCGCGGTTGCAGTTCACCGGCACGCCACGCTCCCAGGCTCCGCCGGTTAGCGACGGATCATTCCAGACCGTCCAGCCCTGGTCGCTCTCGAAATCGTCCGCGAAGATGCTGTGGAACGTACCCACGAAGGACACGAACGGGGCCGCGACCCCCGCGAGCGGCGCATAGACCACGCCGGTGGCATCGCCCGCGGCGCTGAAGTAATACTCCAGCACGTCGCCGCAGTCCGGCGCCGGGAGGGTGCCGCGATAAATCGTGCCGCCCACCAGCGTCAAGGGCGCGCTCAGCCAAGTCCCGCCGTCATAGCGGTAGAACATCTGCGCCGAGCCGGGCACCAACACGTCGCTGCCTTCGTCGATCTCAACGTCAATAACCACCGGCGCGCCCACGGGAACGAACTCGGGCGGCGTGGTGGTCACGCGCATCGTCAGCGGGGCGAAGAAGGCGGGATGGTCACTGGTGAGGTGGATCTCATCGAGGACGATGCGACCCTGGGCGGAGCCCCAGGACGGGCCGAAGTTGAAACGCACGGCCACGACGTTGGACAGATCAAGCCCGGTGCCGTTGGTCAGGAAGTCGGTGAGGCGAATGCGAATGACTTCCATCTCGTTGTGCCAGCCGCCGGAGCGCTGATAAGGCTGCTCCAGGCCGCCGCCGTAGGCGCCGATGTTGATCGAGCTGGACGTGCCGTCGCCGTCACGCACCGTGACGGTGAAGGTCGTGTCGCCGAGGAACGACAGCGTGTAGGGGTGCTGCGTGCCCTGGGCACCGCGGAAGGACAGATACAGGTAGTTCCAGAAGTCGCGGGCTTCGGGGCAGACTTCCCACTCCATGTAGGCGTCACCGTTCCAGTCAAAGACGACGCCGCGACTGTTGTCGGGGGTGCCACTCGAGCGGCACTGGGTGGCGCCGTTGAACGGGTCGCTCGAAGTCCAGGAGAAGTTGCTGTTGTTGTCGTCCAGGCGGCCTTCCGTCAGGTTCTGGACGGTGTAGGTGACCGCACATCCCGAACTGCTGACGCTCGTCGACGTCTGCGTCTCGTAGTCGTCGATGAAGTAGTTGCCGGTGTCAGAACCGTTGCGATACTCGCTGGTCACGACGATGCAGGGGTTGCTGATGGGGATGGACGGTGGATAGAAGCGCTCGTACTGCCGCCAGAAGAAGTCGGTGGCCGGGACGTTGCCCTCAGCATAGTGCTTGATGAGCGGCAGGAACAGGCCCTGGATGATCTCGTGCACTTGGCTGCGCGGCGTGATATGGCACGGGCCGGAGAACACGTCGCCGCCACTACCGGAGTGGAAGTCACCGTGACCGGTGCCCTGCACGACGGTAGACATGCGGTAGTGCGTGGCGCGTTCGTGCAGGTGGAACGTCTGGGCGACATCGGAGCTGGCCGTGCCGCTCACGTCCGCGTCACCGGACGCGGTCCACAGGTGGTAGTTGGCATGGTGCGGGTTGGACTTGTCCGGTCCGAGGAAGTCGACCGGCAACATGCTGCTGAGCAGGACCAAGCTGTCCATGGAGTAGTAGGTGGGCGGCACCGCGCCGTGCGTGTAGTCGTTGTCGTGAATGCGGTCGAAGGCGCGGGCGATGCCCTCGGCACCGCGGCTGTGACCGATCCAGATGATGCGACTGTTGTCGACGTGGCCCACCATGGCGCCGCCGGCGATCGAACCGAGCTGGGACAGGAAGGCGTCCGTGTGTCCGAGCGTGGTGACCGAGCACTGCTCGATGCCCGGGCCGGTGTTGTTCTGATGCGACATGACCACGTAGCCCCACGAGGCCATGTGAGCGCCGAGGTAGTCGTACCAGCGGTAGTCGTGGCCGTTGCCGTGGCTGATGACGATCAGGGGCAACTCGCCCATCGAAGCGATGTTCGACGGGTAGTAGATGCGCTCAAGCTTGTGGGTGGAGGGGATGCCGAAGACCGTGCCCACGTCGTACGTTCCGACCATGCTGACCGGCAGCGGTCCAGTCGCGGTCGTGTCGTGCACGATGTACAGGCCGGCTTCCTTGCTGTAGCCGTCGATGTAGTCGCCGCCGTCGAGCTCGCCGTTCTGGTTCATGTCGATGATGACGTCATAGCCGCGACCGAGACCAGTGTTGGCCCCGGTGACGGGATCGTAGACGGCGGCGCTCAGTGCAGAGGGCGTCACGATGGTGAAGGTGTTATCCTGGATGGTCGCGCCGCCGAACGCGAAGGTATCAGGACCGCCGGGCCGGGCGTCGATCAATTCCTTGTCGACACTCCACTCGCCGGCGGTTTTTGCCTCGACCACGTAGACGTCCGCGGTCTGGCCGACGATCTCCGGGAAGCGGGTCGGGTCAATGGCGAGTTCCACGGTCCCGGCCTGGAAGAAGGCCTTGACATACTCGAAATAGGGGTACTGAGTAAGTGAGTTACCCGCAAGCTGCGTTGCGATGGGCTCGCCGCCCCCGCCCGTCAGCAACTGGACAAAGGGGTCGATATCGAACGCGTTGACGAGGCCGTCGCCGTTGATGTCGGCCAGCATGTAATCGCAGTCCGGGTACATGGCGGCGTACTCGGCGGGATTGGCCAGCGCCAGGACAAACGGGTCGATGTCGAACGCGTTCACCAGGCCGTCACAGTTGAGGTCGCCGACTTGATACGAGAATGCTGCCACAGGCAGCATCAACAAGCCGACCATCAGTGCTAGTCCAAAGCGATGCTCACTCAAGGCATGCCCTCCTTCATTAAGGGAGTTAGTTGTAGTGGCCCGACACACGGGCACCGACAGGCCTTCCCGTTTGAAGGCGTGCCGGCGCTGACTTCCGCTCACGAAGCGGAAGTCAGGTACTTCCAATCGGATATCCTTAATCATAGTCATAACAGAAAGCTGGTCCGCAAATCAACGCCAAAGCGGCCAAAGGAGGCCGGTTCCGCCGATAACCGGCATTGCGGACCGCGCCAGGCCGCTTGGCAGAATGTCGGTTTTTGTAGGTCCGCGGTCGAGAAGGCCGCGTGCGAATCCCGTAGCGACGCGTAACTGCTTTTTGCAAAGAAACTTGTGGCAGGTATGGCACATCAGGGGGGCTATTTGAGGCTCTCGCACACGAAGTCGGCCGGGGTTGACCCGGCTCCAGTTTAGCCGAGTAAGCGGGTCTTAATGTCTGAGGCAGTGAATCAGCGGAATTGGGCAGGAGAATACGTGTGCTGCGCCCCGCCGGCAGGACATAGAGGATGCTTAGCACTACAGTCACCAGAAAGACACCGGTTTGCCGGCGGGTCGCCTTGGCAGCACGTCATCGCCGGCGGCTACGCACGCCACCGCGGGGTCGGCGGGCGCTGCGTGGCGCGGCGCCGGCCCCGCGGGTCGTGAGCGGACTTAGGGACAGGGCGGGCAGCCGACCGTCAGGCACTGGACGAACCCGTCGATGTCGAACGAGTTCACCGCGCCGTCGCAGTTGATGTCGTTCGCGCACAGGAAGTCGCAGGTGTACGTGGCCTGCCAGGTTGCCGGCTGCGTAAGCGCGATCACGAACGGGTCGATGTCGAACGAGTTGACCAGGCCGTCGCAGTTCGAGTCGCCGCGCGCCAGGCAGGGCGGTCCGGCCACGCAGTCCTCGTCATAATCGTGCACGAACGGCGTGGTCAGCGCCAGGTGCATTTCCACATCCCCACCCGGCAGTGCCTGGTCGGCTACGTACCACTCGTCCACGTCAAACGTGGCGCCGCTGCCCGAGTTAATGCCGGGCAGGCGGTAGGCGTAGCCATTGGTGCATTCCCAGGCCGTGCCGGTTCCGTCGACGCCCAACTCGCCGTAGACGTCGATAATGTGCGAGCCGTCCGCGGTGTCAGTGATGGCGTAACGGCCGTCGCCATCGCTGAATAAGACCATCGTGCTGAGGTCCGGGGGGACCTCATACACGCCGAACTGAAAGGCCCCGGTACACTGCCCGCCCTGACGACTGTCAATCACGAAGGACTGGCCGGCGCTGATGGTCACGCCGGTAAGGTCGACGTCCACCGCCAGATCGGTTTCGTCGTCGAGCTGGACGATCAGACCGCCGGCTGGAAACGTGTAGTCCGTCAGGCCGGTGTTAGTTATCTCGATCCAGCGCGGGCAAGCGCCGCTGGCACTGCCATGCACCACCTCGCTGATGATGAGGCAGTCGGCACTCGCGACAAATGCACAGGCCGCACAAAGTATTACCACAATAGCACGCAACCTCATGAGCTTGCTCCCTTTCAACAACGTCCCTCAGATACTAGCGCCAGGTTCGTCGCAACAACCGGACCCGGCCGTGCCGCCGATTCTCCTGGCGACCCGGGCGGCGGCGCCACACCGGATCACCCAAGCTTCCGAGCCGCCTGCCGCCGGACTTACTCGCCGGTCAGCAGGCTTACAAACGGGTCAATGTCAAACGCGTTGACGAAGCCATCGCCGTTGCAGTCGGCCGCCAGGTAGGTGCAGTCCGGATAGGCGGCGGCATACGCGCTGGGATCCGTCAGCGCCAGGACAAACGGGTCGATATCGAAGGCATTCACGACGCCATCGCAGTTAACATCGCCGATCAACATGCCGCCGTAGAACTCCACTTCGCTGAGCATCATGTAGCGGCTGGTCGAGAAAGCGCTGTCCAGCAACGTCAAGGCCAGGGCGTCGCCGTACAGGCCCAGTCCGTCAAAGGTCGCCGCGAAGGGCGCGCCACTAGGCGGATCCGTCACGGGAAACTCGAGCGTCGTGCCGCCCATGACGATGCGGACATCGGTCGGTGGATAGACGCCGCCGCTGCCGTTCGAGTCGTCGAGGTGGAGCACCACCGCGTCGATCGCCAGCGGATTGGCGAACTGGAAGGTAATCGTCGGTTGAATCGAGCGCCAACCGACGTATGGGCCCGGCGTGACATTCCAGTTCTGCGTGGCAATCACGCCGTCCGTCAGATCGCCCAGGCCGTCCCACAGCGGCGCCAGCGCGACGTCGTTATCGCCTTCCCCGTCATAAGCGTCGTCGAAGTACGTGTAGCTCCCGGTCTCACCGTTGAGCAGGTCGTAGCTGACGGGCACCGCCATGTTCACCGTGATGAACCGGAAGGCCGCGGAGTACGGGCCCGTGCCACACGCGTTGATGGCGCGGACGTGCCAGTAGTAGGGCGTGAGCAGGCCGAGAGCGTCGGTCAGCGTGTGGCTGGTGTCCATGACCGTGGCCGCGTAGACGACATTCGTGAACGCCGCATCGGTGGCGATTTCGACTTCGTACTCAGCCGCGCCGTCCGCCGCCTCCCAGGTCAGCGTTGGCAGAATGGCGACACCCTGGGCGCCATGCTCCGGGCTGAGCAAGAGCACCGCATCCGGCGCGCCGGTGGCAACGTGCAGCCCGACCGCAATGGCCCTTTCAAAGGACGGGGCGGTACCCGCGATTTCAATCGTGTGGTTGCCGGCCGCGTCCGCGTCGAGACCGCTGATGGTCAGGACGGTCGTGAACGGGGGCGGCAGCGAGTTGTCGCTGAAGGTCAACGTCGTGCCCGGCGGGGCACCCACTGCACTGAGCGTCACGGTCTCGGAGAAGTTGCCTTGCAGGCCCACCGCGATCTCGTAAGCCACCTCAGTGACGGGCGGCGAACAGACCATATACTCGGCCGGATCGGCGGCCAGTGTGAAGCCCACGCCGCGCGGCAACAGGAGCGACGGGTCACCCAGTATTACGAACGTTTCGAAGATATTGCGCGTGTGACTGTGCGAGGGACCGAAGTCCGGGTCAGCCAGCAGGGCGTAACAGGCGTGCCGCCAGGCCTGGCCAAGCTCCCAAATGTCGCGGTCGAAAATGGCTCTGAAGAAGTACTTCTCCATGCGGCGGGACGACTCCCACGCCGACTCCGAGCCCCACCAAACGTAGTCCGAGGCCGACAGGTACGCCGCCGCCCCGGCATCGGCCTTGCGCAGCCAGGTCTCGCCGAAGCACTCGCTGGCACTGAATTGGGCTGTGTTGCACGACCAACCCATGGCCAGCCCGTACATACGCTCGTTGGTTAGCGCGTTGACGTCGCTCTGGCTGAAGCCGGGCGCCCACCAGCCGCTTGACGAACTGTGTCCGAAGTAGACGCAGAACAGCACGCCTTCGTTAACGGCGTTGCGAATGTCGGCGGTGCCGCCGCCGAGAGCAGCGTAGACCTTGGTGCAGGTGAAGTCGGCCGGCTCGAGGTACGTGGCAATGACGTAATCGTGCGTCTGCGCGGCTTGGGCCGTGGAATCGTCCGTGGCCAGGAACACGGCGCGCTTGACGTAATCCGGATCGGCGTAGTCGCCGGTTTCGACGGAGATCGTCTTCGCCACGACATTCATAAGCTGGGTCGTGTTGCGAACAGAGAAACGTCCGATGGGAAATTCCGGGTACCAGTCGTCGCCCGTACCCATGCAGGCATAAGGCAGGTCAGTTACCGCATAGTGGTCGCCGCCGCCGATCCAGTGGGGGATGGTCGTACCGGTGGATGAGCTGGTGCCGTCGGTGTCGCCGACGATCAGGACATACTTGGGTCCAGCCGGCGTTCCCCACAAGCCCACAATGTGGTTCTTGATGTCTGCGCGGGCCGTGCCCGCCGGCACGCTGTAAACGCTTACCGCGAAACCCATGTTCGTTTTGTGCGCGATGAAGGCGTCCAGCGCTGGGCTGCCCACGTAGTCGGCGGCCGAGACAATCAGGTAATTCCCCTGGCCGAAGGCGGCGCGGGCCGTGGCAGTTATCAGCAACACCGCGACGAAGCGGCCCAGTTTCGCGGACGCAGACTTGTACGCCGGCATCAACTCTCCCATCCAAATAGTCGTCGGCCGTCGCTCCGGCCGCGGACAACCACCGCCGCGCACATCCCGGAACAACCGGCCCACCAACTCCGCCCATTGCGAAGCCGAGTTGGGCGAGGCTCACCATCGCCATCCGCCGTACGACCGCAACTTCTGCGCCCTGGGCTGTAGTGCGGCAACGGCCGCCTACACGGATTTCCGCGCGGACACCCGACAGTATTGCGACCGTGGGACCATCAACAGCGCGCCGGCGGGGGTAGGCATCCCGCCAATAAGCCACAATAGCAGAATTGGGCCGGTCGACGCAATCGCAATGGTATGCGTAGCTGGAAAACCATCGCAGAGCGCCAGGTTCGAGAGTATCGGAGCCAGGCAGCCGGTAGTGGCCGAAACAACAGAGGAGTTCGCACCGGCGGTTTGGTAGTCCGATAAATACAGAGACGAGTCCTAATCCGAGGGGATGTCTGGCTGGCGCTCGCTCGGGCCTCACGTCTCAACCTGCCTATGAAGCGGCACGCATGCTGGCGGCCGGCAGCGGCTGCGGACGCGCCGTGTTCGCGCAGCCGTAGCGCGCGAACGATACAGGGCTTCAGCGGTGCGGTATCCGGCGTATGCAACCGTATTTACGTATGCGCGGCGCGGGCAGCAAGGCTTGACTCGCGCGGGGGTGATTGTGTGTAATGGGGTTTCCGACTCGGGGGCGAGCCGGGCCCGAGATTTAAGTGGCGTGTCGAGCTTGTCGAGCGCCGAAGATCGGGACCAGGATGTCGATGGATAAGGAAGCAGCGATGACCAGGGACCCCAACCGGGCCGGCGGTGTCGTGGTGCGCGTAGCGGCGCGCTGCATCCCGGCGCTCCTCGTGTTGTGCCTGTCAGCCATGGCGCCGGCCAGCCAGCGGGTGGTGCTCTGCGAGGAGTTCACCAACGAGTACTGCTTCGCCTGCGTGCCGGCGGGCATGGCCTTCGAGCAACTGGTGACGGTGTTCCCGGACACCTGCGCGTTCATTCAGTACCAGGCGTTCGACCCGGAGTACGCGACGCCGTGGGGCGATGAGCGGATGGCGTTGTATGGTGCGGAGTATACGCCGACGGCCGTCTTCAACGGGATCAACATCCTTGAAGGTGCCGTGCACGAGTATGAGCAGCAATACAACATTTACCGCCTCAACCACTTCTTGCCGCTGCGCGGTATGCCAACGGATGTGACCATCGAGCTGAGCGGTTCTCATCTGGGCGGCGAGACCTATCGCATCTCGGCCCTGGTGGCCGTGGACGCCGGCGGCACCGCCAAGACGATGACCGTCAACATGGTTCAGGTGCTTGATCGCTGGCCCGCTTTCAAGCCTTATCACCGCAACGGCTTCAAGCAGGCCGCCGCGCCGGAGAGCATCACGCTGAATCCGGGTGAGTGGCAAGTGGTGGAGCGGGATTTCACCTTCGACGAGGATAGCTGGCTGGCGCAGGAGAACATCAAGATCATCGTATGGGCCCAGAGCCCGCTGGAAGTAGGGGTAACCGCCGAGGTGCATCAGGCGGCGATCCGTTTCTGGCCGCTGATATCCTTGCCCGGCGACCGGGACGGCGACGGCTACCCGGATGAAGAGGACAACTGCCCGGACCGCTACAATCCGGAGCAGGAAGACTACGACGGCGACGGCGTCGGCGACGTCTGCGACAACTGCCCACAGACCTGGAATCCGGACCAGAGTGATCTGGACGAGGATAGCTTCGGGGACGCGTGCGACAACTGCGCGGTGCTGCACAGCATAGACCAGGGCGATAACGACGGTGATGGTATCGGCAACCCGTGCGACTCGTGTCCGGACGTGCCGGCCCCGGCGGGCGTGGACGCCTTCGGCCGCTCCCTGGGGGCCATCGACCTGGATTGCGATGTGGATGCTGACGACTTCGCCTTGCTGACCGAGTGTCTGGCCGGGCCGGACGCGCTTGAGCCGCCGGCGGGCGTTGACGCGGGACACTTCGACCTGGCCGACACCGACGGCGACGGCGACGTGGACCTGCACGACTTCGCGGTTTTGGCGCGTAACTTCACCGGCCCGCTGCCGAGTCCGTCGCTATACGTAGGGCAGGCCGCGTGCACGGCCTGTCATGCCGATCATCACGCCGACTGGCTGCAGACCATTCACGCTACGGCGATCACCACGCTGCAAGCCAGCGGCGACGAGGAGAACCCGCTGTGCCTGCCCTGTCACGCGGTCGGTCACGGGTATGCCAGCGGCTTCGTGGACCTGACGGCGACCCCGCATCTGGCCAACGTCCAGTGCGAGAACTGCCACGGTCCCGGCAGCAACCACGTGGTTGATCCGGAGGGCCACCCTCTGAACCTTGATTTGTCGTCCTACTTGTGCGGGGCGTGTCACCAGTCCTGTCACGGTCTGTGCGGCGACAACCACCATCCACAGTACGAGCAGTGGTCCGATTCGAAGCACTCGACGGCCCTGTGGACTCTGTGGGGCTCGCTCGATGCGGAGGATAGCTGCCTGGCCTGTCACTCAGTGGACTATCGCCTGGCGCCGGAGGGCGAGAAGCCGGGGATTTGGACCGCCCAGTTCGGGCTGGAATGCGTGACCTGCCACGATCCGCACGGCGGCCCGCACAGCGGCCAGTTGCGCATGGAGCCGCGCCACCTGTGCGCCGACTGCCACACCATGCAGGGCGCCATGCCGGGAATGTCGCCGGCCCAGCCGCAATCCGAATTGCTGCACAGCGTCGGCGGTGTGCACCTCGACTGGTCGCCGCTGGCGGGCCCGTACACGCAGCACTGGTGGGGCATCCCGGACGAGTGCAAGGTTTGCCATGTGCATCAGCAGCCGCAGACTCCGGATCAGCCCGTGGACAGCGGGCATCTATTCCGGGCCTACAATTGGAAGGCCTGCCAGCCTTGTCATACGCCGGAGGTCGCCGGCATGCTGGTGGCTTCGCTGCAGGAGGAGATCCAGTTCCGGCTGGCGACGATCGCGCCCTACTTCACTCCGGGGTCGCCCCAGTACATCGATTACGAGGAAGGGCTGACGCCGGAGGAGCAACTGCGGTACTTCGCCGCCAGGTTCAACTATGAGATGGTGGTGGCGGACCGCTCCTACGGCGTACACAACGCGCCCTACACCCGGGCGCTGCTGGACCAGACCGAGGAGTTCCTCGAGATCGCGCCCTGGCGCGGCGTGCTGCCCGGTGATGATGCGGCACCGGAACCCGAACTCGGCTACCTGAAGCCCGCACCGGAGGTGGTTCCATGAGAATCAGTCGCCGTGATTTCCTGAAGGCCGCCGCGGCCGCGGTCGTGGCCGGCAAGCTGGGGCCGGCCGCGCTGGCCCGGCTGCAAGAAGTGCTGCGCGCCCCCGGCGGACCGCGCGTGATCTGGCTGCAGGGCGCCGGCTGTGACGGCTGTGCCATCTCCTTCCTCAACAGCGTGCATTACGACACGGTTGACAACCTCCTGCTCAACACCCTGGACGTGCAGTTCCAGAGCAACCTCATGGCGGCCGCCGGCGATCTGGCCGTCTCGGCCGCCCAGGCCGCAGGTACCCAGCCCGGCTACATTCTGGTAATCGAGGGCGCCATCCCCGTCGGGGCCGCGGGCAACTACTGCCGCCTTTGGGCCGGCATGACGATGGCCGACGCCGTGACGCAGTTCGCCGCCAATGCCGGCTACATCGTCGCCCTCGGCGCCTGTGCGTGCTACGGCGGCGTGAGCGGCGGCGCTCCGAACCCCACCGAAGCCAAGGGTGTCGGCGAGTTTCTCGGCGGCGACAGCCGACTCGTGAACGTGCCCGGCTGCCCGGCGCACCCCGACTGGTTCGTCGGCACGGTCACATACATCCTCACCGCCGGGCACCTGCCGCCCCTCGATGAGCACCGCCGACCGCTCCAGTATTTCGGCGAGCGCATCCACGACAACTGCTACAAGCGCCACCAGAACTGCGGCGAGCCGAACTTCGCGGAGCAGCTCGGCGCAGAGGGCTGCCTTGAGTACCTGGGCTGCAAGGGCAAGCACACCTACTCCGACTGCCCGATCCGCAAGTGGAACAGCCGCGGCAAGGACGAGTACGGCGTGAACTGGTGCGTCGGCTCAGGCAGTCCGTGCCTGGGCTGCGTGAACCCGACCTTCCCGGACGGGATGTCGCCCTTCTACGTGTATCTGCCGGCCCCGCGTGAAGCGGTGGAAGACGGCGTGCCGCCTGCCAAGGGCAAACTGGAAGTCAGGCGTGTTTACAACCCGAGCTAGGCGATCGCCACAGCGAGGACAGTACTGATGGCAACTACGATAACGATCGACCCGCTGACACGCATCGAGGGGCACCTCGAAATCGAGGTCACCGTTGATACGGTGCGCGGCGTCCAGCAGGTTGTCGACGCCCGCGCCGCCGGCAAGATGTTCCGCGGCTTCGAGGTGATTCTGGTCGGTCGCGACCCGCGTGACGCCCCGATGTACACGCAGCGCATCTGCGGCGTATGCCCCGTGTCGCACGCCCTGGCCTCCTCGCTGAATCTCGACCAGGCCTTCGCGGTCACGCCCCCGGACAACGGCCGCATCCTGCGCAACCTCGTGCTGGCCGCGAACTACATACAGTCGCACGTGCTGCATTTTTACCATCTGTCAGCACTCGACTACATCGACACGACGGGGTTGCTCGACATGTCCCCCTGGACGCCCCGGTTCGTCACGCCGGACATGGCCACGGGGACCACGGCCAGCACGCTCGTGAGCCACTACGTCGGCGCACTTGAGATCCGGCGCAAGGCCCACCAGGCCGGCGCGGTCTTCGGCGGCAAGCTGCCCTGCCTGAGTTCCTTCGTCGTGGGCGGCGTAACGCAGACCGTGACGGCCGAGAAGATCGCCGAATTCCGCGCCCTGCTGAACGAGTTGCGTGCTTTCATCGACAACGTCTACGTCCCCGACGCCCAAACCCTGGGAAGCCTCTTCCCCACCTATTACAACCTGGGCGTCGGCAACGGCAATCTCATGGCCTTCGGCGTGTTCGATCTGAACGGCGCCGGCACCAGCAAGCTGTTCAGTCCGGGCCGCTACACGGATGGTACGGCGTACGCGCTGGACCCGGCCGAGATCACCGAGCACGTGACGCATGCGTGGTACACGCCGGAGTCCGGCGGCGCGCATCCGGCGGACGCCACGACCGTTGCGGACGCTGATAAGCCGGGGGCCTACTCGTGGCTGAAGGCGCCGCGGCTGCAAGGCCAGGCGCACGAGGCCGGCCCGCTGGCGCGCATGTGGATCAGCGGCCGCTACACGAACGGCATCTCGGCCATGGATCGCATCGTGGCCCGCGCGTTGGAGACGCAGTTGTTGGCGAACACCATGGACACCTGGCTAGACGAGCTCGTGCCGGGCGCGCCGGTTTACGTGCCCAGCGCTATTCCGGCCAGCGGCGTCGGCGCCGGGCTGACGGAGGCCCCGCGCGGCGCCCTGGGCCACTGGATGACCATCGCGGATTCGGCCATCAACCGTTACCAGGTCATCACGCCGACCACCTGGAACGCGTCGCCGCGCGATGATGCCGACCAGCCCGGGCCGATCGAGACGGCCCTGATCGGCGTGCCGGTGGCCGATTTGGATCAGCCGATCGAAGTGCTGCGCGTCGTGCACACGTTTGATCCGTGCCTGGCCTGCGCAGTTCATATGGTGCGACCGAACGACCGCCGGGGCGGAGCCCGCGTTCTGCTCCGCCCGAGTGTCGGCTGACGAGAGACTGGAGATTGCCCGGAATGCCCCAGCCGGAGCAGTCCCGCCCCAAGCCGGCCCGCACGCCGAACCTCGTGCTGGGTCTGGGCAACATCCTGCTGCGGGATGAAGGCGTGGGCGTGCGGGTCGTGCAGGCCATGCAGGGCATGGACCTGCCGGCGGATGTGGAAGTGTTTGACGGCGCCACCGCCGGGCTCGATCTGCTGGACGTGCTGGCAGACCGGCGGAAGGTCGTCGTGATTGATGCCCTCGCGGGCGAAACGCAGCCCGGAACCATCCTGCGCCTCGAGGCGCAAGACCTCGCCCCGCGTGAGGCCGGCGACGTCTCGCTGCACGAGATCGGGCTCTTGGAGACGCTCGCCGCGGCTCGGCTACTTGGCAGCGCGCCGCAAGAGCTGGTGGTCATCGGCGTGGCGCCCCACAGTATCGACTGGGGCCTCCATCTGACGCCCGAGATCGCTCGCTTGGTGCCGCGGATTATTGAGTTGGCGCTGGCGGAGTTCGCGAGTTCCGCAGCCCGTTGATTACGCTGCGGTGTTCGTCAAGAAGGGAAGGCGAACCATGAAGTGCGTCGCATTAGTGCCCGTCGTCCTGCTGTTGGGCCTGGGCCAGACAGCCTACGCCGAGCCCGCCTGGGGCGCCAATTGCCTCAGTTGTCACGGGCAATGGCAGCCGGAACTGCTGTTCATCTATGGCCACGACACACTGGCCGACCCGGACGAATCCGCCACCGGCGCCCCGGACCGCGGCCCGCTCCCGGTCTTCCAGACCTACCCGGGCGGCACGGGCGTACTGCACGTGGAAGTGACCGGCCTGCAGATCGACGACACTTACGCCGTCACCCTCAAACGCCTGCGTTTCCCCGGCGTCGTGTCCGGCGGGCAACTCAGCTACTCCGGTGACTGCGACTGGGCCGAGTGGGGCGCGGCCGCCTACTACTACTCCGACCCCGCTCAGGGCTACCGTTGGGGCACTGGGCCGACGTCGTTCACCTTCGATCTCAACGTCGGCACAGATGCCGGCAAGGACTACTACGACCTGGTGCTGTCCGTCGCCGGCCGCTTTGGCGACACGCGCGACCTGTTCTGCGGCGAGCAACATTTGTACGTCCAGGTCCGGACGCGCCCCGGCGACACCAATTGCGACGGGCTCATCAACGTCTTCGATATCGACCCGTTCGTGATCGCCCTGACGAGCCCCGCCCAGTACGCGGAAACCTACGATAACTGCGACATCATGAGCGCTGACGTCGATGGCAATGGAGTCATCAATGTCTTCGACATCGACCCCTTCGTGCAGTTGTTGACCGGCGGCGGTTAGCCGCAGCGACAACAACCTGGCGACACTGGACGACCGCGACCCGGGCAGCCTGTCGGGTTGGTCGTCCGGTCGTTTACGGCCGGCAGATAAACCAGCCCTGGCGATCCGTCGGCTGCTCGGGGGGTATGGCTGCTTCGCCGGCGCGCCCCTGTTGGCGCGCTGCCGCCGCCTTCCCACCCTGCGCCAGCGCGTGGGCGGCCGTCCGCAGCCCCCGCAGCGGATCATCCCCCAACGGCGGCAGCTCATCGTCGAGGTGGCCGAACATCTCGTAACCGATCAGAATGCGACCGTCCGTCACATCACGCCATATCTCGATCAGCCGGCCCTCCTGCGGGGCATCGAGCGTGGCGCATGTCTCAATCTCCAGGTAGCCGCCGCGGTCGACCACGCGGTTGATGTGCCGATGCCCCGCCAGATGCAGCACGACGTTGGAATACTCGCTCAGTAGCGCCCGCAGGCCCGCGCCGTCAACATCGACGCCGAAGCCGGGCGGCACGCTTGCACTGGAGTGATGTGAGGCCACGATGACCAGCTCATCCGCCGCTTCGGCGGCCGCCAGAGCACCGCGCAGAAACTCAGCCTGCCGGAACGATACGGCCCCCTCAACGTAGAACAGCCCCGGCGTCACAAAGGCGAAGTCGGTCGTATCCAGCCCGATCAACCGCAGCCCCGGCGCCGGACTTACGCTGTACCAACTCGTCCCGCCCGCGTGCGCGAACCCGTGCCCGGGCGGACCGCCGGCCGTCGTGAACATGGCCGCGATGAACTCGTCCTTGCTGAAATACGCCCGGGCCGCATTGGGCACCACCACCCGCGGCTGCGTCAGCAGCGGCGGCGGCCCCGGCTCAGCCGGCGTGACGTTCCCGTACGCCATTGCCGCCACCGGATCGAACCGCACCGGCAACAGCAGCCCTGGCCGACAATCCAGCGGCAACGCGGCCGTCCTATGACCGTCCGGACCTTCGTGAATCGGGAAGACGCCGATGGCGAAGACGTCATGGTTGCCGAGCACCGTGTACCACGGAATCGACCGCTGGTCGCCGTGCAAGCCTGACCGATACAACCCCTGCGCGACAAAGGGTGTATGCGGGTCCAGTGCGGGTTCCGGACGCGCGTCCGCGGCCCGGTCATCCGATCCGCTGCGTGGATCAAGCAGCCCGCCAGCGAGGACGGTCAGAAACCACTCCAGCTCATTGCCCTGGGCGTTGTCGCACGCGTCGCCCGTATGAATCAGCAGGTCGATCTCGCGGCCGTCGGCGTGAATCCGGTTGATCGTCCGAATGACGCCGTCGAGCAACTGCGCGGAGCACGCCTCGTACGGTCGCCATGCGGTGGGTGTCAGCGCGTGCGCCCCCGCGAAACGAGCCGGCGACTCCTCGTCCAGGACGTGTGTGTCCGTGATGTGCGCAATCCGCGCCAGCAGTTCGAGTCCCGCAGTCGTCTCCGGGAGTTGCTCGCGGGCTCCCAGCAGCCAGCCGACCCCATCCACGTCGGGCATGCAGCCGCCGGCCGCCGCCAGAAACACTACGCCGAACCATCCACTTATTCTCACGGCCGTTGCGCCTCCAGTTGCCAGGATGATAACAGCCAGAGCCGGATTCGCACCCGCCGGATCTCCACCGCGCGACCATTCCTGCCGGGCGTCGTGGGCCTGCCTGACCAAGGCGTGCGGGGAGAGTGCAGCACACGCGGGCGGTTCCGTTTACACTGTTGCGGTGTGGCCGGCCGGCGGTGACCAGCCGGAGTTCGTGTTCCGCGGTTGTGGGAGACATGCTAATGAGCGCGTGCGGGTCGCTGACATCCCGTCAGATATGCTCCTCGCGTCTGTGCCGTGGGCTGCTGGTGGTGCTGGCCGCCGGCGGCGCGGTCAGCGTGCGGGCCCAGACGACGCAGCCGGCGCCGTCCCCGGCCACCGGTCTGGAACTGATGCCTTACTTGGATGCGACCTTCGGGTTTGAGCTGCACGTGCCGGCGGGCTGGTCATACGATCGCGGTCGCTTCGAGGCTCCGCAGGGTGCCATCGGCGTACTGCGGGGCAGCGCTGCGGACGGCTTGCAGGCCCTGCAGATCCTGATCTTCCGCAGCATGGAGATGCCGGAATTCGCCATTTGGCTGGACGGCTTCCTCGAACGCATGGGGCAGGTGCACGGCGGACGCCGGATCCCAGAGGGCTGCACCATGCTCGAAGGCGGCGAGCGGGCCATCATGCTGATTGACGCCCGGACCGCGGGGCGACGAACACAAACTTACTACGTCTGCATACCGTTTGACGCGCGGACGGTCTGGGTGTTGGTGCTGGCGTCCGCGGTGGCGAACGACGCGGATGAACAGGCCGTTCGTGCGTCTGTCGAGCAGATCGCCGACTCCGTGCGGGTGTTGTACGACCGCGTCGAAGCCCGCCAGATCGAGGCGGCGTTCGAGCGTGGTCGGGCGGTGCTCGGCGAGCTGCGCGGCGGCGCGGCGCACGTCAGCCTGGATGAGGCGGAAGACTACTACGAGTTCGTGATTGGCGGTCAGCCGGTGGGGTACCTGGTGCGGCAGACGCGCCCGGAGGAGCGTTCCTTGGATGATCCGCGCTTCCCGGCGCGCTTGGTGCGTGGGCTGCGCGTCCGTGAGGAATCCTGGCGCTTCGGCGAGGACGGCACCGTCCGCCACACCGAGGTCAACCTGTTCAGCAGCTTCGACCTGCGCAACGAGCTGATCGAGCACCGCAGCACGCTGATTCCCGCCGCGGATGTGCCTTCGCAGCGCCTGTACATCGAGCTGAACCAGTGCGTTCGCCAGGGCGCTGCGCTGGTCTCCAGCTTCACCACGAACCTGGAACCGGGGCTGCCCGACCCGCAGCCGCCGCTGCCGATCGGACCGCGCTACCTTGACCTGGCCTGGATCCGTTTGCTGCCGCGCCTGCTGCTGGCCGCGCCGCAGGAGTGGTACGCCTTCGCCGCCTACGACTCGCAGACGCGTGCCCTGGGCGTATACATGATCCGTCCACAGGGGCCCGGAGCGGTGCCGGGCAGCGGCATCGAAGGGCTCAGCTACGAGACGCGCGAGGGCTTTTTGCCGCAGACCAGTCGCGTGTACACCGACCAGCGCGGCCAGGTCGTGCGGATGGAGAGCGGCGACCTGGTGGTTGTGCAGGTGTCGCGTGCCGAGGTTGAGCAGCGCTATGCGGGGCGGCGCGAGCCGGCCCAACAGCGTATGCGCCCGGCGCCGCCGTCGTTCGTGGTTCCGTAAGCGGGCTTAGCGCGTGCGGACCCGCACCGGCGCGAACTGCACCAGTTGGCCGTGTCGTGGGCGCAACACCTCCACGTGCACAGGTTCTCCCGGCGCCACGCCCTCGAGCAGCAGACCCAGGGCGGTGACGTCGGCGGTGGGAATGCCGTCGATGCGGCGGATGATGTCGCCGGGCTCGATGCCCAAGCGGTCAGCCGGGCTGGCGCGCTCCACGGCGGTCACGGCCAGGCCCGTGCGCGGCCCCAGGCCATACTGGCGCAGCAGTCCTTCCGGAATCTCGTTCAGCTCCACGCCCAGCATGCGCAGGGCCAGCTCTCGACCGTCCGGCAACGGCAGGGCCTCCAGCCGCACGCGCAGCTCAGTGACTTCGCTGCCGCGCTGCAGGCCGAGCACGAACTCCGAGTCGGGCTCCTGATCCAGCAGGCGCAGACAGTAGTCGATGCCGTCGTGAACCGGCTCACCATTGAACTTCGCCACGCGGTCGCCGCGGCGCAGACCGGCCTGGGCGGCGGGGCTGCCCGGCCGCACGTCGAGTACCCGGGCCTCGGGGCCGGCGACCCGCAGGCCGAACTTGACCCGCTTGCGGCGTTCGATGTCGAGCATCTCGGGCAGCAGCTCCCAGATGCGGTCAACCGGGATGGCAAAGCCCATGTTCTCCGCGTCGCCGCGGATGGCGGTGTTTATTCCGATAACTTCGTTGTTGACGTTGATCAGAGGGCCGCCGGAGTTGCCGGGGTTGATCGGGGCGTCGGTCTGGATGAGGCCGCGGTAGACCCGGTCGCCGCCGAAGACGAGCGTGCGGTCAACCGCGCTGACGATGCCGGCGGTGACGGAATGCTGGAAGCCGTGGGGGTTGCCGATGGCCACGACGGTCTCGCCGACCATGACGTCATCGCTGTGCCCCAATCGTTGCCAGGGCAGGTCGCGGTCAGTCTCGATGCGTATGACGGCCAGGTCATGCGTGGTGTCCACCGCCAGGATCTCGGCCGGCCGGGTGGTGCCGTCGGCGAAGCTGACCTGCACATCCGAGGCCTGTGCGACGACATGTGCGTTGGTTACGGCGTAGCCCTTGGGATGGATGACTACGCCGGAGCCGATGTTGTGCACCTCGCGGGTGCGCTGTCGCGGCGGGCCGAAGTCGAAGATGTCGCTCCACAAGGAAGGCAGCCCGAGGGTGCGCATTTGAACAATGCGCGTGGTGCTTATGTTGACGACGGCGTCGCGGGAGCGCTCAAAGACGTCCACGACGGGAGTTCGGCGATTCTCGCGGCTCGGGCGTGGCTCTGCGGGTGATGGTCCGCCGGCGGCGGCTGGGCAGGCCAGCGGCAGGGTCAGCAGGGCAAGCAGGGCGACGCAGAATCTCATACCTCTCCTTCCGTCAGCATTCGTGGCAGCATGCCGCCTGATCAGCCCGCCGGCACTTCTGTGGCGGACTGCTAGCGGCCGCCGGTCAGTAGCAGCACGAACGGATCGATGTCGAACGAGTTAACCACGCCGTCGTGATTCGTATCGGCCAGCATTCGATTGCAGCCCGGCTGTGCCGTGGCGTACCCGGCCGGGTCGGTCAGCGCTAGCACGAACGGATCGATATCGAACGAGTTGACCAGGCCGTCGCAGTTCAGGTCGCCGGCGTCAAACGGTACGAAGGCTGACCCTCGGACCGTGCCGTACACATGCAGCGTGCCCAGGCTCGGGCTTTCCGGCACCAGCGGCGCGGTGATGTCGAGCGTCGTGGCCAGTGTCACGACCCGGCCCTCGGTGCTTATGGTACCCGCGAACACGTCGGCCACCTGCGGCCCCTCGGCACCCAGTGGCGTCGTGTCGTCGCACAAGTACCCGGCCGACTGGAGCGCCACGCAGGGAATGCCCACGGCGAGATACGTCATTGTTCCGGCGGGCTGGGCCGGCACATCGTGGAACTGGAAATCGCCGGCCGTGACCGGTTCCGGACCACGTATGGTGCCCGGCTCCGCGTAGGTCACCTGCACGTTCGCCGCGCTCGCGCTGAAGCTGCCAAGGAAGCTCCAACTGATGTACCAGCTCAGCGTGTCCGCGAGCTGCAGGTCGAAATCGTGCAGCCAGATCAGGGTCGGTTCCGTCACGGAATCCACGTCGACCGTGACGGTTCCCGTTACGGCGGAACTGTCCGTATCACAAGAGCCGGAGATGCAGAGTTCGAAGTGAAGCGTGGACTGACTCAGGTCAACTACAACGTCAAACGGCGCCGCCGCGCCGCCAGCGGCAGCCAGCGCACTGCCGAGCAAGACAACCGCAAACCGAAACCGCCTCATGGATTCTCCTCCTGAACCGTGCGCGCGAGCACAACCCGCGCTCACAATTCAGCTTAGCGGGCCCGCGCGGGACATTCCAGCGCTGATTCGCAGCCCCGGACGCCAACCGCTGAGCGTGCCATAATATGCAGGCGGAGGCGCTTCGACTCGACCCAGCCCGGCGGTCACAGGCGGGCGCGCGTTTGTACGCGGCGTGCGATGGGCGAAAATCCCTGATCGGCTGGGGGCGATTGTGGTACAATGGCGGCTGTAGGTGGATTTTGGCGGCATTTTCGGGGCCAGAGTCATGAAGACGCTGACACGGTGGGCGGCGGTGGTTGGGCGGGTGAGCGCGGGGGTATCTAATTGCTGCGTAGTGGTTGCAGTGGCGGGGGCGGTGTTCCTGGTGCAAGAGGTGTGGGGGCAGGGTTCGCCGCCGGCGGTTATTGAGCGGGTGGCGTTTGTGGGCGATGCGGCGCCGGGGATTCCGGGGGCGACGTTCTCGTATTTGGGAACGCCCCTGATTGACGCACAGGGTAACGTGGTCTTCATCGCCTTTCTGCAAGGTCCGGACATCACGGGGGCCAACAACATGGCGTTGTTTTACGGCCCGCCGGGGGGCTTGGAGAAGGTGCTCTGGGAGGGTGAGCAGGCGCCGGACATGCCTGTCGGCGTCGTCATCTCGAGTTTGTACGCCCGGCTACCGTACACGTCCGAAGGTGGCTGGATCGCGATAACGCCGGATGTTTCGGGCCCGGGGATTGTGCCGGGCGTGAACGACCGGGTGTTCCTGTGTGGTCCGCCGGGGGATCTGCGTAAGGTGTTTCAGGGCGGGGACCCCGCGCCGGGGTTTGAGGAAGGCGTGTATATCAATGGGGCCGAGGGCTTCGGCGGCTACGTGAGCGATAACGGTACGTTGTTGGCGACGGCGCGGATTACTGGTGGTGGTGGGCGTACGACGCCGGACCGGGTGTACTGGACGGGGATGCGGGACGAGTTGCATGTCGCGTTCCGGGCGGGGGTGGCGGCGCCGGGGTGTCCAGAGGGGGTGGTATTCCTGATGGCGACGTCGGTATCGCACAATGATCTCGGAGAGATTGCGGTCGGTGCGGTGTTGGAGGGTCCGGGGGTAACGCCGCTGAATAATCGCGGCTTGTGGCTGGGTGGGCCGGGGGATTTGACGAAGATCACGCGGATGGGTGACCCGGTGCCGGACATGCCGGAGGGTGTGACGTGGAAGATGACAGGTGGTGGGCTGTCTACGATCAACGGCGTCGGCGAGACCGCCGAGAAAGGGACGATCCAAGGTCCTGGCATCACGGAAGCGAACCAGCGCGTGTTGTTCGCGGGTGATCGGACGGGGATTCAGCTGGTGCGTCAGACGGGTGATCCGGCGCCGGAGGTTGGGTCGGGTGTGACTGTTTGGTTCGTGGGGAACTATCTGATCAACAAGCGTTCGGAAATGCTCTACACGGTTTACTACACCGGTGATGGTATAACGGAGGATACTTGGGGGGGGGCGTATTTCGGCCCGTTCGATGGGCCGCAGTTGACGTTGAGAGATGGTGCCCCGGCGCCGGGTTTTCCGGCGGACGTAACGCTCCGGAAGGTGGGGGGAGTGGCGTACTACGGCGTGCTAAACGACGTGGGTGACATCGTGGTGCCGACGCAGATCGCGGGTCCGGGCATCACGGCGGGGAACAACGCGGTTCTCTGGCTGCGGCATCGTGTTCTGCAGCGTTGGGTGCCGCTGCTGCGCAGTGGGGATGAGTTGGACGGGCGGACGGTGCACGCGGAGGACGAGGGGGAGATGGCCCGCTACTGCTACGGTACCGGTGGCAGCGACGGGCAGGGGCAGAGCTTCAATGATCTGGGGATGCTCGTGACGCGGGTGGAGTTCACGGATGGGACGCACGGGTTCTACCGCATTTCGCCGCCGGTGTTTGGGGATGGGGATGGGGATGGCGTTGTGGACGAGAACGACT
>CAZJYX010000037.1:0-34103 GCA_964550375.1 uncultured Planctomycetales bacterium | reverse complement strand
GCAACCCACCCCCCACCCCACCCAGGCAGGGAGGGGAGTTGCGGGATGGCATCGAGAATGGGGGGGGGCGAGGCGCGTTCCCGGGACTGGCGCCGCCGGGCTACAGGCTTTCGCCCCGTTGGGGCTTGGTTGTGCGCGGATTCTGTTGCGGGGTGGCGGATTTGGGGGCGAGCGAGGTTTTTCGGGGGGGGTGGAGGACGGGTAATGAATTTGGTGGGGAGCGGGAGATTGTGTTGCGGGCGGGAGGGATGGTGATATAATGGCGGCTGCAGGTGGATTTTGGTGGCATTTCAGGGGCCAGAGTGATGAAGACGCTGACACGGTGGGCGGCGGCGGTTGGGTTGGGGGGGTTGCTCTTGGTGGGGCCGGTGTGGGGGGAAGATGTCTATCGGCCGGAGGTGCCGATTTTGAAGGTGGCGCATGTGGGGGAGCCGGTGCCGGGGATTCCGGGGGCGACGTTCGACTATTTGTTGTTTCCGGAGATCGATGGGGCGGGCAACGTCCTGCTGACGGCCTGGATGGTCGGCCCCGGCATCGACTACGACAACGATGCGGCGATCTGGTGCGGTCCGCCGGGGGCGATCGAGATGGTGGCGCGCGAGGGAGACCAAGCCCCGGACATGCCGCCAGGGGTGGTCTACGTCGACGTAACCGCCATGGAAGTGGTTTCGGAGACGGGTTTGATCGCGTTCGTGGCGTACGTCGCGGGGCCTGGGATCGTGGAGGGTGAGAACGACGGGGTGATCTACTGCGGCTATCCGGGGGAGTTTCAGAAGGTGTTTCAGACGGGCGATCCGGTGCCGGAGATCGGTCCGGACGTGTACGTGGATGCGACGCAGTCTTTTGGTCCGGGCCTGACTGACAGTGGGCTGTTGTTTGTCGGGGCTGGTCTGTGCGGGTCGGGCGTAAGTGGCCTGTACACGCGGGCGTACTGGCTGGGGCCGCCGGATGACCTGCAGTTGATGGTGTGGGAAGGGATGCCGGCGGCGCAGGTGGCGTGTCCGGGGTGTCATCCGGACGTGGTAATGCTGTGGGTTGGGACGATCTCCTTCAACGATGCGGGTCAGATGGCGTTTTTGGGAGGGCTGAGCGGGCCGGGGATTACGCCTTACAACGACAATGGGCGTTGGCTGGGTTCGCCAGGCAACTGGGAGCTGCTACATCGCGATGGTGATGTGACGCCGGAGTTCGGCGTAGGCGTGACGATTCGTTCGGCCACGGGGATCGGCCACTCGCTGAATCGGCACGGTGACAAGGCGAACCGGATTCGGTTACAGGGGCCGGGGATCACGTCGGCGAATGACTGGGTGCTGCTGGGCGGGCAGCCGGAGCCGATGGAGGTCATCGGGCGCGAGGGGGAACTGGTCCCCGAGGCTGGAGAGGGTGTTTACGTCGAGTCAATTTCCGCCGGTGGCTACACGAACGATCTCCACCAGATGTTGTATTGCGTGAAGTTTGGGGGAGATTCGATCGATGCGTCGAATCGGTACGGGATCTTCTTCGGATGGTATAACGATGCGAAGTTGATATTGCGGAATGGGGAGGCGGTGGGGTATTTCCCAAGCGGGACGGTGTTTCATAATGTAGTGGGAGCCGCGGACCTATCCGGAATGAACGACGTGGGCGATTTCTTTGCGTCGACCCAGATTGCTCTGAGTGGAGGTGAAGCGTTCCCGATTCTCGGGATGTGGTGTGGGTTGATCGGCCAATATGTTCCGGTTGTGGAGCCGGGCGACGAGCTGTACGGGCGAACCGTAACCACTGACGAACTGGGATACTTGGGGCGGTTCTGGACGCTGACGGGCGGAGCCGATGGTTTACCGCAGAGCTTCAACGATCTCCGGCAACTGGGGGTTCTGCTGAATTTCACGGACGGCACGACGGGCGTCTACCGGATCGGTCCGCCCTTGTTGGGTGATATTGACGGCGACGGTGTAGTTACGGGCGTCGAGCTGGCGGCGTTCGCGGATTGTGTGACGTATCCGGGCGGGCAGGGCACAACGGAATGTGCCGCGTTCGATCTGGACCTTGACGGTGACATTGACCTGGAGGATTTCCGGCTGCTTCAGGGCCTGGTGGGTGAGGTGCCGTAGGCGCGAGTCATCAACGGGGATCTTGATGTTCAACCGGGTACACGCGGGGGGGGGATCGGGGTATTCACACCGGCGTGCGCGGGCCGGTTACTGGCGCAGGAACATGGGGCGCCGAGGCACTCGGTAGTAGGTGGGATACGAGTTTAGCAATGGTGGTTATGGGCAGGCGAGCTTTTTACTTTGGGCGCTTGATGGAGGACACCGACATGATTGACCGGCTTCATTGGGGTTCGATTGGGACAGCGCTCTGCCTGGCGATGGTGATTGGAGGAACAGGGAGTCAGACGGTCGCACAAGAGGAGCCTCCTGGCGACGGTCTCTTCTGGCCCCATCCCGTCCCGGCGTACATCCCGCCAGGCGAGGTTGTGTGGGACAAGCTGTACGAGATCGGCAGCGGGCCGGAGCGCGTAGCCGTGGTCGTTTGGCATGATCCGGCTCAGGATCCCCCGGACGGGTTATATGGTCTCTTGCAGTCGTCGATTGATGCGTACGCGTTCGACGTGGCGCGCGCCGGGTTCACTGTGGCAGTTATCAAGTTCTACGGGATGGCCGCGGATCCGCTGGCGGATCAACCAGAAGAGAAGGATCTGCGTGACAAGCTGCTTGAGATGTGGAGTGAGCCGCAATCGCTGGCCGGTGCCGTTCTCGTAGGTAACGTGCAGTACCTGCTGTTCGAGCGCGACCAAGACCCTGACCCTGAGGAATACGATTTCATCGATTTTGCCTCCGACACGCTTATTGCCGACCTGGATGGAACAATCAGCGACACTTTGGACGAGGATGACGGCCCGCCCGGCACGTGGCGAGCGGGAGTATTCGACGCATGGGACCCAGGAGGCGATCAGCAGGAGATGGAGATTTGGATATCTCGCATCATGGCACGTCCGGCGCTGGTCCAGTACTTCGGCCGCACGCAAGAAGAAATCCTGGCCGAGTACTTCGCACGCAATCATACCGGACGCTGGAGCGCGTTTAACACCTCCGGGGAGGCCCTGTGGTACGCCTGCGACGTCTCGGACGTGCTGCCGCCCGTTGAAGCGCTCCTTCAGGAGTTGTTCTACGACGTGAAGACTGTGTGTCCGGCCAGTGGTACGTACCCGTGCCAGGACGGCTCTCCAAGCTGGAACGACTACGTTACGGCTCGATTGCCGCACGGATACGCGCACATTCACCTGCACGCCTGCCACGGCGGGCCGTATTATCACCGGCTCCCTCATCCCCCCGCTGGACCGGACGCATTCAGGAACGTCTATCGGGAACATTACACCAGCGCGGATCCGCAGAGCTTGAGCTATGTTTTCGAGTCCTGCTACAACTGCGATTATGCCTTTGCTGGAGCGTCGGTCGGAGAGGTGGTGACGTTCAATCCGGATGCGGTGCCGACGTTGGTTGCCTTCGGAGGCAGCAAGGGGATCCACGCGCGCCCGTTGTTCTACACCTACTACAGTGTCCTTCCACAGGGCCGTTGCATTGGGGAGGGTTACAAGGAGCTATTCAATGTGTTCGGCGATCCACCGGACGACGGGGCACTGGGCTATGTTATGCTGGGCGATGGCACGCTCAAACGCTGGGGAGAGATAGTTGAATGGGTGAGCGATGGTTCATCTCATACTACCGGGAGCGAAAAAGGTGTGACATGCCAGAGCCGCCGTCTAGCAGCACTTCCGCGTCAGAATTCGATTGGGATGCCACACATTAATCGCTCCCAGTAGTATGTGGAGCAACTGGGACAACTGGTCGATCGGCCAACCGCCGATGGTTACCGATAGCGTCCTGCACAACAATGAGCATCCGATCCAGATGGATGCCGGCACGATTTCGCAAGACGCGCAGATCATGGACTTCTATGGCGACGGGGCGGCGGGCGGTGGATTGACGATCTTGACACGCAAGGGCCTGCGAGTGGCCGGTAGTGCGCTGCTACTACTGGGAGCGATTAATGTGTGGCATCCCAATCGAATTCTGACGCGGAAGTGCTGCTAGACGGCGGCTCTGGCATGTCACACCTTTTTCGCTCCCGGTAGTAAGTAGCGGCTATGACGTTGCGCTCCAGGAGGGGCCGCCGGGATTGCACACGAGGTTGACGGTTGAGGGCGGTATTCTCGGCGGGAACTTTGTGCTGGGCAATTGGTGCAGTCTGGAGGCAGGCTTTGGCTTCGACGCACCGTGCAGCGAGCTATCGGGTACGTGGGTTCTAGAAGGCGGTCAGTGTAGCGCTGCTTTCAAACGGGCGCGCGGTATGGTCGAAGCGCCGTTGCTGCTGACTTTGAGCGGCGGGGCGAACTTCATTGTGGCCCAGATGCTGGAAGACGCGCCGCTGTTCCCGAGCTCGATAGAGCCGGCCGAGGCCGAGCATGTGCTCACGTACGGCACTGGGGCGAACAAATTCCGGGTCGGGTCGGCGGCGGCATCGACCGAAGCTGTGTACGTTGGAACGCACACGGTGATCAAGCCGGAGGAAGAGGCCGAGACGCCGCAGCTTACGCTGGACCTGTACGCCAGCCTGCATATCGCCAGCGACTTTCTGTACGAGGCGGTGTACTCGAACTGGGACACGCGGAATGTCGCCATAGTGGCGCGCCCGGTGCCGGAGTCGGCGTGCGATCAGCAGGCGGTTGAGTTGAGCGGTCAATTGAACTCGTATGCTGGTGACCCGGTGATTTTTGACGACGTCGCGTGTAAGGGAGCATTCGCCACGCTAACGCTGCCCGACGCCGAGGGGGCACCGACGGTGGCACCTACTGCGATGAGGAACCTCCACGACAACTGGCACTACGCCCCGTCGTGGGAAGTCGCGAGATTCAAGAGCGTGACGATAGGTGCCGGGCGGACGCTGGATTTCTACCAGGGCGAGGGCTTCATCTACACGGCGTCGCTGGCGATCAGCCCAACCGCCGAGGTACGCTACTGGCCGTACGGGGGGGAGCCGATAATCGTTACGGAATACACCACGCCGGCGCTGGATGATTTGATTGTCCTGGCTGTTGCGACGATCTACGGCGACTGGAATGGGGATTGCGTGATCTCGAATGTCGAGTTGGCGCAGCTTCAGGCGGCGGTTGCCGGCGGGTCGCGCACGTATGACCCGCTCATGGACTGCAACTGTGACGGCGTGCTTAACAACGTGGAGCTGGCCAAGTTCCTGGGCAACATGACCGTGCAGCCGCCGTGCGGCGGGCGAGATGGCGGCGGAGAGGGCGGCGAAGGTGAGGGTGAGGGCGACGGCTGGGCGTTCGAGGAGGACGGTGGCGACGGTTGGGCGTTTGACGGCGAGGGCGACGGCGGCGCGGAGGAAGAGGAAGGAGCCGGCGAGGGGTCGGGCGGCGAGGATGGCGTGGATGTCGCCGAACTGGCCGAGTGGATCATGGCGGAGCTTTCGCCGGAGGAATTGGCGGTATTTGTGGCGGATCTGGCGGCGGCGGCTGAAGAATTTGCCGGTACGCCGGCGGGTGCTGATATGGCGGCGCTGCTGGCGGAATTGGAGTAGCGGCGAGTTCTGAGGGCCGCGAAGTATTGGGTTAGGTCTTGTGGCGGGCCGGGCGAGGGTTGCGAGGCCCTTGTCCGGCCCGCGGTGTGGTTGGTGGGCGGGGGGCTGAGAAGAACCGCTCCTTCACAGTCGCGGCTCGGTTAAGACGGCGCGGCTCAGTTCCGATGTGGCGGGGCGGGCGGCGCGGGGGCGGATCGGATTGCGCCCGGGCGGGCTGGATTGAGGGTGGGGGCGAGGAGGCCTATTATCCGTAATACCATATTGGAGGCGGTGTGCCGGTGGGCTGGCAGGGGCCGGCGTGCGGCTGTGGTTGAGGTGTGCGATGTCCACGTTGGAACGTCAGGTTGCGCGGGCCCGCCGGCGGCTGAACGGGAATCTGTTCCTGGAGCGGCTGTGCAGCGGCGTGCTGGCGGCGGCCGGGCTGTGGACGCTCACGCTGCTGGTCGAGCGGGCCTTCGTACTGGGGATTCCGATCAATGCGACGATCTGGGCGGCGGGGCTGCTGGCCCTGGGCTTTGCGCTCGTTGCTACGCGGCTGGCGCGGGTGGACACGCTGCGGGCCGCGGTGGCGGTGGACGCCGCCCTGGCACTGAAAGAGCGTATCAGCACGGCCCTGGTGCTGGTGCGCGATCCGGATCCGTTCGCCCGGGCGGCGGTGGCGGACGCGGAACAGCGGGCCGGGCAGGTGCATGTTCCCGCGCATCTGCCATACCGGGCCCCGGGGTTGTGGCCGTGGTCGATCGCGGCGGTGGCGGCGGCGGCGCTGGTGGGCTTCTTCATGCCGGAGTTGAACCTGCTGGCGGCCAGCGATGAACCCGGCCGCGAGCAGGCTCGCCGCGACGCGTTGGCGGAACGATCGGCCATCCAGGAGGACTTGGAGGCCAGGTTGGGGCGGATTCGCGAGATGGCCACGGCCAATCCTGACCTGGCCGCCTTGGCCCAGGATCTTCAGCCGCTCGAAATGCCGGACGAGCCGACGGTCACGCCGGAGGACGTGCGGCGTGAGGCCACGCAGCGCATCGACAAGGTCATGGACAAGCTGGTCGAGCAGCGTGACGCGGCCGGTCGGGATGCGCTTGATGAGACGAAGCGGCTGTTGTCCCGCCTGAGCCCGCAGAGCGGTCAGGATATGGCGGCGCAGCTTGGCCAGGCGCTTTCGGCCGGCGACTTCCAGGGTGCGCGTCAGGCGCTGGAGAAGCTGCAGCAGGAGCTCGCAGCGGCCCAGGCCCAGGGTGACGCGGCGGCCCAGCAGCAGCTTCAGCAGATGCAGGCACAGCTTGAGCGTCTGGCCGATCAGCTCGCGAAGCTTGATGACAGCACATACCTGCAGAAGGAGTTGGAGAACAAGGCGGGCCTGTCGGCGGAGGAAGCCAAGAAGCTGCTCGAGCAAATGGCGCAGATGGATCCCAAGCAGCGCGAGAAGGAACTGCAGCGGCAACTGGCCGACAAGGGCCTGTCACAGCAGCAAATCGAGCAGATGGTGAAGAAATTTGAGCAGAAGCAGCAGGCCTGCCAGAACTGCCGCGGGCTGAGCCAGGGGCTGGCCCAGGCCGCGCATGCGCTGTCGCAGTCAAGCCAGGCCGGCAGCGGCAGCGCCGGAGCCGCCGGTGCGGCCGCGTCGTTGTGCGACGTCGGCAGCCAACTCTCGGGCTTCGAGATGTCGCAGCAACTGCTCGACGAATTGGAGGCGCAGCTCGGCGACCTCCAGAACATGCGTCAATCAGTGTGCAGCGGCGGCTACTGCAGCAGGTCCGGCCAGCGACCCGGCAGCATCGGTGGGCAGGGCCCCGGGTGCGGCTACGGCATCGGCTCCACTGTGCCCAAGGAACGCACCGCCCACGCGCTCACGCCGACAAAAGCCCGCTCGCGCATGCACGGCGGCACCATCATTGGGCAGATGCTCGTTGACGGGCAGCAGGTGCGTGGCGAGGCGACGGCCGAGGTGCGCGAGGCGGTGAGTTCGGCGCAGCGCGACGCGGCGGACGCCATCGAGCGTCACGAAGTTCCGCGGCAGTATCACGGTGTCGTGCGCGAGTATTTCCACCGGCTGGCGGGTCTGGCCTCCGGCAACCGTGCCGCGCCCGCCACGGGCGATTCGGGCGAGCCGGCGGATCAGGAGGCATCGCAAGAGGAATCGCCCGCAGCAACCAGTCAGCCTTGACGGTACGCGAGCCCCCGCCGCCCGGCCGCTTGCGCGCAGATCACGCGAACCGCCGAACGTTAAGCACCACCTCGACCTCGCCGATCGGCACGTGCAGCTTCTCGGCGACCTTCATCGGCGTAAGCCCCTGGTCCGCCAGGTCGTAGATGCGTTTCATTTGGTTGTATGTGACCGGCGCGGGGGTGGGGCGTTCAGCCGGCGGCTCCTCGGACGGCGGCGGGTCCGCGGCCTCGGGTTCAACAGCGGGGGAATCATCGATAACCACATCCACCTGGGCGGGTTGGCCGGGTGTCTGCGCCGCGGCTTGCGGCGACGGCTCGGCGGAGGCCCGCGACATGGCCGCCCGGGCGGCCGCGGCCTCCTGCACCAGGCGCTCCAGTCGCCGGATGCGTTCATCCGCATGCCGCACCACGGTCTCGAGTTTGGCGAACTTGGTGTCGAGTTGGGCGTTCACGCGGCGCGCCATATCCTCGATTTGCAGCAACAGGTCGTCCAGGGACCCCCGCAAGGCCTTATGCTCACGCAGGGCTTCGTATTCCGCGCGCACGCGCTGGCTGTTCGCCTGGCTGCGCTGCCGATTCCGCCGGACCAGCATCAGGGAGAAGAATGTCAGCAGGACGACGCCGGCCAGCAGCGTCAGGTTGCTTGTCATGCTCCCGCTAGCACTTAGGATCATCACCGTGAGCCCGGCTCCGCAGAGCCTCCTGCTGAACAACCTGGAGCGGCACGCCGCAGCGCTGCGCAGCCGCCGTGCAGTCGTCGTACTCCGGCCAGGCCCGCACGGGCTGCCCGTCCCGGTGACCGATCTTCACGCGAACCGGTCCGAAGCGGGTTTCGACCGTCACCGTTTCGCGGGCCAGCTTGGTCCGCTCAGCCGCGTGGCGTCGGATGCCGAGCGTGGTGGTCTCGTCGAAGACTATGCGTTCGAGCGTTTCGACGTCTTGGGGACGAGACAAGACGGTCAACACCTGGGCCGGCCGACCCTTCTTCATGATTATCGGCACTATGTGCGCATCCAGCGCACCGGCCGCCAGCAGGCGGTCGCAGGTGTAAGCCACGGCTTGGCCGGTGGCGTCATCCACGGCGGCCTCGAGGACTACGACCTGGTCGTGCTCGGCGGCGGTTGCATCTACCGCCTCGCCGACCAGAAGGCGGAGGACGTTCGGGCGCGTCTGGCCGACGCGGGTGCCGGCGCCGTATCCGACCGATGCGATCCGCATTGGTGGCAGGGGGCCGAAATGGTTAGCCAGGGTGACCAGAATGGCGGCCCCGGTGGGGGTCGTCAGTTCCATCGGCTCGGGGCAGTCGGCCAGGGGCACGCCCTTGAGGAGTTCGGCGGTGGCGGGCGCCGGGACGGGCATGACGCCGTGGTCGCAGGTGACCGTCCCATAACCAGTGGGAATCGGCGAGCACACGATACGATCAAGCCCCAGCAGTTCCAACCCAGCGCAGGCACCGACAATGTCCACGATGGCATCGGCGGCGCCGACCTCGTGGAAATGCACGGCGTCCACGCTCGTGCCGTGGACGGCGGCTTCGGCTTCGGCCAGGCGTTTGAACACGGCGGTCGCCCGTTCGGTGACTCGGGCGGACAGGTCAGCCGCGCTTATGATTGACAGGATCTCGGGCAAGTGCCGATGCGACTTGTGATCCCCGGTCCCCACGCGAACGCGTGTCGCGGCGAGGCCGCCTTGCTGGACGCGTTCTGCCATCAGTGTTACGCCGGGCAGACGGAGGCGCTCAACGATGTTCTGCAGCGCGGGCAGAGGACAACCGGCATGGATCAGCGCGGCGAGGATCATGTCGCCCGCCGCGCCGCTGAAACAGTCGAAGTAACCGATGCGCACGAGCTACCCTCGCTCAGGTTCCAGAGAGTGGAATGGGCGGCGCCGGCCGGTGTGCCGGGCGCCGTTACGCACTTGCCGTGGGGCACGGGGGGCCGGCGTTATTCCCGCAGGGAATTGTCAGCCAATCTGACTGGCACCGGGAGCCTACACCGCGGTATCCGAGTTCACCGGCTGCGGTGGCATCTCCGCCGAGGATTCGACCCGATCAGCGTCAACCTCGGCCTCCGCCGTCACTTCCACGTCATCCCACCCACCCTTGGCTGGTGAGAGGACCATCACCATGTTCCGTCCATCCATGGACGGCGGTCGGTCGATGCGCACGCGCGGTCCGAAGCTGTCGGCGATTCCGCGCAGAATGGCGAAGGCAATCTCACGATGCGCGCGTTCACGGCCGCGGAAACGCATCGTGAATTGCACCTTGTGGCCGGCCTTGAGGAACCTGGTGGCCTGGTTCACCTTGATCGAGCGATCATGATCGTCCGTCTTGGGACGCAGGCGCACCTCCTTCAAGACCTGATCGTGGCTTTTCTTCACCTTCTTCTTCTGGTTGTACTTCCACTTCCCGTAATCCATGATGCGGCAGACCGGGGGGCGAACGTTGGCCGCTACTTCGACCAGGTCCATCCCCGCCTCCTGCGCCATCCGCAATGCCTCGTCGGTCGGGAACACGCCCAACTGCTCGTTCGTGTCAGAAATGAGCCGCACCGGCGATATGCGGATCTGTTCGTTCCGTCGCATCTCTTGAGCGATGGGGGTCTACCTCCTTTCAGGCTGCCGAGAATCGGCTAGCCCACAGCCGCGTCCTGGGCACACGCGGCCGGCGTTGGCACGCCTCGATTCGCAATCTCAATCGCACACGCCGCCAGGAACTCCGGCAGCCCGTGGCTGCCCTGTTGCACACCGTCACGCGTGCGTACGTTTACCTGCTGGGCCGCAGCCTCCTGTTCCCCTAGAACAAGAATGTACGGCACCTTCAACATCGTTGCCCGTCTGATCTTCGCGCCGATTCGGTCATTGCCGTTATCGAGTTCGACCCGCAGGCCGGCCGCGCGACACTGCTCGAAGACCCTCTGGGCATACTCCGCCGACTTCTCACTCACGCTGCAAACCGTCACCTGGATCGGCGCCAGCCACAGCGGGAACTTGCCGGCGTAATGCTCAATCAGAATGCCGACGAAGCGCTCCATGCTGCCGAACAGCGTGCGGTGCACCATGATCGGGCGGTGCTCGGCGTTGTCATCACCGATGTACTTCAGCTCGAACCGCTCGGGGAGGTTGTAGTCGCACTGCACGGTGCCAAGCTGCCACTCCCGCCCGATGCAATCGCGCGCCACGAAGTCGATCTTCGGGCCGTAGAACGCGGCCTCGCCCAGCTCCTCGGAGTAGCGCAGTCCCGAAGCACGCACCACGCTGCGCAGCGCGTCCTCCGCCAGCCGCCAGTTCTCCGGAGAACCTACGTACTTATCACTGTCCCGGTCGCGCAATCCGATTCGCACGCGGTAGTCCGTGAGCTGCACCATCTCCAGCACGTACTTCGACAACTCCACACACTGCTCAATCTCGCCCGGAAGCTGCGATGGCGTGCAGAAGACGTGAGCATCGTCCTGGCAGAAGCCGCGCGCCCGCGTCAGCCCGTTGACCTCGCCCGACTGCTCGAACCGATACACTTGCCCGAACTCCGCCAGCTTCACCGGCAGGTCCCGGTAGCTGCGCGCATCGGATCCGTAGATCTGGATGTGGTGGGGGCAGTTCATCGGCTTCAGCAGGTACCCGTCTTCCTGCGCCAACCAGCCGCGCACGCGTCGGCGGCGCGCATCCGGCGGCGCACTCGCCGGATACCCAGTATTGCGAATATCCGCGTGTTCCTCGGCCAGTTGCTCGAACAAAGCCAGTTCCGCCGGCGAGGCCGCCCCGTCCGCTTCGCCCGCCAACTCCCAGAGTTCATTCAGCCGCCGGGCTCGCTCCGACTCGAACAATGCCGGATACTGCGCGTCCTTGTAATAGGGGAAATGGCCGCTCGTGCGGTACAGATCCAGACCGCCGATGTGCGGGGTATAGACCATTTGATACCCGCACGACAGCAACTTCCGCCGCAGCTCTTCCTCGAGGATGTGGCGAATCACGGCACCGCGCGGCTTCCACAGAACGAGCCCGGTCCCGACCAGTGGACTGATCGTGAACAGGCCGAGTTCCTGGCCGAGGCGGCGATGGTCGCGCTTCTTGGCCTCCTCCAGCATCTGCAAGTGCTGCCGCAAGGCCTTCTTGTCCGGCCAAGTCGTCCCGTAGATGCGCTGCAGCATCTTCTTGCTGGCGTCGCCGTGATGGTAGGCCCCCGCGACCTGCATCACCTTGAACGCGCCCACCCGCCCGGTGCTCGGAACGTGCGGCCCGCGGCACAGGTCCTCGAAGCGCTCGCTGCCCGGCTCGCCCGTCACGTAGAAGCTCAGCGTGTCACCGGTAGCGCGCTGGGCGTTGTCTATTTTGTACTCGTTCCCCTCCGCCGCCAGCTTCTCCATGGCCTCCGCCCGCGGCACCTCGTAACGGCGGAACGGCCGGTCTTCCTGCACGATCGCGGCCATGTTGGCCTCGATCTGCTCGAAGTCTTCCGGGGTCAGGGAATGATCCAGGTCGATGTCGTAGTAGAAGCCGGAATCTACCGGCGGGCCATAGACCAGCTTGGTTTGGGGCCACAGCGTGCAGATGGCCTCGGCCATGACATGCGCGCAACTGTGCCGGGCGACCTCAAGGCCTTCGGGGTCCCCGATATCCAGCGCGACCAACTCGACCCGCGGCTCAGTCAGCGGCGTGGACAGCTCCACGATCTGGCCGTTGACCTTGGCCGCCACCGCCTTGTCGGCCAGGCGCGGACTGAGGGCGCGCAGCACCTCTGCTACCGTGACTCCGTCGGAATGTTCAACGACGGTTCCGTCGGGCAACTGCACCTTCACCATGTGGATTGATTCCTCATGGGAGCGGGTTCGTGCCAGTCGCCGACGTCGAAAGAAACTGCATACCGGACAAGAGGTTCCAGCAGCTCACGGATGACATGCGTCGAGACCACGACCTCACGAGCCGCTCCGCGTATTTCACGCCTATGTCTCGGTTGTTCGCATGTTCATCCTAACACGTACCTTCCCGGCCAGCCTAGGCCGGACTTCCGAACCAACGGAGAGTGTAGGCGGGCAGCACGCGAAAAGTCAACCCTGCCGCTCGCCGCATTGATCATCGGGTCCCGACCGCGCCCAGGTTAAGCCGAAGGCAGCGCAAGTGTCCCCGCCAGCGTGAGCTACGTTCCTTTCCCCAAGCCCCTACGCACCGCTCTTGATGTCACCGCGTTCCCGCATGGCCTGAAATGAATAGCCTGTCACGAAAAGCATCACGAGGAAGACAGGCACCAAGAGGGACTGGCTCCCGGCCCACTGTCGAAATGTACTCCCGATCGACGGCGCAATACTGCTCGACAGGCTCACCCAGCCGACCACCAGCAGAACGGCCCCCTGCAAAGTGGATAGTACGACTCGCATGCCGCGGTAGGCGAGCAACGAGAACAGCCCGCCCAGCCCCGCGCCAATGCCACCGAGCACGAACACCGTCAGTCGCGGCAGCCCGAGTTGCAGTGCCAGGTACCACGCCAGGGCACCCCAGGTCGCCATGGCTGTCGCAAACAGTGCCGGCTTCTCACGATATATCGATATCGCGACTCCAAGTCCCGCCCCCAGCAGACCAGACACGCCCACCAACTCGGGCGTCAGGTGCGCCATCTCGGCCGCCACGACGCCGACCAGCCAACCCAGGCCGGCGCAGGTCACCGACAACAGGAATCGGAAGAGCCTGAAGCCGGCGAAGGCGTATACCAACCCCAGGCAGAATATCACCGCGCCAGTAAGGGCCGGCTGCGCCGCCGCCCAGCGAAACAGGTTTCCCTGCAAATCCATCAAACCCAGTGCTCCTGCGACTCAATGACGGTCTGTCTCAGGAGTTATCGTTGATTTGGACAGCGCATTTGACAAACGGCGTCGGTCGTGCGCCGCCCTCGCGCGGACCGCCGCGATCCCAATTCTCAGGATGTCGCTGTTATAGGACCATTCTAGGCCGTGGCGACTTGTCCTTCGACGTCGCCAGCCGCATTGGCATCGCGCTCCGTCGCGCGGGTTCGCAGGTCATACAGGTTCGCCAGCAAGGAAGCGAGCCACACGCCGCCGGCGGCCGCCAGCCAGCCGTGCATTCCAACCGCCTGAACGTAGTGCAACCCCGACGTCCAGACCGTGTTGACGACGACGCCGACTGCCTGTAACAGCAGCAGGGTCCCCAGCGTCGCCCCGAGAAACGCGCGCGCCACTCTTGGCAACAATATGCCGAATATCAGGCCCGCCAGACCGGTGGACAGCGTGATTGCCACCAGGCTGGTCCGGAAGCCCGGCACAACCGCCAGCAGGTAGGCCCACAGTCGGGCAGCGCCGGCCGCTGGCAGCTCACTGGCGGCCTGCGCCGCCCCGCCCTCTGGAATCGTTACCCCATAAAGAACATCAGACCCTGGCACCTCCTGCGCGAGCCCCCAGGACGAGTATCCCGGCAGGTGTGGCGAGATTGTCTTGACCGTGTAGAGCGCCAGTCCTGCCAAGGCAAACACGCCGGCCAGCGCAAGCGCCAGCCACACGCGGAACAGCAACAGCCCCAGCAGCAACCCGCATGCGCCGGCCACGGCCAGCGTGGCCCACAACGGCGTGCCGAGCAACCCCACCAGGAACGGCCCGCCGGCCATGCCCAGCCCGGCCGTTGCCAGCCCCGCCAGGAGCGGCACCAGCCGAGCACCCTTGACCAGCAGGACCAGGGCCAGCAACGCGAGCGTTCCGGCTATCGCCAGCGGAATCCACGTCGCGGTGTGCGCAAGATGCTGAGCGACGGTTTCCCGGAACATATCCAGCAGCTCTTCCATTCAACCACTCCGTAGCGGCTACCTGCGTTCAGCAGTCCGCGCGCCGACGCAGCGCGCCCTTTCGGCCGGCACCGCAGGACTACGGCGATACCCGGTGCAGCACGCTGTGCTTGTCGCGTACATCCAGACCCTCAAAGTCCGGCAACTGCCCATGCTGGCGATAGAGCGCCCACAACGCTTCCACCTTGCGCTGGGCGCTGCTTTCAATATCATACTCCTGCCCAGGTGGCAGCCCCCAGGAAATGTACTGGCCCGGGTGAATCGTCCGCAAGCGCAGCCAACCGTCGCGCGCGTTAAGCCGGTTTTCGTAGTTCGCCACGTCAACCGCGCGAATCGAATCACGCAGTCCCGGGGGCAGGCTGGCGTGCAGGTATTTCACCAACTCCAGGCCGGCGTGGACGGCCCGGTCCTCCCAGGCCACGCCGACCGCCGGCACCCGCGAGGTCACGCCTTCCACGAGAATGACGTTCGATTCGACCGGCGGCAGATAGGCAGCGCCCGCCTGCCGGGGGAGCCGCACGCCCTCGCTGTCCACCAAATGACCCATGTCATTGCGGACCACGTACGTCAGCCACTCACGGAAGCGCGCCTCCACGCGGACCACGCCATCCGCCTGCTTGGACACGCGCCACACCTCGGCAATCCACGGTGAAGCTTCCAGGGCCGCCTTCAAGTCCGCACATAGCGTTGGTGTTCGCAGCTCGGCGCCAAAGAGCGGCCGGGGACCGAGGCGCTCGGCCTCCGCTTTTATCTCGTCCAGCACCAGCTCATCGATGCTCGTCGGCACATCAACCCAGTGCAATTCCCACGGGCCGTCGCCCTGTGCCTGCAGCGCCAGTGGTTCGAGCCGATGCAGACCGTAGGCCACGGCGGCCAGGCTGCCGCCCCACAACAGCAGTAGACCCAGCCGCCGAGCCGCCGCCAGCGACATCTGCGGGGTGTGTGTCTTGCGCCGCGTGCGCGGCGTCGGCCGCGCGGGCGGCTTCTGGCTCTTGCGTGTTGGGCGCCTCATGAATTCGTCCACGCCATCCGGACCAGCCGCTCAACCAACTCGCCAAAGGGCACACCCACGTATGCCGCCGCCTTGGGAACCAGTGAATGGCTCGTAAAGCCGGGAATCGTGTTGACCTCCAAGAACCACAGCGTTCCGGCCTTATCCACCATCCAGTCTACCCGGGCCAGGTGCCGGCAGCCCAGGGCCTCGAAGACCGCGCAGCTCTTGCGCTGCGCCTCGTCCAGCAGAGCCGCGGGATGCCCGGCATCAAAGAGGTATTCGGTGGCATTGTCCTCGTATTTCGCCGTGTAGTCGTAAAACGCCCGCCTGGGCCGGACGCAGATGGTGGGTAGCGCCTGTGTCCCCACGATGCCGACGGTCAACTCGTCGCCGCTGATGAACTGCTCGACCAGTGCCCGGCCGAATGCACTCACGACCGCGTCAACGGCCGCCGCGAAGTCATCGTTCCGGCGTACCACGAACGTTGCCACGCTGCTGCCCTGGTCGGCGGGCTTGACCACCACGGGCAACTCCAGGCGCGTCGCACGCACTTCGCGATCGGCCGCGGTCCATTCCTCGTAAGCCGGCGTGGCGAGGCCCAAGGCGCGCACGCGCTGCTTGCTGATGATCTTATCCATGGCGGCGGCCGACGCGGCCGACCCCGACCCCACGAACCGCAGTCCGCGCTCTTCCATGATTTGCTGCAACTGGCCGTCCTCGCCGAACGTGCCATGCAGGACCGGGAAGATCACGTCGGCCGGCTGGTCGAGGGCGCTCAGGTCGTCCGGGCTGATATCGGCCGCGAAGACCGCGTGTCCGCAGGCGCGCAAGGCCTCCGCCACGGCGGCGCCCGACTCCAGGCTCACGGCGCGCTCAGCGCTGGGCCCGCCGCGCAATACGGTCACGCGCAGACGCTCGTGCTGTCCGGCTTCCGGCGTAGTCATAGTCTCCGTCGCGAACCTCCACTAAGCGGGCCGGCCGGCGCACACTGGTTCACCAAATCTCCACTTCGAGCTCGAGTTCCACGCCCGCACTGGCGCGGACGCGTTCCTGTGCGAGCGCGATCAGGTCGAGGACGTCACGCGCGGTTGCGCCGGCGTGGACCACGACGAAATTCGCGTGCTTGGGGCTGATTTCGGCGCCGCCGACGCGCACGCCCTTGAGCGCGCAGCGGTCCAGGAGCAGCCCGGCCGGCTGCTTGGGCGATGGGTTCTTGAACACGCAACCCGCCGAACGCGCCCCGAGCGACGGCTGCGCGGCGCGCTTCTCCTGCCAGATTGCCTGTACGCGCGCGCACAGCTCGCCCGCCGCGCTCTCCTTGAGCACAAAACGCGCCGCCAGCACGATCGCCTCCGCCAGCGACGTGCGGCGATACGCGAAGCCCACCTCCTGGGCCGACCGCGCCGACACCGCGCCGCCCGCATCCATCACGCGCACCGACTCGGTGACCGCGCCGACGTAGCCGTGCTTGCCGCCCGCGTTCATGCGCACGATGCCGCCGACGCTACCGGGGATGCCCGCCAGGTTCTCCAGCCCCGCCAGGCCGCGCCGCGTGCTCTCCGCGACCAGGGCCGGGAAGTCCGCCCCCGCTCCGGCAGAGACCGCGCAACCCTCCCACTGCACCAACTCCCAGGGCCCGCCGACCAGCCGAATCACGGCCCCGTCGAAGCCTTCGTCCCGCACGAGCACATTCGCGCCGCGACCGAGCACACGCCACGGCACGCCGTGCTCCCGGCAGCGGCACAGCACCTCGGCCAGCTCGGCTTCGTCGCGCGGCGTAAGCAGCCAGCGCGCCGGCCCCCCCAGCCGATACCACGTGTGCGCCGCGAGCGGCACATCAACCTGGCAAATCCGCTCGAAGCCGGCGAAGCAGTTCATCAGCCACTTTCCACACGTCGCCTGCCCCCATGGTCACTACCACGTCGCCCGGCGCTACGGCGGCCGCCACGCGCGCGACGATTCCACTGAAATCCGGGATGTACTCGGCCATCTGGCCGCGCGCCCGAATGCGCGCCACCAGGTCCGCCGCACACACCGCTTCGCGCTCCCGCACGCTGTCGCGCACGAAGTAGATGTCCGGCACGACCACCTCGTCCGCCGCGCCGAAACTCTCCGCGAACTGGCTCAGGAGGAAGCGTGTGCGCGAGTGCTGGTGCGGCTGGAAGATGCACCACAGCCGGCGGGGGGAAAAACGCTCGCGCGCGGCACTGAGCGTCGCGCAGATTTCGGTCGGATGATGCGCGTAGTCGTCCACGACGCGCACGCCGGCAACGTCGCCGCGCAGCTCCAGCCGGCGCTGCACACCACTGAAGTCCGCGAGCCCCGCCGCGACCAGCTTCCAGGGCACGCCGCAGTCATGTGCCAGGGCCGCGACTGCCAGGGCGTTCGCTGCGTTGTGCCGGCCGGCCAAGCCCAGCAGGACGCGCCCGAGGGCCTCGCGCCCGTGCCAGACGGTCATTCCGTAACGTCCCTGCTCGACCGCCAGATCGGTGGCGTGCCAGTCGGCGTCCGGACCGACCCCGTAGCGCACCACGCGCGTCGCCGCCTGCTCGGCTACCTGCCGGCAGCGCGGATCGGCCCCGTTCACGACCAGCAGGCCGTCGGCGGGCAACCGCCGGGCGAACGCGCCGAATGCCGCCGTGATCGCCGCGAGGTTCTGGTAGCAGTCGAGGTGATCCTCTTCGATGTTCAGGATGGCGGCCCGCCGGGCGTGCAGGTTCAGAAACGAGCGGTCGTACTCGCAGGCTTCCGCGATGAAGTGCGGCCCGTCGCCGACGCCGCTGCCGCCGCCCAACTGCGGCACGCTGGCCCCCACGACAAAGCTCGGATCCCGGCCCGCCAGTCGCAGCACGTACGCCAGCCAGGCCGTCGTAGTGCTCTTGCCGTGCGTGCCACTGATGGCCACCCCCTCGCAGCGTCCCATCAGGGCGCCCAGCAGTTCGGCGTACTTGCAGACCGGCAGGCCGCGTTGCCGGGCGTCGCGAATCTCGGGGTGATCGTCCCGGATCGCGGCCGAGCGGACGACCAGGGTCGCATCGGCCGGAACGGTTGCCGTCGGTCCTTGCGCCTGCACGTGCGCCCCCGCCGATCGCAATATCGCCAGTTCGGCCCCGTCGCGCGCGTCGCTGCCACTGACGGCCGCGCCGCGCCGCAGCATGAACGCGGCCAGTCCGCACATGCCGCTGCCCCCGATCCCCACCATGTGCGCGCGCAACTCGCTCAGGTCGTCCGGGAGCACGAAGTCAGTTTCGCAAGACCCGCGCGTCAATACAACATCCGTGTGCATGGCCACTACCCACCGCCACGACCGGCTTCCTTGCCGACCAGCCGTCAGGATAGCCCGCCGGCTGCCAGCGTACAACTGCATAACGTTCCACGGCCTGCCCGAATCGCAAACCAACGGCCGGCGCCGCGCGTTTTCGCCATGGGCTGATTGACAACCGCAGGGTCGTACAGGACAACCGTACCGGGCGCCGCCGTTTCGCCGTCCAGCGGGCGAACGCGACCCACGGAGCACGCGATGGCAGCGACGGACGCACAGGATTCCGCCGGCCCGAGCGCCAGCAGTGCGCCCGCCGCCGCGCTCGACGTCCGCCCGGTGCACGCTGGCGCGCTACTCTCAAGCGCGGCACTCATCATCGGTATTGCCCTCTTACTGGCCACCTTCCTGTTGATCAGCCCGGCCCGCGAGCGCACGTATCCCGGCGCCATCCCCTGGAGCGACTTCTCGATCCTGCGGCCGCTGACGCAGGTCCTCGCACTGGGCGGACTGGCGGCCACCGAACGCGGTACCGAGATCAAGGACTTCGCCCTGCATCTCGCGGGCGTCGCCGGCCTGCTGCTGCTGACGATCCGCGCCGCAGCGCCTGGCTTCGCCAACGCGGGCCGGCGTCAACTCGGTCAACCCTGGCTGGCCGCGCAGTTACTGCTGGGCGCCTGGGTGGTGCTGTCGGCGGCGAGCGCTCTCTGGGCCGGCGATCCCAATCTCGCCTTCGGACAAGCAGCCCTGTACGCCTTCGCGCTCGGTTGGGCCCTGGTCCTGGCCTGGACGCTTACGCCGCGCGACGCCGACCGCCTGCTCAGCGCCCTAGTCGTGGCTTCGGCCCTGGCCGGTCTGCTATGCATCTGGTACTTCCACGAGCGCAACCCGCATCACCGCCCGGGGTTTCCGGTCGGCAATCCGGCGACGCTGTCGGCCGCCATCCTGCCCGCCATCCTGGTCGCGATCGGCGTGCTGGTTGGTGCCGGGGCCGCCCGGCTGCGCCGCGCGCCGGCGCTGCCCCTGCCGATTGTCCTGGCAGCAGGTGCCGCGCTGGTGCCGCTGGGGTGGTGCTTCCGACTGGCCGGCTCGCGTGCCGCGATCATTGGCCTGGTTGTCGGCCTGGCGACCATGTGCTACCTGCGGGCCGGCCGGCGGCTGCGCTGGCTCATGGTGGCGGGTCTGCTGGTGCTGGCAGGACTCGGCGGGACATGGCTGCTGAGCCATTCGACGCTGGACGCCACGATGGCGCGTGGCGCGACCATCCGCTTCCGCCTGTATGCCTGGCGCTACGCGGCCGAGTTGTGGGAACAAAGCTGGCTCACGGCCATAGTCGGCCAGGGCGCCGGCCAGTACCCGCGCCTGGCGGCGCAGCTTGCCCTGCGCGACCGCAGTCTGGACCCCAGCGCGTTTATGGACGCCGAATTCGTCGAGCACGCCCACAACGAGTTCTTCGAGATCCTGACCGAGATCGGCCTGGTGGGTGGAATCACCTTCCTGGCCGGCTGCCTGGCCACGTTGGTCGCCGGCAGCGTGCTGGTGCGCCGCGCGCCGCCTGGGCCGCAGCGGTGGCTGCAGATAGGCCTGGTGGCGGCCATTGCCGCCCTGATGACCGACTCATTCCTCTCACCCGGATTGCGGCTCGCCGGTGTGCCGGCCGTGTTCTACACGCTGATCGGGTTGGTCTGGGCCCGGGCGCGCGCCGGAGACGATACGAGCGCGGCCGCGGCCGCCGGGCCACGCCGCCAGGTCCTGGCCGGCGTGGCGCTGCTGCTGGCGTTGGCGCTGGGTTACCTGGCCGTGCGCAACTGGGTCGGTGCGTGCCGCGAGGAGGCGGCCCACTACGCCTACGTCCACGGCGACCACGCCGCCACGCTGCATGAAAGGGCACTCGCCAGCCAACTGGTGCTCGACCCCGTGCGTCAGCTCATCAACCACGGGCGGGCCGTGCGCGCTCAGCTCGCGCTGGCTCAATACGGCGCGTACGCGTACGCTGCTGCCCGGCAAGCCGGCGCCGCCGCGGGCGAACTGGACCGACTGCGAATCCGTACGGCCGAGGACGCCGCGGCCGCCTACCACGCGGCCCGGCACTTCAACCAGCGTGCTCCCACGCTCATGTACTCCGCCGGCATCGGGGCGATCGCCGCCGAACTGCTCGCCGAACTCCAGCGCGAGTCGGAGCCGGATCAGGCCGCTCTGTGGGAAGCCCGGGCCGTGCAGGCCTGGCGGCTGCAGCGCGCCTGGCGTCCGGACGACTTCGAGACACTGCTGGCCCTGCTGCATTACGGCGGGACGCCACCGGCCTACCGCCTGAGCCTGCTGCGTGACGCGCTGCGGGCGACGCATGGCTACGATCGCCGTGAGCGCTACATGCCGCTTGCGGTCCTGCGGGCCCGCTGGCAGGAGAGTCTGCGGCAGTTGGCGGCCGAGCCGGGCGTGGCGGAACTGGTGCCGTACCTGCAGGCCGCCGTCGGCCCACTCACGCCGGAGAGCGACCTCGACACGCTGATCGCCTCGCGGGCCCCCGAGATCCACCGCCTGGGCGCTCATTTTCGCGCCCTGGCCGGCGACTACGCCGCCGGCGCGGAGTTCGCCGCCCTGGCAGCCAACCTGTACGCCCCCGCCCGCCTGCGTTTCCCTGAGCTGCCGTCGATCGCGCTGCTGGAGCAGGCTGAATTCATGCTGCGCGGCCGGCCGGCGCACGCCGCGGAGGCCGTCGAGATCCTGCGGGAGGCCATTGCGTTGCTGCCCGAGATTCAGAAGCATAAGTACGAAGTCCACGCGCGACCGCTGCTACTGCGCTTGGGGCTGGCGCAGCTCGCCGCCGGCCAGCGTGAGCGCGCCGTCCAGACCATACAGCCACTACTTGCCGCCGACGCCGACCCGCATCAGGCCCTGGCGGGCGAGGCCGTCAGCTTCGCCACGCTGGACATCCGCCAGCCGGCGGAGCGGCGCCCACCGGTGACCTTCTGGCTCGAACTGGCCCTCCAGCAACAGCCGGACCATCTGTTTGCGTGGAGCTGGCTGGCCTGGCTGGCGGCCGAGACCGGCGACGCTGCCGCGGTTGACGCGTGTCTGGGTGACGCGGCGCAGGCCGGCGTGGCGGAAGAGGACATTACGTGGATTCGGCGCAGCCTCGCCCGCGAGTTCCCCATGGCTTTCGATCCGGATTCGGCGGAGGATTGAGCCCGTGAAGCGTCTGCTCGTGACCTGGTTTCATCTGGGCTACCTCCGACCCGCGCCAGGCACGTGGGGCTCGCTGGGTGCTGTTGTACCCTTCGCCGCGCTCTGGCTTATCTACCGCGCGCTTGGCGGGGGTGTGATCCCGCCGGTCTGGCAGGTGGCCAGCCTGCTGGCGGGCGCCGTGGCGGCCTGCGCCGTCGGCGTGGCGCTCGGCCCCTGGGCCCTGGAGCACTTTCGCCAACACCGCCCGCCGGCCAGCTTCGGCAAGGACTCCGCGGCGGCGGAGCACGACCCCAGCGCGTTCGTGCTGGACGAGGTGGCCGGTCAATGGCTAGCGCTGGCATTTGTGCCGGTGTGCCAGGCGAGCCCGGCGGCGCTGCTGCTGCATTGCGGGCTGGCGTTTATCTGGTTCCGCGTCTTCGACATTGTGAAGCTGCCGCCGGCGCGGGGGCTGGAACGGCTGCCGCACGGCTGGGGGATCTGCTGCGATGACATGGCGGCCGGCCTATACGCCGGCCTGGTCAGCCGGGCGTGCCTCTGGCTGGGGGCCTGGCTCTGGCCGGCTGCCCACGTATTCGCGAGGGCATAAGTGCCATCGCGGTTAGCAGCCGGCCACGTCGTCCGCTCATTTCCGAGCCTGCTCGCCCTGGTGCCGAACAATCTGTCCGGTCGCCAGAAACACGACGTCCTCGGCGATGTTGGTGGCATGGTCGGCGATGCGCTCGAGGTTCTTGGCGACGGAGAGCAAGTCGAGATAACCGGCCATGATCGCAGTCGACTGCGGCGCGTCGGCCACGATCGCGCGCACGACCTGCCCGTAGAGGGCATCGACCTGTTCGTCTTCGCCCAAGACGCGTCGGGCCGCCGCCTCGTCTTCAGCGCTGTAAGCCTGAATGGCGTTGCGGAGAATCTGCTGTACCACGGGGAACATCCGGCGCAAGTCGGCGTTGCGTTCAACCAGTGGCTGAACCTCCTGGTGACGGGCACGCTCGGCGATGTTAACCGCGCAGTCGGCGACACGCTCCAGGTCGTTGTTGACCTTCAGCATGGCGCACAGCAGCCGCAGGTCACTGCCGACCGGCTGATAGAGCGCCATGAGCCGAACTACCTCGCTCTCGACCGCGACTTCCTCGCGATCGACGTCGTTGTCGCGTTTCACAACGCGATTCGCCAGGGCCTTATCGGGATGCAGCACGGCCTCGCAGGCTTCTTGCACGATATCCTCGACCTGGCTGGCCATACGTAATGACCTGCGTCGCAGTTCGTCCAAGAGGTTGATGAAATGAGTGCTCATGTGTCCGTCGCGTACCAAGGTTGTGAGATTCTAGCCGAAGCGCCCGGTGATGTAATCCTGGGTCCGCTGGACGCGGGGGGTAGTGAAGAGACGGCTGGTGTCATCGAACTCGATGAGCTCGCCCACGTACATGAATGCCGTGCGGTCGGACACGCGCGCGGCCTGCTGCATATTGTGGGTGACGATGATGATGGTGTATTCACCGCGCAGCTTGGCCATGAGGCTTTCGATCCGGTCGGTCGCCATCGGATCCAGGGCCGAGGTCGGCTCATCCATGAGGAGCAGTTCCGGCTCGACGGCCAGGGCGCGGGCGATGCACAGGCGCTGCTGCTGTCCGCCCGACAACCCGAGCGCGTTCTCCGACAGGCGGTCCTTGACCTCGTCCCACAGGGCGGCTTGGCGCAGGCTGTGTTCGACGACGTAGGCCAGGTCGCCGCGGCGGCGCAGGCCGTGGATGCGCGGCCCGTAGGCCACGTTGTCGAAGATGGACTTCGGGAAGGGATTGGGCTTCTGGAAGACCATGCCGACGCGCTTGCGCAGGGCGGTGACGTCGACCTGCGAGCCGTAGACGTTCTCCTCGTCCAGCAGTAGACGGCCGCTGGTGGTGCAGCCCGGGATCAAGTCGTTCATGCGGTTGATGGCCCGCAGCAGAGTGCTCTTGCCGCAGCCGCTGGGGCCGATGATGGCGGTGATCTGGCCGGCCTGGATTCCCAGCGTCACGTCTCTGACTGCCGGAACGCCGCGGTAGTAGACGGAGAAGTCCTCCGTGCGCACGTGGAAGCGGGCGGCGGCCGGGGCGCCGTGCGGAGAACCCGCGGGGGCGCTGCGCTCGGGCGGAACCGGCCGGAGAACGGTCGGCGCGGGCAGGCGGGTTTTTGGTTGCGGCGCTTGCGTCATAAGCATACGTCAGCCTGTCAGCTTGCGTGTGATTCGTGCCCGGATGATGATCGCCGCACCGTTAAGGCACAAGACCAGCATTACGAGCGTCAGGACCATGCCGTACTGAACGTGTCGGATTTCGTCCACGGCCTGATGCTCGGTGCACAGGCTGTAGATGTTCCAGGGCAGGGCGGGCGTGCCCTGCGTGAAGGTCTCCCAGAACTTGAGCGCCGGACCGACGCTGAAGGCCGCGGTGAATATGATTGGGGCCGTCTCGCCGGCCGCCCGGCCCATGCTGATGACGATGCCGGTGAGAATTCCGGGCAGGGCGGCAGGCAAGACCACGGTGACAATCGTGCGCCAGCGGCTAGCCCCGCAACTCAGGGCCGCTTCCTTGTAGGTTCGCGGCACGGCTCGAATCGCCTCCTCCGACGCGCGGATGACCAGCGGCAGAATCAGGGCCGCCAGCGTCAGCGATCCGGCCAGCACGCTCTTGCTGGGCGACACGCGAATGGTGTTGATGAAGAAGGCCAGCCCGAAGAGGCCGAAGACGATGCTGGGCACGCCGGCCAACGTGCTGATACAGCTCCGCAAGAGGCCGACCAGCCAGCCTTCCTTGGCGTACTCGACGAGGTAGATGGCGGAGACGACGCCCATCGGCACGGCGAACAGGATCGACCCGATCGTCAGGTAGAGCGTCCCCAGAACCTCCGGCCAGATGCCGCCGAAGATATGCGCATCGAGCGAATCGTCGAAGAGAAAGCGCCAGTAGAAGGTCCATTGCGGACGGAGCATTTGCTCGGCATGGGTTTCGACGTAGGCGAAGAGCGGCTCCAGGGCGGTGCCCTGGAAGTGCGTGACGCGTGGGCGCAATACGCGCTGTCCCATTTGCGTGGAGTCCGAGTAGTCCCACTCTTCGACCATTAGCAGATGCTGGAGCTTCACTTGCGCCCGGTCCCAGCGCGTCTGGCCGTATTGGTTTCTGACCATGACCGGGCGCCCGTCTTCGGGGGCCGGCCCCAGCAGGACCCGCAGGTGCTCCTTGAGCTCATCCAACTCGGCGCGGTACTCGCGACGCCGCGCGGCGGGGTAGGTCGGCAGCTCCTGCTCGAACCGTGCGATGGAGTCGTAGACGGGCTGGCGGGCCGCCTGCGTCTGGGCCACCTCCGCCTCGATCCGGGCCGCGTCCCCGCGGCCGAAATGCTCCAACGTCAAGCGCCGGTGCTCGACGGTAGCGCTGAAGATGAAGGCGCCGACCCCGCGGACGGCGATCGGCAGCAGGAGGGTCACGAGCGCCGCGGCCACGAGCAGAATCGACACCAGGCCGAGGCCCGTGAAGGAGCGGTCAATAACCTTGCGGGTGCCCAGTTGCATCTGGGGCTACCTCAGCTTGAGCGTGGCGCGACTGATCACGCGCTCGCTTATCAGATTGCAGATGAACGAGATCGACAGCAGTGCCAGGGCCATCGCGAACAGCACGTGGTAGCGGGCCGATCCGGTTACGTGGTCGGCCTCGCCCATGTCGCCCGCGATTGTGGCGGTCAGCGTACGCACCGGTTGCAGCAGGTTGTACCAGGGGCTGGGGATCTGCGCGGCGTTGCCGGACGCCATCCAGACGACCATCGTCTCGCCCACGGCGCGCATCAGGCCAAGGATGATCGCGGCGCAGATGCCGCTGGCGGCCGCCGGGATGACCACGCGCAGAAGCACTTCGGATCGGGTGGCGCCGAGGGCGTAAGCGCCCTCGCGCAGCTCGCGGCCGACCGCCTGCAGGGCGTCTTCCGATACGCTCGTGACGGTCGGCAACGCCATGATGCCCAGGATGATTGACACGTTCAGCGCGTTGGTGCCGCTGCCGACCTCGATGCCCGCCAGGCGTCCGCCGACGTACATCAGCACGGCCAGGGCCGATCCACCCAGGACGGCCGCGGCCGCCGGGCGGATCCAGCGGCTGCCACGTTGCCGGGTCAAGCGGCTGGTCGCAATGTCGCTGAGGACGAACACGAGCAGGGCGGCCACCGGGCCCGCCAGGCACCACCAGCCTACGCTCAACACCAACCCGCCGCGGCTTTGCAGCAGCGGCGCGAACACCACCAGGGCGAAGAACCCGTAGGCAACCGACGGGATCGCCGCCAGAATCTCAATCACAGGCTTGACGAGCTGTCGCGCGCCAAAGGGCAGAACGTCGCTGAGGCAAACGGCCGCCATAACCCCCAGCGGCACGGCGACCAGTGCCGCGCCGAGAGTCACCAGGCCGCTGCCGACGAAGATCGCCAGGGCCCCGAAAGAGGGCGCTACCGAGCTCGGATACCAGGCGCTTGTCGTGAAGAACTCCCGCAAGCGTTCGAGCAGCCCGGCCTCGCGCGTGATGAAGAACGGCAGCGCGTCCTTGGCGATGAAGAAGAAGATGAACAGCACCGCCAGGGCCGAACTGGAGGTGATAAGCAGCAGAATCCCGTGTCCGCAAAGCCCGGTCACGTGGCGCCAACGGGATGCCCGGCGGCTCAGCAGCAGGCCCTGCCGCCGGGCGATACGCCGGATCGGTGGTGGACGCGAGACGTCGCTGCTGGCGGCTTCAGTCATCGGACTGATCGGAATCCGCCGAGTACATGGTCACTGGAATGAACCCGATCGACTGGACGATTTCCTCGCCTTTCGGGGTCAGGTGGAGCGTGACGAACGCGTGCAGCGGACTGCCGAGTTGCGGGTAGCCGTTGGTGAAGAAGTACAGCGGACGGGCCACGGGATACGCCCCGGCGGCAACCGTGGCGCGGCTGGGCTGCACACCATTGATCGAGAGCGCCTTGACCGTGCGGTCAGAGAAGCCCAGTCCTACGTAGCCGATAGCGGTCGGCGTGCTCTGGACGCGCTGGCGCACCGCGCCGTTGCTACCAACGTACTCGACCTCCTTGGCCATCTTCTGCTTGTGCATGACGAGCTCTTCGAAGCTCTCGTAGGTTCCGCTGTTCGTATCGCGGCTGATGATGACGATGGGGCGGTCGGGGCCACCGATTTCCTTCCAGTTGACGATTCTGCCCAGGTAGATGTCGCGTACCTGCTCGACTGTCAGGTTGCGCACGGGATTGGAGGGGTGCACGATAACGGCGATGCCGTCCAGGGCGACGATGTGGGCCACGGGGAAGCTGCCGGCGTCGACGGCGGCCTTGAACTCACCATCCTTCATGAAGCGTGACATGCTGGCCACGTCGCACGTCTTGTTGATCAGACTCTTGGCGCCGTTGCCGCTGCCCGACTCGCTCACGGTGATCCGGACGTCCCGGTGGTCGGCCATGTAGTGCTCGGCGAACGCTTTGGCGATGGGGCCGACCGTCGTCGAACCGTCCACGACGATTCTGGATTCCTGGGCACTGGCCGCCGCCAGGCACGTCAGTAGGACCGCTCCGGCAAGAGACACTCTCATTCGGTGACGCCTGTATTCCATAGATTACTCCTCTGCATGTGGGCCGCATCTCAGCCGGCCGCCCTCCGGCCGGCAACCGCCGGGCACATCCTGGCCTCGCAATGTGAACACTGTGTTAAGAAAATGTGTTCTTCGCATCAACGGGCAGCGGTGGCGGCGCTGGGCATCACTCGGCGCGCGCCTACTCCTCGCGGCCAACGTAGATCTCGCGCAGGCTCTTGCCGCGGTTCCCGGGATCGGCGTAAGCGCTGCCGGTCACGCGCCGCTCCAGCCGCGCCCAGATCGCCGCGCAGAGCTCGTCGCTCAGGGCAACGTAGTTGACGGTCGGATGCTCAACGATCCTCTTCACGTTGCTGAAGATGAATCGCAGGAAGGACTTAACCTCCGGGCGCTGGGCCGCCTCGACATTCACATACAGGAACAACGGCCGCGACAACGGCTGGTACGTCCCGTCCCGAATGGTCTGGAGACTGGGCTTAACCGGCGACAATCCGTCGGCACCGATGCCCACCAGTTTCAGACGCCCCTTGTTGGCCTCGAAATACGAGTAACCGAAGTAACCCAGCCCGCCCCGATCGCCGGCCACGCCTCGCACCAGCACGTGGTCGTCCTCGCTGGGCGCGAAGTCGCTGCGACAGGCCTTGCCCCGGCCCATCACGGTTTCGACGAAGTAGTCGAACGTTCCGCTGTCCGTCCCCGGCGCGTACAGCTTCAGCGGTACGTCCGGAAAGCCCGGCCGCACATCCTGCCAGTTCGCAATTTCTCTGCCCGGCTCCCAGATGGTCCGCAGCTCGGTGATGGTCAAGGCCTCACACCAGTCATTCTCCGGATTGACTACGACCGCGATGCCGTCATACGCGATCGGCATCTCGATGAACTGCACGCCGACTTCCGCCGCGCGCCGCACCTCCGCCGGATTGATCGGCCGCGAAGCATCAATGATGTCTGTCCGCAGCTCAGCGCGTTCGTTGAGGAACTTCTTGAACCCGCCGCCACTACCGGAAATGCCCACCTTGACCTGTACGCGCGGCTGTTCAACCCGGAACAGCTCGGCCGCCGCTAGCATGATCGGCGCCACCGTGCTGGAGCCGTCCAGATTCACTACGCCGGACAGTCGTGATTTGGCTGGTGCGGTGGTCTTGCCGGCGACGCAGAAGATGGTCGCAAGCGCCACACACACAACACCAAACGCCCGGGGCGGAAGACGTCCTGCTTTCACCTGCGTGCTCCTTCTGGTCGCCGCATCGCCACAGCCGCTTCCGAGCGGCGCCTCTCCCGCTGACTCGACCCGTCCAGCGGCACGTGCCCGCCGAGCGTCAGAAACTCGTCGAGTTGGCGGCAGCGTACCGCGCCAGGACGGACCGGCCTGCTCAGCGGGCCGCCCTGGCGGCCGAGCGCTGCGGCTGCGGGAACTTCACCAGCACGCGCGTCCCCTGGCCCGGCGCGCCTGAAAGCGCCACAGTCCCGCCCAGCGCCGCCACCGCGTGCCGCACTATCGACAACCCCAAACCCGTGCCCTGCTCCGCCCCCGAGCGCCCCCGCTCGACCTGGTAGAACCTCTCGAAGACGCGCTCCTGCTCGGCCTCCGGAATGCCGCAGCCGTCATCCACCACCTCGAATGACGCCCAGCCCGGCCCGGCCGCATACTCGACACGTACATGCCCGCCGGCCGGCGTGAACTTGATGGCGTTGTCGACGAGATTATCCAACACCAGCCGCAACAGGTGCCGATCCGCCACCACCACCCCGCCGGCAGCGGCCGACTCGAGCGCCTCCCACGCAAGTCCTTTGGATTCAAGACGTTCCGCGAACCGCCCGCGCAGCTCGTCCAGCTCCTTCCGAATGCTGAGCTCCTCGGGCTCGAAGCGCGCCGTCGGCGACTCCAGCCGGGACAGATCCAGCAGGTCAGTAACCAGCGCTTCAAGCCGCCGGCTCTGCCGCTCCACCGTATTCATGAACCGCCGGCCGGCTTCCGCGGCCTCTGCGGGATCCATCTGGAGCAGGGTCTCCACCGCCGCCCGGATCGCCGCCAGCGGCGTCCGCAGTTCGTGCGAGGCATTCGCGACGAAATCCGCCTTAACGTGAATGATCCGTGCCAGTTCGGTGATGTCCGTAAGCACCAGCACGCGTCCGACGGCCGAGTCCTCGGGCGTCGCCGCGCCACCCGGCAACAGGACGTCCGACACGCGCGCCAACAGATGCAGCTCACCGGCCGGGCCGCGCAGCCTCAGGCGAGTCTCCTGGTCGGATTCGGCTCCGCCGGCCGGGCCGCCGCTTCCTGACGCTGCTTCATGCTCATCACTGCCGGCCGCAGCCGCCCGTATCTGACCGACCAGCATCTGCTGTAGACTGTGCTGGGGCACACAGCGCTCCACCGGCAGCCCGATCATCCGCCGACAATCCAGCCTGCTCTGTTCGGCCAGGTTCAGCAGCCGCACCGCCGCCGGGTTTATCAGCGCGACGTGTCCCTCCGGCCCAACCACGACAACCCCTTCGTGTAGCTGGTTTAACAGCGATTCCAGCGTCAGCCGCTGGCGGTCGATTGTCGCCACCTGCTGCGCCAGGCGCCGGCGGGTCTGGTTGAGCGCGGCCGACAGCGCCGCGTACTCGTCCGAGCCGGCGATGTCAGCCTCCGCCGACAGATCGCCGGCCGACAGACTCCGCGCCGTTTCCGTCAGCCGGCGCAGCAGCCGCGTGCGCAGGCGCGTCAGCACCACCGTCAGGAGAAGCGTGCTCACCAAAGCCAGTGCGCCCACCGCGGCGATCAGGTCACCCAGCGAGTGCGTTCCGGCCTCGATCGTCCAGGTCGGCCGGGCCAGCCAGACGACGCCCAGCGTCGAGTCGTCGCTGCCAACGCGCACGGCCACCATCCGGCTGGTGCGAGTCTCGCCCGGCAAGGCGCGCGTCTCACTGCCCCAGCCGGTCAGTAGGGCGCGCCGCACTTCCGGCTGAGCGAGAAGCATCTCAGCCGCCGCCGGAGTCCCGGTAGTATCGACCAGCACGGTCCCGTCGGCCGCTGCGATCATGACCGCCGCACCATCCTCACGCAAACTGTGCACCAATCCCGCCGCTACGCCGGCGTCCAAATCATCCCAACCCGGGCGCAAGGCCGCGCGCACGATCCGCGCCGCGGTGAGCAACTGGCGGTCCAGGTCGGCGTTGTAGCGCCGCTCCTGGTCCTCGGTAATCAGCCAGAAGGCCGCCGCCAGGACAATGACAATCAGCAGTCCGCTGGCCAGCAGCGCTTTCCAGCCAACTCCGCGCACACGCAACTCCAACACCCGCCCGTCAGACCCCGGCCGGCCGCATCATGAGGCCGCGACGAAGACGCTCATGGCCAACAGGGCAGACGTAACGGCCACATGTTAACCCACTGCCAGGCCGGCGTTAAGAGCACGGCAAGACGGCGCCGGGCGCTCTGAACCAGCTCGTCCGCGTGACGATCCCCTCAAGTCTTAACCTGCACATCACCATCGCAGCGCCCGCCATGGCTCCAACCGCTAACCACGGTTACGATGGCGTGGCATTTGCGGCATGACCGCTGCAGCGGAGCACCGGGCAGGTTGAACATGGCACGGAAACACAGAACAGACTCCGCGGAGACCCTGCGGCTCTACCGGGACCTGGCGGAGTGGTACCCGCTGCTGACGCCCGTCGGCGACTACGCCGAGGAGGCCGCCTTCTACCGGCGCCTGTTCGAGACCCATTGTCGCCGGCCGCCGCGCACCTTGCTCGACCTGGGAAGTGGCGGTGGGCACAATGCCGCCCACCTCAGTTCGGCATTCGCGTGCACGCTGGTGGACCTCTCAGCGGCCATGCTCGCGGTGAGCCGGCGTCTCAACCCACAATGTGAGCATATTCAAGGCGACATGCGGTCGATCAGGCTCGGCCGCGTCTTCGACTGCGTCCTGGTACACGATGCGGTTGGGTACATGACCTCCCGCGGCGATCTGGCCAGCGCCATCGCCACGGCGTTCGAGCATACCGCCCCCGGCGGCGTGGCACTGTTCCAGCCCGATTTCGTGACAGAGACCTTCCGGCCCGGCACGGACACCGGCGGCAGCGATGCGGCCGACCGGGCCGTGCGCTACCTCGAATGGCGTTGGGACCCTGATCCCGCGGACAGCACCTGGGTCACGGACATGGTGTATCTGCTGCGCGACAAGGCCGGCGCCGTCGAGGCCGTCCATGAGCGGCATACCATGGGCCTGTTCGCCCGCGCCGACTGGCTGGCGCTTGTCGCCGACGCGGGGTTCCGGCCCTGTGCGATTCCCTTCGAACACAGCTCAAACTGCGACGGCGGGCACGAGGTGTTTCTGGGGTTGCGGCCCGACGGAGGGACGGGGACTCAACATGACTGAGCCGGCGGCGCGCTTCCGGGAGATCTTCTTCGAGGTCTTCGAGGCCTTGCCCCGACAAGTACCCGGCAACCGCGCCTGCGCGGCCAAAGCCCTCGCCCTCTGCCGCGATTTGCCGGCCAGGCCCGCCGTGCTGGACATGGGCTGCGGCGTCGGCGGACAGACGCTTCACCTCGCCGAGCTCACCGGCGGGTCAATCGTCGCCATCGACTGACCTGCGGCGGAAGTGCAGGTCGACCAGCAACTGGAGCAGTCCCCCTTTACGGGAGGCTCCGGCAGAGAACAGCGGGACGTGCACAAGCACATCTGGCCCAGCGGGTCCACGGCACTCGTCGGAGAGTTCAGCACATACGCGTACAGATTCAAACCCCCCCGTTCTTCCAGCGGATCCCGGCTGAGCCAGCGGCCTAGGCGGGGCGGCGCCCGGCGGGGGCGCCAGTAGCCCAGGCCGGTTTCGGCGTCGTGGTATTTCGTGCTGAAGCGGATCGGATTGGCCTCCGCGTAAGTGTAGCAGCTCAGGTCATTTACGACGCCGCCGTACGGGTCGTACTCGTAATGCGCCACGATCGCCGCCGCGGCCGAGTCGGCCGAGAGGTCCAGCACCTGGGCGACGTTGCCGTTGGCGTCGTAGGTGAACACGTACTCGCCGGCGTCGACGCCGCCCGCCAACACCTTATCGAGCGGGGCCATGCGCGGCCAGCGAGCCACAATAGTATCGCAGGTTACGACCAGCGCTCCAACGACGGCGATAATCCACAAACGGCGCATACCGTCGTACCAGGGGGGACAAACCGCGACCACTTTCTCACCGTCTGTAGCTGGTCGTGACTTGGCCCGGCCCCTTGATCGACAAAACGAATTCCTCCCCCGGACAGGCGATACCGCCCTCGCTGTAGGAGTGCCCTTCGCCGCCCATGTTGTACTCGAGACGGTCGAGGATCAGGTCCGACGTATGCACGCGAATCACCCGGGATTTGCCGGGGGCGATGGCGTCGAACGTCCGGCTGGCTGGTCCACAACCCGCGGCCACAAAGGAGACGCGCACTTCGCGCAGCGGAGTAGCGCTCTCATTCGACACGACGAATGTCGAGATTCCAAGTATGAACCTGCCCCATCTGGAGCACCAAAGGGCACCCGTTCCGAGCGCCAGCAGCAAGGCTACTGATGCCACGAATACAGCGCCCTTCACCCATTTGCTTCGCATCATAGGTCAATCGGCGGGAGCCGCAAGTTTGGTGGCGTGGGAACCGAGACGCCGCAGGGCTGGCACTTGTCGTAGCCGGTGTTCCTGCCGCGGTATCCAGGCTTATTGGCGATGTCAGCGCGCTGTTGAGGTGTGACTCTCTTGGTGCATGCGCAGATCTCGGAAACGGTCAAGGGGTCAGTCACACCGCCGTTAGCGTCAGCGTGTTTCATCGCCTCCGCAAGGCACAGCGCAACTTCGTTGAAGGTGAGGTCCGCGTTGGAGATGGGGTTGCCCGACCCCGTGAATCTGCCGCCCTCATGCCAAGCACCAAGCCCGAAGCTCTCGTTGTACTGGCCGGCGCTCCTGGCCCTCTTCACGCCGTAGCTCTCGGCGATGTACACCATGATGAGAATGTGACGGATGTGATACCCGGATATGCATAGATCGCAGAGGGTCACCGTGCCTGCGCAGGGACCCTGGCCGCAGCCGGAGTTTTTGGTCGCCTGTTGGCTCGCGTCAAAGATTGTAGTCCCGTTTGCCGTCGCATCAGGTTCGCATGCCCTTGCCCCGGAAGGCCAGAACCAACTCAGATCGCCCTGCTTCTGGCTCACAAACGCGGTCAAGTGATCGGCGATTGTGTGCGTGATGTTGGGACCGCACTTGCAGCAGTCTTGAAGCCCAAGGGGGTCGACCCGATTGGTGGGCGTGTTGCTGACATGGCTATACAGATGCTGCTGCTGACGAATGGTATCGCGCGGGATGAAGCCTGTTAATGCGGCGGCCCGTTGCACCACGCGGAACCCCGCTTCCCCAATCGGATCCCGGCTGAGCCACCTTCCTAGCCGTGCCGAGTAGTAGCGGTAGCCCCAGTAGCCCAGGCCCGTTTCGGCGTCGTGGTATTTCGTGCTGAAGCGGATCGGGTTGGCCTCCGCGTAAGTGTAGCCGCTCAAGTCATTTACGACGCCGCCGTACGGGTCGTACTCGTAATGCGCCACGATGGCCGCC
>CAZJYX010000036.1:0-34254 GCA_964550375.1 uncultured Planctomycetales bacterium | reverse complement strand
GCGCGTGAATGGGGTGGGGTCAAAGAGTTGGGGCGGGGTTGTTGGTGGCTGGCGGGTTCTGGCGTGCGGTGGTGGATTTTGGCAGTCGGAAGAAAGTGTCGCCCCGGTGGGGCTTGTTGGTGGTGGGGGTGTGCGGGTCGCGTCCCCGGGGCTGGCGCCGCCGGGCTACTGGCTTTCGCCCCGGCGGGGCTTATGCTGGGCCGGCGCGCAGGTTCGCCGTTGGGTGGCGTGGTGGGGGTGGTGCGGGCGCGGTATGATGGAGGCGTCGGGTGAAGCATGGCGGGATTGGTGATGGCGGGTTTCCTCGATGCGGTGGCAGGCAGGTTTGGTGGTGGGTCGGTGCGGCAGCTCTGAGGAGGTTTCGAGGACTGGTCGAGTCTGCACCGCTCAAGAGCGGTGGCACACGGACAGTGCTCTGCGCGAGAGAGGTCGAGAGGTTCGACAGTGCCACCGCGGCCCGGGTGGCGCATGGCCGTCATGTATGACCGTGCGCGCTCCCGGCGCAAGGGCTAGATTCGCATAGAATTCGGAGAATCTTGCCGACGGGTGAAGTGTCACTCATGCAGCTTGACGTTGGGGCGTAAGAGACTGTCTGGACCGTAGTTGTGGCCTTCGTGGTGCGTCAGAGGCAGGGCGAATGGGGCGGCGCGGGGCTAGTTGGCGTCGATAAAGGTGTTGACACTCAACGATCGACATGCTGCAATCCGAGTGTCTGGAGTGGAAAGTGCTGGGAAACCCTGGCCGTGGGCATCGTGCGCGCGGCCACGACGTCTTTTCCGGTGCACCCGCATTTCGACGGGTGGAGGAGGTGCCATATGGGGCGGTACAGGGTCGGGAAGTCACTGCATTCGTCGGCGGTCAGGCCGGGGACAACACTGCGGGCGGTTCTCATCCTGGTAGCGATGTGCGGCGTACTGGCATGCAGCAGCCGGCACGAAGCGCGCGCTGACGGTTCGCCGCCGGCGCCCCGACAATTCGTGATTCCGCTAACGATTGCACAGTTGAGCAATGTTCACATTACCCAGTTGAGCTTCAGCGGCAGCTTCCAGGAGGCGAGTGAATTCGAGAGCAAGGTGACCATCACGGGCACGGGGCAGACGACGGACCGGGCTGGAGTAGTGGTTGTCAACAACATGTCTGTCACGCTAGGCGTGTGTCCGGTCGGTGACGTGGAGTTGATACCGGCCGGGCAGGGGCAATGCATCGTGAAGTTCACCAAGGCGCCGGGGCATGCGCTGCACCTCGGGCCGGCGCCCGGCGGTGGGTTGCGCGCGACGTCGACCGGCGGTGGCGCGGTCGTGACGTTTGACCTGCCAAGTGTTGTGGTCGAGGGGCTGCCGATGAGCAAGATTGCCGCATTCGCCGGTGGGATCTCTGTCCATGTGGGGTCCATGGAGCAATACCGCTCCGTGACATGCGGCGAGGCCTCGTTTGTGCAGTGCTTCAGCGATGCCCAAGCTGCCTGTGGTTCGCGAGGCATGAGAAGTTTCGATTACGGGTGCGACTCGGCGACGGGCGCGGTGGTGTGCAGTTGGAGCTGCGTCACTCCCGAGTAGCCGGTTGTGGATCAGAGCGTTACGGATCGGCGACATCAGCACAGAGTCCGTTGGTGAGCTTGTGGGCTGCTTGCAGGTCCGAACGTGATTGCCTTTGGAATGGACAGCTTGTCGAATTAGGCGCGGCGCGCAGCAGTGTGCGCCGCGCTGTTTTTAGCTTCAGAGGTGTGCAGGTCGATGCTTGGTGCTGTGGTTATGCTCTTGCTGGCGGTGCTGTCGGGTCAGGAAGCGGGGCGGGGGGGACAAACGGATGCGTCCTCAGATCCGCAGGAGGTCATCCGGCAGGCTGTGCGGGCGTTCGAAGAACTGGAAGCGGTCTCGTTCATCTGCCGGTTCAGCTCGTCGTCGGGTGATGAGGCCGATGAATTGGTGTTCGACGTGCTCATGGCGGAGGGTGGTCGGTTCCGCGTACGTGCCGGGCGCGCGGGTGAGGACCTGGCACTGATGCTGTCCGACGGCAGCAGTGTGGTTGAATGCGACCGAGGGGGGCGGCGCTGGACACGGTACTCAGTGGAAGAGCGCAGCGAAGCTGGGCCGCGGCTGTTGGACAACCAGGCGTTCGGCTTCGCGCTGGCACGGCTGGCAGAATCCTGGGTCACGAAGCCCAGCCCGTATGCAGAGCTATTCCAGCACATGCAGATGGCCGAGACGCTGGGGGCGGTCCGGGAAATGGCCGACGGGCGGGAGTGCGTTGTGCTCGTTGCGACAAGTCAGCACGCGCAGGGGCCGGTGAGGGTGAAGGAGACGGCACGGATCGTGCATGACGGCAAGACATTTCTGCCGCTCGTGCAGGAGAGTGTGGTGGCCGCCAGTGCGCCTTGGCCTTTCGTGGTTCAGGGCGGCGGTGGTCGGCGAGCGTACCGGTTTGAACACATGAACGTTCGCACGAACGTTGCGGCAAGCGAGTTCGAGTTCGGCGCGCCGGACGAGTATGAGTTTGTGGACCCGGGTGAACTGCGGCCGGCTGAATCGCCGCTGGTGGGGCAGAGCGTGCGCGAGTGGGAGGTCCCGCTGGTTGGTGGCGGCACGTCGGCGCTGATCGCAGAGGGTGGACAGGGACCGACGATCGTCCTGACGTGGGCGACGTGGTGTCTCCCGTACAAGGTGGCGCTGGAGGCGCTCGCCCGCCTGGAGAGCGAACGGGAGTTCGCCGACGTTCGCATTGTCGCGGTGAGCATCGATCGGGACGGCGCGGCACTGGCGCGCTACCTGAAGGACAAGAAGCTGCCGATGATGGTGGGGCATGATGCCGAGTTCCTGCGCCGCCTGGGCACGGAGTACGTTCCGGTCACGCTGCTGATAGACGCGGAGGGGACGGTCCGGAATGTGTGGAGGCTGAACTGGGGCCAGCCGGAGTCGGTGGACCTGCTGCGCGGCAGGATAAGGGAGCTGCGCAAGTAGGACGAAGGGCCGGTGCGGCGGCGCGGCGGGGTGCTATGGGGCGTGGCCGAGGTCGGCGGGGCCGGGGGCGGTGCCGGATTTGTGCATGTATTCCTCGGCCCGGGCCAGGACGCCGATGAATTGGCCGCCTGGGACGTAGCCGTATTCGCTGATCGGGCTGGCGATGCCCAGGTAGTTCAACTCGCGCCAGGCGTAGCGGCCCAGGCCGGTCAGTTGCCAATTCAGGCCGGAACGCACCGTGGCCGCTCTGCAAATCATGTAGCCCACGGAGGCGCGATCGAGCACGGCGTCCGGCGGGTAGTCCCATTCGCGCTTGACGATGCCGCCGGCGCGCAACTCCTCGGTGAGCTCGGCAAAGCCGCCGGCGTAGACCTCGTTGTGCCACAGGATGTAGACGGCGCGGTAGGCCGGCTCGACGGTGACATAGGCCTGGTCGGCGATGTAGTCCATCAGGGCGCCGTTGCCGTCGGTGGGGACGGCGAGCTGCGGGGCCGCGCCGCGCGGCGTCATGGTTTGGCAGGCCGGGAGCAGGAGCAGCAGCGCGGCCAGAACGAGTCCGCGTGTCGCCGCCCGCCGGAGCACCGCTGTAAGGTCCGCTGACCGTGTACCAGTAACCCGGATCATCTAGAAGCTCCACGTCAGGCCGGTGAAGATGAAGTGACGCGTGCTGCGATCCCGATAGGCGTCACCGGGGAAGAACACGCCCCAACGGGTCGTCCACGACACGTCCGAAGCCAGTCGCCAGTTGAGGAAGTAATCCATCTCCCAGCCGACATAGCCGGCGCCCCGGTCGGCCGTGAAATCGCTGACCGCTCCGGATGACTTGTTCTTGTGATACAGGAACCAGTTGGTGCCGATCTCGAAGTCCTTGAACAGCCAGTACTTCTCGAGCGGGGCCAGCGACGCGCCCGCCCGCCAGACGTGCAGGTTGCTGGGCAGCAGGGCGGCCGCTATGCCCGTTTCGCGATAGCCGAAGCCGACGAAGCTGGTGTCCTTGCAGTCCAGGACGTGGCCGCCTTCGGCGTTCGTCGGGCTTAGGACGCGGTCGCCATCGCCGCTGGCGAACATGTATTCGGCCGAGACGCGCGGCCGCATCGGCAGGTCGAACAGGTATTCGAGGCCGACGTCCCAGGCATAGGCCTTTACCGGGATGCGGCGCAGGAAGTCGCCCTGGCCATGGCTGCGGCCGGACTCGTAGACCGCCTCCGTCCAGTAGGTGAGGTTGCGCAGCAGTTCGCCGCGGGCGCCCAGGCCGAGGTAGAACGTGTCGTAGCCGTAGTTCTGGTTCCAGGTTTTCGGGCGCTCGTCGGTCTTGTCGTCGTTCCAGAAGCCGTAGACGAATGGCTGGTGGCGCTGCCAGCCTTCGTAGCTGAGTTGGACGCCGAACAGGTGCCGGTGCATATGGCTGTTGACCGGCTCGCTGCGGTCGATGTTGGGCTGGCTGCTGAAGGTTTTGCCGAGGAGGCCGAGGAGGCGGAAGTCGTGCAAGCGGCCCTCGATTACGACTGCATCGAGGGGGAGATCCAGGGCGTAACCGGTTCCGAAGAGGACGGATTGGCGGCCGATGCGGGCCTGGAGCTGGTAGGGGTCTGACGGCTGGGTCAGGCGGAGGGCGCGGCCGACGTCGATGCGGTACCAGGCGCGGTCGAAGTTGGGACCCCACCAGTCACGCTGGTCGCGGATCTCGTCGCCGGCCTTGAAGTGCGTGTAGCGGAGACGGACGCGGGCGAAGATTTCGTGCGCGCCGTCGTCGAAGGTCATGCGGGTCCACAAGGCCAGGCCGGGGCGCTGGACCTTGCGGGACGACTGTACGCCGTCGTCGAAGTGGAACAGGTAGTATTCGAACCACCCGCCCCACTGGAAGTCCATGGCGGTGCTGACCGGGGCCAGGTCGAGCCGCTCCTTGCGGAGCTGCTCGTCGATGGTACGTTGCCGCTGGAGGAAACCAGCGCCGGCATCATCGGCCTGGCCGGCCGCGATAGCAGCGCATGCCAGTGTTAACGCCGTCGCTACGATCCTGTTTGCCAAACCCACTCGCATGAGAGCCACTCGCTTTGCTGCGTCAAGGCCGGACCATGGTGACCGCCAAGCCGGCCCTGGGCACCTGCCGCCGCGGCGGTCTGCCAGAGTTGTCCGCCGCCTGATAGCCAACGTCGGCGGCCAGTGGTAGGATGCATAGGTCAGGCTGAACTGTCAATCAGCGCGCCGAGATGCATCGCGAAATTGAGGCAAAATTCCGCGTGACCGATCCCGAGCCGATCCGCGGCCAATTGGCCGGACTCGGGGCAGTCCTCCGGGGGCGTGTTCAGGAGGACAACCGGCTGCTTGATACCCCTGAGGGCCGCCTGCGGCGGGCCGGCTGCGGGCTGCGGGTGCGCACCTGGCGCGTGCTGGCCGGCGGCGGTGGGTCCGGGGCCACGCTGACGTTCAAGGGGCCGCGGGAATCCACGCAGTTCAAGGCCCGGCCTGAGATCGAGACGCCCGTGCCGGACGCTGCCGCACTGCTAGAGATTTTCGGCTACATGGGGTTCCACGAGTGCGTGACGTATGAGAAACGGCGGGAGACGTGGCGGCTTGGCCCGGTGCTGGTCGTGCTGGATGAGCTGCCGCGGCTGGGCTGGTATCTCGAGATTGAGGGGCCGGACGAGGCGGCGGTTGCGGACGCCCGCCGGCAACTCGGGCTGGCTGACACTCCGCTGGTGGTGGAGACGTACCCGCACCTGGCGGCGGAGCATGGGGACCGGGATGCGGCCGGCGTCGCCCGGCTGGCGTTTGTGTCCGGCGGGCGTTGAGCGGCGGCCTACCCCTGCACGCGGCGCCAGCCGCAGAGGCGGTACCAGATAGACGCGCAGCGCCACTGGGAGCGCGACATGGCACATGATTGGATCGTCGGGCCGGTGGCGTCGTCCCGAAGCAGCACGATTCCGAAGAATCCCGCACGTCCGGTCAGGATCCAGAGGAGGCGGCTCTGCCGGCGAGCGAAGGGTGACGCTGCCCGCAGTGCGGATCGGAACTCCGCGAAGTCATAGCAGCACTGATCCGTGGTCCCTTCGTACTCTGGAGACTGGACGGCCGTTTCGTACTCGCGTTCGCCGACTGAGTGCCATGAACCGCGCTCCTGCCGGACGACCCAGTCAGCAAGGCGCAACGTGGCGACTAACCATGGCTGAGCAGACTTCGGCTTTGGCAGTCCGCTTATGGATAGCATGTGCTCGAATCCGAATCTTCAGGTGACCCGGGATCATATTAAGGCGCCTGGCCGGTGGGGGCCGCCAACACGCCCGCTTTACAGGTGCGGCTTCGGCCGCATAATCGAGCCGTGCTGACGCGAGTGCGCCGGAGAGGCGATGGATGCCCACGCTGCATTGGATCGGCAAACAGGCGGTTCTCGATTACCACGAGCAGGTGCCGTGCCGGCCGCTGCAGCGGCACCCGCGCCGGTCGGTGGTTCCGGCGCCTGGCGCGGGGGCGGGTGGCAATGGCCGGGCGAACACGACGGATAACCTACTCGTGCAGGGCGACAACCTGGCAGCGCTCCGGGCGCTCCTGCCGGAGTTCGCCGGGCAGGTCAGGTGTATCTACATCGATCCGCCGTACAACACCGGCAACGAGAAGTGGGTTTACAACGACGCTGTCAACAGTCCGGAGATGCGCGCCTGGCTGGGCCGGGCGGTGGGAGCCGAGGCGGACGATCTGTCGCGGCACGACAAGTGGTTGTGCATGATGTACCCGCGCCTGACGCTGTTGCGCCGCTTCCTGAGCGAAGACGGCGTTATCTTCGTCAGCATCGACGACACCGAGCTGGCGAACCTCGTGAACATCATGGACGAGATCTTCGGCCCGGGTTGTCGGGTGGGCATCTTCTCGTGGGTGCGCAAGAAGAAGGGCAGCAATCTCAGCGGGGCATTCCGGAAGATCACGGAATACGTGCTGGCCTACAAATACGGCCTCAAGCCGGTCAGTCTCTTTGGCGTGCCGGCCTATCGGCAGAAGCAGGTTCCGTTGCTCAATCGCGCCAATCCCGTCGCCCGGCTGCAATTTCCGGCGGGCGTTATCAGGGTAGGCCGGGGTGTTGCCGAGGGTGTGATTCCGGCGCAGCGCTTCAAGCGGGGCGAGTTGGCGGTTGACCTTGAGAACGATATAGCGGTTCGGGGCGGTGTGGTTGTCACGGCTTTCGCGCTGACGGGGCGTTGGCGCTGGTCGCAGGCCACGGTGGACGAGGAGTTGGCACATGGCAGCATTTTTGCCGTGAGCAAGGACTTCCGCGTGAACGTGAGCCGCTACAACCAGGCGGAGAAGTCCAAGGCCCTGGCGTCACTGCTGTCTCCCGCCGACGGGATCGGGACGAACGAGGACGCCACGGATGAGTTGCGCGCCATCTTCGCGGAGCGCAGCAAGCTGCCGTTCGATTTTCCGAAGCCACTTTCGCTAGTGCAGCACCTCGTGCGGTCGGTGTGTCACGGTGATCCGGACGCAATCGTGCTCGATTCGTTCGCCGGCAGCGGCACGACCGGTCACGCCGTGCTGGCCCTCAACCGGGCGGACGGGGGCCGGCGGCGTTTCATCCTGGTCGAAATGGACGAGGACATCGCGCTGAACGTCACGGCGGAGCGGCTGCGGCGGGTTTGCAGCGGTGAAGCGATGGGCTTGCGGGGTGGGGATGGTGCGAGCGGCTCTTCACCGGGGTGCCGGCGCACTCCGTGTGTCGGCCGCAACGGCGAGGCGCTCGGCGGCGGGTTCCACTACTGTACGCTGGGCGGCGTGTGCTTTTGAAGGCCGGTGCCGCGCGCGTGGGTCCGCCGAACGGCGCAGCCGTTGAATGCACGCGGCCGGCGCTGGGGCCGGCCGCTGGCGTGGTCGCAAGCCTGTGTCCGGGCGCTGGCGTCAGCCGCGCTGGGCGAGGAGTTTCTCCGTCTCGTCGAGCAGGCGCTCGAAGTGCTTCATGGCGTCCTCGATCGGCTGGGCGCTGGTCATGTCGACGCGGGCCAGCTTGAGCAGGTCGATGGGGTACTGGCTGGAGCCGCTCTTGAGGAACTGCATGTAGGCGTCCACCGCGCCGGGCTCGCCGTCGAGAATGCGGCGGGCGATGTTCGTGGCCGCGCAGAAGCTGGTGGAGTACTTGTAGACGTAGAAGTTGTAGTAGAAGTGCGGGATCCGGAGCCAGTAGCTGTCAACCAGCTCGTCGTGGACGTAGTCCGGCCCATAGTACTTCTTCATGATCTGGCCGTAGGCGGCGCCCAGCGAGTCGGCCGTGAGGGGCACACCCTGCTCGGCCATTTCGTGAATGCGCTGCTCGAACTCGCTGAACATGGTCTGGCGGAAGACGGTGCCGCGGAAGGTTTCGAGCAGCTCGACCAGCAGGAACAGCTTGGTCTCAGGATCGTCGATGCGCTGGAGGACGTAATCCTGCAGGAGGATCTCGTTTGTCGTGGAGGCCACCTCGGCGCAGAAGATGCGATAGCTGGAGTAGACGTAGGGCTGCGTGCCGCGCGAGAAGTACGAGTGCATCGAATGGCCCATCTCGTGGGCCAGCGTGGACATGTCGTCATAGCCGCCGTGGAAGTTGAGCAGGATGTACGGCTGGGTGAGGAACGTTCCGCTGGAATAGGCGCCGCTGCGCTTGCCCTTGGTGGGGTAGACGTCAATCCAGCGTGAGGCGACGCCTTTCTTCATGGCTTCGCAGTATTCCGGGCCGAGCGGCTCGAGGGCGGCGAACATGGTCTCGACGGCCTCTTCGTAGGTGTAGCGCAGCTTGGCTTCCTTCGTGAAGGGTGCGAAGAGGTCATAGGCGCGCACGCCGTCGGCCAGGTTCAGGGCCTGGCTTCTGAGCTTCATGTAGCGGTGCAGGAGCGGCAGGTTCTCGTTGACCGTGTCAACCAGGTTATCGTACACTCTGACGGGGATGTTTTCGTTGTGCAGGGCGGCCTGCAGGCAACTGTCGAAGCCGCGGGCCTTGACGGTGAAGAGGTGCGACTGCACGGCCCCGTTCAGCAGGGCCGCACCGGCGTTCCGCACTTTCTTGTACGTCCCGACGATGCCCTCGTAGGCGGCGCGGCGCACGTTGCGATCCGGCGAGCGCATGAACTGGTAGAAGGCCGAGTCGCTGAGTTCGGCGGTCTGTCCGGGGGCGACGTCGATCCGCGGGTAGAGGCCGACCAGGTCGGCGCCGGACAGGAGCCGGTAGGCGTTGCCGGGCGTGCCGAAGACCTCGCCGGCCATGGCGAGCAGCTCCTCCTCGCGTTCGGACAGGATGTATTCCTTGGAACGGTAGAGGTCGTCGAAGGCCTGCTCATAGAGGGCCAGCGGCTTGTGTTGGCGCATCCAGGTCTTGATAGTGTCGTGCGGGATGGCCGTCAGTTCGGGCTCCAGCCAGGAGGTAGCCTCGCTGTACTTGATCGCCAGGGCGCGGGAACGGGCGCGCAGGGCCTGGTTTTCGCCGACGCGCGTGTCCTGATCGCCGAGCAGCGAGGTGTAGACGAACACGCGCGAAATGCGCGGCTCGATTTGGTCGCGCAGCGTGAGGACCGTCATGAGCTGCTCGGGTCCCTGGCTCAGGGTACCGCGCATCTCCGCCAGGCGCGGGATCTCCTGCTCGAGGCGCTGATACTCGGCTTCCCACTCGGCGACATTCTTGAACGTGGTCTCCAGGTTCCAGCGGTGCCGGACGTCGATCTCGTCGCGCTCCAGCACGCGTTGCAGACCATCGTCAGCCGCCGTCTGCGCCTGTCCGTAAGCCACCAGCAGGAGGGGGACCACCGCCATCAGGACAACTCCATTCCACTTGCCCAGCCGATTCATCTTTTGACCTCGCGCGGGAAGCAACACTGTGCCCAGTCCGCCGGTGCGATCCCGCAGGTAGGCCGGCGGGGGGCCAAAGCACAACCGTTCGCAGACTCCAGGCCGGCGGCGTAGGTCAGATCGGCGGGGCGAACGCTCGGCGTACGCGGCTCCGCTGAAGCCAAGCCGAACTGAAGCTGCAATCGGACAGGCTAGCGTGCCCGCGTAGACACGGCAAGACAAAGCGGTCCGGGGCGGAGCGGCGGCGTGGGGCAGGGGCAGGCCGGCGGTGTTGCGCAATTCCGCCAGTACATGCCAGAATGTGGCAGATTGCAGCGAACTGCCGGCGGGTGGCGCAGCTTGTAGGATTTTGTCAGCCCCCGTAAGTGCGTGGCATTTGCGAGGGTGCGGCGTCAGTAGCGGACCGGCGGGAGGCAGCCGGCCACGGGGTCGGCCAGGCAGATCTCGACGCAGTGCAGGTAGGCCAGCCACCATGCCATCAGGCCGATGGAGACGACCAGCAGGAACCAGGCGCCGCACTCGGCCTGCCAGTGCCGCCGCATGCGGTACAGGATCAGGACGCCCGTGCCGAAGCAGCTCGCCTTGAAGGCCGCCAGCGCGGCGGGTGCATCAAGCAAGGCGGCGGCGACGGTGTTCATTTCGAGGAAATTGCCGCGCTCGATCTGCGCAAGAGTGAAGGCGTAGTCGAAGGCGTGCAGCACGCACAGAATGGCGAGGAGGCTTACCAGCCGAAATGAGCGGGAGTCGTGGGCGGACTGCGGGACCATGCGTGGCGTCCTTGCAGCGCAACTTGGCACCGCCGGCCCCGTTGCCACGTTCCGATGACCTCGTGAACCGTGGCGCCTGGCACGCGCCGGCGGAGGCGGGGCCGGCCGAGTAACGGTGGCGCAGAGAACTGTATCGGCAAGATCTGAGGTTTCTCTGAACACGCGTTTGGGCTATGAGGTGAGCACCCCGAGTGTTGCGGCGTGCCGGTCGTTGTCAGCGCAACGGCAGGAACAGCAGTGCCACGCCGGCGACGGCCGCCAGCGCGCCCACGACGGCGCGCCAGGTGATTCGCTCGCCGTAGGCCACGCGTGCCACCGGCAGGATGAATACGGGCGACAGCGAGCACAGTGTCTGGGCGATGCCCAGGGGTACGCGGTCGCCGGCGACGAGCGACAGCCAGACACCCAGGTACAGACCAAGCGCCCCACCGGCCAACGACAGGAGCACCCCGACGCGCGCGGAAGCCGGCCGCACTGGATAGCCGCCGACCGCCTGCCGCGGTTGCTCGAACCGGGCCCGGGCCGCAACGATCGGCAGCATGATTAGTGCGGCGAAGAAGACGCGGACGAGGGTGGCGGCCTGGGGGTCGAGGTGTTCCTCGCGCGGCAGCCAACCGTGGCCCATGCCCTGTTTGCTCAGGAGTAGTCCGCCGGCCTGTGCGGCCGCCGCCAGCACCCCCAGAATCACGCCGCGCAGCCGATGCGGCCGCGCGCAGCCTGTTCCGGCTGCCGGTCGTTCGGCTACGACCCAGGCGACGCCGCCGACGGTCAGCAGGATGCCGAGCCAGGCGGCGGGCTCCAGCGTCTCGCCGAGCGCCAGCCACCCGAAGAGCGCCGCCAGCAGCGGGGAGGTGGTCATGAGCAACATCGTGAGCCGCGGGCCGATGTCCACGAAGGCCGTGAACAGCGCTTGGTCGCCAATGGCCAGGCCGATTACGCCGGAGGCAGCCAGGAGCAGCACCTGCCAGGGCCGGATGTCCGGGACCCAGTCGCCGGTTCGCAGGTGGAATGTGATGGCGAGCAGGGTGACCGCCGAGAGAATGCGCGTCGCGTTAACGACGGTGGGTCCCAGGCGTCGGGTGGCGCCGGTGAAGATGACGGACGTGACGGTCCAGAGCGCGGAGGTAGCCACGCCGGCCGCGTACCCAGTCAAGTCGTTCGACAATTGCGGCATATGGCGGCATGATACCTCGGCGGGGGCTTGGGGGGGGGGGCAGGGACTGGGGCGGTGTGGTGCGAAGGACGACGGCGGGCCACATCGCCGCAGTTGCGAGCAGCGGTCCGGTGCTGCCGTGACGGGTCGTCAGCGCTGATTCCCGGCCGTGTGCGCCAGATGGGCGAGGACTTCGTCCACGATGTCGAACATACGCCGGAGGCCGCCGAAGGTACGGCTGGCGGCGTGCGGGGTGATGATGCAGTTGTCGCAGGCGAATAGGGGGTGCTGGGGCGGGAGCGGTTCCGGATTGGTTACGTCGAGTGCCGCGCCGGCCAGTTGGCCGGAGCGCAAGGCTGCGACCAGGGCGTCAGTGTCGACGATCGCGCCGCGGGCGGTGTTGATGAGCAGTGCGCCCGGGCGGAAACGGGCCAATGTCTCGGCGTTGACCAACCCGTGAGTTTCGGGCGTCAGTGGCACGTGCAGCGTGACGATGTCGCTTTGCGACCAGATGGCAAGTTTGTCTGCGCGCTCGGCGGGGAAGCCGAACGGGCCGACGTCGATAATGTCGTTGTAGAGGATGCGGGCGCCGCAGCCGGCGCTGAGGATGCGGCCGACGCGTGTGCCGATGCGGCCCATGCCGACGATGCCGATAGTAAGCTCACACAGCTCGCGGCCGTGCGGGGTCTCGCGGGCCGCGCGGGAGTTTCCGGCCTGGTAGGCGGCGTGCAAGCGCGGGATGGGGCGAAGCAGTTGGAGCATGAGGGCGACGGCGAATTCGGCGACGGCGTCGGAGGCCGCCCCGGGCGTGTTCACGACAGTGATGCCGAGTTCGTCGGCCGCGGTCACGTCAACATTGTCGAGGCCCACTCCGGCCACTCCGACGACGCGGAGGCGCCGGCCGGCGGCCAGGAGCGTGCGTGTGACGCGCAGGTTCGTCCGGGATACGAGGGCGTCGCAGTCGGCAATGCACCGGCACAACGTGGGCTGGTCGGTTGCCGGTGGGCGAATAACCTCGGCCGCCGCTACGAGGCGCTGTTCGGCCGCGGGGTCAAGCTCCTCGGGCAGCAGAATCCGGAACGGTGCGGTCATGGGCACTCCCGATTCGTGACAGTAGCATGATGCGGCGCGGGCCGCACGGCGGCAAGCTAGGTCGCTTCAGTAGCCGCCCGGCGCAACTGGCCGCAGGCCGCGGCGATGTCGCTGCCGCGCGAGCTGCGGACGTGGGCGTTGACGCCCAACTCACGCAATAGCCGCTGGAACTCGTAGGTCTGGTCGGCGTTGGGCCGGCGGAAGGGCAAGCCCGGCACCGAGTTGTAGCGCAGGAGATTGACGTTGGCGCGCAGGCGGCGGGCCAGAGGGGCCAGCCGGCGGGCATGCGCCGGCTCATTGTTCACCCCGTCCAGCAGTACATATTCGAGCGTGATTTCACGGCCCGTGCTGCGGAAGTAGTGCTCGCAGGCGTCCAGAAGCTCGGCGATGGTGATGCGGCCCCAGGGGACGAGTTGTCGGCGAAGCTCGTCATCGGGCGCATGCAGGGAGAGAGCCAAATTGACCGGCAGGTGCTCGTCGGCCAAGCGGCGAATCTGGGCGGGCAGGCCGACGGTGCTGATGGTGATTCTGCGGGCGCCGATGCCCAGGCCGGAGGGTGCGGTGATGATGCGCAGGGCTGCGAGGACGGCGTGGTAATTGGCGAGCGGCTCGCCCATGCCCATCATGACGATGTTGGTCAGGCGTGCCTGGCTGTCGGCGAGTGTCGAGCGGATCAACTGGCGCACGCGGAGGGCCTGTTCGACGATCTCGCCGGGAGTGAGGTTGCGCTGGACGCCGCCCAGGCCGCTGGCGCAGAAGCGGCAGCCGACCGGGCAACCGACCTGTGAGGAGAGGCAGGCGGTTTGGCGGTCGGCGTCGGGGATCCAGACGGTCTCAATCGCGGCTCCGTCCGGGTAGGTCAGGAGCAGCTTGTGGGTGCCGTCCTCGGAATGGGAATGCCGGGCGATGGTGGAGCGGTAGATGGCGGCCTGACGCGCCAGGTCGGCCCGCAGTGCCTTGCCGAGATTCGTCATCTCGTCGAACGACGCGGCGCCTTTGGAGAAGATCCAGTCGGCAACCTGGTCGGCGCGGTAGGGCGGTTGGCCGCGCTGGGCGAGCCAAACGCGGAGTTGCTCCACTGGAACACCTGGCAGGTGCAGCGGGTCGGCGCACGGACTCTCCGGCGCCTGCTGGTCATTAGTCGCGTGATTCGGCTCTGGCTGCACAAGCGCCTCCGCACGGCCGTGTCCGGGAACTGGCCGGTTGACCGGGGGTGCCGGGCCGGCGCATCAGCACCGGCGACGACTCAGACGTCCACAGGACGAGGAGGGGTCAGTATCCAAGCTCTGGCCGGGCCAGCGCGGTCGGCGGCGGTCCGGGCAATGCCGCACACGGGGCAGGGATCAGCATAGCCGGGCGTGTCGGCGAGGGCCAGCATGAAGTGGTTTGCGTCACAGGCATTCGGGCGGACGCCATATATGCGAGGGCCTAAGGGAATCTCGCAGAGGCTGCCGGCTGGGCAGAAGTCAGCACCGTGGGCTCTTGCTGACACTTGGGGGCGAGTCTATTCTCGTCGGCGGATAGCGGCCGAGGAGACGAATGCGACGCAGCCGTGGCGGCTGCCGCGACAACGCCGCCCGCCGGTTTCCCGGGCGATGAGAGAAAGGGTCACAAGATGGCCAGCACGAGTGTCAATCCGCAGCAGTTCGACCCCGATCCGAACCTTAAGGTCTGGCTCAATGGCGAGTTGCTGCCCGCACCGGGCGCGAAGCTCAGCATTTTCGAGCACGGGCTGCTGTATGGGGATGGGATTTTCGAGGGCATCCGGAGCTACAACGGGCGGATCTTCGACGTGCCGGCGCACGTGAAGCGCTTCTTTGAATCCGCGCGGGCGATCATGCTCAACTTGCCGTATACGCCCGACGAAGTCGCGGAGTCGCTGTCGGCGACGCTAGAAGCCAACGGGCTGCTGGCGCCGGACCGGGATGCGTACATCCGGCTGGTGGCGACGCGCGGCGTTGGTTTGCTGGGCATGTCGCCGGCCCGCGCGGGGCGGCCGAACGTGTTCGTGGTAGGCACGCCGCTGGGGATTTATCGGCAGGAGGTTTACGAGCAGGGGATGCGGGCGATTGTCAGCTCGATCACGCGGAACCACCCGAACGCCATGCCGCCGCGGATCAAGTCTTTGAATTACCTGAACAACATTCTGGCGAAGCTGGAGGCGCAGCACGCGGAGGTGGACGAGGCGATCATGCTGAACCACCAGGGGCATATTGCGGAGGCGACGGCCGATAACGTGTTTATTGTTCGGCATGGGCAGCTTCAGACGCCGCCGACGTCGGCGGGGATTCTGGAGGGGATCACGCGTGCGCACATCATCCGGCTGGCGCGTGAGGCGGGGCTGGAAGTGGTCGAGAAGAACCTGGAGCGGGTGGACCTGTACACGGCGGAAGAAGGGTTTTTGACGGGTACGGCGGCAGAAGTGGTGCCGCTGGTGGAGGTTGACCATCGCCCGATTGGCGGGGGTGCCGTGGGTCCTATAACCAAGGATTTGATTGTGGCCTATCGGAAGCTGGTTCGGACGGGCGCGACCATGCTGGGTTAGCAACCGGCCCCGCCTCGTGTTCGCGGCACAGTAGAAGCTATTCGCGAACCCGGATATACAGTATCTAGATATTCTAGGCAGAGGTTTTCGCCGAGAAGACCGACGCGCACGCCACCCCGGCCCGGCGCGCAGTCCGGCGGGGGGTGGTGGGATAGCTTCTGATCCGCCGCGTTGGCTGGTGCGTGGACGGGCGGTTCATGCGCGTGCGTCGAGCGAGCCGTGGTCGCGCAAGCGTTTGAGCCCTTCAAAGAGGCGTGACTTGACGAGCGACTCGTTCAGTCCGAGCACGTAGGCGATTTCCTGGCGGGAGAGGCCTTCGCCGTAGCGCAGCGAGAGGGCCTCGCGCTGGGCTTGGGGGAGCTTGGCCACGACCTGGACGGCGTGGGACTCGCGTTCCTTGCGTGTTAGTCGGCTGAGGACGCCGGTAAGATCGGCTTCGAGAGCGTCCTCGGCGGGCAGCGCTTGGATGTTGCGTCGTTTGCGCAAGACGTTGAGACACTGGTTGCGTGCGAGCCGGTAAAGCCAGGCGCGGAAGTTGTCCGGTACGAAGCGGGTGCGAAGAAGGTTGCAGAAGACCTCCTGGGCGGCGTCTTCGGCCTCCTCGATGGTTCCCAGGTAACTGCGGCAGAACCGCACAATGGCCTCGTGGTACAGTTGGTTGAGCGCACGCCCCGCCTCGTCCTCGCCCGCCCGCAGCCGGGCGACCAGGGAAGGTGTCAGGTCCGGCTGTGGGGCTGGCGGTGCGGCGTCAGGTACCACGGGCGACTCCTTGGGCAGAGAACGACCCTTATCCATACAGACGCGGAAGGCCGCCTTCTGGCCGAAGAAACGCAAAAATAATTCTAGTCGTGGGGGGCCTGAGATGGAATGGGCGGGGGCGTGCGGTGGCTTGGTTGCGGTGCGTTAACTCCCGACAGATCGGGCTTTACGAACGGTTGAGAAAGCTGCATACTGGTGCAGCGGGCCGGATTTCGCGGTCGGTGGGTCGGAAGAGACTGGCAGGTCGTTATGGCGATTCAGCGCACTTTGCTTGAGCGGCTGCGTGATCCTGGTGCACCGGGGCAGCGCGAGTTGCGCCCGTCCGACTCGGAGATTCAGGCGTCGATTATTGAGAACCTGCGCCGCATGCTGAACACTTGCCAGGGCAACTGCCACATCGATCAGAGCTATGGCCTGCCGCACCTGAGTACGGTACGAAGCACGATGCCCGACTCGCTGCATGGCCTGGAGGCCGCCATCCGCACGACGATCGAGCGGCACGAACCGCGGCTGAGCAGTGTAACTGTTCGCCACCGGCCGGACCCGGAAGGTGGTCTGGGGCTGCGCTTCGTGATTTCCGGGCTGATCGTGGGCGACGACCAACGGACCCGCATCAGCCTGGAGACCTATGCCGACGAGGACGGGCGCATGATGGTGCGGTGAGCTGGAGCGCCGGTGGATCTACCTGTGCCGGTGCATGGCCAAGCTCGGCGGCTGGTGTTAGATTAGTCGGCCGAGTCGGGCCGCGCGGGCAATCGCCGCAACAGGACTGCATGTTCAACGCATACTACCAGGAAGAGCTGGCGTTTCTGCGTGAGATGGGGCGGGAGTTTGCCGCCGCCCACCCGACCGTCGCGCACATGCTCGAGTCGGCGGAGTCCGACCCGGACGTCGAGCGTTTGTTGGAAGGCGTGGCGTTTCTTACCGGGCGGATTCGGCAGAAGCTGGATGACGAGCTGCCGGAGCTGTTCGAGGCGATGATGTCGCTGATGTGGCCGCATTACCTGCGGCCGGTGCCGTCTACGGCGATTCTGCAGTTCCAGCCGATCGCGGACCAGCTCAGCGGGGTGACGAGGGTGCCGCGTGGGACGGAGGTTGAGTCGGTTCCGGTTGACGGTACGGCCTGCCGCTTCCGGACCTGCTACGACGTTGAGCTGGCGCCGCTGGAACTGGAGTACGCGGAGCTGGAATTGCCGATGGCGGCGGATGCGCGGCTGCGCATCGTGCTGCGGGCGGCGGGCAAGGTGCCGCTGGAGCGCATGGGGTTGAGGCGGCTGCGGCTGTTCCTGGCCGATGAGACCGTGCGTGCCAGCAACCTGTACCTGTGGCTGATGCGCTACGCGCGGCAGGTTGAGTTGCATGATCCGCGCAGCGGGCACAGTACGCATATGCCGGCGGGGAACATTCGGCCGGGCGGGTTCGGGGAAGACGAGGCCATCCTGCCCTATCCGGCCCGCTCGTTCCCGGGGTACCGGCTGTTGCAGGAGTACTTCACCTGCGCGCGCAAGTTCCATTTCTTTGAGATAGGCGGGCTGGAGCGGCTCGCGGGCAGTGGGGCGACCGACCGGTTCGAGATTCGGGTACCCTTCGCGCGGCGTCCGGAGGAGACGCTGCGGGTGGACCGGGAGGGGTTGCGGCTGCACTGCACGCCGATCATCAACCTTTTTGAGCACTCGGCGGACGGCCTGCGCGTTGATCATCGCCGTTCGCACTACCGCGTGCGGCCGACAACGGTCGGCGCCAAGCCGGAGCACTACGAGATTTACTCGGTGGATCGGGTGGTCGGGCTGGTTCAGGGGCAGGCGGAGCGGCGCGAGTATCCGCCGCTGCACGCTTTCCAGCACGGGGTGGGACAAAAGGCGGGCGGCATCTACTTCCAGACGCGGCTGCACGACGCCGTTGTGGGTGAGGGTACGGACACTTACATATCCTTCGTCGCGGCGGACGAGCGGTATGTCACGCCGCCGACAGAGCGCATGTCGATCGACCTGACCGTGTCGAACCGCAACCTGGCGGCGCGGCTGCGGCTGGGTGACGTTTCCGTGCCGACGGCCAGTTCGCCGGAGTTTGCGCGGTTCCGGAACATCACGCCGCCGAGTCGGGCGTTGCGGCCGCCGCTGGGGAAGGGTCTGCACTGGCGGCTGATATCGCACCTGTCGCTGAATTACCTGTCGCTGCAATCAGTTGAGGCGTTGCGCGGCATTCTGGAGCTGTACAACTACCAGGCCATGTACGATCGGCGGGCGGCGCAGGAGAACATCCTGCGGCTGGAAGGGCTGGTTTCGCTGGCGACGCGGCCGGCGCAGCGGCTGGTTCGTGGGGCGCCGCTGCGGGGCATCAGCATTGAGATGGAGATGAAGGAGGATAATTTCGCCGGTGAGGGTGACATGTACCTGTTCGCAACGGTGTTGAACGAGTTTTTCGCGCTGTACACGTCGCTGAACTCGTTCACGCAGTTGCAGGTGCGCGGAACGCGCTACGGTGAGGTCTACGAGTGGCCGGCACGCCTTGGACGGCAGAACATCCTCTAGCGCTGTGGATCCGGGAAGCGCCGCACGCGCTGGGTTTTTTCCAGGCGCTGCACCTGATTGAGCGGCACGTGCCGAGCGCGGCGCCGCTGGGTCATCAGGATGTGCGGCGGGAAGCGGTGCGACTGCGGCCGGAGTTGAGCCTAGCGTTTCCGGCCGCCGACATCAGCGGTGCGGACTGGCTGGACAGCGGCCCGGGGCGGCTGCAACTGACGACGACATTCCTGGGGCTGTACGGGAGCGCCTCACCGCTGCCGAGCCACTTCACCGAGGGGCTGCTGGGCGAGAGCGAGGCGGATCGGCGGGTGCGGGATTTTCTGGACCTGTTCCACCACCGCCTGCTGGCGCTGCTGTATCGCGTCTGGAAGAAGTACCGGTATCACGTCACGTTTGCGGCGGGCGGCGGTGATCCGATCTCGCTGGTGGTGCGGGCGCTGCTGGGGCTAGGCACGGCGGATACGGCCGAGCACCTGAATCTGCCGACGGTGCGGATGTTTCGCTACGCCGGATTGCTGGCCCAGCGGCCGCGTTCGGCGGCGGGGCTGGCGGGCCTGGTGCGCGACTTTTTCGAGGGGATTCCGGCCGACGTGCAGCCGTGCGTGGGTCGCTGGCTGCCGATCGAGCCGTCCGAGCAGAATCGGCTGGGGGAACGCAACGTCGCGCTGGGGCAGGACTTTCTGCTAGGCGAGCGTGTCTATGACGCCAGCGGCAAGTTTCGTGTGCGCCTCGGGCCGGTCGGATTCGACGAGTATTGCCGCTTCCTGCCCGGGCAGGGGGCGGCCACGGAGCTGCGTGAGCTGGCCCGGTTCTACTGCGGCGATCCGTTGGAATTCGATGTTGAGGTCACGTTGGACGGCGCGCAGGTGCCCGATACGCCTTTGGGCGGGCAGGGGCTGCTGGGCCGGCTGGCATGGACGTCCTGGTTGAAGTCGCAGCCGGTGCCCGACCAGCCGGTGGTCTTTGGTGCGCCCGCGGAGGTTTCCGCCGGGAATTGAGAGCAAATTGGTACTCGGCCGCCGTGTGAACCGGGCGGCCAACTCGTGCGTATTGCGGCCCTGGAGGTCAAAGGTCATGGCACATGTCGATATGAAGACATTGCGTCGGCAGCTCAACAATACCTGCACGCGTGCCCTCGAAGCGGCGGCCGGCGTGTGCATGAGCCGGACGCACTACGAGATTACCGTGGAGCATATGCTGGCGCCGCTGCTGGACATCGGCACGTCGGACCTGCGCTGCATCTGCGACTACTTCAAGGTCGATATCTCGAAGCTGCGGCCGGCGCTCAATCGCTACCTGGACGAGCTGAAGGTGGGTAACAGCGGGCGGCCGCAGTTCTCGCCGTTCCTGGCGGACTGGCTGTCGGATGCGTGGCAGATTGCGTCGCTGGAGCTGTCGTTGCCGCACATCCGGTCCGGCGCGCTGGTGATGGCCCTGCTGCGCACGCCCTCGCGGGCCTACTTCACGGATTACACCGACGAGCTGAACAAGATCAACGTCAACGCGATCAAGCAGGACTTCGCCGAGATTACCAGATCGTCGAGCGAGTACGAGGAAGTTGGGCGACCGGAGGCGCCGGCGGCGGCGGGCGCGGGGGACGAGGCGCTGGCGCAGTTCACTTACGACCTGACGGCGAAGGCCGAGGCCGGGCGCATTGATCCGGTTATAGGACGCGAGCGCGAGATTCGCCAGTGCGTGGACATCCTGATGCGCCGGTTCCAGAACAACCCGTTGATTCTGGGCGAGCCGGGCACTGGCAAGACCGCGATTGCGGAGGGGTTGGCGGTGCGCATCGCGGCCGGGGATGTGCCGCCGGTGTTGCAGGGCGTGAAGCTGCTGACGCTCGACGTCGGCCTGCTGAGCGCCGGGGCGTCGGTAAAGGGCGAATTCGAACGGCGGCTCAAGCAGGTGATCAAGGAGGTCAACGCCAGCAACGCAGCCGGCAAGCCCATCATTCTTTTCATCGACGAGGCGCATACGCTGATCGGCGGGGGTTCCGGCACGGACGCCGCCAACCTGCTCAAGCCGGCCCTAGCGCGCGGCGAGTTGCGCACCATCGCGGCCACCACCTATGCGGAGCACAAGCGCTACATCGAGAAGGATCCGCCCTTTGCCCAGCGGTTCGGCGTGGTGCGACTCGAGGAGCCGTCCGTACCTGTCTGCGTGGACATGCTGCGGGGCACGAAGGACAAGTTCGAGCGGCACCACGGTGTGCGCATCCTGGATGACGCCGTGCAGGCGGCGGTGGCCATGTCCAACCAGTACCTATCCGAGCAGCAGTTGCCGCGCAAGGCCGTGTCGCTGCTCGATACCGCTTGCGCGCGGGTGGCGGTGGCGATGAGTTCGACGCCCGGGGCGCTGGAGGATGTGCGGCGGAGGATTATCCAGCTTGACGTGGCGATCAAGGCCATCGAGCGCGACGCGGAGGCGGGTAGTGCCCATGATCCGGATCAACTGGCCGGCCTCAAGCGTGAGCGTGACGAGCGTCAGGCGGAACTTGCTGAACTTGACGCTACTTGGACGCGTGAGAAGGAGCTGGCCGGCGAGGTTATCCGGCTGCGGGCCGAGTTGGAGGTTACGCGTGACAATACTGAGCCGCCGGCGGCGCCCGGCGGCGTGGTGACGCCGGAGGCTCCCGTTACGAAGGAAGGCGCCGCCGGCCCGGCGGCGACCATGCCGGCGCGGCCGCCCGCTGAAGTCCGGGCGGAGTTGGACGCGGCGACGAAGCGGCTCGAGGAGTACGTGGACAAGCGTACGCCGATGGTGCCGCTGCAGGTGGATTCGGACGTGGTGGCGACGATTCTGAGCGACTGGACCGGCATTCCGGCCGGCAACATGGTCAAGGATCAGGCGGACGCGATTCTGCACTTCGAGGAGCGGATCGGGCAGCGGGTGATCGGTCAGGATCACGCCATGGCGGAGATCGGGAAGCGGCTGCGCATCGCGGCCAGCAAGATGCAGGACCCGCGTTTGCCGCTGGCGGTTTTTCTGCTGGTCGGGCCGTCGGGGACTGGGAAGACTGAGACGGCCCTGGCGGTGGCCGATTTGATCTTCGGCGGCGAGCGTTTCATGACCGCCATTAACATGACGGAGTATTCGGCGTCGATGAACGTCAGCCGGCTGATCGGCTCGGCGCCGGGCCTGGTGGGTTATGGTGAAGGCGGCGTGCTGACGGAGGCGGTTCGCCAGCGGCCCTACAGCGTGGTGCTGCTGGACGAGATGGAGAAGGCCCACATGGACGTGAACCTGCTGTTCATGCAGGTTTTCGACAAGGGTTGCCTGACCGACAGCGAGGGCCGCACGGCCGACTTCAAGAACACGGTGATCATGATGACCTCGAACGAGGGGAGCGGGATGGTCATGGACATGTGCGCCGACGGCGAGCAACCCACGCTGGACGAGCTGCGCAAGGGCATGCAGCCGATTCTGGAGCAGCGTTTCACGCCGGCGTTCGTCGGGCGCACGACGGTGATACCGTATTACCCGCTGAGTCCGGATGTGCTGCGGCGGATTGTTGATTTGAAGATGAAGCAGATTCGGCGGCGGCTGCTGGAGACCTACAAGTTGAGCCTGGAGTTGACGTTGGCGGTGGGCGACGAGGTGAGCCGGCGCTGTCAGCAGGTGACGATCGGGGCGCGACTGATCACCCTGATCATCAATGAGACCGTGCTGCCGGAGATTGCGCGCCGCGTGCTGGAGATCATGGGCAGCGAGGCTAAGTACGATCGGCTGGTGATCGACGTGCAGGACCACGAGTTCACGTATGAGCTCAAGTAGATATCGGCGCGGCGATTGTCCGTTAGGGGCGGCACGGGCCGGTCCGGTGCTTGGCGCGTGTGCGCGGCCACGTATGATGGCGCCGGGTCGCAGCGCGGCGGCTGTGAGTGCTGGCAGGAGGTGAAACGGTGGCCAGGTCTGAGGAGAATGTCAAGCAGTGCGAGGTGTGTGGGGCGAGCATCTACCCGGAGATGCTGAAGAAGGGCGCTGCGGATTTTCTGGCTGGGCGGCTGCTGTGCCCGCATTGCCTGCAGGAGAAGCGCAGAATCGCGGCGGTGAACCCGGCGGCGGTGTTTGCGCCCGACACGCCCGCGGTTGACGATGACGAGCCGATCGCGCTGGCCATTGAGGAAGAAGAGGACGAGTCGTCGGGGACAGGGACGCATATACAGGCGTTCGGCGGCGGGGTGGCGGAGCGGACGACCTACGGCACGCCGGCGCTGAGCAGCGAGCTGCAGCGGCCGCTGATGCGTAATTCGCCGAATGCCACGCGCTGTCGGACGTTCCACTGCAAGCTGACGGATTCGTCGATGGCGGCCATGAACCAGGCGATCAACCAGTGGGTGGACGCGAACGAGGACATTGAGATCAAGTTCGCGACGAGCTGCATAGGAGCGGTGGAGGGTAAGAGCACGAACGATCAGCACTTAATCGTGACGATCTACTACTGATGTGCGGGAATCGGGCGCGTGCGGGGGTGCGGCAGGCCGGCGGTAGCCGGGCGGAGAGGGCATGAGGCTGGTTCGGTTCGTGGATGAGCGGGGGCGGGTGCAGTTGGGGGCGCCGAGCGGCGCGGACCGGGTCCGGCCGATGCTGTCGGAGGCGGCGGGTGTACGGACGTTTGCGGACGAGGCGGTGGTGATTCGGAGGTACCTGCCGCCGGTGGATCCGCCGAACATCTTTGGGATCGGGCGGAATTACCGCGGACACGTGGCGGAGACGGGGGCGCGGCTTCCGGAGGCGCCGCTGATATTCCAGAAGCCGACGACGGCCTTGAGCGCGCATGGGGCGGCGATCGTGTTGCCGGCCGTGGCGCCGGATGAAGTCGATTATGAGGCGGAGCTGGCGATCGTGATCGGGCGGGCGGCGCGCAACGTGGCGCCGGCGGAGGCGCTGCACTACGTGGCGGGCTATACCTGCGCGAATGATGTCACGGCGCGGGATTGCCAGCGGCAGGATAAGCAGTGGGTGCGGTCCAAGGGGTTCGACACGTTTTGCCCGCTGGGACCGTACCTAGTGCCGGCTGATGAGGTGGATCCGGATCGGCTGCGGATACGCAGCAGGTTGAACGGGCGGATCATGCAGGATGCGAATACGGCGGAGATGATTCACTCCGGCGCGGCGCTGGTCAGCTACCTGTCGCGGCAGTTCACGCTGCTGCCGGACACGGTTATCCTGACCGGGACACCCGACGGGGTGGGGTTCGTTCGGCAGCCGCCGGTGTACCTGCGGGCGGGAGACCGAATTGAGGTGGAGATCGAAGGCGTCGGCACGCTGGTGAATGTGGTGGCGGGGCCGGAGCCGAGCGGCGCGGCGTAGAGGGTGTACGCAGGTCGGGTGATCTGGTAGACTTGCGCCGCAATGTGGGTGAAGGCCGCCGCCGGTGGTGGAGGCAACGGCGCGCGGCTTCACGGGCGTGGAGCACGGAAGTCACTGTCGCTCGGCTGGTTGGGCGCCGCGCTCCGGCCGGTCGGACGCCCGTAGGGCACTTGCCGCGCAACCGGCCCGGGTGCCACTTCGAGCAATGCAGCTTAACGGAAGGTGCGGGGGTTGGTCGCGCGTAACAGCGCGTTAGGAGTCGTAATGGCGGAACAGGCGCAACGGGTCGAAGGCGTTCTGGAAACGGATGGCCAGGGTGCCGGGTTCTTACGGAACCCGAAGCGCAACCTGTCCGCACACGTGGACGATCCGTACGTTTCGAATGACGCGGTCAAGCGATTCAGCCTGCGCGGGGGTGAGCTGCTGGCGGGGCCGATCCAGCCGGCGCAGAAGGGGAATCGGCGCTTCAAGCTGGCGCGCATCGAGACGATCGAGGGTTGTCCGGCTGAGCAGTGGCAGTCACCCGTGCCGCTGCAGGACACCGTGGCGATAGATCCCGATTCGCGCTTGCACTTTGATGTCACGGACGGTCCCTTGACGATGCGCATAGTGGAGCTGTTCACGCCGATCGGGCGCGGACAGCGCGGGCTGATCGTATCGCCGCCGCGCACGGGGAAGACGGTGCTGCTGCAGCAGATGGCGCATGGGTTGGCCGTGAACCATCCCGAGATCTACATGATCGTGCTGCTGATCGACGAGCGGCCGGAAGAAGTCACGGACATGCGGCGGAACGTGCACGGCGTGGTCATTGCCTCGAGCAATGACCAGGACATCAAGTCGCATGTGCGCGTGGCGCGGCTGGTGACGGAGCGCGCCCGGCGGATGGTCGAGCACGGCCAGCACGTGGTGATTCTGCTGGACTCGATCACGCGGCTGGCACGGGCGTTCAACGCGTTTGTCGGCACTAGCGGGCGGACCATGACCGGCGGGCTGGACATTCGCGCGCTGCAGGAGCCCAAGCAGATCTTCGGTTCGGCGCGCAACATTGAAGGCGGCGGATCGCTGACTATCATTGGGACGGCGCTGGTGCAGACCGGCAGCCGGGCCGACGACTTCATTTTCCAGGAGTTCAAGGGCACCGGGAACATGGAGTTGGCCCTGAGCCGGGAGCTGGCGAACCTGCGGATCTGGCCGGCGATGGACTTGCAGCAGTCCGGGACGCGCAAGGAAGAGAAGCTGTTGAGCGAGGACGCGCTCAAGAAGGTATACATGCTGCGGCGTCATTTGCACGATCTGCCGCCGGACAAGCAGATGCTGACACTGTTGGAGCGCATGAAGCCCCATCGGGACCTGGCCTCATTCCTGGGCAGTCTGCGGGCTTAGGGTGCGCGGCGCGAGCAGGGTCGGCGGCGCTGGGGGCTAGCCGCGCTCGCTAACGAGGTGCGGAGTTGTGATACTCGGCTTGCTGTCGGACACGCACGGACGCCAGGACGCAGCGCGGCGGGCCATCAAGGTCTTGCAGCAGGCGGGGGCGCAGGCGTTCGTGCACTGCGGCGACGTGGGCGGGGCGGGCGTGTTCAACGAGTTGGCCGGCTTGCGGGCCTGGTTCGTGTGGGGGAACTCGGATGATGCGGGGCCGCTGCTGCGGCGGCACGTGCAGTCACTGGGTCTGGAAGTGCCGGCGGAGGTGCCGCTGCGGCTGGAATTGGCCGGCAAGACCATCGCCGTCTACCATGGCCATGAGCAGGGCTTTGAGCGGTTTGCGCGGCTGGCCGATGGGGGGCGGGTGAGGGAACTCGAGGAGCTGACCGCGGTGGACTACCTGCTGTTCGGCCACACGCACAAGCTGTTCGATGAGCGGTTTGGCCGGCTGCGCGCGGTGAGCCCCGGGGCCCTCTTTCGCGTGGCCGTGCCGAGCGTGGCGACGCTCGATTTGCGCCGCGACGAGGTACGATTCTGGGAGGTTCCGGCGGAGCTGAGCGCCGGTCGGCCCTTGCGCCAACTGCGGTGTGACGGTGACTATTAGGGCAGGCCGCGCCGGGTAAGCGCGGGTTACGGCTGGACGGTCGGGGTGGTGGTTGCGGGGGCGTCGGGCGGGAGAAACACAGACTTGGCCACATTCAACGCGGCAGCGCAGCCGGACGCCTGGTTTGTGGTTGGGTGTGGGTGGCAGCGGGGCCTACGTCCAAACACGGCCGGTTTTGCCGGTGGTCGGCCGGCGACGGCTGGTACATGTAAGTCTTTGTGTGGGCGCATGTTATCTGGTGCCGTGTGGCGAGCTATCCAGCCGCGCCGACACACCTGGCCACAAGCCTTCACCGCAGGTTACCGATTGGAGGGGGGTTGGGGTTGTCGGGCTGACTGTGCGCTTCGCCGGCGTCACGGGCTCCGGCACCAATTGGACCGGCGTGCGGCGGCGGCGCGCCAGCCGGGATCGTGCCGCCGTCATGGGCGCGCCCGAAGATGACGACGAGGTGAGGCATGGCCACGCTTGGCATCGTGATCCCTGTGTTCGAGGAAGAGTCCATAGTGGACGTCTTGTACGAGCGCGTCCGGGCAGTCCTGGACAAACTGGACGTGCCGGCGGTGGTGTGCCTGGTGGACGACGGCAGCCGCGATGGAACACTGCAGAAGCTGCGCGCCATCCATGCGCGTGATCGCCGCTTCACCTACCTGAGCTTCAGCCGAAACTTCGGCCACCAAACGGCCGTGCTGGCCGGCTTGCGCGAGCTGCAGGCCGACGTATACGTCGTTATGGACGGCGATTTGCAGGATCCGCCCGAGTTGATGCCCGAGTTGCTGAGGAAATGGCGGGAGGGTTTTGAAGTCGTGTATTGCGTGCGCAAGACACGCAAGGAGAACTTCCTGAAGCGCTGGGCCTACGCGAGCTTCTACCGCATGCTGCGGGCCGTGTCCTACCTGAAAATACCGCTGGACTGCGGCGACTTCTGCCTGATGGACCGGGTCGTGGTTGATAACCTGCGGCGCATGCCGGAGCACAATCACTTCATCCGCGGTTTGCGGACCTGGGTTGGTTTTCGCCAGACGGCCTACGAGTATGACCGCGACGCGCGCATTGGCGGCGAGCCCAAGTACAACCTCGCCAAGCTGTTCCGGCTGGCCTATGACGGGTTGGTGTCCTTCTCGTTCGTGCCGCTGCGGCTGGCAATGAAGCTGGGATTCGCGGTGTCGTTTGCGGCCTTCCTGGGGATGTGCGCGCTGATAGCCGGCAAGCTGCTGGTGGGGATACCGCTGGTCGGCTGGACCTCCACGGCGGTGCTGATTCTCTTCATGGGCGGCGTGCAGCTATTCACCCTGGGGGTGCTGGGCGAGTACGTGGCGCGCATCTTCGATGAGGTGAAGGGCCGGCCGCTGTACGTCATCAAGGAGCGGCGGCTGCCAGGCGAGACCCCGGCGCCGGCGTTTCGATCAGGCCGGCAGCCGGACGTAGTGGCAGTGAGCCAATTCGCGCCGACAGCGGACGGCGCGAGCCCGATGTCCGACCTGGAGACTGTGGCCAGTTGCGAGGGAGAGCTATAGTGCCGGGCGTGATTGAGGAACGCGGCAGTAAAACAGCCGCTGAGGCGGCGCCACGTGAGCGCGTGATTTCGAGCAACGGCTCCGAGATCATCGAGCTGTCGCCGCCGGTGGCGTACGCGATGGCGAACGAGTGGTATCAGTTCGCCAGTGCGATACACTTCTTCTTCCAGTGGCGCTTCGCGGTGATGCAGCAGGTACTGGGGCCCGACAGTTTCGCGGAGCCGGTTCTCGAGGTCGGTTGCGGCAATGCCGTGGCGCGCGGACAGATCGAGGATCACTATGGTTGCACTGTGGACGGCTGCGACGTCAACCCGGAGGCGCTGCGGCAGGCCGAGCGCGGGCGCGGCAAGCTGTATCTGTACGATATTCACCAGCGGCGGCCGGAATGGCGCGACCACTTCGCGACCATCTTCCTGCTGGATACGCTCGAGCACATCGGCGAGCCCGAGCGTTTCCTCGAATCGATCGCGTATCACCTCCGGCCGGGCGGGCGACTGCTCATCACCGTGCCCGCGCTGCCGATGCTGTTCAGTCGCTACGATGAGGCGGATGGACACGTGAAGCGCTATCGCGTCGGCGTGCTGCGGCAGGAGTTGGCCGCCGCCGGGTTGACGCTGGAGCGCCACAGCTTCTGGGGACTGAGCATGATCCCGGTGTTGTTGGCGCGCAAACTGATCCTGCGTTTTCTGCCGCGCGAGCGCGCGATCGAGGTCGGGTTTCAGCCGCCGTCGCGTCTGGTGGACGGCGTGCTGCGCGGTCTGATGCACGCCGAGCGCTGCCTGTGGTCGCGTCCGATAATCGGCACATCCTTCGTCGCCCTGGCGCGCAAGGGAGTCTGACTATGTTGGCGGTCACTGCGGCACGGCGCGGCTGGCGCTGGCCGGGTGGGCTGCTGCTGATCGTGGTGTGGTTGGTGGTCTACGCCACGCGCCCCCTGACACTGGGCTTCGGCGACGACGACTGGTGGGTCCTGCTGGTGCCCGCCCAACAGACGGCAACCTTCTCCTGGGGACGGCTGGCCTGGTTCATGGAACTCTACGCCAACCGCCCTGTTCTGGGCCTGACCACATACCTGATCTCCTCGCTCTGCAACGAGTCTGCGCCCGCCTGGCACGCTGCGATGAGCGTCCTGGCGCTGCTGACCGCTTTCGCGCTGCGGAGCTTATTCCGGGCACTGCTGCGCCTGGCCGACGCCGGCCGCCCCTGGGCCGCCGAACTGGCCGCCTCGCTGTGGCTGGCATTCCCCTGGATGCTCGGCACCACGGCGTGGCCGACGCTGGCCCCCGCACTCGTATCGTTGATGTTCCTCGCATTGGCTGGGCGGACGCTCTTCGTTGGCTGGCGCGCCGGCCGAACGGTCTGGTTGCTTCCGGCGGCGCTGTTTCTGGCGAGCTGCCTGACATATGAAGCCTTCTATGGGCAGTTTGTCACGCTGCTGCTGATCGGCCTAGCCTGCGGCGTACACAAGCGAATCGGCTGGCGGGGCCTGGCGCCTGTTGCCGCCAGCCTGCTCATTGTGCAGGCGTTGGCAGTCGCCTGGAACCGCACCGCACCCCTGTTCAGCAGTACGGCGCCCTCCAAGTCCTTTGACAGCGAGTGGTTAACGCTGACAGTCGCCAACGGGCGCGGGCTGCTCTGGCTAATCCGGCGGAGCGCGCCGGAGGTATCGCCGGCGCTTGAGTTGATTCTTGTGGCGGCGGCGGTGTGCTGGCTGGTAGTCCTGCTACGGCGGTGGCCAGCGACGGCTCGGCGTGGTCTGGCGCTGCTGGCGACCTGTGGTGTGGGCATTGCCGGCTCCTGTGCTTTGGCGGCAATCGTCGGATACCGGATCATTGGCCTGGGCCACCCCGCGCGGATGACTATGGGCGTGAGCCTGTGGTTCGCCGTGGCGGCGGCCGTCATGCTGGGATTGCTGCCGCGCCAAGCGCGGCGTGCGCGGCTCGCCGGCACCGGCGTGGCTTTGGTGGCCATTGGCTTGTTGGCCGGCGCGACCCTCGCGCGGCTGCAAGACTGGAAGGAGACGTGGGAGCTGGTCAGCCGGACGTTGGCGGAGGCGCCGGTCGAGCAGTTAGCCGATGCTGATCCAGATGCAGTCGTGTTGCTGGCCGGTCCGCATCTGCACAAGGGCGTGGTGGTGTTCGCGCACACGTGGGACCTGGACGAGGCGATGCGCTACCATTACCCCGAGCTGTCCGTGGGTAAGTTTCTGCCGGCGCGCGGCGACACGCAGACCACCTGGGACGGGCAAGTACTGCGTCAAACCAGGCTTCGCGCGACGGAGCCGTTCTTCGAGATACAGACGCCGGAAGTATGGGTCTGGCGGCCGGAGCAGAGGGCGGCGGAACTCATGCCGTCGCCGATGTCGTTTTCGCTGCAGGCGGCCGAGCCGTAGGCGCGCAGGTCGGCTGCCGGTGGGCAGCGGCTTATCAGAGATGCCGGCCTGCAAGGCCGGGCGCGCCGGCCGGCGCGCCCGGTGCAGGTCCCGCATACCGTGAGCGGCGCCAACGAGGGACGCCGATTGATTCCTCGTGCTACGGCGTCACTCGCCCTGGCCGGTCAGGAGCGTCACGAAGGCGTCGATGTCGAAGGCGTTCACCAACCCGTCGCCGTTGCAGTCGGCCAGGAGCAGATTGCAGTCCGGATACGCGAGCAGGTACGCGTCCGGGTGGCTAAGCGCCAGGACGAAGGGGTCGATGTCGTAGGAGTTGACCGCCTCGTCGCAGTTCAGATCGCCCGGCACGTATGGCGTACAGGTGATATCGATTATCTCGATGGCGTCGATGGCCCCTTCGGTGACGGAGTTGTTGGGATAATCCATGGCACTAAAACGGATTCGGACGTCATTCGTCGGCGTGACGTAGTCCGTAACGTACAGCGAGCGCTGATTCCAGCCGGGCGGGATGTTGGCAATCACGTCGACCAGCACCCAGGAAGCCCCGCCGTCGTCGGTCAACTCGACCGTCAGCGGGTCGCCATCCTGGTCGTCGTTGTACCACCAGTAGGCAAAAGTCAGCAGCGGGTTCTCGCGGCCGAGGAGGTTGAGGGTGGGCGAAACCAGGGTGGTCGGGCCCCAGTCGACATCGCTGTTTCCAGGTGCGTTTCCGGTCAGATAGCACCAGCCGGAGCCGTCATAGTCGGTGGTTGGGTCGCCGCGCAGGCCGCCGCCGATGGGGATGCCGCGCTCCCAGGCGCCACTGGTGAGCGAAAGATCATTGTGGACGGCCCAGCCCTGATCGGTGTCGAAGCTGTCGGCCAGCAGGGTGCTGACAGTCGCGACGGTGGCCGAGAAGTAGTTCTCTGGGGCGCCGTTCGGACAGGTAACCAGGCCGCTGATTGAGCCCTCGGCGCTGAAGTAGAACTGGGGCGCGTCGCTGCAACCCGGGGCGGGCAGCGTGGTCTGGTAGTACTCGCCGCTGACGTGGGTCAGCGGAACCGTGAGCCACTCGCCGCCATCGTAGCGGTAGTGCAGCAGCGCTGAGCCCGGCGTGTACTCCTCGGTACCAGTGAAGACGCGGACGTTGAGCGGGAGCTCCTGGCGCGGGGGGATGAACTGCGGCACGTTGTCGAGCATGACGATGCGCATGAAGGGCGGCGGCCCCATGCTGAGGTTGGGGTTGCCCCACAAGGCGCCCCACTCGAACGTCTCGTAGTAGGTATACCACCACAGGTCGTGGCTGTACATGTGGGTCAGCGTCCACTGCAGAGCCTGCCCGATCGTGTAATTGGTGGAGGTCACGCAGGTGGTGAAGAAGTAATCGACCGAGGCGGTTGAGCCGTCGTAGGGGTCATCCCACCCATGGAAGCCGTAAGCCACCTTGGTGGCTCCCAGGAAGGCCACCGCGCCCTCGGCCATCATGGCCTGACCGATGTTGAGGTGATCGGTGTCGGAGTTGCTGCAGGCGGCCGCGAAAACGATGCCGGGGTGCTCGTCGTCCAGAGCCGGGCAATCGCTGGACGAGATGAACTGCGGCGACCCCATGCCGCAGATATAGCAGGCGGTCGGGGAGCCGTGGCCGGCCCAGTTGACGAAAGCGTACTTCCCGGTGGGCCAGACCTGCATGACGTTGTCATGTGAGAGCGGGTAGTCGCAGTCGTATGAGGAGTAGTAGCCGGAGTACTTCTCGTACAGGCGCGTCTTGGTCCAGTTGGTCATCCAAAGTTGGTTGACCTTCATTTCCATCAGCACGGCGTTATCGGTGTCGGACCAGTAGAAGGCGCCCAGTAGCAGGATGTTCTTCTTGTAGGACGGGTCCTCATTCAGCTCGAAAGCCACTGATTTCTCGCAGATGTGCTGGACCTTGGCGGGATCGCTCCAGGGGATACGGCCGACGTTGACTTCGGCGTAGAAATCGATCGGGTCGCTGCTTTCGCCGTAGAGGTGGTCGCCGTCATAATCCCACGACTCGCTGTCCGGTAGGGAGAGTTCGGCGTAGTAGTAGTCGGTTTCGGGCTTGCCGTAGCCGGTATCCTGCTGCACGCGGCGCATCGGCAGGTCGTCACGGTGGCCGACCAGCAGCACGTCCTCAATACCCCAAGCCTCGGTCGGGTATTTGTCGCGTAGGAAGTTACGTATCTTCTCGGCCGTGTCGTAGCCCATGTACGTGGACTGAATCCAGGACTTGGTCACGACTTCGACGGTGCGGCCCTTGAGCGTTTCCCACTCGACCAGCGGCTGCACGGCGGAAACGAGCGAATCGAGCGTTATGATGACATAGTCACTCTGTGAGCGCGAACCGCCCGTGACCGCGCCATACCAGTCCTGAGCCTGGTCGTAGTTGTAAACGAACTCGCGGGCGAACCGCTCCTGGCGAGGCTGATAGTCAACCAGGGCAGCCGAACGGTCGGCCGGCAGACGGTAGTGCACGTCAATGGTAATGTCCGGGTAGTACGTCAGCTCCCGGGTTAGCGGGTGATAGACGATCGGCATTACGCGCACGTCGACCAGGTTGTATCTGCGTAAGCCGGCGGTGCGGACGAACTCGACCACCTGCCCAGGGTAGGGGGCATCGGTTTCGTAGGTGGCGCGGTGGTTCTCGTCGTAGGTGCTCTGCAGGCGGGCATGCAATTCGGCTTCATCCGCGCCGATCACGCCGGGCAATCCCACCGGGGCGATGTTGTACGAGCCGGGCAGCACCTGAGCCGGTCCGAGCTCGTAAGAGAGGGCCACGAACTCGGCCCCGGGCGGAATGGCAATCGCGACGATGCGGGATGGCAAGGTCGGCGTGCCGGGTACGAGCCGGCGGCCGAAATTGTCGAGCGCGATTTCGTCGGCCGCGTCGGAGCGGGAGATATTCGGTTTCGGGACGGAGATCGTAGCAGTGACACACCCGGGTTCGCCGTCCGCCTGTCCCCCGGGCGCGGCGGACGCGCCGAGCGCCACCAGCCAGCAGATTGCGATGGTGGCCAATACTTGGCCCGCTGAGCGATAGCGTGGGAATAACATGGTTTAGTACCTCCTGTACCAGGTTGGTGAGAAAGGCCGTGTCACCGCAGGGGTGTGACACGCAGTCTTGCGGTCCGCCGTGCCGGGCGAGTGATTCAGAGTGAGCGCGGCCGGCGGCAGCACTTGGGTGTGCAAGCAGAAGCGTGGGCGTGCGCGGAACAAACGCGCTGCACCTTTCACCCCGCGGCCGGGCCCCGCACGAGCGCGGGGCGGGGCAGCGGGGTCTTCCAGGGCAACTGACCGGGCCCTAGCCGCCGGCCAGCAGGGTCACGAACGGATCGATGTCAAAGGCGTTGACCTCGCCGTCACCATTGATGTCGGCCAGGGCGACGTCGCAGTCGGGGAATTCCAGGGCGTAGGTCGCCGGGTCGGTCAGCGCCAGCACGAACGGGTCAATATCGAAGGCGTTCACAAGTCCGTCGCAGTTGAGGTCGCCAGGCATGAACAGGCGGCAGGACACGTCAACTATTCTGACGGCGTCAATGGCGCCTTCATTGATGGAGTCGTTGGGGTAATCCACGGCGCTGAAACGGAGCAGGACTTCGTTCGTCGGCGTGATGAAGTCCGCGATGCGAAGCAGGTACTCATTCCAGCCGCCCGGGATGTTGGCGATGGTATCGACCAGCACCCAGGAAGCGCCGCCGTTTTCTGAGAGTTCGATTTTGAACGGGTCGCCATCCTCAGCGTTGTTGTACCACCAGTAAGCGAAGCTCAGGAGCGGGTCCTCAGTGTCGCCCAGGTGCAGCAGTGGGGACGTCAACCAGGTGGGGCCCCAATCGACGTCGCTGTTGCCGGGCAGGTTCTCGGTCAGATAGCACCAGTCGGAGCCGTCATAGTCGGTGGGGGGGTCGCCGCGCAGGCCGCCGCCGATCGGGATGCCGCGCTCCCAGGCGCCGCCGGTAAGGGACATATCATTGTGAACGGTCCAGCCCTGATCAGTGTCGAAGCTGTCCTGGAAAACAACGGTAACCGTGGCGACGATGAGCTCGTAGAACTCGGGCTGGTCCTCTTCCGGGTCGGGGTAGCGGACGACCGTGCCCAGATCGGTCTGGGCCGTCACGTAATACTGCGGCACGTCGCTGCAAGTCGTGGCCGGCATCTCGATTTGGAACAGCTCGGCGGCCACGTGGCTCAGCGGCACCGTTACGAAGTCGCCGCCGTCATAGCGATAATGCAACATGGCGGTGTCGGACACGTAGTTCTCTGAACCGTCCTCAATCGTGATGGGCAGGACGACCGGCTCGCCCGGGTCGGTGAACATCGGCACGCCGCCGGGCAGCTTGATCTTGAGCGGCGGTTGGTATGCCACTCCCACGACGCGCAGGGAGGGGTCGCCGAAGAGGATCCAGGTGTTGAACA
>CAZJYX010000035.1:0-36490 GCA_964550375.1 uncultured Planctomycetales bacterium | reverse complement strand
AGCGCAGCACCGGAGCGGATCTTTGACAACTAAATACAGAGGCCCCGGGCAGCCGGACGCCTCAGAAGCGCCGTGCCATCGGCCCCGCGACACAATGGTGTCCGACCAAGCCGACACGCGACGAGCCAAGCCTCGCCGACCGCGCCCACGAGCCCCGTCCGGCTGCTAACAGCCGAATCAACCTCCGCCATCCAACGGCTCAACGTAAGCCCGTGCTATCTCCCGGCCGGAGCGGCCCAGCCCGGCAGCGGCACACGCCGACCGTCAGGCAGAAGCGCCTCTTCGAACCGTGCCCCGTAGATCGCAGCTAGGCGACTCGGCCGCAGCACCTCCCCGGCCGCGCCTTCATCCGCGCTGCGTCCCTCACGCAGCGCCACGATGCGGCCCCCCAGCGTCAACGGCAGATTCAGCTCATGGCTGATCACGACCATGGCGCGACCGGCCACTCGCCAGCTTCGCAGCAACTCGACCAGCTCAGCCTGCACCGCCGGATCGAGTGCCGCATCGGGCTCATCCAGGAACATGACCTGGGCATCCTGGGCGATGGCGGCCGCCAGCAATGCCTTCTGACGCTCGCCGCCGCTGACCGCGTTAATCGGACGTTCAGCCAGCTCAACCAGCCGGCAGCGCTCCAATGCCGTTTGCACAATGCCCTGGTCCGCCGCCGACAGCGGCCGGAGCGGCGAAACGTGCGGATAACGCCCGCCCGCCACAATGTCGCGGATACGCAGCGCAGGAAAGTGCTCCACGACTTGCGGCACGTACGCCGCAAAGCGCGCCCGACTGCGGGCAGGCAGCGTGTGCACCGGCCGGCCATCGAGCTGCACGACACCCCGCTGCGGCCGCAGCAGTCCCAGCAGCGCCAGCATCAGCGTGGTCTTGCCCGAGCCATTCGGCCCGATCAGCGCAAGGCACTCCCCGGCACGCAGCGTCAGGTTGAGATCGTGCAGCACGGTCCGCCCGCCGCGTTGGACGCTCAGATTGCGGCATTCCAAGGTCCAGGCGGGTTCCGCCACGGTAACCGCGTCAGTCATCCCGCGCCCCCCCGATCTTGCGGCACAAGGCCTCGAACGTCTGTGCCACGCGCGGGCCGGGTATGAAGTGCTGCTGGCCGGTCAGCACATGGATCCGTCCGGTCGTTACGGCACGCAGCGGGCCGAGCCGCGCCCAGGCGCTGACGGCGTCCGCGTCGCCGCCCGGCCGGGCCTGCCCCGTAGCGTCCAGCTCGATAATAACCTCCGGATCGATGCGAACGATGGCCTCCAGCGAGAGCGGCGCGTACGCGCGCACACCCTGATCGGCGGCATTCTCGTGCCCGGCCCGCCGCAGCAAATCGTCATACAGCGATCCCGGCCCGGCCACGAACGGCGGCGCCGGTGGGTCGGCCAGCGTGCCCGTCAGCAGCAGCACGCGCCGGGGCGTGGCAGCAGCGTAGCGTTCGGCGACGCTCGCAAGCTGGCGCTCGATCCCGCCGCACAGTTGTTCCGCGGTCCGCGGACGAGCGGACAGTTCACCCACCAGGCGAATCGCCGCGAAAATGTCTGGCAGCGTTTTGTCCGGCAGCGACACGGGACGGATGCTGAGTTGTTCGAGCCGGTCAGCAATGGCCCGGCTGTTTCCGGCAACGAGCACTACGTCCGGTTTGAGGCCGAGCAGCAGCTCAGCGCTCGTCTCGTCCATGGCCCCGATCACCGGCACACGGCTGATTCCGGGCGGATACTCGCAGAAGCGCGTGCGTCCCACGATCTGCTGCCGCAAGCCGAGAGCACAACAAATCTCGGTCGCACTCGGCGCGGTGCAGACGACCCGTATTGCCGGGCTGTTCTGCTCAGCCGCAACCACGTGCGGGTCCTGCACCCAGTCGCGCAGGGTCGTCGGCGCGGACCGGCCCGCAGCGGCCGCCGGCTGAGAAGATGGTGGCGGAGACGTGCCGCCACAGCCGCCGGCGACGATGCTCAGCACCGTCAGCCACGGCAATATCTGCGCCGCGCGCCTCATCGTGGAGCGTCCGGCAAGCCCGGCGGCATGCGCCGTTCGATGCAGCCGGTCAGGCGCGCGGCATCGTATTCGACCTGCTGCGACGGCTCGGAACTGAAGATGTCGAAGACCAGCCGTCCCCAGGAGAAGAGCACACCCAGGTCGGTCCAGTAGCCCTGGTCGCCGGCCTTGAAGCGCTCGGCCGGCACGGGCCGCAGTCGTGCCAGCGCCTGTTGTGCCACGGCCTGCGACTCGAAGGCCCAGATGCGCAGTGTCAGCGTCTTATCCGGTTGAGCCTCGTGCCGGTAGACCGCGAGCCAGACGCGCGTGGGGTCGAACGGGCGCAGGTTATCGGCGTCAGCACCCAGCGCCGCGGCGGCCTCGTCGAACGAGCCCTCCCAGACGGCGCCGTCCAGGATCCACGGCGCGGCCAGCGACGCGTGCGGCAACACCGTGACCAGCGTGCGCTGGGCCGGCGCGCAGGCCATCCCGCACACTGCGGCCAGACCTAGCAATGCTGCGAGTCCGAGGCGGTGGCCGGCAGTCATCAGTATTTCTCCTAGCTCAGAAACGGGTTGCTGCGCAGCTCGCGGCCGATCGTCGTCGTGGGACCATGGCCGCTGTAAACGACCGTGTCCTCCGGCAGCGTCAGCAGTTGCTCACGGATGTTCTTGAGCAGGCGTTGTCCCGAACTGCCCGGGAAGTCATAACGGCCGATGCTGCCCGCGAACAGCGCGTCGCCGCAGACCACGACGCCAGCGGCCGGGCAATAGAACGCCAACCCGGCCGGCGAGTGTCCGCTGACATCCAGCACTTGCCAGGTCAGCTCGCCCAGGTGCAGCGTCTCGCCGGGCGACAGCAGGCGATCGGCCGGCGGCGCCGTGACGGCGCAGCCAAACGGTGCCGACAGATTCGCCCCCGCGTCGGCCAGCATGTGCTCTTCGCCGCGCGGTGCCCACAGCGGTGCCTCCGGCAGCTTGTCACGAATCACGCATGCCCCCGCCAAGTGATCCGCGTGGCAGTGCGTCAGCAGCATCGCCCGGGCCACCAGGCCGCCGTCCACCACGGCGTCGGCCAGATTGTCGGCCTGCGGCGGGAAGCTAGGGTCGATTATCCAGCAGTCGGTGCCATCGACCGGCCACAGCAACAGCCCGTTCGCCTGAAAGAGTGGATCGACAAAGACGCTGATGTTGAGGGGACCGTGCGTGTTCATGCGGCGGATTCTAGCGTACGCGGCCTCGATCCGCTGCGCGCGGCGGACCGGCCGCGCCCGGGATGATCTGCGGCCGGACGCCGGTTGCAGCGCTCAGACCAGCGGCAGCTCGTCGATCTTGGCGGCCAGAATGAAATCGCTTTCCGAGAGGCCGTCCAACTTGTGCGTCCAGATCTGTACGCTGACCTTGCCCCATGTCAGGTACAGGTCGGGGTGGTGCCCCTCCGCCTCGGCCACCGCCCCGATGCGATTGACGAACGCCAGCGCGGCGGAGAAATCGGGGAAGTTGTGGCTCTTGGCCAGGTGGTGCTCGTCCACGACTTCCCAGCCGGATATCTGGGCTAGCAGTGGCGGAATCTGCGCACCCCGCAGGGCCGGCACACCGCCACGGCAGGGCACGCACTTCTTCCGTGCTAGTTCAGACATCCGATTCTCCGCTAACGCCGCGAACCGCTCCGGGCACCGCTCCGCACACCGGTCTGCGCCGGCTCACGCCTGCTCCCGGGCCGCGTCGACCTGTTCGCCTGCGCCCCGGACGAACGCCTGGTTGGCGACGCCGGACGCACTGTCGGCGCACCCGAGGAGCGCTCCGCGCGCGGACGACCCCGGCCAATACTGCTGCCCGGCGCGCGCTGCGTACGGGTGGGACCGGCGGCCGGAGCGGGCCGGATGCTGGGGCCGCGGGTCGCGCCGCGCACGCGTGGCTGGATAGCTTCCGACCGCTGCCGTGCGGGCGCGGGAGTTACGGTTACGCTAGTGGGCTGCCGCGCTGCGCCCGAGCGCATCGGCCTAGTGCCGCCGAGCGCAGGCGCGCGGCCACGATCTCTTTGGGTACGCTCGCCGCGCCACGGAGTCGTGACGCGCGGCGGTCGGTCGATGCCGCGCGAGTCGCCGCGCCGCTCGACCGGGCCAATGCGGCCCGTCGAGCGCGGCACACGCTCTTGCTCCAACCGGCGCCCCAGTCCTGAGATTGCCGGCGGAGCGAGCGGCCCACGCCGCGGCGAATCGCGGTCGGGCGTCCTGATCACCAACGATCGTGGACGCTCCGGCGCACGGCCCGGGCGGTCGCGATACTGCGCGCCGTAGTCCCGCCAGGAGCGTCCGCCGTACGGAGCACCGTAGTTCCGCCAATATGGTCCGCCGTACGGCGCACCATAGTTTGTCCAGTAGCGGTGACGGCGGGAGACGTGGCGCACCGGCCGCGGCGCGGGGCAGTCGTAGTACAGCTTGGTGCCGAAACCCATGTCCAGATACACGCGTGACCGCGAGCCGCCGTGCCAGACGCGCGCGTGCTGGCCGAATCCAAGGTGCGTTCCGCACACAACGTCGCGATGGAACCAGGGGTAACTCGAGTACAGGACCGGCCACGTCCAGGGGTAGCTGTAGAAATATGGCTGCCCACTGAAGTAGTGAACGTTGACCGTCGTGACCGGGTCCACCAGAAGCGGAGCATCGTGCAGGCCTAAGCCCATGTCCACAACGGCCTGTTCCCAGGCCGGCCAGTCTTCGACCACGACCCCCTGAGCCCCAACGTCGTCCGGAGGTACCTGAACCACCGCCGGCCAGTCACGGACGTCAGCGGGCGGCCGCCATTCATCCGCATCGGCCACGGCCGGCAGCTCGGGCGCCTCCTCCACGACGATCGACGGCGCCCACAGTCGCGCGTGCTCCGCCACTGCCAGGGCCATCTGCGCCTCCAACGGCTGGTCTTGCAGGGGCTGCATGATCACGGGCAGCAAGGCGGGCAAGTCGGCCGGCCGGTCCGGTACGCGCCACATCGCCGCGCGCTGCGCGCCCCGCATATCGATCACCGCACTACTGCCGCCGACGCTCTCGACCGGACCGCGCGCCGCTAGGACGCGCTCGTCCACGCTGTGCGGCGAGAACTCGCGCCACCATCGGTCCAGCACGCCGGCCAGCGCCGCTCCGGCCTCACCATGCTGCGCGTAGGCCATGATCAGCTCGTTCGGCGGGCAGGCCAGGTAGTAATCACGGCGGGTCACTTCGACGCACGGGAATTCGGCGTACTGTGCCAGTTGCGCCCGACAGAAGCGCGTTATCAGCTCCTGGTAGGCCGCCAGAGCTTCGGGGGTGCGCTCCAACTCCATCTGCCACGCCCGCGCGGCCGTGTGCCGTGCGGCGTCATAGCGTGCGTTCAACTCGGCGATGCGCAGCTCGATACCCTCGGGCGCCTCGGCGTAGAGGCGGCGCAAAGCCGCCAGTTCGCCCGGGTAAGCCGCGGCGACGAGGACCAGTTCCGGAACGCGCTGTAACTCCCGCACTGCGGCCAACATGCGAGGATCGAGTGGCGGGTAGATGCCCTCGGGCTTGCCGATGAACTCCGGCTCCTCGGCTAGTTGCCGCAGGAGCAGGGGGTCTTCGGCCAGCGTCAGGAGGGCTCGAACTACACCGGCCGGATACGCCCGAACCCCCGCGGCCAGGCGCGACGGCGACAGCTCGCTCGCCGGCTCTGCCGCCAGAGGTTCATGACCGAAGGAAGACTGCGCCGCAGCCCGCTCGACAGACAGCGCGAACCAAAGCAGTAGTGCGAGCGTGGCGAATCGAGACATAGTATGTCTCCTTTTTTTATGGGCGCACCATCTCGCCATCTAGTATTCTACGACATGTGGCGAGGATAAGGCGCGCAATTCGCTGGAGACGAGGCCATGTATAACGCTAATGTATGGTCGCGCATAGAGTTACAACAGGGAGACATAACCGGGCTTGCCGTTGACGCAATCGTGAACGCGGCCAACTCGCGCCTCGCCGGCGGCGGAGGCGTCGACGGCGCCATCCATCGCGCCGCCGGCCCGGAACTCGTCGCAGCTTGTAGTCGGCTAGGCAGCTGCCAAACCGGCGACGCGAAGCTGACCCCCGGCTTCAACCTACCGGCCAAGCACGTCATTCACGCCGTCGGCCCGGTCTATCGCGACGGCCGCTCCGGCGAGCCGGAAGCGCTGGCTTCATGCTATCGGCGGTCCCTGCAGATCGCCGTCGACTATGGCCTGGAGACGCTGGCCTTCCCCGCCATCAGCACGGGTGTATACGGATACCCCTTCACGGACGCCACGCGCCTGGCATTCAGCACGACCGCCGATTTCCTTGCCGCTTACCCCAATATCACGCGGGTCATCTTCGTGTACTTCAGTCCCGAGGATGCCCGTTGTGCCCGCGACATCTTCAACGAGCTCAGCGCCACGGGGAAGTGAGTTGCCGCCACACCGGGCGCGGGGAACGCAGTGTTCCCCGCGCCCCGGGGATGATCTGTGGTGGCAGGTCCGTCGGTCGCTGCGCAGCGTGGTCGCCGGCTAGTGGACTACCGCCGCGCCGCCGGGGTTCTTCAGCATGCCGCCGAGAAACTCCTCTACGGCCTTGCGTGGATCACGCATCACCAAGCCCGCGACGACATCCACCCCCAGTTGCGCGCACCCGCCCCGCATGCCGGTGGCAATACCCATGGCCAACACCACGTCGGCACGCTGCGTCGCGAGCCAGCGCGGCAGCAGCGCCGGCTGCACCGGGGGCGCCGCGATCACCTCTTCGCTCTCGATCGTGCCGGTTCCGAGGTTGGCGTCGAAGAAGATGAACTGCGGTGCGTGGCCGATTTGCTCCGCGATGCGGTTCCCTTCGCACGGTACCGCGAATCGCATGGCAACCTCCTTGGGCTAGCGCCCTAACGACGTCGCCCGCTCGATCCGAGCCGCGCCGTCATATCCCCGCCAGCTATTGATATGTATCCGTGCCTACGGACCGGCGGCGCTGGCAGGTTTGTCGCCGTCCCTGGCCGGGATGAATGCCGGCCTCATCGACCGGCAACCGACCAAGCACGGATACACACTGCTCATATACTCGGTATTTTAACCGAATTCCCGCACCGCGCATAGCCGATATCCGGCCGGATTCGGGCGCCGCCGTGCTTTTAAGTCTTAGCCGATTCGGAGCTTGCCGCAATCCGTGGGCGCCCGCCAGCGAGCATTCCGGGCCGGCCCGGGCCACCGCCCTCCGGCCGCCGTCAGGCGTTCGCCAGGCCCTCGCGCACCGCGAACAGCGCCAGCTCGACGCGATTGTGAATGCCCAGCTTGTCCATCAGGTTAGCGGTATGGGTCTCGACGGTCTTCACGCTGATCCCCAGTTTCTCGGCGACGCGCTTCTTGGACATACCCCGCGCGAGGTAGCGCAGCGTGTCCAGCTCGCGCGGTGTCAGCAGCGAGAGCCGCGTGCGGACAGGTTCGGCCAAACGGGCGCCCTCCGCGTCCACAATGATCCGCGACTGCACCTCGGGGGAGAAATACGCCCCACCGGAAACGGCCGCGCGAATCGCGTCCAGCACGGACTGCGGCGGCTCGGTCTTGGTCACGTAGCCGGCCGCCTCGACCGCCAGGGCCCGCTCAATGTAGTGGTCGTGCGTGTGCGCACTGACGAACAGGATCGCGCAGTTCGGACAATGCTGCGTGATGATGCGCGCCGCGTCGAAGCACGGCAGCCCGGGCATGTCGATGTCCAGCAGCACCACGTCCGGCCGGCCGGCCACCGCTTGGCGCACGGCGGCCTCGGAATTGTCCACCACTTCCACCACGCCGATGTCCGGCGCGCCGCGCAGCCAACTGGCCAGGGAACCGGCAAACATCTCGTGATCGTCCGCGATCAGCACGGTGATCGGCTTGCTCACAACCTACTCCGCACCGTCGGCCCGCTGGGTGAGAAGCCGACTCAGCACACGCCCCAATTCCGCCATCTGGAAGGGCTTGTGCAGCAGCACGGTGGCCTCGTCGGCGAGCAGGCAGCTAACGTCGGTCGACAATGAGCCAACCGTGAGGACGATCGGAACCTGGCGGTCGGCCGACCTGACGCGCTGCACACATTCGAGCGCCCCCTGCTCCGGCACGTCCGCGTTGAGAATCAGCAGCGCCACCGCGTCAGGCGATCTATCATAGGCCTCGTACGCGCTGGCGCCGTCCGGTGCAGTGAGCACCGCGTAGCCCCACGAGCGCAGCGTTGACATGACCAGTCGCTGGATGTGGCGGTTGGGCTCCATCAGCAGAATGGTCTCGCCCCGCCCGCGCACCCCTTCCGCTTGCGCCGCGGCCGGCAGCGTCTGCGGCAACACGACGGTGAAGGTCGATCCGCGGCCCACTTCCGACTCCAATTCAAGGTGGCCACCGTGGTCCGCAATGATACTCTGCACGGTCGCCAGTCCGAGACCGGTGCCGTAACCACCGGCCTTGGTGGTGAAGAACGGCTCGAAGATCCGCGCGTGCAGATGCTGAGGAATCCCGACCCCCCCGTCCCGCACGGACAGTCGCACGGTCGGCTCGGCCGGAGGCGCGGAGCCGGAGTCAGCGGCCGCCGAACCGTTCGGGCTGCTGGTCACCGTGATTTCCAACCGGCCGCCGGCCGACATGGCATCGCGCGCGTTCAGCACCAGGTTGAGCAGGACCTGCTGCAACTGGCCCGGATCGCCGCTGATCCAGCAGCCTGCGCCGCGACACGTGCGCACGTGCAGCTCGATCGTCGGCGGCAGCAGGTGCCGCATGATCTGGGCCGAGTCCCTGGTGAGCTGACACAGGTTCAGCGGCACGCGCTCGGCCGGCACGCGGCGCGTGAACATTAGCAGCGAGCGCGTACTGCTGCTGGCTTCCTGGGCCGCCCGCTCGACAACGTCGAGCGTTTCCGTCCAGCCTCCGGCGCTGTCAGCGGGCAGCAGAGCGTGCAGGCGGTTGACACCGTTGCGAATCACGGCGAGCAGATTACCGAAATCGTGGGCGATTCCGGCGGCCACCTGCCCGGCGGCTTGCATCTTCTGCGCGTGCGTCAGTTGTGCCTGCAGCTCCGCCTTCTCCTGGTCGGCACGTAGCCGCTCCGCCACGTCGCGGGCCACCACCACCAGCACCGGCTCGTCCCGGCGCCGGATCACGCTGGCCGACGCCTCCAGGACGGCGCGCGTGCCATCGGGCCGCAGAATCACGAAGACAGTCGGCGCCGGTGCGACGCCGCGCTGCGCCGTGCGCACCCATTCGCGCGCCACGGCCCGCTGCTCGGGCACCACCACTTCAACCGGGGGCCGCCCCACGAGTTCGTCCGCAGCCCGTCCAAACATCCGGCATGCGGTCGGGCTGACGTACTCGATCTGGCCCGCGCTCATCAGCACAACCCCGTCGGCGATGCTCTCCACGATTGTCCGACAACGCTCCTCGCTGTCGCGCAGCGCCGCCTCGGCCGCTTTGTGCTCGGTCACATCCGTTATCACGGCCCGCACCGCCGGCTGCCCCTGGTACTCCAGGCGCTCGCTGTCAATGACCAGCCACCGCACGACGCCGTCCGGGCGCACAGCGCGACACTCGTAGCGCGTGGGGGCGGGGTGCCCGGCCAGTCGCTGACGGTAGTAGTGGAGGAAACGGTCGCGGTCATCGCGGTGAATGATCTCCTCCACCTGCTGCGGCGAATAGGCGAGCAACTCGGCCTGGCCGCGCCCCAGAATCTCCGCCAAGGCCCGGTTGACCAAGACGAGCCGGAGCGCGGTGCCCTGTGCAACCGCCAGCCCATAGGGCAGCCATTCGACGAGCACGCGATAACCGTGCTCAGAAGCCCGAAGCGCTTGCTCGATCGCGCGCTGCGCGCGGCTATCAAGAGCCGGCGAGGCGCCCTCCAACTCCGCCACGCGCGCGCGCAGTGCCTCCAATTCCGCCCTGAGCTCTGCTCGCGATGTCGCGTCACCTTCGCTCACGAGCAATTTCCTGCGTGGCGCGCTCAGGTCGCGTGGCGGGCGGCGGCGCCGCAGCCCCGACACAGTCTACGGCCGACGCCATTGTAGACACCAATTCAGCCCCTGAAAAGCCACAAAATAGCGACCAGAAAAGCGCCCCCGCCCCAACGCGGTCACGTATGCCGGGGTGCTAACAAACGACCGAGGCTACCGCAGCAGGGTCGCGATCGTGACCTTCCCGAACCTGGTTCGGGCAAAGGTGGCCACGTCGGCGCACGCCGTCTCGACGACAGAAGTAGGCCGAGCCATGCCCGTTATGGGCTGGGGAACGGCCAGATCACCTTCGATCGGTCCTTCAGTCGTCTCGACGATCTCCAGCAGCGTGATCTCGGCCGGCGGTTTGCGCAGCCGGAATCCGCCTGACGGCCCCCGCTCACTCGCCAGGATCCTGGTCCGCACCAACTGCTGCAGGATCTTGAGTAGCCGTCCGGTCGGCATGCCGCAGGATTCTGCGATCTCCCGACCCTGGATCGGCGCACCATCAGAATGTTCCGCCAGATACACCACGGCGAAAACGGCATAAGAGGAGGCCCTACCTAAGCGCATAATCTGCGTAACCTCCAGTGCCCGACGCCGTGCCTCGCACGCCGGACACACACAGCCTGATATGATTCTATACGCATCAGACGCAACGTGCTTTCTGGGTGCGCAAAGACTCTCGCTACTCCCATCGCACGTTACATCTGCTCAAACTTAGAGTCGCTCGTACGACCTTGCGGCCCGTTCTCCCCGGCCGTATCCATGAACCATCCTCGCCAAGATTTGGGCCGGCGTCAAGCACCCCGGCGGCTCCCTTTTACACTGATTCGAGCGGTCCACGAATTGGACGCACAGGTTCGGTGCCGTCCATGCCGCACACAAGCGCTGCAGATTCTCCCACTTTCAGTCGCGATTTGCTTGGCAGGCACCCTTTCAGTACACACACGACACCATATCACGATAATTGGCTCTAATAGTACAAATAATCACCCGCGAAGGTTTCAACTACCTCTTTTCGCCGTTCCATTATCGCACCACACTGCCCGATGAGCCGTGAGCCGCAACACCACACATTCCGGACTTCATGCACCCCTAAGTTCTCCACATTCGGCCCAACGGTCAGCGACATCACGGGTCGCAAACTGGGCGTTCCGTCGGGCGTCTCCTCGCCGCACGGCGCGTGCCTGTCCTCCACAAGCACGTCTTCCCGGCCGAAGGCAATCGGGCCGCACGCGCCAGCCCGTTCCTCCTTCAGCGGCGCCAGGCTGCTGCTGGTGAGCGCCGTGCCGGCGAAGCGTTACGCGTTCATGTCCTTCCAGCGTTTGGCCAGCTCGCCGAAGATGCCCAGCGCGATCGTCGCGACAATACCAATGGCCACGATCGGCAGCCACACTTTGCGATTGGGATGATACTTGTCCCAGAGCATCTGCGTAGCCGTCTGGGCGGCGCTGTTGACCTCGGCCGCGGCCAGGGCCCGGGCCTCGAACGGATTGAGCCGGAACAGCCGCGCGGCCTGGGCACTGGCGTTCGACCAATCCTTGAGTGCCAGCGCCTCCTGGATCAGTTCGGGCTTGCCGGCCAGCCGTTCGTACATGACCCGCTCAATATCGCGGCCGAAGAGCGACTGGATGCGCTCCCAGAGGCTCTTCTTCCAAATGTTCTCCTCGACATGCGCCAGGGACGCGGCGTCGGATTCGATCATCGCGCGCAGCAGGGGCACATCGCGCCGCCAATCGCGCTGTGCCACCGCGATGAACAGCCGATGCGGCAAACCGGCCAGGTAGCAAAGATCATCCGCGGCCCCGCTCTCGGCCAGGGCGGCCACCCGGGCCGTGTCATCCACCCCCAAAGCGGCAGACAGGGAGGCGAATGACTTGGTACGGTCGATGCCGAACCCATCGTCCAGCTCATTGATGCGCCGCTTCGCCTGCTCAGGCGGGTGCTTGAACTCGTAGGCCGCCACGACATCGTGCAGGCGCTGGGTGCCCTGCGCGAGGTACTCCAGCGCCAGGTTGTCGAGAACGACCGGATCGCCACCGAACCGCAACCACAGCAGTTCGGCAATCTCCTCGTCGCTCTGCTGGGTTTCCGGGGCGCGCCCGGCGTTGACGTGCTCGCGCACGATATCAAGCACTTCCAAGCGCTTCTTATCGATCCAGGCTGGGATGTTGTGGCCATACCGACTCACCACATCCTCTTCCAACAGGACGCGGCCGGCCTCGACTTCAGCGGCCTGGTGCCGGAGTTGGGCGGCCCGGGCCCGGAGCGCTTCGCGCTGTTCCGCGGCTTCCTCAGCGAGCGCCCCGGCCGCGAAGTCCTGGTCATCCGCCTGCCGGCGCAGTTCCTGAGCCAGCCCGGCTTGCACGGCGGCGCGGAACTCCGGGCGGAGCGCCAGGTAGTGGTAGCCGAGATTCGTAAGCTGTCCGTGGTCATAGCGGAACAACTCCCGCAGCCGGTCGGCCGCCTGCGCGGCGTCCAGACCTAGTTCCTCCTGGGCCAGGCCGAAGGCCGCGTCACGCTCGATGTCGAGCAGCTCCGGCAGCTTGTCGAGCGCGTCGCTCCAGTCGGCGGATTGTGCCGCCCGGGCGACCAGGGCCGGCTGGGCGGATAGTTCCATCAGTGCCAGGGTGGCCTTCTCGCCGTAGTTGTTGTAGAGCCAGCCGCCGAAGTACGAGCCGAGGCCGACGCCGACGCCGACCGGGATGTTCACGTAGCCAAGGTACAAGCCCATCTTGCCGGGCGGAGCGATCAATCCCAGATACTCGTTCTTCTTCGGGCCGGTCCACATTTCGCCGAGCGAGAAGAAGACCACACCGGCCAAGAAGATCCAACCGCTCATGGTCCAGCCGGCCACCAGCACACCCAGCGTGGCTACGGACATGCCAACCATCATGGCGCTGAGCGTGCGCATCTTGCGCGACAGCCAGGACATCGGCACCATCAACAGGATGATCAGGCCGGCATTCAGATTGAGCAGAATCTGCTGGGGAACCTGCTGGATTCCGCGATCGCCCCATTCACGCAGGGCTTCGACCGGCGCGTGGGCCGCCACGCTGGAGCTGTCCACCCAGTCGGTGATGAAATTCGGGTGCAGATCCCAGAGCTGGTACATCATCAGCCAGAAGCAGGACATGATCAGCAGCCAGGTGATCAGCCGCGGATCGAAGATGTTAATGATCGTGCGCTTGAGCACGGCCCAGGGCGACTCAGTCTTGTCGGAGCCCGAAGGCACGTCCCGGAACGTCAGCAGCAAGAACAGGTTCACCACGGTGAAGGCGGCGCACAGATAGAACAGGTTCTGCCAGCCGGCCAGGCTGTGCGGCTTGCCCAGCACGATGGTCGAGATGAACGGCGCCGCGAACGCACCGACATTCACGACCCAGTAGAATATGCCCCAACCCAGCGAGGAATTGGCCTTGGTCAGGTTCTGGGCGATGGAGGCCTGCAGGGCGGGCTTGAAGAACGCCGTCCCCGTCGCCAGCACCAGGATTCCGGCGAAGAACCCGTAGTAGCTGTGGAAATTCGCCATCATCACGTAGCCGACGGCGTTGGCCGAGATCGCGAAGAACAGCACGCGCTTGTAGCCGTAGCGATCCGCAATGCCGCCCGTGATGATCGGCAGGAATGACTGGAAGATCGCCCACCACATGTAGATCCAGCCCTTGTGGAGGGCACTCAGATGCAGGCCGCCCGGCTCGGTAGCCTGCATGATGTACAGCGGCACCACGGCCCGGATCCCGAAGTAGGCCAGCCGCTCGAACATCTCGATGGCGTTGAGCATCCAGTACGCCTGGCCGAAGGCCCGGTGCTGATGCTCGACAGTCTCCGTCGCCGACATGGGCTCTCCTGTGCTGCGAATCTGCTTGGCTTATAGGATTACGCGCCGCGCGGCGACGCCAGCGGGCAGCCTACCGGCTCGGGACTGCGGATGGAAGTGCTGCGCCGCGCAATCAGCCCCCGGGCCATTTCGCCCCGCACCGGTTCGGCCCTGTTGGGCCGCCGCGCAGCAACACGCCGTGCGGCCACGCTCTCAGGTGACCGCACGGCGTGCTGCAAGTCCACTGCCCCGACAAGTGTCAGGGTTTCTCGTCGCTGCTCCGGGCCGCGTATTGCAGCGGCCACGGCAGGTTGGCCGCCAGCTTGACGCGCAGCAGTAACAGCGCCGTCTCCAACTGCGGATCGGTCTCCGGAGCCGGAACCGGATCGGCCTCGAGGGCCTTGATCTCCGCGTCAGTCAGCAGCGGCGGATCGTCATCGTCCCCTGACTCGCCGTCCTTGAGCGCTTCGAGCAACTCCTCGCGCTCGGCCGAATCGTCCGGCGTGCCTTCATCCTCGTTGTGGATGATATAAGACTCGCTCTCGCGCTTGAGAACCTGGCGGAACTCCTTCGGCGTCAATGCCACCTCGCGGTCCGGCGTAACACCCCATTCGTCGGCTTCGGGCGCCTTGTGCACGGAACGGCCGCTGGGCAGGTAGTACAGGGCCGTCGTGAGCTTCAAACGGGCCTTGTTGCCCAGTGACAGGACGCGCTGCACGCTGCCTTTGCCGAACGTCCGCTCGCCGAGCACGATCGCGCGACCGTGATCCTGAAAGGCCCCGGCCAGAATCTCCGACGCGCTGGCGCTGCCCTCGTTCACGAGCACCACCATCGGCACGTCCACCTGCAGCGGCTCGGCCGTCACGCGCACGCTGGTACGCGCTTCGCGCCGACCGCCGGTAGAAACCACCTCGCCATGATCGACGAACGTGCTGACGGCGCGCACGGCGACGTCGAGCAGGCCGCCGGGGTTGTGGCGCAGATCCAGGATCAGGCCCTGCATGCCGTCGCGCTGCGCGGCCCGCAGCGCCTTGCCGATCTCCTCGTGCGTGTCCGGATGGAAACCGCTCACGCGGAGGTAGGCGATGTTGGCCGTGCGGTCGAGCATGTAGTCCCAGCTCTGCGGGTCGTAAGGCAGCCTTCGCACGCCGCGCACCGTACGCAGCACGATCTGCCGGCGCTGCAGCTTGAAAGACATGCGTTCACCCGTGCTGGGACGGAACATGGTCAGCACGACCGGCGACCCGGCCGGCCCCATGATGTTGCGTACGGCGTCCTCGGTGGACCAGCCCTTCGTGCTCTCGCCGTCCACCTCGACGATCAGGTCGCCCGGCCAGATGCCGGCTTCCAGGGCCGGCGAGTCTTCCAGGGGCGTCACGACCTTCAGACGCCCGGTGCGTTCATCCAGGCTGAGCTGAATACCGACGCCCTCGAAGCCGCCCATCATCATCTTGTCGAAGTCGGGCGCATCGACCGGCCAAACCACCGTGGTGTAGTCGTCCAGCCGACCCAGCGCGCCTTCGATGAACTCGGTTACCAACAGGCCCTCGGGCAGCTCCACGCTCTCGGTGTTCTGGTGGGCAATCCGGTTATAGAGCACGAGAATATCCCGGTAGCCGAAGCGCTCCTCGCTGCGTACCCACTGGCGCAGCTCTTCCAGGCGTTCAAGGAAGAATTGCCGCGTGTCCGGGTTTCCCAGTCCGTGCAGGAAGTCATACAGCTTGCGCGTCTGCGCCAGGGCCACCAGGTTGTCCAGAGCCCCCTCGGCCATGCTCTTGAAATCCGGCTCCTGATAGTAGTTCTTGTCAACCAGGCGAATCGCCGACCGCAGCAGATTGACGTCGACGTCCGCGATGCGCCGTTCCAGTTCCTCCCGGTCCTTGTAGAGCACCTCCAGCCGCGCCAGCCGAGCCGACTGCTTCCGCAGCTCCGTGTACTCACTCGCTTCCCCGTGAATGCGATTGAGCAGCGTGTAGCAGGCGTGTACTTTCCGCCAGTGCTGACTCTCCTTGTAGGCGGCCACCTCCGCCAGCGCCTTGGTCGTCAGCTCCGGAATCCAGGGCTCGGCCGCGTACTCCGTTTCGCTCGGGGCGTATGCCGCCGCCTGCGCGGCGAAGCTGAGCGCCAGGTATACGTTGCCCTCCGCCAGCGCCTCCTGCGCACGCGCGGCATTCCAGGCGAAGGTCTGCCCCTTCATTTCCGTGCGTGAGTCGACCTTCTGGAGGTAGTCGTCCAGCCACGCCCCAACCTGCGCAGCGCTCGCCGGCACCTGCCCCGCGGCCTCCAGGCGCACCAGCTCGGCCCGCCCGGCCTGACAGTCACCGGCCAGAATAGCGGCGTACGCCGACCGGAGACCGTCGGCACCCTGAGCCGCGCCGGCGGCGCTGAGCAACAGTGCCAGGAAACCCATAATCCTCATGCTTATAGGACGCATACCAATGCTCTCCTTTGGGTCGGCCTCGACAACGGCCCAGGCCGCACGGCCGCTTGCCCGCGCACCCCAGCGGGAACGGCCCTGCTTCATTATACGTAAGTGGCGCCACCCCGCCCACGCCACAGAGTGGTATCGGCTTGCCCCGACAAGTTCGCACACGTCAGTGCGACGAGCCGCCTCGTCCGTACCCAACCAACGCCTGACACGGTACTCGGGATCGTCGTGGTTGTCAGTCCGGCAAAAACGTGGATGATGACGCCAATGGGCAAGTACACTCGCGTCAGTGCACGCAGCCTGCCATCGGGCCACGACGGCCGGCGGGTCGTGCTGGGTATTGATCCAGGCCTGGAGCGGACGGGTTATGCTCTATTATCGGAAGTTACTCGCAGTCCCCAGCCGCGCGTACTCGACGCGGGTATCATACGCTTGGTCCGGTATCAGCCGCTTGAGCGTCGTCTCGCCCAACTTGATGAGGGCCTAACCACCTTGATTGCCACGTATCGACCGCGCGTGCTGGCCTGCGAAGAGCTGTACGCGCACTACCGCCATCCCCGTACGGCCATCCTGATGGGCCACGCGCGTGGCGTAATCCTGGCGGCGGCGGCGCGGCATGGCATGGCCGTTCTGCCGCTGGCCGCGACGCACGTCAAGAAGGTCCTTACCGGAAGCGGGCGTGCCAGCAAACAGCAGGTGCAGCGAGCCGTGGCCAACACGCTGGGCTTGCCGGAGCTGCCTGGCCCGCACGACGTGGCCGACGCCATCGCCATCGCCCTGTGCGGCCTCTGGGTTTCGCAGCGCAGCGCCATTGGCGAGCAGCCTGCGGCGGGAGAGCGTTGATGATCTGCCGAGTTACGGGCCGAATCCTGCTGGTCCGCGACGAGTCCGTGGTTGTTGAGGGTGGCGATCTGGCCTACGAACTGCTTGTACCGCGCTCGGCCCGGGCCGACTTGCAGCATCTGCACGGCGAAGCCATCACGCTGTTCACAATACAGTTCATCGAGGGCAATCCGGCCATGGGCCACCTGGCGCCGCGGCTGGTCGGATTCCTCTCGGAGGTTGAGCGGGACTTCTATACTGAACTGACGAAGGTCAAGGGCCTGGGTATGCGCAAGGCGCTGCGCGCCATGAGCGTGCCGGCGGCCCAGATTGCCGCGGCCATCGAGGCCGGTGACACGCGCGCTTTGTCCGGCCTACCGGAGATCGGTGCCCGCACGGCCGCCCAGGTCATCGCCCATTTGCGCGGCAAGGTGCAGCGTTTCCTGGTGGCGGAGGTGGTCCCGGCACCGGTGGCCGAAATGAGCGCGGTCCAGCTTGTCGCTTTGGACATCCTGGTGCACTGGGGCGATCGCCGCGCTGATGCGCAGCGGTGGGTGACGGCCGCGGTCGAGGCGGACGCCGGCCTGGCCGAGCCGGATCAGATTGTGCGGGCGGCCTACCGTATCAAGAATGCCGCCGGGCGCCAGCCATAAGGGAGCGCGCATGCCTATCGAGCGTGTCATCGGGCAGGCCGGACCGGATGAGGAGCGGTATCTGACCTCGCTGCGGCCGCAGCGGCTGGACGATTGCGTTGGCCAGGAGGTCGTGCGCGAGCAGTTGCGCATCGCTCTCGACGCGGCCCGCCAGCGCGGCGAGCCGCTCGATCACGTGCTGCTCGATGGGCCGCCCGGACTGGGCAAGACCACGCTGGCGCACGTGGTCGCCAACGAGATGGGCGCCCGGCTGCACGTCACCAGCGGCCCGGCCATCACGCGTCAGGGCGACCTGATGATGATGCTGACGCAGCTCGAAACCGGGGATGTCCTGTTCGTCGATGAAATCCACCGCCTTCAGAAGGTCGTCGAGGAGTTTCTCTATCCCGCCCTTGAGGATTTTCGGGTCGACTACACGACGGATAGCGGTATCGGCGGGCGCACGGTCAATTTCGCCCTGCGCCGCTTTACGCTGATCGGCGCCACGACCCGCGCCGGCATGCTCTCCAGCGCCTTGCACACGCGGTTTGGGCTCTTCTTCCACCTGCAGTACTACACGACCGCCGAACTGACGCGCATCGTCGCGCGTAACGCCGAACTGCTCGGCGTGCCGGCCGAGCAGGAGGCCCTCGCGCTGTTGGCCACTCGTTCGCGCGGTACGCCGCGTATCGTGAACCGCCTGCTGCGGCGGGTGCGTGACTACGCCCAGGTTCGTAGTGACGGCCGGCTGACGCCGGAAGTCGTCGATGCCGCCCTCGGCATCCTGCAAATCGATCGTCTGGGCCTCGACGTGCTGGACCGCGATTACCTGCTGGCCCTGATTCGCCACTACGACGGCGGGCCGGCCGGCATCGAGGCCATTGCCGCCAGCATGGGCCACGAACGCGACACGCTCGAAGACGTGGTTGAGCCGTACCTGCTGCAAATCGGCTTTGTCATACGCACGCCGCGCGGCCGGGTGGCCCGCCCGGCAGCCTACGAGCACCTGGGCCTGGCGCCGCCGGCCGGGCCGCCGCCGGATCCCACACTCTTCGGGTAGCCGAGCGGCCGACACGTGGCCGACGTGCGCGTTACACTACCGGCGGTGAGAATCGTGGAGCGCCGGCCGGCCGGGTATACGAACATCAGCGAGGGCGTCTGGTGGAAATCGGTGCATTTCAGCAGCTAATCGACCGGATGTATTCGGACAAGGACCGGCGGCGCGGCTCGGCCAAGACGTTCCTGTGGTTTGCCGAGGAAGTCGGGGAGCTGGCCAGCGCAATCGCCAAGCACGACCGCGCGAACATGGCGGACGAATTCGCCGACGTGCTGGCGTGGCTGGTTACGCTCGCGAACGTCGAGGGGATCGACCTGGAACAGGCGATTGGCAAGTTCACCGGCGGCTGCCCCGGGTGCGGGCAGATGGTCTGCCGGTGCGACGAGAAGTTGACGTAGGGGGCCTCACGATGACTGAGCGACGGCGTGGTCCGAGCGGGTGGGTTGGCTGCCAGTTGGGCGCCGCGGCGCTCCTCGGGCTGTTGTGGGCGGCGTGGCCGGCCTGCGCCCAGCCCGATCTCCAGACGATCGACACGCGTTATTACGTTCTGCACACCGACCTCGATCCCGACGGCATCCGCGAGGTCGTCCAGCGCATCACCCTGATGGCGGAGGAGTATCACGAGCGCACGCGCGGCTTTTCCGGGGCGGTCAATCGCCGCCTGCCCATGTATGTCTTCCGGCGCATGGAGGACTACGTGCTGGCCGGCGGGCTGCCGGGCTCAGCCGGCGTCTTCACCGGCGATCGGCTGATGGCCGTGGCCGGCCCGGCCACCACGGACCGCACCTGGCACGTCATCCAGCACGAGGGCTTCCACCAATTCTCTCGGGCGTGCATCGGCGGCCGGCTGCCAATCTGGGCCGAGGAAGGGCTGGCCGAGTACTTCGGTGAAGGCATCTTCACGGGCGACAGCTTCTACACCGGCCTGATTCCGCCGGAGCGCCTGGCCGAGGTCCGCGCCGCCATTCGCGACCGCAAGTTCCGCCCATTGGCGTTCATGATGCACCTGGATCATCAGACCTGGAACCAGGAGGTGGGGCAGGCGCACGAGCGCGCCGGCTACAACTACAGCCAGGCTTGGTCGATGGTGCAGTTCCTCGCCCACGGCGAGGACGGGCGCTATCAGGATGCCTTCGGGGATTTCCTCAGCAGTGTCAGTGGCCGACAACCCTGGGAACGCGCCTGGGAACGCGTCTTCGGTAGTGGCGGCGAGGAATTCGAAACGGCTTGGCGCGAGTACTGGCTGGGCCTTTCGGACGACCCGACCGCCGACCTGTACGCCGAAACAACGGTCGCCACGCTGACGAGCTACTACGCCCGCGCCCTGAGCCAGCAGCAGCGCTTCGAGACGTTCGAGGCCTTCGCGGCGGCGGCCGACGCCGGCGAGCTCAAGGCGCACGCCGAGGACTGGATGCCGCCAGACTTGCTGAAAGCAGCCTTGCAGCGCGCCCCGCGGTACGGGCGTTGGTCACTGCGCACCCGGGGACGCCCACTGCTGGTGTGTGAGCGGCGCGACGGCACGGTTCTTGAGGGCCAGTTCCGACTGGCCAATCAGCGGGTCAAGAGCGTCGAGGTGCAGATTCGAGCAGCCGGCCAGCGCGGCCGCTGAGAAATCCCCGGCACAATTCAGCGCGTGTTGGCTCAGGCAACCGGCCAGCGCAGGCTGAAGGTGCAGCCGCGCGTGTCGTTCAGCCGGCCCTGCAAGGCGGCGCCGTGGCGCTCCGCGATCAAGCGGCATACGCGCAGCCCCAGTCCGACGTGAGTGCCGCCGCCGGTGACCAGGTCTCCGCCGGCCAGGAACGGGTTGATCACGTTCTCGAGCAGTCGGCGATCGATACCGACGCCGCTGTCGCGCACCTCGATTACGGCAAACCGGCCGTCCAGTCGGGCCGAGATGCCCAGCGACCCGCGGACGCCCTTCATCGCCGCCCGCGCGTTGAGCAGTAGATTAAGCAACGCCTGAACGAGCAGGTCGTGCTGCGCCCGTACGGACAACCCTTCCGTGATCGATAGCGATAGGTTGATGCCGTCCTTCTCGAACGGGCGCACCACGGCCGCGACGGCTTCCGCGACCACGTCCGCCAGGCGGCACGGCGCGGTCGGCGGCTCAGCGCCATCGGCGAGCTTGAGCAGGCGCTCGCTGACCGCGATGGCGCGTTGCACCTGGGACTTCGTGCGCTCCAGGGCCTTTCGCATGTCGGCCGGCTCGCCCGTACCCAGGGCGAACTCCGCGCGCGGCAGGAGCGGCGCCATCAGGTTGTTGAATTCATGCACGATCATGGCCGACATCGTCCCCAGCGCTGCCAGCCGCTGCACGCGAATGAGCTGCTGCTCAAGTTCCGCAACGGCCTGTCGAAGCTGGGTTTCAGCGGAACCTGGCTGGTCGGCACAATCTGGAAAGGCGTCAGAAGACGGGCACCTGGTCGTGGGCAGAGGCTGCATACGCCACCTCACAGCTCGCGTCTCCCCCGGCTGTCGCTTCCGAGCTCTCGCCCAACGCCCTCGCCGAGAATGCTAATAGCCCTGGCGCGGCGTGTCAATGCCGCTGGCCGCGCATCCGTGCGGGTAGGGTCAGCCCAGGCCGACGGGGCTACAAGCGGTCTTCCGCCTTGGGCGGGCGTGTCATCAGCTCGGTAATCGCCGTTAATGGGGCTTTGCCCTCGAAAAGCACGTCGTACACGGCCTGGGTAATGGGCATCTCGACTTCATGCCGCCGGGCCAATTCCAGCACGGCGCGCGTGGTCGGGATGCCCTCGATCACCGAGGCGCTTTCCGCTATGACCTGCTGGACCGGCAGCCCTTCGCCGATCCGCTGGCCGGCGCATCTATTGCGCCCCACCGGCGAGACGCACGTCGTGACCAGGTCACCCACGCCCGCCAGCCCCACAAATGTCTCCGGCCGGGCCCCCAAAGCCACGCCCAGGCGCGAGATCTCCACCAACCCGCGCGTCACCAGCGCGGCCTTGGCGTTGTCGCCGGCCCGCAGTCCGTCCAGAATGCCGGCCGCCAGCGCGATGACATTCTTAAGCGCCCCGGCCAACTCGACCCCCGGCACGTCCGGGTTCGTGTAGATGCGGAACCAGGACGTGCTCACGACCCCCTGCACCAACTCGGCCACGCTGGGAACGGCGCAGGCCACCACCACCGTCGCGGGCAGGCAGCGGGCCAGCTCCGGCGCCACGCTCGGCCCGGACAATACCGCGATCGGGTTGTCAGCCACATGCTCCGCGATGATCTCGCTCGGCCGGCGCAGCGTGCCAATCTCGATCCCCTTGGTGACGCTGCACACCGGCGTGCCCGCCGGCACCGCCGCCGCCACCCGCTCCCACGTCGCGCGCAGGTACTGGCACGGAATGGCGGAGATGATCAGCTCCGTGTTTGCCAGCGCGGCCGCCGGGTCCGCCGTCGGCGTGACGCCCGGGCCCAGCCGGGCCCCCGGCAGATACTGCCGGCTCTCCCGCGCCACCAGCAGATCCTGGACCTCGCACTCGCGCGCCAGGAGCGCGACCTTCATGCGGTTGCGCTCGATGATCTGCGACATGACGGTGCCCATCGCACCGGCACCAATAACCGATACCTTGGTCAGCATGTGCGTCTGCTCCGTCACCTTGCCGCCACCCCGAGTCAGGCCGAATTCTAATGCTTTTGCCGCGTCAGGGCGCCGCCGGCGCGAGTGCTGCAAGCAAGTCCACAGCCGCCGCCGCGCTGCCGCATGATACCTCGATCAGCCGCCGCGGCCGCAGAAACACCAGCAGGGCCCGGCTGACCGGCCGGTCGAGGATGCGCGCCGCAACCGCCGCATAGATCTGCAACTGTGTCGTATACTTCGCCGCCCGCTCCGCCAGCGCGGCCGGGTCGCTCACGCGATCCGTCTTGTAATCAACAATGATCAGCCCGGCCTGCGTCTCCACCAGGCAGTCGATCACGCCGCGCAGGATCGTGACTTCGCCCCCCACGGGCCACGCGCAGACGAACGGCAATTCTCGCCGCAGCCGCCCCGCATGTTCGGCGAGCAGCCGGCCCAGCTCCGTCCCCGCAAACCACCCGACATCTTCTACGGGGACAAGCCCCGCCTGTTCCGCCGAGATGCGCCCCGCCGACACCAGCCGCTCAAGCTGCCCGCGCACCGCCGCCGGCACGGCCAGGTTCGCCAGGTCGGCGTGCTCCAGGAAGCAGTGCAGGGCATGGCCGACGACGCGTCCGTCAGGCTCGGCGGTGGACCGCGCAAACGCCGGCGGTTGCAGGTACTCGGCCATGGCCGGCAGCGTCCGAGCGATATCTCCATCGTGCGCGGTTATGGCCAACTCCTTCAGCGTGCTGACCGCCACCACCGCCGGAATGTCGGCCGCTGCTGAGCTGCGCGCCGTCGCCAGAAGCTCACCAGCCCGCGTCAGCCACTGCTCGTTCGCATCACTCCATGCGTCCGGCGCGGCGACCCGCGGCGGCGCAGGCGCGCCGGCCGGCGCCAGCCCCGCCGCGTGCCGCTCGATACGCATCAGCGGCACGCCGTGCTCTGTCGGCTGGTCCAGACCGGCCGCCGCGGCCGCCATGATCACCCACTCAAGCATGCTGCCGGCACTTAGCCGCGTGGCCAGCGGCGGCGGGCTGTCGGTGAAACGTTCCCGGGCCTCTTCCCAGGCCCCCGCCGGCGCGTGGCCGCAAATCAGCAAGCGCTCCCGGGCCCGCGTGGCCGCCACGTACAGCAGCCGCAGCTCCTCCTCGACGCTTCGCGCGCTGGTCCGCGCTGAGAGGACATGATGCGTCGCCGTGACCAGCTCACGCCGCCCGTGGTAGTCCGCGTATCTCAGCCCCAGCCCCAGCTCCTCGTCGCACAGCAGCGTTTCCCGCGCATCACGCCGATCCAGCCGCGCGCCGGCACTAAGTAGCAGGACCACCGGGAACTCCAGCCCCTTGGCCGCATGGATCGTCATGATGCGCACGACGTCCGCGCCGGCCGCCACCGGCGTGCCCGGGGCCAGCTCCGCCTTGGCCAGGTCCTCCAGGTACGCATCGAACTCCGCCACTCCGTGATGACCCTGTCGGGCGAAATCGACGGCGTAGCCATGCAGGGCCCGCAGCAGGCTCACCCGGTGGGGACCGCCCGGCAAGGCCTGCGCAAACAGCAGCCAGTCCGTGTCGGCGTAGATGCGCCGCAGCAGTTCGGGCAGCTCTTCCTCGCGCGCCAGTTCCGCCCAGCGGTCAAGTTGTGCCAGGCCCGCCTGGACCTTGGCTGCGGCCGAACCGTCGTCACCCACGTACTGCATCACCGCCGCGTGGAAATCACCTTTGGGAGCCGCCGCGCGGACTTCCAGCAGTTCCGCGGCGGACAGACCCACCAGCGGGCTGCGCAGGTACGCCGCGAGCGGAACATCCTGCCGCCGATTGGCCAGCAGCGCCAGCGCGTTGCGGATGTCCATGACCTCCGGTGCGGCCAGCAGCGCATCGCGTCCGCTCGTCACGCACGGAATCCCGGCGTCGCGCAAGACGCGCGCGACGACGCCGGCATTCTGCCGCGCAGCGCGCAGCAGGATCACAACGTCCCCGTATTGCAGCGGCCGCAAGGTGATACTGTCATCGGCCTCCCGCTGCGGTATGTGCACGCCGGCGCTCAACATCCGCTGGATTTCGGCCGCCGCGACCAGCGCTTCGCGCTCGATGCGCTCCAGCGGCGGCAACTCGTCCTCTACCGCCTCAGTGTCCTCGGCATCCGCCGCTTCGCCGCCGGCGTGCCGACCTCTGGCGTCGTCCAGCAGGTGCAGGTTGAGGCGCGGGTGAGCATCCAGCGTCGGGTTCGGCCGGTCCGCCCGCGCCGCTTGCAGCCGCTCCACCGGCTCGAAGGCCGTCCCGCCCAGGCTCGGGTCAAACAACTGCGCGAACATGCGGTTCAGGCCCGCAACCAGGTCGCGCTGGCTGCGGAAGTTGTCCGCCAGGTAACAGACCTCCCCCTCCTGCCGACCGGCTGCGAAGCTCCGCACCAGCTCGGTGAACAGGCGCGGCTCGGCCTGCCGAAAGCCGTAGATCGACTGCTTCACGTCGCCGACCATGAAGCGGTTGGAGCGGTCCGGCGCGCTGCGTGTCACCAGCCGCAGTAGCTCGACCTGGACCGGACTGGTGTCCTGATACTCGTCGACCAGAATGTGCTCGTAGTGCTTCTGAAGCTGCCGGGCCAGCTCGGTCGGCTGACGCGGCCCGTCACCGGCCGGCGTCCCCAGCAAGTCAAGCGCCCAGCGCAGCACGTCGTGAAACTCGGCCACCCCCGCGCTGCGCTTGGCCGCGCTGAGCAGCTCCTCGTAGCGCTGCTCCAGGCCCAGCAGCGCATTAACGAGCTGCGCGGCGGCCGGGGCGTGTTCCAGGCTGCTCTCAATATGCTGCGGCGACCAGCGGTCCTTGAGTCGCCCTTTTAACCAGCGCTCCCGCACTTCCTCGAACAGCGCCGCGGGCGCGTTGCTGAGCCCGCGCGGCTTACGCAGCCTGTACGCGTCGACCTGAGCGGCCACGCCGGCCAGGTCCGCCGCACTGCCCGCCGGGCACGTCAGGGCGCGATGCCAGGCCGCCAGTTCATCCCGGTAGCCCTGCAAAGCGTCGGCCGGCGCGCAACCCGCCAGTTTGTCGAGCAGCTCCCCCAACTGCGCATTCTGAAAGGTCAACTCGTCTACCAGCGCACGCGTCAGAACCCGCCGGGCGTCGGCCCGCAACTCCTCCGGCGCCGCGCCATAGCGAACCCGCTGCCGCTCGAACCAGGCCTCCATCTCCACCACGTGTGCCCGGTAGCCGTTGAGGCCGGCGATCAGGTCGCGCAGGAAGACGTCATCCGGACGCCGCCCCAACCCCAACCACTCCCGGGCCGCGAGCGCCAGCGGCTCATCCGCCGAGTATATCCACGTGAACAGTTCGTCCAGCACCCGCCCGCGCAGCAGCCCGGCATCCTCCTCGCTCAGTGTGCTGAACTCGGCATCAACGCCCGTCAGCGCGGCGTGCGCGCGCACGATTCGGCTGCACCACGCGTCGATCGTGCCAATATCCGCCGCGTCTACCAGGACTTCCTGCCGGCGCAAATGGCTCTGCAGATCGCGTACGCACGTCTTGTCCGCCGCCTTGCGCAGCATCCGCGCGATGCGGACGCGCAACTCCGCCGCGGCCGCCCGCGTGAACGTGACCACCAGCAGCCGCTCGATCGCGCACGGCTGCCGCGGGTCGGCGACCAACTCGACCACGCGCCGCGCCAGCACCTCCGTCTTGCCCGAGCCGGCCGAGGCCGACACCAGCAGGTTCGAACCACGGTGAGCGATCGCGCGTTGCTGGCTGGGCGTCAGCTTCATGTCTCGTCCCCCGTGGCAGCCGCCGGAATGTCTTCCAGGCCCGGCGCCACTGCCGCCGGCGTCCGCGGCCTGTTCAGCGCCCGATCGAAGCGACACACGGGCCGGAAGTCGCATCGCCGACAGGCCAGGCAGTTCCCCTCCACCAGTGGCGCCGCCACCACCTCGCCGCGGGTTATTCCCGCCGCCGCGCGCAGAATTGTATGCCGCGCCAATTCCAACCGTCGCTGCAGCTCGGGCGCCGCGACCACATCGCGCGACTGGCCGCTGTCAAAGCCGCCGTCCTTCTTCAGCCGCATGCGCGCCACCGGCGAAGCCGTGGTCCCGAGTTGCTCATCCAGTAGGGGCGCCACCTCGTCCGTGAAGAGACCCTGCGGCCGATAGGCATACATCCGCTGCGTAGCGTCGTCCGCACCCTGGGCGTAACGCTTGTCCAGCGCGCTGACATCGGGATACAGCGGGATCAGCAACGCGCCGCCCACCTCAGCCCCGACCTGGCCGGCCCCCACCTGCTGGGCCGCCAACAGGTACGCGAACAACTGCAGCCGATCACCGGTCAGGTACGCGGCATTCAGGCCGCTGGTGCTGCTCTTGTAGTCGTACACTAGCGTGAACGTGCGGCTGCCCCGGCGGCCACGGTCCAGCCGGTCGATTCGCCCCCACAGCCACACCCGCGTGCCATCAGGCGCCAGCAACTCCAGCGGCGGCCAGCCCTGCTGCGCCTCCGCCGGCCCGAAACCCCGCTCGCAGCAGACCGGCTCAAACACGCCGCGCCGCCAACGCTCGGCCTGCGCCAGCACAACCTCTTCCAAAAACGCACCCAGGCGCTCGGATTGGAAGACCAGGTCCGGCCGCCCCTTGGCAACATGCGGTGGCAGACGCCGCTGTGCCGCCGCCCGTGCTACCGCGACCAGCGCCTGCCAATGCTCGTCACTCAGGCCGCGCACGCCGCCGGGCATGCTCATCGCCCGGCGTGTCACTTCCGCCAGAATCTCGTGCGCCAGGCTGCCCAGGTCGAGACGCAACGGCCGCGGCCCACGTTCGGCATCGAGCCGCAAGCCGTAACGCGCGAAGTGCTTGAACGGACAGTCCTGGAAGGTCTCCAACTCCGACGGCGAGCCAGCCCACGTCACCCCCGGCGCCACGGCAGGCCGGTAGTTGCCCACGATCTCAGCCCTATTGTCATACGCTGAGCCGCGCAGCATCCGGTCCAGCCGGGCACTCAGAACCGCGTCCGCCCGCACGTGCTCCCGCAGTCGGTCGTACCGCTGCAACACCGGCGCGCCCGCCGGCGACTCCGACCGGGCCGTCAGCAACCCGTGTGCCAACTCCTTCAGGCACACCGGCGGCGGCTGCGTCTCCGGCCGCTGAAGGTGTAGCTCCGGCAACGCCCGGCACACGTCGTCCAGCAGCGGGGACGGCAGCAGCGGCGTCCCATCCTCCGCGACCGTCGCGTAGCTGACCGTTAGGCCCTCACTGGGCCGGGTGAACGCGATATACGCCAGCAGCCGCTCGTTGAAGGCCTCCTCGCGGTGGCTGGCCAGGCCCTCCAACCCATGAGCTACCAGCGCGTCGCGGTCGTCAGCCGACAACAGCTCGTCCTCCGGCGGCCGCGCCGGAAAGACCCCCTCGTTAAGCGCGAAGACCCAGGCGTGCCGAATCGCCGGATGCCGGCTGCGCTCGATCGCGCTCACCAGCACCTGGTCGAGCGTCGGCGGCGCGAGCCCGAGCGTCTGTTCCCGCAAGGCCTCCGCTATGATCGCGGCCACCTCGTCGATCCCCAGCCGTGCCGTCCCTAGCACTTCGTGCAGGTCATCAAGCACGGTGCACAGCGATTCCCAGGCCAGCCGGTGGACTTCCGCCTGTTCCCACGCGCCCTGCGCGCGCCGTGCGGCGATCCACTCTTCAACCCGGCGCGGCACCGCCAGCGTTTCCAGCGCGTTCACAATGGTCTGGGCCCAGACCGCGCCCGTCGGCGCCGGCGCCGCCCGCGTCAACTCCACCAGTGGCCTGAGACCTGCCATCAGCCGCAGCCGCACGGCGTCGAGCGCCGCGTCTGCGGGGGCACCGTCGGCCGCCGCCCATGTCGTCACACACCAGGCTGCCCGGCCGTGCACATTCTGCGCGACCGCAAGGTTCTCCAGTTCCTCCGCTTCCCCGCGGCTCATCGGCAGCAGGCCGGTGCGCAACAGCCGCGTCATGGCCGCCACCGAGAAATCGCTGCGCAGCGCCGCGAACAGCGCCCCCAGCAGCCGGCTCAACGGGTGCGTCCGCATCGGGCGCCGCCGGTCAAGGAAATACGGAATCTCGTACTCCCCCAGCACTTCGGCGACCAGCGGCACAAACGGCTCCAAGTCCCGCGCGATCAGTGCGAAGTCGCGAAAGTGCAGCCGGCCGCCGCTGTCGGCGATCGTCGTCCGAATGAAACGCGCCGCCGCCCGCAGCTCGTCGCGGTGACTCGCGCACTCCAGCAGCGTGACAGCCTGCTCCCCCGTCTGAACGGCGCCGGCCGGCTCGGCCGGCACGCCGATTGGCTCCGCCAGCCCGGCCTCCAGCCGGGCAAGCTGCGGCGACGCGGCGAAACGCGGCAGCGGTTCCTCGTGCAGCACCACCGGCGCCCGCACGGCCACCCCGGCGTCAGCGAAGCGCCACACCAGTTGCTGGTACGTCTTCTCCGTCCGCCAGAACAGCCCCAGCGGATCAGGTGACCGCTTCGACGATTCAATCGGCGGCGCGTGCGGATCGACCAGCAGCGTGATGGTCAACTCAGCGGCCCGGCGCGCCAGCGACGTCAGCGTCTCCAACTCCTGCCCCGTGAAACCCGCGAAGCCATCCACCCAGATGTGCGCGCCGGCCAGCCACGGCAGCTTGGCCAACCCCGCCCGCACCGCCGCCAGCCGCAACGCCGGATCGAGCCGCTCCGTGCCAAGCCACTCCAGATGCTCGCGGTACAGCCGGGCCAGCTCGGCGACCTTGCGGCGGGCGCTGCCGACCGGCATCGCCCGCGCCGCGCGCGCCAACTCCACCCAGGAGACATTCTCAAGCAGCAACTGCTCGATCAGCCGGCCGGCCTGCGTGAAGAAGCCCTGCGACTGCGCCGCCCGGCGAAAATACCGCAACGAACGCCCCATCCGCTCCGCCGCGGCGCGCAGTGCCATCGGCCGGGCCTGCGAACTCAGGTGTACGAGCGTATCCCCGGTCTCGTGCAGCACGTGCTGCGTCAGGCGCGTGAAGCTGAGCACCTGGGCCCGGCAGTAGCCCCCCCGCCGCGCCTGCGTGGCCAGGGCGCGCTCCATCTGGAAGCTCGCCTGCTCGGGCACCAGCAATATCAGGGGATGGTCGCCGGTGGCCTGGTCAAGCTGCGCGAGCAGCGCGGCGACGCAATAGTGCGTCTTGCCCGCACCGGCGCGCCCAAGGACGAAGGTCACCGCCATGGCGCTGGTCGGTTGTTCGCGTCGGCCTGCCCGCGTCGGAGCCGCGCGCTAGTCCTTCTTGTACTTCTCCAGGCGATCCTCGCACTCCTTGAGCTTGCGCTTGTACTTGGCCGCCCTCTCCTCCAGCCGGGCATTCTCCTGCTCGAGGTACTGCAGCCGGCGGTGGGCCTTGTACAACTCCGCCCGGCAATCCTCGTGCGAGGAAGTCTCCGGCACGGCGCGGGTATCCACCGGCGGCGGCTCGCTGTGCCCCACGGTGATCTTCTCCGGGGCGCGGACGCTGACGCACCCCAGGCCGGCGCAGAGGAGCAGACCGGCTACCAGCAACAAGCATCGTCGTATATCGAGCATGTCCTTCTCCTGTCACTCCGGATAGACCTGTCCCTATAATCGCCGGTTAGGTCGGTTTGGTCAAAAAGTTGCCGGCTGTAAACCCGCCGGCCGGCCGTGCGAGGTCCTGATGGAGCAGCGCGTCATTACGATCCTCGGCTGCACCGCGTCCGGCAAGGGCACGCTGGCACGCGCCCTGGCGGGGCCGCTGAACGCCGAAATCGTCAGCGTCGACTCGATGAAGGTCTATCGCGGCATTGACATTGGCACGGCCAAGCCCGGCCCGGCCGAACGCGGCCAAATCCCTTACCACCTCGTGGACGTGGCGGATCCCTGGGAGCATTTCAGCGTGGCGCGGTTCGTGACGCTGGCCGACCAGGCCGTCACGGACATTCACAGTCGCGGCCGACCGGTTGTCGCCGTCGGCGGAACGCTCCTGTACTTCAAGTGCTTGTACCAGGGTATCTTCGCCGGCCCGACCGCTGACCCGGCCATCCGGGCGGAAATCCGCCGCCGGGCCGCCGCCGAAGGTCTGGACAAGCTGCACGCCGAGTTGGCGCGGGTGGACCCGGCCGCCGCCGAGCGCATCCACCGCAACGACCTGCGCCGCATCGAGCGTGCCCTGGAAGTCCACCAATTGACCGGCCGGCCGATCAGCGCGTTGCAGCAGCAGTGGTCCAGTGCCGAAATCCGCCGACCGGACTGGGGTTGGCGGCTCATCGGCCTGCGCCGCGCACGTCCCGACAACAACCATCGCATCAACGAACGCGTCCGCCGCATGGTCGCCGCCGGCCTCGTGGAGGAGGCGCGGCGCATATGGGAAGACCCGCGCGGCGTCGGCGATCAGGCCCGCCGGGCGGTGGGCTATGCCGAGTTGTTTGATTGCTTCGCGGGCCGGATGTCCCGGGATGATGCTATCGAGCGCATCAAGATCAACACGCGCGGGCTGGCCAAGCAGCAGCGCACCTGGCTCAAGCGCCTGCCCGAGATCCGCTGGATCGACGTCGCCGAAACCGACCCGCCCGAGACCATCCTGGCCCGCGCCCAGGACCTGCTCGCCTGCGGCTGACGCGGCGACGCCGGCGGGCGCCGCGCGGGTGCGTGCGGCACGCGCGCAGGCCGGCAGCCAGGAAGACCTCCCCAAGCGTGGCAGCCCGATCTACAATGCGGCCTGGAGATGAATCCGGGCGACGCCCGCGGCCGGGCGGGCGAGTTTGAGGCAGTGATGAGTACGCGTAGATCATGGGGCAGACGCCGCGTGCTGCTCGCAATCGTGAGCACAGCCTTGCTGGGGCTGGGCCCGTGCGTGCAGATTGCCGCCGAGGCGGCCATCAGCGGCTTCTTCAACGCGACGACCAACGTGGCGGTGGAGCAGCTCGAAGCGCGCTTGTACGCGGATACTCCCGGCGAGAGCCCGTGACCGGCCGGCCCCCCCAGCCGACCGAAGCAAAGAGAGGGCGGAACCAGTGCATGAGACCCTGAGCGAGATCGAACGGCGGGTGTTCGGCGTTCTGCTGGAGAAATCGCTGGCCCAGCCGGGCGCCTACCCGTTGACGCTGAACGCCGTGGTGCTGGCGTGCAATCAGAAGTCGAACCGCGCGCCGGTCATGCACCTGGACGAGGACCGCGTCTGGGAAACGCTTGATGCCCTGCGCCAGCGCGGCCTGGTGTCGCGCATCCTGGCCGGCGACGGCGGCCGGGTCGATCGCTTCCGCCACGAAATCCACGAGCGGTTCGGCTGGTCCAAGCCGCAGCGGGCGGTCATGGCCGAGCTGCTGCTGCGCGGTCCGCAGACCGTCGGCGAGTTGCGGTCCCGCTGTGCGCGCATGTTCCCGTTCGAGAATGCGGCATCAGTGGTAGCCGTCCTGGAGAGCCTGAGCGAGAGCACGCCGCCGGTGGTGGCCATGCTGCCGCGCGCCGCCGGCCAAGCGGTGGACCGCTACACGCACCTGTTCTATCCGGAAGGTGAGCAACCGGTCGTCGCGGAGGCCGAGGCCGGCAGTGCCGGTCCGGACGCTGAACAGGATACGAGACCGGACGCCGGCGACCTGCACCAGTTGCGGGCGGAGGTCAGCCGCCTGCGCGAGACGGTCGGCGAGATGCAGCAGCGCTTGAACGCCATCGAGCACCGCTGGTCACAGGGCGCCGCCCCGCCGGGGCAGGAAGCGGAGTAGCCCGCGCCGTGGTCACTTGGCGTCTAAGTGGGGACACAACATGAGCAAGCCAGCCGAACCGGGAAGGGGCCAGCCAGCAGAGTGCGCGGCGCTGTCAGCCGATGGCGCGCCCGCGCCCGACGTCGCAGCCGGCCTGGCCGCCGCATTGGACGAGTCCGGCAATATCGCGATAAGCGTGCTTTGTCGTGATTGCGGCTACAACCTCCGCGGCCTGCGACCGGACGCGCGCTGCCCGGAGTGTGGGGCAGCAGTCACGAAATCGGTCCACGGTGACCTGCTGTGCTTCGCCGATCCTGCGTGGCTCCAAAGACTGCGCCGTGGCGGACGCCTGGTGGCATACGGGGTGCTGTGGCTGGTCATCGCCTGGTTGTTGATGGTGGGTTTGGACATACTATGGGAGCCTTTGGACGGGTTGGCGAAGAGTGCAAGCGTAGTACTGCTAATCAGCCGGCTCGCGGCACATTTCGCCGCTTTCTACGGCGTCTGGCTCTGTACGTCGCGCGATCCGAGCCGCCCGAGCACGGGTCGCCGTGTCCCGGTGCGCATGCTGGCCCGCACGGCGATCCTCCTCTCCGCCGCCGCCGTGCCGCTCGGCCGTATGGTGTCACACCCGAGCGCGTGGACCCTCCTCCAGGGGCCGAGCCTCGCCACAACATTCGTGGCACTGCTTGCAGCGGCATGCCCGGTCGCTTACGTGTGGCACCTTGAAGGGCTGGCCGAGCGGATATCGGACGACAAGGTCAAACGTTTCACCAGAAGCTTGCTCTGCGTCTTGCTCGGCCTGTGCGGCATATCGGTGGTCACGGGTTATCTCGGGACAATCCACCACGGTGGCATGTACGCGGCATCCGTCCTGTACCCTGGCATGCTGTCACCGGTCCTGCTGCCACTTAGCTGCACTGCGCTTCTGCTGACCGCCATCGCCGTTCTGCTCCTTCTATACGTGCAATTCCGCTTCAACGCCGCGATCAACAGGCAGGTCGCGCTCGTGGCGGTGTCAGCGAACGGCGCGGCCGGCTCCGTTGCCAAACCTGGCTTGACAGGTGCATTGGATGAATCCGGCAATACCACAGCGACGGCCTCCTGTCGCCGTTGCGGCCACAACCTTCGCAGCCTCAAGCCGGACGCCCGCTGCCCGGAGTGTGGCGCGGCGAACGGCGCATCGGCCCAAGGCGATCTGCTGCGGTTTGCCGACCCGGCGTGGCTCGGAAGATTGCGCCGTGGCGGTCGCCTTCTGGCGGGCGGGCTGCTGTGGCTGATCGTCTTCCCGCTGTTGCTGTTGCTGTTGCTGTTGCTGCTGCTCGCCGAGAATACGTTCGACTACTTGCCCGACCCGCTGTGGACACTGGGCATGGGTCTGTACGCAGCCCTGATGCTAAGCGTGGTGCCAGCGGTCCTGGCCGTCTCCTACGGCACGTGGCTGGGCACGACGCGCGAGCCGAACGGCGTCGGCGAGAGCGACCGCCCCATTGAGCGCCGGCTGACCCGCATGGCAGTCCTGGTGTTCTGCGCCTGCATGATAATTGCTGTTTTCGCGTGCTGGTGGTACGGGCCACGGGCGTTAGCTGAGTGGTGGCTGGTGCTCGCTACAGTGGCGCTGGTGGTTGTGGCGGCAGGAGCACTGCCATACGTGCGCTACATCGGCAAGCTCGCTGGGCGCATCCCTGATCGGGAAATCAAGCAGTCCACCAGAATCCTACTCTTCGTTCTGCTTGGCGCGTGCGTCGCGGCGGCGGCGGCGACTTGTTCCAAGGCGACCTTAGCCGCGCTCCGGGTCGCCAGGGACAACCTGGACGGCGCGCTGCTGCTATCAGCCGCGGACACTGGCGCCTGTGCTGCGGTCTTCCTGATCGGCGTGGCGGCCTTGCTCCTGCTGTATGTGCAATTCAGTTTGAATGCCGCGCTCAAAAAGCAGGGCGACCTCGCCCGTGCCGCCAAGCCGGCTGAAGACGAACCTACCGCCGCCGAATGACGTCGGCTTGTAGCCCGCCCACAAGCCGTGGTACAACAGCCCGCGGGCCGAATTGGCTGGAATGCCGGAGGACCTTGCCCGGTGGAACCCATCTACCTCGACTACAACGCCACCACGCCGCTCGATCCGGCCGTTGCCGCCGCCATGCGGCCATACCTGGATGCCCACTTCGGCAATCCGTCCAGCACGCATGCCTACGGCGTCCGCGCCCGCCAGGCCGTCGAGACGGCCCGCCGACAGGTCGCCGAGATGCTGGGCGCGCGGCCCGACGAGATCATCTTCACGAGCGGCGGCTCCGAATCGAACAACCTGGCGATTCGCGGTACCGTCGCCGCGCGGCGCGACCATGGCAATCACATCATCACGTCCGCTGTCGAGCACCCCGCCGTGATCGAGGTCTGCCGCTACCTGGAGTCGCAGGGCTGCCGCCTCACCGTCGTGCCCGTGGACGAGACCGGCCGCGTCGATCCGGCGGACATCGAGCGCGCCATCACCCCCGCGACCGTCCTCATCACGATCATGCACGCCAACAACGAGGTCGGCACGCTACAGCCCATCGGGGAAATCAGCGCGATCGCCCGCCGCCACAACATCGTCATGCACACCGACGCGGCCCAATCAGTCGGCAAGATCCCGGTCCGCGTGGACGACCTCGGCGTCGATCTACTCTCCGTGGCCGGACACAAGCTCTACGCGCCCAAGGGCATCGGCGCCCTGTATATTCGCACGGGAACGCGGCTGGAGAAGCTGATCTTCGGGGCCGACCACGAGCGCGGCTGGCGCGCCGGCACCGAGAATGTTCTGGAGATCGTCGGCCTCGGCCAGGCGTGCGAACTCGTCAGCCGACACCTGCCGGAGCGGGCCGCGCACATGCTGCACCTGCGCGACCGGCTGCACTACGGCCTGGCCGCCCGAATTCCCGACCTGCGCCTCAACGGCCACGCCGAACAACGCCTGCCCAACACGCTCAGCCTGAGCTTTCGCGGCATCGAGGCCGCCGCCATCCTCTCGGAGCTGACGGACGTGGCCGCCTCCGCCGGCGCGGCCTGTCATTCCGACGAAGTCATCATGTCGCCGACGCTGGAAGCCATGCACGTGCCGGTTGACTACGCCATGGGCACCATCCGCTTCTCGACCGGCGCCATGCTCACCGAAGCGGAGGTTGACCGGGCCGTAGAAGCCGTCGCGGCCGTCGTGCAGCGGCTCCGGCCCGCGGCCGGCGCGGTCGTTTGCGACGTCGCCCCCGGCGAGCGCGTCCGCCTGACGCGCTACACCAGCGGCCTGGGTTGCGCCTGTAAGCTCCGGCCGCAGGCCCTGGAGCAGGTTCTCGCCGCCCTGCCGCCCATCGGCGACCATCCGGCCGTCCTGGTCGGCACCGAAACGGCGGATGACGCCGCCGTATACAAGCTCACTGACGACCTCGCGGTCGTTCAGACCGTCGATTTCTTCACTCCGGTTGTTGACGATCCCCGCACGTTCGGCGCGATCGCCGCCGCGAACGCCCTGAGTGACATCTACGCGATGGGCGCGACGCCGCTGTTCGCGCTCAGCATCGTCGGCTTCCCGTCCAACCGCCTGCCGCTGAGCGTGCTGGAGGAGATCCTGCGCGGCGGCCGGGAGGTCGCCGACCAGGCCGGCATTCCGATCATCGGCGGGCACACCATCGACGACCCCGAGCCCAAGTTCGGCCTGGTCGTGACCGGTTCCGTGCACCCGCAGCGCATCTGGCTCAACTTCGGCGTCCGGCCGGGCGACGCGCTCATCCTCACCAAGCCGCTGGGGCTGGGCATAATGAGCACTGCCCTGAAGGCCGGCCTGCTCGACGCGGCCGCCGAGCAACGCATCCACGCGATCATGACCGCGCTCAACAAGTCGGCCGCCGACGTCCTGCGCGGTTTCGAAGTCCACGCCTGCACGGATATCACCGGCTTCGGCCTGCTGGGGCACCTGCGCGAAATGACTGCTGCGAGCAAAGTGGACGTCGAGCTAGACCACCGCGCCCTGCCGATCATCCCCGGGGCAGCCGACCTCGCCACCGGCGGGACCGTCCCGGGCGGCACGCGCAACAACCGCGCCTACGTTGCGCCGCACGTCACCTTCGCGGAGACTGTCGCCGAGACCGACCGCATTCTCGCCTGCGACGCCCAGACGTCCGGCGGGCTGCTGGCGGCGCTGCCGGCGGAGCAGGCGCCGGCGGCCGTGGCGGCGTTGCAGGCGGCGGGGATGCCGGCCGCCGCTGTTATTGGCCGCGTGACCGACCCCGGCCCGGGTCACATCCACGTTTGCTAGAGCCCCGCCCAATACAGCACAGCGGCCCTCTGAGAGCGCCACAGCCCATCAGCCGCCGCCGGAAAACGCCAACCAGCCGTGCCGGCACACGATCGGCAGCGGCCCGCAGCGTCTCCGCCGCCTGCCGGGGCGGGCTTTCGGGACAGATTTTACCTGACAAAGCCGCTCCGCGCGGTATAATGGCGCTGCCTCCTGGATTCCGACCACGCCCGGGCCGGCCCGGGCGCCGGGAGCCTGACCTCACGGGGAGCGTCGGCCCAGTACGCTTTCAACTCGCCGGGAGGCAC
>CAZJYX010000034.1:0-38212 GCA_964550375.1 uncultured Planctomycetales bacterium | reverse complement strand
GCCGCGCTCTGTTTGGCGCCAGAATAGCGCAACAACCCCGCCGCCGGCTCAGCCTTCTTCAGCTCAGCCGACGAAGACGGCATATTCGCCTCCGCCGTCCGCTCCACCGCCGGCACATTTGACTCCGCCGGCGCCACGTTGGACCCCCCCGGCGGCTGCGCCGCCAGCGCAAACGCCAGGTGCGAAACCGCCACAACATTCAGCAAGCTCAGTACCCCGCTCATCTCCTAACCTCCGGCTAACGCCTTTGAGTTGAACCCCCACACCACCCGGCCGCCCGACTTAGGAAGCACGCCCGACATCCCTCTGACGCCAGGCAGAGACAATCTGCAGCCAACTGAGAACGCGCCCGGTACGCCAAACCGCCGGCCCTTGGCGACAGCCGGCGCCAGGCAGCAGCAGACCACGCCCCAGCCCCGTCGCTCGCCGCAGTTCGAAAAGCCCCGTCCATTGCTGGACCTTCCACCGAGCCCAAAAAAGTGAGCCGCGTCCCACCAACGCCGCTGGTGCGCCTGTCGGCGGGCGCGATATGTCGGCGGTTCGACAACCCAACCCCGCCCGGCATAGCCGGACACGGCCCGGCCGCCAAGCCAGCCCCGTCCTATACTCTGAATCATACCCGAGCAGAGGGCCCAATCGCAACACTCAGAACGCGGATTATCCGACGGCTCACCGGCGCGGCCAACGAAGCGCGGTGCACGTTGCCAAGATTGCGCATGCCGGCTAACGGGCGGGGTAATTGGCAGATAACTCTGGCCGCCGCGGCCCGGCAAGCATCCTCGTGAAGGAGAGCCTCGTAGTCCGGATTATCGTGCATTCCCGTTGAGCTTTGGCTGGCCGTTCTGGTACACTGGTAGCTGAGCGAGTCGCAGGACAACGGGCGCTGTGGATGGTGGAGGGTTTGCGGACAGCCAGCAACGGCGACCGCCGAGCACCATTCGCGTCTTAGGTTGCGCCGTGCTGACGTTGGCTGCCTGCCTAGAGAGAAGATGATCTAAGGAGAGATTAATGCGAGTTCCCGTGAGGTCCCTTGGGCGGACAGTTTCCGCCGTTGGCTTGCTGGCTGCTATGGCGGCATACCTGGCCGTCCCAGCCCCGGCGGCCGAGCGCGTCGTACTGGGCGAGAATTTCACGCAGGTGGGCTGAGGCTTCTGCTTATACGCCGGTCAGGCGTTTGGCACCCTTCTGAACACCTATCCCGATACGTTCGCCGGTTTGCAGATCCACATCGGCGACTCGTACGCGACCACCTGGGGGAATACCCGCAAGACCTTCTACGGCGTCACGGGCACGCCGACTACCTGGTTCGACGGTGTGTTGGAGCGTGTGGGCGGGTCGTCCGGCATGAGCTATCAGGCGCAGTACACTTCCCGCAGAGCGGCCGCCACGGACGTGACGATGCAGGTGGGCGCTGTGCAGGTCAGCGGGCCGACGTTTGACGTGACCGCGACGGTGTGCCTCGAAGCGACCGGCACCGCCAAGACGGTGCGCGTGCACATCGCCCAGGTGCTGGATTACTACCCGGCCTCGCCGACCTACTCGCGCAACTGCTTCATGCAGGCCGCCACCCATCAGGACGTCACGCTCCAGCCCGGCCAGTGCCAGCAGGTCACCCGCACGCTCACGTTCAACACGGCCAGTTGGGCGGCCCCGGAAGATATCCAGCTCATCGCCTGGGCCCAGACGCCCAGTGGCAGCGCCCCCGCCGTGGTCCACCAAGCCGCGATTGCTAACTGGCCGTTCATCCTCGACTGCAACGGCAACGGCATACCTGACAACTGCGACATCGACTGCGCCGCCCCCGGCTGTGACGCCTACCCGGACTGTGGGGGCTCCATCGACTGCAATGAGAACGGCACGCCGGACGAGTGCGAGGATGGTGGTGCCGACGACTGTGACGGCGACGGAATCTCCGACCTGTGTGCCCTCTACCTCGGCCTCGCCCAGGACTGCAACGACAACGGCCTGCCCGATAACTGCGACATCGCCGCCGGCACCAGCCTGGACTGCAACGAGAACGGCATCCCGGATGAGTGTGATCTTATGCCGCCGGACGTACTGCCTATGGCCGATAACTGTGCGGACGCGCCGATGGCCTGCCCGTACATCGCCTATGAGGGCACAACCGCGGGCGCCACGAGTGACGGCTCGGCCAGTTGCGGATCATCGACCGGTTCGCCGGACGTGTGGTTCCACTACCGCCCGTTCGGCTCGGGCATGCTGACCGTGTCGCTGTGCGGCTCCGCGTTTGACACGGTGCTGTCGGTGCATAGCGGCTGTCCGGGGACAACGGCCAACCAGGTGGCCTGCAACGACAACTACTGCGGTCTGCAGTCACAGCTTACGTTTTTCGCGATCCACATGAACAACTACTGGATTCGCGTTTCGGGCAACAACGGTGCCAGCGGCGCGTTCCAGTTGATGCTGACCGGGCCGGCCTGCGACTACCACGGCGGCGACTGCAATGGCAACGGCATTCCCGATGAGTGCGACATTGCCGACTGCCCGCCCGGCGATCCAAGCTGTGCCGACTGCAACGGCAACGGCATCCCGGACAGTTGTGACATCGCGGATGGGACTTCGCTCGACGCGGACGGCGACGGCATTCCCGACGAATGCGGACAGTGGGCGCCCGGTGACCTGAACTGTGACGGCCTGGTCAATTCGTTCGACATTGACCCCTTTGTACTGGCACTGACCGATCCGGTAGCCTACGCTCAGGCGTTCCCCTTGTGTGACCACATGCTGGCGGACATCAACGGCGACGGGCTGGTCAACTCCTTCGACATTGATCCGTTTGTCGTATTGCTGACCAGCGGAGGATAGGGGCGCGCCAGATATTGGGCCGGGCGCAGTGGAAATCGGCCCAGTGAGAGCAGGCATGACGAGGACACTGACGCGCGGAAGCGGAATCGTGTGCCGATCCTGCGTTTGTATGCGCGGCGCCCTGGGCGCCGCGCTGTGGCGCAGGCCGCTGCCGGCTCAGGGTGCCGATAAGCGTGTGCCGGGGAAAGAACGCATGCTGACGGGACGTGGCTGGTTAGGGCTAATCAAGCCCGCTCGCGGCGCCCACCTCGAGCAATACTCCCATATCTACGCGATCTGGCAGTCCGGCACGCCGAGTCGGGACCACGATCGCAAGCTAAACCCCATCGGTTGGGCCGCGCGCCGCCGCGCGGCGGAACTCGAGTTTCATTTGCGCAAATCCGGCTCACGTCTGGAGTCAGGCGACCGGAACGAAATCCCTCAAGCGCTAAGGAGGACTACATGTTCAGTCTAGGGCAATGGAATCGGCCCGCGGCCGGGGTGCTGTGCCTCGCGGTTGCGGCCATGTTGTGCAGCGCAGTGCCCGCGAGCGCGGCGCAGCGCGTCGTGTTAGGCGAGCATTTCACGCAGGTGGGCTGAGGCTTCTGCTTATACGCCGGTCAGGCGTTTGGCAGCCTTCTGGACACCTATCCTGAGACCTTTGCCGGTGTGCAGATCCACATCGGCGACTCCTTCGCAACTGCCTGGGGCAACAGCCGCAAGTCGTTCTACGGCGTCACGGGCACGCCCACGATCTGGTTTGACGGCGTGGTGCAGCGCGTGGGCGGAACATCCGGCATGACCTATGTGCCTCAGTACGGCCCGCGCGCCGCCATCCCGACGGACGTCACGATTAACGTCGGCGCCGGGCAAGTTGACGAAGACACCTACAGCGTCACGGCCACCGTCTGTATCGAAGCAGATGGCACGGGCAAGACCATGCGCATCCACATCGCGCAGGTGCTGGACTACTTCCCGACCTCCCCGACCTACTCGCGCAACTGCTTCAAGCAGGCCGGGACACACGAGGACATCACGCTGAGTCCGGGTGAATGCGCCCAGGTAACGCGCACGATGACGTTCGACAGTGCCAGCATGGCCAATCCGGAGGACATACAGCTCATCGCCTGGGCGCAGGTGCCCAACGCCAGCGCACCGGCCGAAGTGCACCAGGCCGGAATCCTGAACTGGCCCTTCAACGCCCTCATCATCAAGCTGCCCGACGGCACGCCGGAGTTCATCGCACCGGACGCTCCGACCGCCATCGCGGTTGAGATCGAGAATGCCGGTGAGACCTACGTGCCCGGCTCCGGCCTGCTGCACTACCGTTACGATGGCGGCGAGTACCAGACCGTCGCGCTGACCGAACTCGGCGGCTCGCTCTTCGAGGCCGCCCTGCCGGCCCCCGGCTGTGACGCCACGCCCGAGTACTACTTCAGTGCCGCGGGCGACCTCGGCACCGTCGTCTACGAGCCGCAGGACGCCCCGGACGAGGTGTACACCGCCATGGTCGGCAACGTAACCACCTACGTGCAGGACAACTTCGAGACCGACCAGGGCTGGAGCGTCTGGAACGACCCGGCCTTGACCGGCGGCGCTTGGGAACGCGGCGTGCCCGTCGACTGTGACCGCGGCGATCCGCCGACGGACTACGACGGCTCCGGACAGTGCTTCCTGACCGAGAACAACCCGATTACCTGTAACTCGGACGTTGACTGGGGTCCCACCGTCGTGACCTCGCCGGCCTACGACCTGAGCATGGCTAACGCCCCCATCCTGCGCTATGCGCACTGGATGGCGTGCGATGACGCCGGCACCGCCGAGGAGGACTTCCTCATCGTCGAGATCTCCAACGACGACGGCGCCAGTTGGGTTGTGATCGAGGCCATTCCGTCCAACTACGCCTGGGTGCTGACCCAGGTGAACGTGGCCGACTACGTAGCGCCCACGGCAACGGTCAGACTGCGCTTCACGATCGACGACACGCCCAACAACTCGATCACCGAGGCCGCGTTCGACGCTCTCTGGATCTTCGACCTGGATTGCCTCGACCATTTGATCGGCGACCTGAACTGTGACGGCCTGATCAACGCCTTCGACATCGACCCGTTCGTGCTGGCCCTGACCAATCCGACCGGCTACGCAGCCGCCTACCCGGATTGCGACCTCATGAACGGCGACATCAACGGCGACGGCCTGTTGAACTCCTTCGACATCGATCCGTTCGTCCTGCTGCTCACCGGCGGCGGCAAGTAACCGCCACCCTGCCGCTGGCAGTCAACTGGACTGACGAACCGGCGTCCCGCCACTGCGCGGGGCGCCGGTTCTGCCTTGTCGGCCGCAGAACCCCCGCCGCTCAGCGCCCCTTGGCGAAGAACTCCTTGATGCTGTCGTAGATGTCGTCCTTGGTGTTGACGCGCGTCGCGACGACGTTCTCCTCATCACCCAACTGCTCGCGCACGGTGTTGATGAACGCCCCGCTGCCGTATGCACTGGCCACCTGGCAGTAGCCGAACTGGTTGGCGCGCGGCAGCAGGTGCTCGCGGAGAATCTGGCAGCACTCGCGCGAATCGGCCTCGGAGGAGTTGTCGCCGTCGGAGAAATGGAACAGGTAGGTGTTCCACTCCTCCTGGCTGTAATGCTTGTCCAGCAATTCGCGGCACAGCTTGAACGCGCTGGAGATCTTGGTGCCGCCGTCCTCGCGGATGTGGAAGAAGGTCTCGCGATCGACCTCGCCGGCCTGCACGTCGTGCACGATGTAGCGGCTCTCGATCCCGTCGTAGTTCCGCCGCAGCCAGGCGTCGATCCAGAAGGCCTCCAGCCGCACCAGCTCCTTCTGCTCGTGCCCCATCGACCCGGAGATATCCATCATGTATACGATCACCGCGTTGGCATCCGGCTTCTTCACCGGCTTCCAACTGCGGTACAGCTTGTCCGAGCGTTCGAAGACGATCAGCGGCTGGTCCGGATCGTACGAGCCGGTCATGATCATCCGCCGCAGCGCCCGGCGAAAAGTCCGCTTGAAGTGCCGCAATGACTCCGGCCCGGTCTGCCGAATGCTGCTGTAGCGATCCTTGACCGCCGTAATGTTGTGGCGTCCCTTGGGCTGGATGCGCGGCAATTGCAGCTCTTCGCCCAGTATGTCCGCCAGCTCGTCGAGCGTCACGTCCACTTCGAGGATGTGCTGCCCGGCCTCCGTCCCGCCCGGGCCGATGCCGGACGCGTCGCCGTCGACCGTCTGCCCAGGCTCGCCCTCGCCCTGCCCCACGCCGCTGTCGTTGTTGTCGCCGTAGCGGAAATGCGGCAGGTCGATCCCGCGCACCGGGATGCTGACCAGGTGCTTGCCCTCCTTGCCGATCAGCTCGCCGCGCGTGAGGAACTTGCGCAGGTCCTTGCGGATCCGGCCCTTGACGATCTGGCGAAAGCGCTGATGGTCCTTCTGGATCTTCAAGCTTCGGTCGGCTCCCGCGGGCGGGTCCCTGACCCAACCCGAACGTCCCGCGCGGACTACTCGGATCGCTTCGCGTCGCCGCGCGCGAAGATGCTCGCCACGTAGTTCAGCACGTCGGTGGCGCTGCTCTCGTTGTACCCGAAGAACTTGATCAGGCGCTGCTTGACGACGTCGATCTTGGCCTGCGTCTCGTCGTCAACCACGCCGGACACCACGTTCTTCAGCTTGATCGTGTCGCGCGAGTCCTCGAACAGCTTCAGCTCCAGGGCCTTGTGCAGCCGGGCGTTCGTGTGATACTCGAACTTCCTGCCGTCCAGCGACAGCGCGCCGATGTAGTTCATGATCTCCTGGCGGAAGTCGTCCTTGCGCGCCTCGGGAATGTCGATCTTCTCCTCGATCGCGCGCATCAGGCGCTCATCCGGCTCCTCGTCCCGGCCGGTGTACTTGTTGCGCACCTTCTCGTGCTGCGTGAAGGCCCGCACGTTCTCGATGTAGTTGGTGCATAGCCGGGCGATGGCGTCCTCGTCCGCCGAAATGGCCCGCTGCACCTCGGTCTTCAGGACGTCCTCATATTCCTCGCGCACCACGGCCAGCAGCTCCTTGTAGCGCTTCTTCTGCTCCTCGTCCGTGATCAGCGAATGGTGCGACAGGCCCTCCTCCAGCTCGTTCATCACCATGAACGGGTTGATGCAGCGGTCCTCCTGGGCCTGCTCGCTCACCAGCGCGTTCGAGATCTTGTCCTGGATGTAGCGCGGACTGATCCCCTGCATGCCCTCGCGCGGCGACTCCTCGCGCAGCTCCTTGATTGAATCCTCCGTGAACCCCGGAATGCTCCGGCCGTCGTACAGCTTGAGCTTCTGCAGCAGCGACAGCCCGGCCTTCTTGGGCTCATCCAGCCGCGTCAAGACCGCCCACATGGCCGCCACCTCGACCGTGTGCGGCGCGATGTGCACGCCCTTGACCTTCTCACGCCCGAAATCCTTCTCGTAGATCTTGATCTCGTCCGACAGGCGGATGTTGTACGGCACGTCGATCTTGATCGTGCGATCGCGGAACGCCTCCATCAGCTCGTTCGATTGCAGCTTCTTGTACTCCGGCTCGTTCGTATGCCCGATGATGACCTCGTCGATGTCGGTCTGGGCGAACTTCTTGGGCTTGATCGTGTGTTCCTGCGACGCCCCCAGCAGGTCGTACAGAAACGCCACGTCCAGCTTCAGCACCTCGATGAACTCGCACACCCCGCGATTCGAGATGTTCAGCTCGCCGTCGAAGTTGAACGCGCGCGGATCCGAGTCCGAACCGTACATCGCGATCTTGCGGTAGTTAATGTCACCCGTCAGCTCGGTCGAGTCCTGGTTCTTCTCGTCCTTGGGCTGGAACGTGCCGATCCCGACGCGGTCCTTCTCCGAAAGCGCCACGCGCCGCACCACGATGTGGTCCATTACCTTGCGCCAATCGCCGTCGTAGCGGATCAGCAGGTCCTCGAATGTCTTGCGGCAGAAGGGATCGAGATCGCCGCTCAAGCGCACCTGCCGGTCTTCGGGCAAATCCGCGTTGATTCTCCCGAGAATCTCCTTGCGCGCCCGGCGCGGAATCAGCTTCAGGGGCTCCTCGTGCATCGGGCACAAGGCCATCTCCGCGCCGCCGTCATCACCCACCAGCCGCCAGGCGAACGTGTACAAGGACCCCTCGTCCAGCCGGGAGTAGTGCTCCAGGCCCTTCTTCAGCAGCCGCACGATCGTGCTCTTGCTCGAGCCGACGGGTCCGTGCAGCAGCAGGATGCGGCGTTCCGTGCCGTAGCCCTGTGCCGCCGACTTGAACGTCTCAACCAGCCGCATCAGCGCCGCGTCCAGGCCATACACGGCGTCAGTCCCCCCGTCGATCGGATCGTCAAAGAACTTGTAATGCACAAAATCCTGCTTCATGGACGTGTAGCGCTCCGTCCCGAAGTACAGGATCATGTCGTAAATCCGCTGAAAGGCGTTACGGGCCAGCCGGGGATTCTTGAGCACCAGGTCCAGGTACTCCCAGAACGTCCCTTCCCAATGCTGCTGGCGGAACGTCTCGCTATCCCAATGCTGGTCTAATATCGAGAAGATTTCTTCGCTGGTCGCCATCGGACTACTCCGTGGTCGCTGTCATATCGGGCCTGTAAGCCTCGCCGCCGGCCGCCGCCGCCCGCTCCTGCCCCCGTCCGAACCTGCCGCCAGGAGCCGCCGCGGCCACAAGCATCCCGCAACTGATGCTAGGAGACCCGATAACTCGAGTCAACGCATCGCGCGCCGGCGAATCCCAACTCAATATCGACCTCTCCGGGCCCGCCCTTGCGGCACTAAACGCCCAATACCACGCCAGCCGACGCCCGCCCCACACGCCTCACCCGCACGCGGTACCGGCCACCTGCACCAGCCCCTACGGCTCCGGCTCCTCCAGCGGCGTCCGCACCGCCGTCCCCACGCTCACGCTGCCGCACTCCGGACAACACACCTCTGACACGCCCGGCCGCACCAGGAACTCCTCGCCGCACACCTGACAACGCCACAACGGCCACCAGGTCCGCTTGCCGCACGCCGGACATTTCAGCGGAAACTTCTGATCGTGCCCCACCGCCGCCTCGCCGCGATGCGCACACAACGAGCACTGCAACGCCACCGTGTATCGTCCGCCCAGCCCCACCCCCTCGTCGTGGGGCTGCAGCGAATACCACGTCCAAGCCGCACCCGCCAGCAGCAACACCCCCAGACCCCCCAGCAGAACGCGGCGAAACCAATGACGCCGCGCAAACGCCCCAACCGACACATCCCCTTCCCGTTCCAGTGCCGAACGGTAACTGCTCAGCCGGTCGCGTGTCCGCAGTCGTGCCAAACAGCCTCTCCTGACAAACGGCCACGGTCGAAGCGCACGCGTCCCACTCTTCCGCCACACCCCGTCGCAACCGCAAACCTACCACCATCAGCCCACACCGTCTATCATACCCACCCGAACGCCCGGCGGTTCGCTCGGCACGGAACTGCAACTGGAGTAGCGCGTGAGCTTCCGCATCGGCATCGGCTACGACCTGCACCGGCTCGCCGCCAATCGCCGGCTGGTCCTCGGCAGCGTCCAGATCCCCCACGAGCGCGGGTTATCGGGCCACAGTGACGCCGACGTCGTACTCCACGCCCTGTGCGACGCCATGCTCGGCGCCGCCGCCCTGGGCGACATCGGCGAGCTCTTCCCCGATACCGATCCCGCGTTCAAGGACGCGGACAGCCGGCAGTTTGTGCGCGAAGCCCAACGCCGTCTCGCCAGCACTGGCTTGGTGGTCGCCAACGTCGACTTGATCATCCACGCCCAGGAACCCCGGCTTGGCCCCTGGAAGGCGGCAATCCAGCAATCCCTCGCCGATCTGCTAGACCTCCCTGCCACTTCCGTCGGCGTCAAGGCCACTACAAACGAGGGACTCGACGCCGTCGGACGCGCCGATGCCATCGCCTGCTGGGCGGCCGTCCTCGTCACGCCGCAAGCCTGAGCCCGACCGCCCGCCCCGACCGTCTTCCTCCGTGGACGGCTACCGCCCGGTCTGCTACGATTCAGCCGCCGAGATGTTATCGTAGCGCTCCAGTGATACCTGGGCGTATTCGATCCGAGCCGCGAACGCAAGGGAGCGGTGCTGTGCGAAACGAGCGATCTCCGCTCCCTCTGGGCCACGGCTCGGAACGTGCACGTAACTGTGAGGCACTGCACCATTCTGCGCGATTGGTGACAGGCGCTGACCATTGACCCGCCGCGGCGCCGGGCTTCGACTGCCGATGCGCACCAACTCCCTGTGCAACGGCCCCGGCACGGAGCGCTCGGAGAGCAGAACCTGACCCTGGCCTGGCTCGTCATTGATGTCCTTGCCCGCAACTGGGCGCTCGTCGCGATGGTCGGCACCATAGCGACGCTCGTCCTGGTACCCGTCCTGGTGCTGCTCAAGTACATCCGCATCTCGCTCAATATCATGCGAACGACGCAGCCGCCCCTGTCGCGCAACCCGCGCGACTTCGAGCGGCCCGTGGGGGAGGAGGTCACATTCCCGGCCTACGACGGCCTGCCGCTCAACGGCCTGCTGCTGCGGGCACCACACGACGCCCCCAGCCGCGGTTTCATCGTTTTCGCCCACGAGTTCGGCTCCGACATGTACTCCTGCGGCCGCTATTGCGGGCCGCTCCGCGACGTCGGCTACGACATTCTCACGTTCGACTTCCGCGGCCACGGCCAATCCCCCGCGCAGCCGGGCTACTGCCCCCGACAATGGCTCACGGACCGCGACCTCCACGACATGCGCGGCGCGCTGGCTTTCGCGCAGGACTGGCTCGAACGGCACGGCCGCCCGACCGAGCTGGGCATCTTCGGCATCTCGCGCGGCGCCTGCGCCGGTCTGCTGGCCGCCTGCGAGTCTCCGAGCGTGCGCGCCATCGTCGCGGACGGAGCGTTCAGCACGGACACGACGATCGAATACTTCATGCGACGCTGGGCCTACATTTTCGCGAAGGTTCGCTTCGTCTACGAGAACCACCCGCCCGTATTCTGGCGTTTCCTGCGCTGGGGCCTGATGCACTTCGCCCGCCGCGAGTTCAAGTGCCGCTTCCCGTCCATACGCAAGGCCATACAGCGCATGCCCCCCCGGCCGATCCTATTCATCCACGGCGAGAAGGACTCATACCTGCCGGTCGAATACGCCAGCGGCCGCCTGTACGCCCTCGCCGGGCAGCCGAAGTATCTCTGGGTCGCACCGGGAGCGCGCCACAACCAGGCGGTCGTACGGCACCAGGCGTTCTACTCATGGCTGATCACCACTTTCTTCGATCGCCATCTCGCCCGCACTCCTCAGGCTCCCCCAGGACCGGCTCCCGCGCTGGCAGGTCGGCGGGTCGCCGCCGGTTGGCGCGATGCGCGGCCCGAAACCGCGCCCGCCGACACGGGTTAGCGAGCCAGGCAGGGCCAGACTTGCCGACCCTGATTGAGCACATCGCCGCCCGTCTCGCTTACGCTCACGCCCGGCGCGTGTATCGCCGGTTCATCCACGCGCTGGAAGAGCCCCGGCCAGTGCAGCGGCGCATCCTGCAACAATTGCGCGACCTTATTGGGCAGAGCGATTTTGGTCGCCGCTTCGGGCTGCGTGCGGTGCGAACGCCGGGCGACCTCAAACGCGCCGTCCCGCTGATGAGCTACGAGGAACTGCGACCGTACGTCGAGCGCGTCTGGGCCGGCGACGCCGGCGCCCTGTTCTCGCCCGGACAGACGCTGGTCATGTTCGCCACTAGTAGCGGCACCACCGCCAAGCCCAAGCTCGTGCCGGTCACACCGCAGTTCGTGCGCGACTATCGCCGCGGCTGGAACACGTTCGGCCTCAAGCTCCTCAGTGACCATCGCCGGGCCATCCTGCGTGCGATCCTCCAAAGTAGCAGTCGCCATGACGCCAGTTACAGCCCGGCCGGCGTGCCTGCCGGCGCCATTACCGGCTTGCTGGCGCGGACACAGAAGGGAATCGTCCGGCGGTTCTACGTCGGACGCCCCGAGATAGCCCGGCTCAGCGACCACCGAGCGCGCTACTACCTGCTGATGCGTCTGGGGATCGTGCGCGACGTGGCTTTCGCGATTACCGCCAACCCGGCCACGCTCATCCAGATGGCCCGCACCGCCGACGAGGAGAGCGAAACGCTCCTGCGCGACGTACACGATGGCACGATCGACGCTAAGTTTGTGCCGTGCGAAACTTTGCGCGCGACGCTCACCGCCGGCCTCCGTCCCGCTCCGCAGCGCGCCGCCCAGTTGCGGCACCTCCGCGCCACCACCGGCACCCTGCGCCCCCGCGATTACTGGAGTCTCACCTTCCTGGCGTGCTGGACGGGCGGCAGCATGGGTCACTACTTGCAGCGTTTGCGCGAGTGGTTCGGCGATCTCCCCGTCCGCGACATCGGGCTGCTGGCGAGCGAGGGCCGCGTGACAATCCCGCTGGAGGACAACACGCCCGTTGGGGTTCTTGACCTCCAGTCGGCGATCTTCGAGTTCATCCCGGCGGAGCAGGCCGAGGCCCCAGATCCGGAAACACTTACGCCGCAAGAGCTTGAAGCCGGCCGGGAGTACGCCGTCGTGCTCTCCAATTCGACCGGCCTGCTGCGCTACCGGCTGGGCGACATCGTGCGGGCCCACGGCCACCTCGGCCAAGCCCCCCTGCTCGAGTTTCTCTGCCGCGCCGGGCGCGTTGCTTCTGTGGCCGGCGAGAAGCTGACCGAGCACCAAGCCGTCGCGGCGGTTAGACAGGCTTGCCGGCAGCTCCGCATCGCCGACTTCGACTTCATTCTCGCCCCGTGCTGGGGGGACCCCCCGCACTACCGGCTGACCTGCGAGGGCGTGTCTCCGCCGACGCTCGGTGAGGTCGTGGATAGCGCGCTGGCGGCTGAGAACGACGAGTATGCCTCGCGGCGCAAGTCACAGCGGCTCGGCATGTTAACCGTCCGCGCCGTTGGCGCCGGCTCTATCGCGGCGATGGACAGCCGACTGAGCGCGCAGCGTGGATCGACGTCGGAGCAGTACAAGCGCCCCTGCCTGTTCACCGCGCCCGGTGACGACGACCGGGCGCTGCGCCCTTCGACCCGATAATTGTTGCGAACGCGATATTTTCTCGGTCCCACTACTTGACAGTTCAGCGCAAGCAGGCTACCTATATTATCGAGTCGTATACATGTTAACATTCAACCCCAGCCAGGCGACAGTTTTGGTAAAGACCGGGAGCGATCACGGCGGTATTTTGCCTAAAGCATCGGCCCGTATCCGATCGATAATACCCGCGTCTGCAACGAGGATAAGGAGCACCGCCCGGCCAACGCCATCGAAACACGCACCTCCGTTGGCGTTCCAGAATCTCTGAGAGTGGGAGAATCATGGACCAACCGGCCACGCCCAAAGTTCCTGCCCGACCGCACAGGAAAGACCGAATCACCTCCACTTGGCGGACCTACCTCAGAACTCGCTCGGTCGAAGCGCGTAACCGCTTAGTCGAGAACTACATGCCGCTCGTCAACAAGCTTGCCGAGATCATTGCGCGCCGCCTCTGGCCACGCGTCACCGCTGACGAGCTCGCCAGCGCCGGCTATGACGGCCTCATCGGAGCGGTCACGTCCTTCGACCCGTCGCGCGGCGTCAAGTTCGAGACTTTCTGCCGTCAGCGCATTCTCGGCGCAATACGTGACTGGCAGCGCGAGATCGACCCACTCGGGCGCTCCGGGCGCAATTTCGAACGCTCGGTCAACGCGGCCGAAGAACGCTTCCAGGCCGAGCGCGGGCGGACACCAACCTCTGACGAGTTGGCGTCGCACATGGGGCTACCCGTGCAGAAGTTCATGAAGATGAAGAAGACCGTCCTGGCGTCGCACTGCGTACCCCTGGAGTCCGGCAGCGACCGCCACGACGACCCGCGGCTGGGATCGCTCATACCAGTAGATCCCGGCCCCAGCCCGATGCATCACACTGAGCGTGAGCTCATCCGCGAATACGTGACCCGCGGCTTGAAGGAACAGGATCGCCTCATCCTGACGCTGTACTACTACGAGAAGCTGACCATGGCGGCCATCGGCACTGTCCTGGGCGTCAGCGAATCGCGCGTCTGCCAGCGCCATGCGGAGATTGTCGAGCAGTTGCGCGCCCGCTTCGCCAACACGGCCTGCGACCTGGTCGCCTGAACAAACGCGTGCCCGATTACCTGCCTCCCGGAACAGGGGAGCCCGGCCACCAAGCCGGGCTACCCTGTTTTCGTTCACAGTCCTATCGCGAGCGATGTGGCAATGCCTACGGCTGTGCCTCCCCGACCGCCTGATCCTGTGCCGCCGCCGCCTCACCAGCCAGCGCCGCGCGCAGATTCTCGTGCTTCGGCAGATCCCGGAAGTCAGAATCGCGCAGCTCCGCCATCACCTGGTCCAGGGTCCACCCTTCGCAGTGCAGCCGGTACAGCCCGACAGCCAGCCCCGTCCGGTTCACCCCCGCCGCACAGTGCACCAATGTCGGCCCGCTGTCCTCGGCCTGCAGGAGTTCCAGGATTCGGCGCCGATCCTCCGCAGTGCTCGCACCGTTGCCGGGCAGGGACACGTTGCACCATTCCATCCCCAGTCGCCGGGCTGCGGCCGCCTCCGCCTGCGTCTCCGGGGCCGTCTCGTCCAGCAGGCATATCACGCGCGTTATGCCGTATTCGTCCCGCAACCGCTCCAACTGCCCCGCCGTCACCTCCCCGCTGCGATACAGCCGCCCTTCCACCACTGCGGCGAAACGCTTAGGCAGGCGCTCAGAAAGCCGCCAGGCCGCCAGCCCCCCCACCGCCACGGCCGCAACCAACACCGCCACCCCCCACCGCCAAGTCTCCGTTCGTAGCCTCATGAAACGCTCCAGGGTCGCGCCGCCGCCCAGCGCACCATCCACTTTACGGTCCGGCCCGTCCAATGCAAACGGCTTCCCTTCCCAGGCCTTCCGAGTTTGCAGCGGCCGCCGACCGGATTAGGATGCCAGCCCTGCTGTGACAGGGCAAGTGACCGCCCACCCTGCTTCCTTGGCACCGGTACGGGATATGGAAGCCAGCCTGATCCAAGTCCTGACCCTGCTCTTCATCGGCGCCGTAGCCGGCACCCTCGGTGGCCTGCTTGGCATCGGCGGCGGGCTCGTCATGATCCCCGCCATGACCATACTGCTGGGCGACCGCTTCGGTCCAAACTCCTTCCACCTCTACAAGCTCGCGGCCATTGCCACCGCCATCGTGCTCTCCATTCCGGCAGCCCTGCGGCACCACCGTGCCGGGGCCATCGTGCCGCGCATGATCCCGAGCATGCTGGCGCTAGCGGTCCTCGGATCCGTGGCGGGCGTCGTCGGCGCCGCCCCACTTTCCGATAACTACACGTTCTGGCTGAAGCGCCTGTTCGGCGGGTTCCTCCAGTGCGTGGTGGCCTGGAGCCTTGTGCAGGACTGGTGGCGGCAGAGTGACAAGGCCGGGCTGCGACGAAGCTGCCCGATGCCCACTCGTCACGGGCTCATCGGCACTGTGGTGGGCCTGCCGGCCGGAGTTGTTTCCGGGCTGCTGGGGATTGGCGGCGGCATCTGGGCGGTCCCGGCCCAAACGCTCTTCCTCGGCGTGCGCCTGCAGAACGCGATCGCCAACAGTTGCGGCATGATCGTGGGAGTTGCGGCCGCGACCAGCATCTCGCAGAGCGTGGCTATTGCCGCACACATGCCCGATTTGCGGGTGACTGACGGCTGGTGGCTGGCGTTGTGGCTGGCGCCGGGAGCGATTCTGGGTGGCTGGGGCGGCGCGGGACTCACCCATCGCCTCCCCACCACCGGCCTGCGGTACGCGTTCTACCTGCTGTTGGTAATCGTCGGGATCCGGCTCCTCGGGGCGGCCCCGCCGACCGCCTGATGAACCGGTGTGCTCTATTCGACCACGCGCCGAAGCGCCGCCGCTCATCCCCAAAGACCTGACAACCGCGCGCGCAGCGGGGGACCGGACGGCGCGGCCGCCCGGTCCCCACGAGAAGCTACAGACACCTCAGCAGAGTCTCAGCCAACCGTCTACCGGAGCAGACTGAGGACCTGGGAACTCTGCTGATTGGCCAGCCCGAGCAGGGCGATGGCCGACTGCATGAGCACGTTCTGCTTGCTGAGCTGCGAGGTCTCCCAGGCATAGTCAACGTCGCCGATGATGCTCTTCACCGACGTCAGGCTCTCCTTGGCGGCATTGAGCGAGTTCAGCGACGTCTGCACCTGGTACTTCTGGAAGCCACCGATGCGGCCCTGCAGCGTGGCGATCTGCTGCTTGGCCGCCGTGGCAATCTCGGCCGCCTTGCCGGGATCCGCCGTCAGGCTGTAGGTTCCACCACTCTTCAGCGCGGAGAGGACTTCGCCGGCGGAACCGGTACCCAACTGCTGGGAATACATGCCGTCGATGCCCATTGTGACGCGCGTTGAGGAATCCACGCCGAGCTGGAATGTCGCTCCGCTCTTCGTGTCGATCGTGAAGTTCGTGCTGTAGTCCCTCACGTTTGAAGTGGCGTTGAGCTTGAAGCTCATGTTCAGGCCGGCGTGGCTGAAGTAGATCTGCCGGCCGTCCGCCGAGGCGAGCTGACCGTTGACAGTCACAACGGCATCCCGACCGCTTTCGTCGATCTGGTTGAACGCGGCGCCACCCTCAAGGATGTTGACCTTCACGAACGCGTTGCTGCCATAGTCCGTGCTGTGCAGGTGTATGGCGGCGGTCCCGCCGCCGGCCTGCGAGGCATTCACGCCCGTCAGCGAGGCGACGTCGTTGATCTTCGCGGAAATCGACGACAGGGCCTCATTCGCCGCGATTTCGATCACCTGCGTGCCCAACGTACCCTTGACCTCGATGGTCGTGGCCGAGGTCGGCACCGCGTTGGCCAGGTAACCGGTGCCGGTCGTGATCGCCTGCGAGGCGATATCCACGGTGCGCATGACGTACGAGGTGACGGTGCTGCCCGGATCGCGCATGTAAACGTGAATCGAATCCAGGTCGCCACCACCACTGACGTTGATGCCCAGCGTGCCGTCCAGCAGCTTCTGGCCGTTGTACGTGGTCGTGCGAATAATGCGGTCGATCGAGGCGATGGCGTTGTCAATCTGCGTCTGGTTAGCGGAGAGCTGGCTGCCCGTCAAACCCGCCTCGTTGGAGGACTGCGCGGCCAGCGACTGGATCTCGTCCAGCAGCGAGCCAATCTCGTTCAGCGCGCTGTCCGTTACGCTCAGCATCGCGTCGGTGCGCTGATCGGAGATGATGGCCGCATTGACGCTCGTCAGCTCGCTTTCGATGCCCTTTAAAGCAAGCAGACCGGCCGGATCATCGTAGCCGCGATTGATCCTGTTGCCGGTCGACAGGCGCTGCAGCGAAGCGGTCTGGTCGCTCGCTGTGCGGTTCATGATGTTCAGCAGTGTCAATGTGTTGACATTTGTGACTGTCAGTGCCATTGCTCGGGCTCCTTCGTTCAACAGGTGTGTCTGAGATCCAAACCCAAACACAGCCTTCAAAACGTGGAGCCCGCCCGGCAAAGCCGTCCGGCGGGTTTCTCGCGACGGTCCGCGTGCCCCGTTGCGCGCTTCGGACCCGCCGCGCGACGTCCCATTCCGCCTGCAAGGTCCCCGCTGCTGAAGTGTTCGTTTACCGGCCCCCACCGCGACCAACCTGTAATGACCGCCGCAGCCTCACCCAGAAATTCCGCGGATTCCAAGGGATTTTTCGCCCAGCCCGAGTAAAGCGGCTCCCCCGCCCCAGCGCCCGCGGCATGCCAATAAACGCACGAGCCACCGCGCGGCCAGGATACCTGCGCCGCTCAGGCGGCCCGTGCGTCCACTGGCCTCATAAGTTCGACGCGCCGCCTACCACCAGCCGCCCAACCAGAAATCCAGGCCCCAGCCGCTGCCGCCGCTGTAACCGTAGTCGTACGGGTCGCCCCAGTAGTAGTCGTCGTAGTAGTACGTCTCTTCGTAGTGGTACGCGCCCGGGTAGTAGTAGCCGTCCCACCAACGATCGAGCCCTGAGATGTCGCACGTGATCGCCGGCAACCACAGCCCAGCCACCAGCGTCCCGAGCAATATGCGTTTGAGCAGCATCCCTTTCATGGCGGTCCTCCTGAAGTCAACCTCGTCCGCAACCGGCCCGGGCCCTGCGCCCGCGCGCCGGCCGCCGCGTACATGGGGACGCATCAGCCGCCGCCCTTATTCACGAAAATCACGGCTCGGGCCGGCCGGCCTGCTCCCAGTCCGCCAGCCGCTCCCGCGCGCGGCTGGATTCCCGGTGATCCGGGGCCCGCTTCAGCAGCTCGCGGTAGTGCCGGGCCGCCTCCGCTCGCTGCCCCGCCAGCCACGCCGCATCCCCCAGCCGCAGCAACAGCTCCGGCTGATCGGGACTCAAGCGCACCGCGCGTGCGCCAAACTCGCGATGCAGCGCCGTGTCCCCAAGCCGGCCGTAATACTCGGCCAGAGCCCCGTACGCCTCGCCGAGCAGCTCATCCCGCCGATCACCCGCCAGTTCCGCCCGTGCCCGGGCATAGCGCAGGTACGCCTCCGGCTCTCCGGCCGCCAGTGCCAGCTCCATGGCCAACTCGAGCGTTCCGGAGTCCGGGCTCGCCAGCAACTCCGCCTCGCGCACCTGCAATAGCGCCAAGCCGACTTCGGGCTTACCCAGCGACTGCCAGATCCGGGCGTGCAGGACATCCACCGCGACATCCGCAGCCCCGCCCGCCAGAGCCCGGCGCACGCGGTACAGGGCCGAATCCTCGGAACAGCACAGAAAACGCCCCGCCCCCCGCTGCTCCAACAGCAGCCAGCCCGGTGTTATCTGACCAACCCGTCCGTCCGGCACACTACGGACGGCCACGTCGCCCAGCAGGCGGTCCAGCCCGAAATAGGCCTGGCCGGCCCGCATATCCAGGGCCGGCTGCACCCCCAGCCGGGCCTCCGCGGCCGCAACTCGCTCCAGCGCGGTCGCCCAGTGGCCCTGCCGCAGCGCCACGTCCACCCGAACCATCCAGAGGTCCACGGACTCGGGAAACGCCTGCAGGCCGCGGCTGCTAGCGCGGTCGGCCGCGTCCCACTGCTGCGCGTCCAGATACGATTGGCACCGTTTCAGGACCTCCCCCGGGTCGGCCGGACGACTAGCCGGCTCCCCGGCCCCAATACGCCCGCTGACCGCGGAGAACAGCAACAACCACCTTGTACAGCGGACGCACGTTCGCATATGCTGGTATTTTGCGCGGATGACGCGGTTCGGTACACTGGAATCGACCGGGCCCGCTCACCATTGTGGGCACACTGGTGCTCTGCTGCAACGGACTTATGGACCCACACGCTCTCGAGTGTCTGGATTTCCACCGCGTTCGCGAGTTGCTCGCCGGGTACTCACTGACCGGACTGGGCAAGTCGCTCGCCCTACATATAACGCCCGTAACACGCGCCGACCTCGTGCAGCGCTGGCTCGGCCAGGTGACGGAGCTGCAACGCCTGATCCCGCAGCGCGGCATGCCCCCGCTAGGTGGCATCAGCGACGTCCGGCCCATCGTGAAGCGCTGCACGCCCCCGCTACGCGTCTCCGTCGAGGAGATGGCCCGCCTGGGCGACGCGCTGGCCGGCACCCACCACGTCAGCCGCTACCTCGCAGACCTGGCCGAAGACTTGCCCGAGTTGCGGCACTTGGCCGGCCGCATCGGCGATTTCGCAGCCCTCGCCGAGCGCATCCGCGGCGTCATCGACGAGCGTGGCGAAGTCCGCGACGACGCCAGTCCCAAGCTGGCCCGCATTCGCCGGGAAATTGAGAACGCCGGCCGCGACATCGGTGAGACGGTCAAGCGCCTGCTGCGCGACCCGGACCTGCGCCGCCTGCTGCAGTTCCCCAATCCGACCTTCCACAACGACCGCGTCGTGCTGCCGGTCCGCACCGAATACCGCGGCCGCATCCAGGGCATCATCCACCGCACGTCCGATAGCGGCGCCACGATCTACGTGGAGCCGGCCCAGGCCGTCGAGCTCAACAACCAGATCAGCAACCTGCGGGCCGAAGAGCAGGAGGAGATCAACCGGCTCCTGTGGGACCTGGCCCACCAGGCACACTTGAACGCCGCCGAAATCCTCAAGACCATCGACGCCATCGCCGTGCTCGACCTGATCGCGGCCAAGGTGCGCTTCGCGCACGACTTCGAGCTGCGCTGCCCGCAGATCAGCAGCGAACCCGTGCTCAGCGTCCGACAGGCCCGACACCCACTCCTCACCGCCCTCTGTCGCCGGCGCCGCGCAGCGGGCGACGCGGACGTCGCGGAAGTCGTGCCCATCAGCTACCGGCTCGGCGAAGACTTCGACCTGCTGGTCATCACCGGCCCCAACACGGGCGGAAAAACCGTCACGCTCAAGACCATCGGCCTGCTGCACCTGATGGTCCAGGCCGGCATGCCCGTCCCCGTGGCCGACGGCTCAACCTTCGGGATCTTCAACAACGTGCTGATCGACGTCGGCGACGAGCAGAACATGCAGCAATCGCTCAGCACGTTCAGCGGCCACCTGCACCGGCTGATGGACATGTTGCGCCGCGCCGGGCGGCAAACACTCGTGCTGATGGACGAGCTCGGGGCCGGCACCGATCCGGACGAGGGCGCCGCGATCGGCCGCGCGATTCTCGACGAGTTCCTGCGCCTCCAGACGCGCTGCGTGGCCACCACGCATCTCGGCGCCCTCAAGGCCTACGCGCTGACACGCAGCCGCGTTGAGAACGCCTCGGTCGAGTTCGACCCGCAAACCCTGCGGCCCACCTACCACCTGCGCATCGGCGAGTCCGGGGCCAGCAACGCCATCGAGGTGGCCCAGCGTCTCGGCCTGCCAAAGCGGCTGGTGGCGGCGGCCCGCCGCAATCTATCCCGCAAGGCCCGCGCTCTGCGCGCCGCCTTGCGCGACACGGCCGATGCCAAACGGCAGGCCGAGCAGGCCCGCGAGGCTGCCCAGGTCGCCCAGTTGGGCGCCTCACGCGCGCAGGATGAGGCCGGCGCGGCCCGCGCCCGCCTCGAACAGCAACAACAGGAATTCCGCCATTGGGTGCAGCGCGTCGTGCATTTGCAGCCCGGCGACGCGGTCCGCGTGCGCAACTTCGACCGCGACGGACGCGTTGTCCGCGTGCGCCTCGACCAGCAGCGCGCCGAGGTCAACGTTGGGGCCTTCAGCGTGGAGGTCCCGCTAGGCGACGTGCTCCCGCCCGAGACCCCCCCACCGCCACCCCGCCCCGCGCGAGCCGACCGCCCCCCCGCGGCGGCAGCTCCAAAACCCAGCCGCAAACCGCCCGAGCGCCAGCGCCGGGCCGCCCAACCGCCCCCCGCGGCTACGGCCGAGCCTCCCAAGCAACCGCCACCACCACCACCACCCCGGCCGCCCGCGCCGCCGCTCACCGACGAGCAGGCTGGCAGCCTCAATCCGGGCGACCGCGTGTTCGTCAAGCGGTTTCACCGCGACGGACGGGTCGTACGCGTCAAGCCCGCCCGCCGCGAAGTCATCGTCACGGTCGGCCTACTCGAGGTCGAAGTCCCTTACGACGGGCTCGCCTTGACGTCCGGTCGCGACGGGTCGCGACCCCAGCGCCAACCCGCCCGGCGTAGCCGACCGGATCAGCAACCCACGCCCACCAAGCCGCCCGGCAAACCGTCGCCGGCCCACACACAGTCAGCGGCCAATCCAGCCCCACCGCCGAACACCCCGCCAGCCCCAGCACCGCCCGCGCCGCAAGACGAACCGCCCGACCCGTCCTAACCCCCGCCGCGGAAGCAGCGCTGGGCCGATTGTGGACGAACCGCGTAAAACGACCGCCCGTCCGGGAAAACCGCACAACCGACACGAACGCTCGCTCTTGTCAGCGGCGGACAAACAGCTACAGCGTCACCCCAAGCTGCTGTGCCGCCGCTTCGACCGTCTGGTCGATCAGTGTCGCAATAGTCATCGGTCCGACGCCGCCGGGCACGGGCGTGATCAGCGAAGCCGGCTCCGCCGCCCCCTCGAAGTCCACGTCCCCGATATTGCCCTCGTTGTAGCCGGCGTCAACCACGACCGCCCCCTCCTTGATCCAGCCGCCGTGCACAAAATGCGGCCGGCCAACCGCCACAATCAGCACGTCAGCCTGCCTGACAATGCTCGGCAACGAACGCGTACGCGAATGACAGAGCGTCACCGTCGCGTGCGCGTTAATAAGCAACGACGCCATCGGCCGCCCCAGAATGGGACTACGACCGATAACCACGGCATGCGAACCGTCCAGCTCGACGTCGTACTCCCGCAGCAGCCGCATGATCCCGCCCGGCGTACATGGAATGAACGCCGGCATCCCCAGGATGACCCGCCCCAGCGTCGCCGCCGTCACTCCGTCAATGTCCTTCTCGACCGGAATCGCTTCGAAGGCGGCGCGCTTGTCGATCGGCCGCGGCACGGGATGCTGCACCAGGATACCGTGTACCGCCGGATCGTTGCCCAGTCTCTGGACTTCCGCGACCAGCTCCTCCGTGGTCGTACCCAACGGCAGCTCCAGCGCCAACGACCTCATCCCCACGCTTTCGCAGCGCTTGCGCTTCATGCGTACGTACGTGGCCGAGGCTCGGTCATCGCCCACCAGAACCGTCGCCAGCGTCGGCGTAACGCCCGAAGCGTCGCGGATCTTCTGCACCTTCTCCACAGCCTGGGCCAGCAGGCGTTTGGCCAGCGCCCGACCATCCATCAGCTTCGCCTTGTTGATCGCCATACCGACAGAATAGCGAGCCCGCCTGCACGTGTCACGACGCCGCCGTACTGGGCAGACCGGCCCATAGCGGGTAGCGTTCCGGCATGAGCTCACGCGGCCCTGCCACGTCACGAGCCGGTCGCGCTACAGCTGCGGCCCACCCGCCTCGGCCGCCGTCTTCAGCTTGGCGCGCCACCCGCCGCGACCTACTCGTGGCCGCCGGCCTGTTCGCCCTGGCGCTGAGCGTCCGCCTGCTGCACCTCTACGGCCATGCGGCCAACCCCACCTTCACCACCCCCATCATGGACCAGGCGGATTACGACGACCTGGCTCGCGCCCTGCTCGAGCAGCGCCCCGCGCGCACCCCCCTGTTCTGGCAGCCGCCGTTCTACCCGCTCTATCTGGCCGCCGTGTACGCCGTCGGCGGACCGAACCCGCTCCTGGCGCGCGTGTTCCAATGTCTCCTGGGCGCGGCAACGGTCGTTCTGACCTACTGGCTGGGACGGCGGCTGCTCGGGGAGAACGTCGGCATCACGGCCGCACTATTCACCGCCCTGTGCGGTCCGCTCGTGTTCTTCGAAAGTGAGTTGCTCGCCACAGGCTGGGCCGCATTCTGGGCCGTCGCCCTGCTGCTGCTCGGCCTACGCGCCGCCGAAACGCGCGGCATAGTCGCCCACCTCGCCTTCGGTGTGGCCGGCGCATTGAGCATCAGCACACGCCCGACCTTCCTGCCCGTGTTCCTGGCCTGCGCCGTCTGGCTGCTCTTCGCGTGGCGGCGGGCGGGCTGGCGCACCGGTCGCCTCGCCGGCGGCGCGACTGCTGTCGCCGGCGGCTTTCTCATAATCTCCTTACCGCTCGCCGCGCTTAACTACCGCCTTAATGCAAACTTCGGCATCATGCCGGCCAGCGGCGGCATCAACTTCTTCATCGGCAACAACCCCAGGGCCGACGAGACCACCGCCTTCCGCCCCGGCCGCGACTGGAGGTGGCTGGAACGGCTGCCGCGGGAGAATGGCGTCACCGGCGACATGTGGGCACAACAGCAGTTCTTCTACGACCAGACCTGGCAGTACCTGCGCGAGCAGCCGCTCAGCTTCGCCGCCGGCCTCCTGCAAAAAACCGTGCAGTTCATCAGCGCCCGCGAAGTCCCCCGCAGCGTAGACCTGTACGCCTTCCGCCGCTGGTCGCCGGCTCTGGCTGTACTCACGTGGAAGGTCGGCCAATTCGGCTTTCCGTTCGGCGTGCTACTGCCGCTGGCGCTGCTCGGCTTGCTCTCGAGCTGGCGGCGCCTGCCCACGCCCGTCTGGCTGCTACTGATGCTTCAGTCGGCGTCGATCGTGCTCGTCTTCGTTGCCGCTCGCTATCGTGCCCCGCTGCTGCCCGTCATCGCCATTGCCGCGGCGGCGGGCCTGCTGGCGTTGCCGGGGCTGCTCCGCTCCGACCGGCGGCAACGGGCGCTCCTCGGCCTGCTGCTGGCCGGCACCGTGCTGGCCCAGACGCTACCCGGGCCGTTTCCGGCTGAACAAGTCAATTACAGCGCCGAGCTATACCGCCTGCTCGCCATCCGCCATTACCAGGAGAATCAACTGTCGGAGGCCATCCATCGCTATCAGCAGGCCCTTGAGTACGCGCCGGGCGACCCCGACATTCACGCCGGCCTGGCCCGGGTGCTGCTGGTGACCGGTTCGGCGGAGGCGGCCGTCAGCCACTATGAGACATCGTTGCGGACGCGTCCGGATGTGGCCGTCAATCACGCCGCCCTGGCTGCCGCGCTGGAGCAGACCGGCCGGCTTGAGCGAGCGGCCGCAGAATACGAGCGTGCGGTCGAGATCGACCCGACCTACGCCAAAGCGTACGTCAACCTCGGCGCCATCCAACGCCGCCTGGGCCGGCTGGAGGAGGCCATCGCCGCCTTCCGCGCGGCCGTCCGGCTGGACCCGCACGATCCGATCGCACACCACAACCTGGGCGACGCGCTCGCCGACCACGGCGACACGGCCGGCGCGGTCGAATCCCTGCGACAGTCGCTACTGCTGGACCCCGGCTTCGAACCGGCCCGCAGACGCCTGGCGGAACTGCAGCAACCGTAGCGCCGCAGCGCGCACGGCCACACAGAAGAAGTGCTCATCCCGCGCCACGCACCCGGCCACAGGCTCCCGCCGCCGAGTAACCTCCCTACATGCCCGTCAACAACGCCACGAACGGATCGATATCGAATGCGTTGACCAGACCGTCACCGTTGAGGTCGCCGTTCAGGTAGTCGCAATCCGGGTACTGCGCCGCGTAAGCCGCCGCATCAATCACCGCCACGACAAACGGGTCGATATCGAAGCTGTTGACGACCCCGTCGCAGTTCATATCACCCGGCCCGTACAGGCTGCACGAGAGTTCGTGGATGCGGAAGGCGTCAACGGCCGCCTCGGTTATCGAGTTGTTAGGCGTGTCGTCCACGGTGAACCGGATTCTCGTCTGGGCCGTGAGCGTCACGAACTCCGCCAGGTTGATCTCGCGCCATACCCAGCCGACGCCGTGCGCCACAGTCTCGATCAACGTCCAGGTCACACCGTCATCGGCAGATACCTCGACGTCGAGGAAATCCTGATCCGGCAGGCCGGCATCATCACAGGTGAACCAGCGCGCGTAGCTGAGGATCGGATTCGCCGCGCCACCCAGGTCGATCACCGGCGAAATCAGGTACGTGGGACCCCAGTCAACGTCGGAGTTGCAGTTGTGCGGGTTGTTCTCGGTCAGGTAGCACTGGCCGGAGCCGCCGTAGCACGCCGGCGGATCGCCGCGGTCACAGTCGACCGGCACGCCGCGCTCCCACTGGCCGCCGGTCAGACTGGAATCGCTGACCACGGTCCAGCCCAGATCGCTCTCGAAGTCATCGACCAGGTACTCCGTCAGATGGGCCACCACCGGAGCGTACGGCTCGGCCGCGCCCTCCTCCGGGAGATAGACGGTAGTACCGCCGTCGCCGACGGCGCTGAAGTAGAACTCCGGCGTATCACCGCACGCGGGCGTCGGCAGGCTGGCCTCGTACAGGTTGTCGCCCACCGACGTGAGCGTACTCTCCAGCCAGTCACCACCGTCATAGCGGTAGTGCACGCGGCCGGAAATCGGCACGTACACCTCGCCGGCATTGCGAATCTGCACGGTGATCGTCAGCGGCACGCCTGGCTCAACGCGCCACGGCACGCCGCCCGGCACGTCCAGCAGCAGTGCGATCACCTGCACGCCGGCCTGATCCACCAGCCAGCCGACCACGCTGCGGGTCATCTTGATCGCGTAGTCGAAGTTGAGGTATCCGGGCGTGTCAAAGCAGTCCTGCTGCGTATGGTAGTGGGGGTTGCTCCAAACCTCGCCCTCGATCAGCAAGCAGGCCTGAAAGCCGGCGCTCTCGAACGGCGCGTGATTGCTCGCATCCAGCGCACCCAGGATCGTGTACGTCAGCCCGTCGCCGTAGGCCGTTATGGCCTGCCCCAGGCTGGTCTTGATCAGGCTCGACGCGGTGCGGCCGTAGATACGGGCGTGGTTCGTACCCGGGTCGTAGGCCACCATGTCAGCCGAGATCATCCCGAGGATGTCCTCGCCGGAATGCGCCGTCACGTGCGCCTGGCTCCCGAGCAACCCCTGTTCTTCCATGTCGAAGGCAATGAAACGAATGGTGTAGTCCGACGGGAACTGGCTCAGGATGCGCGCCGCCTCAAGCACCAGCGCCACCCCGCTGGCGTTGTCGTCCGCCCCGGGATTGTTCACCGAGTCATAGTGCGCGCCGATGACGTAGATCTGGTCGGGGTAGACCGTACCGAGCTTGGTGGCAACCACGTTGTTGCCCGTGCCGCCGTACCAGGTGAACGGCTCCAGTTCAGCGTCCAGCCCCCAGCTCTGGAAGAACGCCAGGATGTTATTACGCGCCAGGTCGTGGTGCATCCCGCTGGGCCCGCGATTGTGCCCGGTGTGCGTATACAGCCAGTTGTCCATGAAATCGTAGTAGCTGTCGTAGCTGACCATTTCGGCGGCCGCCAACCCTTGGTCGGAGGCACGCGCGAAGCTGGCGCCCATCAGCACCGAACCCAGAAGCACGACCAAAGCAAACCGGCGCATCGCTCACGCTCCCTTCAAATTGCGATTCCGAATCAGCGGTCGTCCGCCGGCGGGGCCGGCCCGCGGCGGCACCACTCGCCACCCTGAGTGTACGCGCCGCCGCCACCGCAATGCAAGGAAGAACTGCCCGACGCCGCGTGCGCCCCTAGCTCTCGCCGGCATCGACGATCCAGCGGCCGTCAAGCGCGCCGGTCGGCACGCCGGACGCCTGCACACCCCGCCACCTCAACGCAGAAGACCTGCCGAACAGGACGAAATGTCCGCAAGGCGGCCCTGCGGCGCTCCGCCCCTTGCCAAACCGCGCTTCCTGGGGCCGCCACGCACCAGCCCTACCCGCGCCAACGCCGCCAAGGCAGGCACGCGCCGACTAGTGCGAGTCCGGACCGCGCCGCGCGCCGCCGGTGCTTCCTCGGCTCGACCACCACCGCCCCCCGTCCGGTAGCTGAGTGACCAGCGGGTCTCCAAAGCGGGTACGATCGCGGCCCCGCTAGGCGCGTCCCAGGCGCACTGACACGGCGCAAGTCCTGCGCCGGATTATCGGCAGCGCCAATCGCGCGACGAATACCACCCGACGCCCTAACCGCCCCGTTTGGGCTAAGGCTTACGAATGTCGCCGGCGCAGCATGCCGATAGCCCCGTCATGCCCACGGCCCGTGCCTGGCACGGCGTCCGGGGAGCGTGGCGCATAGGCGAGCGTCAAGAATACGCCGTCCCTCTGGAGCATTCGGAAATTCGCGGACTGGCAGCGCCGATGGACACCGCGCGCTGCGCAAGGGAGAGCTGTAATGTTCAAGTCCATGACGCTGGGTCGCAAGCTGACCCTCGGGTTCGGAACCATGATCTTCCTGGCCACGGCCCTGGGGGTCGTGAGCTGGTACGGCCTCAGCAGCGTGATGACTACCTCGGCGCTGGCCGATGCCGCCAACACCTGCCTCGACGAACTGAACCGCTGCGCGACGCTGCGCCGCGACTTCGACCTCTACGGGTTCCAGAAGGTCGGCAATGAAACGGAAGACTCCGCCGACAAATGGCGCGCCGCCCACGCGGACCTGACCAGCGCGCTCCAGGTTCTGGAAAGCTCATCTGACCTGAACGCGGAAGGGCGCACGCTGGTACAGGGCCTGTCGAAGCTAGCTGCGGAATACAAGGCCAGCTTCGAACGGCAGGCCACCAGTCGCCAGGCCCGCGATGCCGCCTTCACCGAGTGGCGCCGCATCGGCTGGAGCGTCACTGAAGGTGTCCAAACAGCCGTGCGAGACGTGATCCAGCCGGCCCTGGCCGCCGCGACGGAATCGCAGGACATCGAGACGATGAGCCGCTGGGCGAACATCAGTGACAGGCTGGACAAAGACGTCGTGCAGCGCTTCCTCCTGCTGCGCGTGACAGCCGTGTACCTGCTCGCCACCAACGCGGACCGCGAGTGGGAAGGCTACTCGGCCCAATACGATGAAGCCATCAAGGGACTTAACGAATGGGCCCAGTTGGTCCGCGGCGACCAGCAACTGGAGGCCGTCGCCGCCAGCCTGGCCACCTACTTCAGTGACTATGGGGCCGGCGGAAAGCAGTATCATTCCGGGATGCTCGGCGAGCGCACCGCGCGTGGCGAGATGGTTTCGATAGCGGGCCGCATCGTCACTGACATGAACACCCTGGACACGTTGCTCAAGGACGAGATGGCGGCGGTCTCGGCGCGCACCAACTCGATGGTCGTGGCCTTGCCCCTGGCCGCCATCATCATTGGCTGCCTGCTGGCGGTGGTGATTACGCGCGGCATCACCAAGCCGATCAACCGGATCATCTCCAACCTGAGCGAAGGCGCCACGCAGGTCACCGAAGCGGCCGGCCAGGTGGCCACGACCTCCCAGCAGCTCGCCGAGGGTGCCAGCGAGCAGGCCTCAGCGCTCGAGGAGACCTCCAGCGCGCTCGAGGAGATGGCCGCCATGACGCGCACCAACGCCGGCAACGCCAAACAGGCCAACGAGCTCGCCGAGGAGGCCCGCGGCGCCGCCCAGGCCGGCGACACCACCATGGTGAAGCTCAACGAGGTCATGGCCGGCATCAACCAGTCATCCGACCAGATCTCCAAGATCATCAAGGTCATCGAGGAGATCGCCTTCCAGACCAACCTGCTGGCGCTCAACGCGGCCGTCGAGGCGGCCCGCGCCGGCGAGCACGGCAAGGGCTTCGCCGTCGTGGCCGAGGAAGTCCGCAATCTGGCTCACCGCTCCGCCCAGGCCGCCCGCGAGACTACCAGCCTGATCGACGAATCCGTCCAGCGCGCCCGCGACGGCTCCGGCGTCGCCCACGAGGTCACGCAGACGTTCACCAAGATCGCCAGCGACGTCGCCCAGGTCTCCCAGTTGGTACATGGCATCGCCCGCGCCAGCGAGGAGCAGGCCCAGGGCGTTGACCAGGTCAACACCGCCGTATCCCAGATGGACAAGGTCACGCAATCCAACGCCGCCGGCGCAGAGGAGTCCGCCTCGGCCGCGGAGGAGCTCTCCGCGCAGGCCATCTCCGTGAACACGGTCGTAGGGGAGCTCGCGACGCTCGTCGGCGGGCAGGCCGCCCTCACGCGTATGCAAGACACACCGCCCCCGGCTCATGGCGCCACCAGCCGGCCGAAGATCCAGCGTCTTTTCGGCACCAAGCATCAAGAGGCGCATGCGCCCCACGCGGAGTCGCACCCGAGCACCACCGTGGACTCGCACTGCGACGGATTCTGAGCACCCCGGACGCCGGCTGACGACCGGCGCGCCCCGAGCCGACCCACAGGGTCGCAGGCATGACAAAGCCAAAGCCGTCGGCCAGTCAGCGCTTTAACAGCGCGGCTGGCCGACGGCGTATACACGTCAGCACATGTTCCTGTCAGCCCCCGGGCACTGCCGCCACACCTGCGGAACTAGGCCAGATTCATTGTCATCAGGAAGACCGCGTTCGACTCGGTCTTGTCAAGCCGCCCGCGCAGCAACTCGACGGATTCGACCGGGTTCATATCACTCAGCACGCGCCGCAGCATGTAGACCTTCTCGAGCTCCCGCGGATCCAGCAGCAACTCCTCCTTGCGCGTACCGCTCGAGGCGATGTTGATCGCCGGCCAGATCCGCTTGTCCACCAACCGGCGGTCCAGGTGCAGCTCGCTGTTGCCCGTGCCCTTGAACTCCTCGAAGATCACCTCGTCCATCTTGCTGCCCGTGTCGACCAGGGCCGTTCCGATAATCGTCAGGCTGCCGCCCTCCTCGATGTTGCGGGCCGCCCCGAAAAACCGCTTGGGCTTCTGCAGCGCGTTCGCGTCCACACCACCCGTCAGAATCTTCCCGGAGTGCGGCACTTCCGTGTTGTAGGCCCGCGCCAGGCGCGTAATCGAGTCCAGCAGAATCACGACGTCGCGCCCGTACTCGACCAGCCGCTTGGCCTTGTCAATCACCATCTCGGCCACCTGGACGTGCCGACTGGCCGGCTCATCAAACGTCGAGCTCACCACCTCCGCCTTGGTGGCCCGCTCCATCTCCGTCACTTCCTCCGGCCGCTCGTCAATCAGCAGAATGATGACAATTGCATCCGGATGGTTCGTGCTGATGGCGTTCGCCATCTTCTGCAGCAAGACCGTCTTCCCGGTCCGCGGCGGCGCCACAATCAGCATGCGCTGACCCTTGCCGATCGGCGTCACCATGTCCACGATCCGCATGTTCAACTCTTTCGGCGCCGTCTCCAGGAACAGCCGCTCATCCGGATGCAGCGGCGTCAGATCCTCGAAATTCGTCTTCTCCGTCACCGCCTCCGGCGTCTCGAAGTTGATCGCCTCAACCCGCAGCAGCGCGAAGTAACGCTCCGACTCCTTCGGCGGCCGAATCTGCCCCGCCACCACGTGCCCGTTCCGCAGCCCAAAACGCCGAATTTGCGAAGGACTAACGTAAATGTCATCCGGACACGGCAGGTAGTTGTACTCCGGGCTGCGCAGGAAGCCGAACCCGTCCGGCAGAATCTCTAGCACGCCCTCGCCGTACAACAGGCCATTCTGGCTGATACGCCGCTTGAGGATCTGGAAAATCAGGTCCTGCTTGGGCAGGCCGACGAAGTCCTCCACACCCTCGGACTTGGCCACCTCGTGCAGTTCGGCCACCGTCATCTTCTGCAGATCGGTGATGTGCAGCTCGCCCCGCTTGACCCGCTCGTACTTCTCATGGGTCTCGCGGTCGATGGCGCTGCTGTCGTCCGGCTCTGGCTTGCTGCGCTGGCGCTTGCCCGCCTTCTCATCATCATCGGAGCCGGCCCGGGGCTTCGCCGCGGCACGCTTCGCTGCGCCGGATGCCGCCGACTCTTCGGCCGCCTCCGCCTGATCATCGACAAGCTCGGCCGGCTCGCTAACCGCCTCCGCGGCCTCGTCCGGCATGCTCTCGATGACGTCCTCCAGTTTCTTCTTGCCACGTGTACGCGTCGTTGCCTTTGCCATGGGATCCAACTCCAGCTTCCGACCCGCTTCGCCGCCCGGCGAAACAGTCCGCTTGCGACGGCGGCGGGATTCAAACTCAATCAGCCTGGGGGTACCGCGCGATGATCTGCTCTAGCACTCCCGTCACCTGCGCCCGCAGCGCAACGGCCGGGCCATCATTCTGTATCAGGAACTCCGCTCGCGAGCGCTTCGCTTCCACCGGCTCCTGCCAGCGCTCACGCCGTTGCAGTTGTCCTTCGTCCCAACCTCGCGCTTGGTGCAGACGCCGCAGCCGCTCGGCCCGGCTCGCCTCCACGAACACGACGAAGTCACACAGGCTAGCGAGATTGCTTTCAAACAACAGCGGGGAATCTAAGATGACGGCCTGGACCGTGCGATCTTTACCAGCCGCACCTATCATAGTGTCGTGCATTTCGACAATCAAGGGGTGAACCAGATCTTCAAGCCGCCGACGCTGCCCCGCATCTTCAAACACGATGCTCGCAATCCGCTTGCGATCCGGCCGCCCATCGGCCCCAACCACCTCGTCACCCCACCACTCCCGCAGCTTCGCCAGCACTTCCGGCCGCGCCAGCACCTCGTGGTTCAGACGGTCCGAATCAATAACCAGGCAGCCCAGCCGCTCAAACTCGCGCGCCACGCTGCTCTTCCCCGCTCCAATCCCGCCACACAACCCGACAATCGGCTTCGCAAACCCCATAGCATCAAAGCCCAGACCCCGTGGCCAAGGCACAATCCGCCGGATTCCTGCTCAGGAATTAGCTCTGTGCGGCAAGCCGGACGACCCCTGGCCGCCCGGGCCGGCTCCCTAGGACCAAACGAGCCGGTGAATGTTAGCCCCAGTCTCGCCCATCCACGCCCGCTTGTCAATCCCGTCCGTACTGCTAAAGTATCGGTTTCCAAACACTGCCCGGAGCAACCATGCGACGACCCGCACGCGTCCTGATCTCAAAAATCGGCCTCGACGGCCACGACCGCGGCGCCAAACTCATCGTCCGAAACCTACGCGACGCCGGCATGGAGGTCATCTATACCGGTCTCTGGCAAACCCCGGCCTCAACCGTCCAGGCCGCCATCCAGGAGGACGTTGACGTCCTCGGCGTCAGCCTCCTCTCCGCCGCCCACATGACCATCATGCCCGAGGTCAAACGCCTCTGCCAGCAGGCCGGCGCTTCCGACCTCCCACTTGTCGTCGGCGGCATCATCCCCGAGGACGACACCCGCGCCCTCACCAACGACGGCATCGCCGGCATCTTCACACCCGGCACACCCATGGCTACCGTCGTTGACGCCGTCCGCTCGCTCGCCAACCGCCGCCAGGAACACCGCGCCGCCCAGCAGACCCCCCCCGACATCCAGTCCATGCGCGGCCTCGGCCAGGCCATCACCTGGATCGCCTCCGGCCGCGACCCCCAGGCCTTCAAACCCCCCGCCCCGCCGCAACCGTCCGTCTGCATCGGCATCACCGGCTCCCCCGGCGTCGGCAAAAGCACCTTCATCGGCAAGCTTGCCACCAACCTCCAGGACCGCGGCCACCGCGTCGGCGTCGTCGCCGTCGATCCTACCAGCCCCATCACCGGCGGCTCGCTCCTCGGCGACCGACTCCGCATGATGGCCGCCGAACCTCGCGAAACACTCTTCGTCCGCAGCCTCTCTTCCGCCGGCCAGGCCGGCGGCCTCGCACCCCACTGCGCAGATATTGCGCACCTCCTCGCCAGCGCCGGCTACCAGATCATCCTCGTCGAGACCGTCGGCGCTGGCCAGAACGACACCCAGGTCCGCGCCCTGGCTGACGACGTCCTCCTGCTCCTCATGCCCGGCGCGGGGGACTCCGTCCAGTTCGCCAAGGCCGGCGTCGTCGAGATCGCCACCGGGTTCGTTGTCAACAAGGCCGACCTCCCCGGCGCCGACGCCACCATCCGCCAGCTCAAGGAATCTCTCGACGACAACCGCCCCATCTGGAGCGTCAGCTCCCTACGCGGCGAAGGCCTCGCCCCCCTCTCCGAATGGATCGAATCCCGCCTTCAGTCATAGCCAGCGGCCGGCAACTCCCACGCCGCCGCCCGAACCGCCCCGCGCTATTTGATCCGCGACTGTGAAGAAGCGGTGCGTCTTCGCGGGGCGGGCCATGTCCGACGTTTCAGAACGCGCCCGTGTGCCACCACTTACCGTGCGCCGCCCCGCATCTGCTCCTGCTTGACCAACTTCCCACCCGAGTCGAGAATGCAAACTGCTGACGAACGCTCATGCACGTCCAATCCAATCGTGTACTGCGGGCCTCCTTTCGTGAAGGTCCAACGGGTCGTAACCCGAAGGAGGCTCGCTGCATGGTTTCACTGCTCTGTGAGCAGTGTCTTCATCCGTCCGCCACAGTCTCAACTGTCGGGGGTGGTCCATCGCAAGCCAAGCGCAGGGCCGGCGATGCCATTGCGCCTATCGCTTCATCCTCCAGGACGCCGCTGCCGGTGGCGCCGCCCAGGCTTGCGGCGGCGCGCCGGCTGTCCAAGCCCTAGCGCGCGGAACCCTCGCCACACGGCGGATCAAAAGCCTCGACCGCGCAGTCCGCACCGACCAAACCCGGCAGGAACCGGCCGGCGCAGTTGAGCTCATACTCGGTGCTCACAGTTCCCGCATCCTCATCGCAACAGCAACCGGGGTTGCCACACGGCGGGTCCAGGTCAGCGCATTCGGAGTAGGCCGTGAATTCCCATGACGGCCAGCAGTACGTCTCCGGCCGGTAATCGTAACACATGCCGCTGTATGGACTGCAGCATGCTCCAATCACGTAGTCCAGACAACCGTAGTAGAGCACGTTCCTGGTCAGGTGGGCCCAATCGCCTTTACCCAGGGTGCCGCCCGTGTGCCCGGAACTGTAGTACACCTTGCCGAAGCCATCCACCGGAATGGGCTGCGTCGGATCCGTCAGCCAATCGAGATAGTCAATGTAACACTGGCGCCAGGCCTGCCAGTCCACCAGCGTGATCCGGCGGTCACCGTCGTAGTCGGCCCGCCAGAGGTAGCCGGGCTCGCCCATTGAAGACCCGAACGCCAGGTACAGCAGGTTGAGATCGGCTGAGTCAACCACCTCGTCGCGGTTCAGATCACACCACCAGTCGCCGCACGCAGCGCAGTAGTAGACAATGGATGGCGCCCCATCGTCCCAGTAGCCGTCCACGTACGCCCCCGCGGCCACTTCCGTGATAACGTCGCGGTAATCGCTGCTGTAGCTGGTGATGCCGCCATGCAGCGGGCCGCCGCCGCCGCCGTACGAGCCGCTGCCGAAACCCGTGCTGACGCCGGTGACGGGGCAACACTGCTCCATCACGTAGCCTTCCAGCCAGTGGGTCTGATCGCTGGGGAACGTCCACTGTCCCAGAATGAGCGTGCCGCCGTGATCCACATAATCGCCGAGCATGTCGCCCATCGCCACCGGATCGGCATAGGCGTAGTTGCACCACGTTATGACGAAGTCATAGCGGCGCAGCATCTCGATCGGGGGCATGCCCACGCGCGCGTCGCGGTATTCGACGGCGTTGCCTATCGGGCCGTGCAGCGACGCCCGGAACTCCGGGTTGTCGTCCGCGCTCGGGCAATACAGCGTGAGATAGTTGGACATACACCCGCACGGCGGTGCGAATGCGACTGTCAAGCAATCCTCATCGACCACGCCCGGCACGAAGCGGCCGTTGCAGTTCACCTCGAAAGCCACAAACGGCGCCCATTCATAGAAGTAATCCTCGCAGCAGCAACCGGGGTTGCCGCAGGGCGGATCAAGCTCATCGCATTCCTCATTCCAGAAGAACTGCAGCGGCGGTGTGCAGTCCATGATCTCCACTGCGTCCGCGCACTCGCCCGTGTACGGGTCACAGCACGCGCCATCAAATGGCGGGACATAGCACTGCAACAGGTTAACCGTGAACTGCGCCCAATCGCCGGAGCTGAACGACTCACCGCCGGCGAGGCCAGGCGCGTACGTCACGCCCTTGTCCAGGCGCCAGGCGGCAGCCACGCCGCCGTGGCTGTAAGTGCCGCTGCTCCAGAACGGGCCGGTACGCAGCGTGGCGATGTCCACGTAGTTCGACCAGAGCGTCGAGACGCCCCAGAACTCGCAGCCGATGCCGTCGCCGTTGTACGAGCCACTGCTGTAGCTGGTCCCGCTGACCGGGCAATACTGCTCCGACATGGACATGATCCGGCCGCCCAGGTAGTTGCCGGCCGTCGGCAGGCACCACTGGCCCAGGAGGACATGGCCGCCGGCGTCGACGAAGTCGGCCAGCACGTCGCCCATGGCGACGTTGTCAGCGTAGGCGTAGTTCACCCACGTCATGACGCACTCATACTCCTGCAGCATGGCAAGCGAAGGCGTGCCCGTGCGGGCGTCGTAGTAGTCGCAGGCCGAGCCCGTGAGAGCCGTCACCGCAGCGCGGAACGCCGGGTTGTCGGGGTTGCTTGGGGCGTACAGTAAGCCACTAGGAAATGGAATCCAGCATGGTGGTGAAAACGCATAGTGGTCGCACTCGTCTCCTAACACGCCCGGCAGAAAGCGGCCTATACAGTTGGCCCGGAACTCCTCGGTAACCGCGCCGATGATATCGTTGCAGCAGCAACCCGGGTCGCCGCAAGCCGGAACGAGCTGGTCACACTGCATCTGGTAGTGGAACTGCAGCGGGAAGGTCAGGCAGTCCATGACGTCCACGCCATCGACACACTCGCCGGTCGTCACGTCGCAGCAGGCGCCCGTGCCACTGCACGGAATCTGAACCATGTTGGCAGTCAGCCTGGCCCAGTCGCCGCCACCATAGTAGCCAGCGGTGTTACCGGCGCTGTAGAAGACCATGCCCGGACCACCAACCGGCGCCGGCAAAGACGGATCTTCCACCCAGTCCAGGTAGTCGATGTAGCACTGGCGCCAGGCCTGCCAGTCAACCAGCGTGATGACGCCGTCGCCGTCGTAGTCAGCGGCCGGCAGCCAGGCCGGATCACCAACCTGCGAGCCGAACGCCATGTACAGCATGTTCAGGTCGGCCGAATCAACGACCATGTCGCCGTTCAGGTCGCACCACCACGCGCCGCAGGCGTTGCAGAGCACGACCACCGACGGCGAACCGCCGCTGAAGTGGCCGTCAATCATGGCACCATCGGCCACAGCCTGGATGACATCCAGGTAGCTCGTGTCGTAGGACGACACGCCGCCATGCCACAGAACGCCGTCACCGACGTACGACCCGGAGCCGAAGCTCGTCTGGGTCGTCAGGACCGGGCAGCAGTCCTCCATGATCCGGCCGGCCAGGCAGTTGTTCTGGTCGCTCTGCCTGGTCCACTGACCCAGGATGACCTTGCCGCCCGCATCCGCGTACTCGGCCAGGCGGTTGCCCATGGCAACGCGGTCTGCATAAGCGTAGTTGGCCCAGGTCATCACGGCCGAGTACTGAATTAGCAGGTCCATCGACGGAACGCCCGTACGGGCGTCGAAGTAGTCGCACTTGTCGCCGATAATCGCCAGCACCGCGGCACGGAACGCCGGGTTGTCGCCCTCAGACGGGCAGTACAGCAGGCCGGTTGGGACCCAGCCGCCGCAGCCGAGCGGGAACGGATCCGGATCACAGGCCGCGCCGGACACAAAGCGCGCCGGAGGCGCGCACAGCAGCCGGAAGACGTCGTCCGTGCAGGTAGCCGCCGCGTCGTCGCAGCAGGCGCCCGGATCGCCGCACTGCGGGCTGAGCGCGGCGCACTGTTCGGCACCGAAGTGCTGCAGCGGCGGCAGGCACTCCTGCCAGACCACTTCGTCAACACACTCGCCCGTGTACGGATTGCAGCACGCGCCCGGCTCGCCGCAGTGGCCGTAGACCGTGATGCCCGTGGGATCGACACCACCCAGGCCGTCGCAGCCCAGCTCAGCGCCGGTGACGGCATAGACGCAGTACGAGTTCTCCCACGCCCAGCTGCCAGCGGTGTAGACCGTCGTGATCTCGGCACCGGTCGCGGCCTCGAAATAGGCATAGCCGGGGCCGGCACCGCTCGCCAGCGTGACGCCGGCGGCCTCAAGCTCGCCACCGACATAAATGTCAATGTAGCCGCCATTCCAGCCATCGCCAAAGTCGTCCCACATCCGCACGGTGTGTTCGCAAACCAGGTACTGGCCGCAGGGCGGCGTGAAGGCCTCGGTCACGCAATCCTCGCCGACCGCGCCGGAGAGGTGCCGACCGTTGCAGAACACTGCCAGCGTCTCGAACGGCACCGGGCTGACGTAGTCCTCGCAGCAGCAGCCGGGGTCGCCGCACGGCGGGCTGAGCTCACCGCACTGCTCCTGCCAGAAGAACTGCAACGGCGGGAGGCAGTCCATCAGCTCGATGTTGTCCTCGCAGTTACCCGTGTACCGGTCGCAGCAGGCGCCAATCGCCGGGCCATCCGTGCACTGACAGAGATTGGCAGTGAACTGCGCCCAATCGCCGGTGCTGTAGTCCGTGCCGGTGTGGCCGGGCGCGTACGTCACGCCCTTGTCCAGACGCCAGGCAACAGCCACGCCGCCGTGGGTGTAAGTGCCGCTGCTCAAGAATGGGCCGGTCCGCAGCGTGGCAATGTCGACGTAGTTCGACGCAAGCGACGAGACGCCGATGAACTCGCAGCCAATGCCGTCACCCACGTACGAGGCATTGCCGTGGCCGCTCCCGCTGACCGGGCAGTACATTTCCGACATCGACATGATCCGGCCGCCCAGATAGTTGCCCGCCCTAGGCAGGCAGAACTGGCCCAGCAGGACCTTGCCGCCGATGTCGACGTAGTCGGCCAGCCGGTCACCCATCAATTCCTTGTCAGCGTAGGCGTGGCTCGCCCACGTGAAAACGCAGCCGTACTCCTGCAGCATCTCCAGCGCAGGTGTGCCCACGCGCGCGTCGAAGTAGTCGACCGGCGCGCCTGTCAGCGCGCTCACCGCGGCGCGGAACGTCGGGTTGTCCCGTTTGCTTGGGCAATACAGGATGGCAGGTGGCTGCCACTCGCCACACGGCGGAGTGAAGGCGTCGATCGCGCAGTCCGCGCCAACCGCCCCGGCCACGAAGCGGCCGGTGCAGTTAACCTCGAACTCCTCGAACGCCTCGGCCAAATCCTCGTCGCAGCAGCAACCGGGGTTGCCACACGG
>CAZJYX010000033.1:0-39091 GCA_964550375.1 uncultured Planctomycetales bacterium | reverse complement strand
TGGCGGGTTACGCGGAGGACGCGGAGATGGGGGTGCTGGCGCGGGATGGCGACCCCGTGCCGGAGGCGGGGGATGATGTGTACGTCGCGTTTGTTCCGTACGGTTACATCAACAACCTGCGGCATGTTCTGTACCGGCTGACACTTGGGGGTCCGTCCATAGATGAATCTAATCGGTACGTGGTGTACTACGGGCCGTATGAGGATACGCGGATGATCCTGCGTGATGGCGATCCGGCGGAGTACTTCCCGAGTGGGACCGTTCTGCGGGGCTGCGCCGGGGTTGATTCCGCGATCGCGATGAACGACGTAGGTGATTTTGCCGGGCAGACGCCGGTTCTGCGTGAAGGCGAACTGCTGTCGGTTCAATGGATCTGGCATGGCTTGACGGGTCGCTACGTTCCCGTGCTGGAGGCCGGGCAGGATCTGTGGGGGCGCGCGGTAGCGCCCAGGAGTTCGGGAAGGCTGGGGTACTACTGGGACGGTACGGGAGGTGCTGACGGTCGGCCGCAGAGTTTCAATGACCAGCGGCAACTGGCGATTCTGCTGGATTTCACGGATGGCACGATGGGCGTGTACCGGATCGGGCCGCCGTTGTTGGGTGATATTGATGGCGACGGTGAAGTTACGGCGGTGGAACTAGCGGCGTTCGCGGATTGTGTGACGTATCAGGATGATCCGGGCACGATGGAATGTGCGGCATTCGACTTGAACTTGGACGGTCACATTGACATGGAGGACTTCCGGCTTTTGCAGCTCCTCGTCGGTGAGCCGCGCTAGAGCCACGGCCCGCAACAGTCCGCGCGGCGGTGGCCGCTTGGCATTCAACGTTGGCCAGGGGCGGTTGGCGCTGTGGGGGGATCGTTGCGGCGAACTGCTCGGGCGGACGGCACCGGCTAGACTTTGCGCCGCAGTTGCTTGCGGGCCGCCTCGACGGTGTTGCGCAGCAGCATTGCCACGGTGAGCGGACCGACGCCGCCGGGGACGGGCGTGATCGCGGCGGCGACGTGCGCGACGGCTTCGAAATCGACGTCGCCGACCGTTCGCCGAATCAGCTTGCCGTTGGCGTCGGGGGTCTTGATGCGGTTGATGCCGACGTCGATGACGACGGCCCCGGGCTTGACGTGGTCAACGCCGATGAGGTGGGGCTTGCCGACGGCGACGACGAGGATGTCGGCGGCGCGCGTGTGCGCGGCCAGGTCGCGCGTGGCGATGTGGCAGCCCGTCACGGTCGCGAGCTGGTCCAGCAGGAACATGGTGACCGGCTTGCCGACTATGCGGCTTTGCCCCACCACGACCGCGTTTGCCCCACGCACGGTGACGCCGCTGCGGCGGATCATTTCGGTGACAGCCAGGGCCGTGCAGGGTGCGATGATCGGCTCGCCATAGAACAGCCAGCCGATGTTGGCGGGGTTGACGCCCTCGACGTCCTTGTAGGGGTCGATGCGGTACTGGGCGGCGGCCGTGTCGATGTGCTCCGGCAGGGGCAGTTGCAGGATGATGCCGGTGACGGTGGCATCGGCGTTCAGGCGGTCGATTTGGGCCAGCAGTTCGGCCTGGCTCGTCTGCTCGGGCAGCTCGACCAGCTCGTACCAGACGCCGACGACCGTACTGAGCCGGCGTTGGCGATCGGCATAGAGGCGTCCGGCGGAATCCGTCCCGACCAAGACGGCACACAGCTTGATCTGGCCGTGCTCGGCGTTATAGCGCGCCACCGCGCGTGTGACGTTCGCGCGGATCTCGGCGGCGTAGGCGTCGCCATCAAGGACCTTGGCCGGCATGGTCGCTCTCATGTGCGACGCGATGATCGCCGGAAGGGCCCGCGCCCGCAAGTGTTCGCCGTAAGGCAGGGGCAAAACGCGGCCGGGCGCGCGGGTCCGTCATGAAGCCTTGCGGCGCGGCGGCAGAGTAACGCGGCAGGCCGCTACGAGCCGGCGTAGCCGAGTTGCATGCGCCGGAAGTCCTCCAGGTCCACGTCGCCGTCGCGGTCGCCCAGCGGCGCGAGCAGCGTCAGGACGACATTGTTCGAACCGTAGGTTACGCCGAACTGACTGGGCCCGAGGATGGCCGCGAATTCGCCGCTTCTGGTGCCGGCCGTGAGTATGGTGAATTGCTGGCCGACGGCCGGGACGAACGTACCCGGCAGCAGGATGTGCAATTCGCCGGCGAATTGGTAACGCGTCGGCAGGGCGGCGGCGGGGCCGTCGATGATGCGGTGACGGTTGAGCGCCAGCGCGGCGTGGACCTTGTCAAGATCGCCGGTCAGCGTAATGTAGCGCCACGTGGCCCAGCGTAGCAGGGCGCGGTCCTTGCGCTCGGTCTGCACAAAGGGCAACAGGGCTTCGGGGCGATCCTGGTACTTGAGCTTCGTCAGGACGCCAAGCAGCTTGGCGCGTTGGGGGCCGTTCGGCGTTCAGCGTCGGCCACTCGCCACGACCGCAGGCTCAGCGGCAACGCTGCTCCGGCGGCGGACTGCTAGGCGCCGCCGGTCAGGATCACTACGAACGGGTCGATGTCGAAGGCGTTGACGAGGCCGTCGCGGTTGCAGTCGGCCAGGCGGTAGTCACAGGCCGGGTACGCCGCGGCGTAGGCCTCCGGGTCGGTCAGGGCCAGAACGAAGGGGTCGATGTCGAACGCGTTGACCAGGTCGTCGCAGTTGAGGTCGCCGCGCAGGGACCGGATGCCGTGCAGCTCGGCACACGCGAGATAGTCCTCACAGAGGGCGAAGTCCAGGGCGTTAACGTTATCGGACGGCGCGCCGAGGCCGAGGTTCTCGGGGGTTGCCAGCAACATGAGCGGCAAGCCGAAGTGCGCAACGAAGATGCGCGCTCCCGGGCCCCAATCGTCAAACCAATCCAACGTCGGCGAGTCCGGGGTTAGAGAGAAGATCACCGCGTCGTCGGGCGTGAACTGGCCATCTTCGTCGGCATCGAAAACTACCAGTGCGTCGATGTCATCCGCCTGCTGGAGTCCCAGGTCGAGGAACGCCGCGAAGGGCGTCGTTTCGTACATGGCCAGCGGGTCGGGGTTGTAGAAGATGTTCGCACCACTGGGTGGCAGCGGAAATGACAGGAGTGGCAGTGATGGCGAATCGCTGGTCACGGAGAAGTAGACATGCAGGACGCCGGTGCCGTCGGCCGTGCGCGGCAGTATGCCGGTGGCGTTGACGTTGTCCTGCGGTACGCGCAAGGTGACGATGTCGCGGGCACTGGTAAACGGGCGGGCGGTGAAGTCGGTTCCGCCTTCGTTGTAGTGGTTGCGGCACAGGACGCTGTTGTCGAGTGAAGACCTCGCAACGGCGCGGCGGCCCTCGCGTGTGTAGAGGCCGAGCGACAGATATTGGTCGCCGGCAGCGTGGCCGCGCCAAGCCTGATCCTGCGGGTTGAACGGCACGTCGCGCGCGAAGGCCTCAGGGTCCGGCGGCACGAGGCCGACGGTTTCGCGGTCGACCGAAAACAACAGCAGGAACGTCGCGGTCGCATCGGCGGTCGAGTTTGGGCCGGACAGGGCGTTAAGGTCGTCGAACGTGCTGAACAGCCCCAGAAACTCGCCCGGAATCAGCACAAACGGTGCCTCCTCGCCGACCTCCAGAACGTCGCGGGCCGCGACGATGCCGTCTTCCACCGTGGGCGACAGCAGATCGAACGAGTACTGCGGGGCCGGCAACGGCACGAGCGGCGGCGCGCCCCAGACCAGGGGCGCGGTCAGCAGCGTCAGCAGAACGCAGGTCGCAACGCCGCCCACGTACACAGCCGGCCTGTGCCTGGCATTGGTAATCATCTGTTTCTCTCCCCAAAGTATTGAGCAGATCAAGATGCGAACTGTCTTACACGTGGCGTCGGTCACGAGTCGACCACCCCCGATTATACGCCGAGCCAGGCCGGCCACGATGGATTTTCCCGCAGCTTCTCCATAAGCAGCTTGCCGAGGTAGGTGTAACGCAGTTCGCCGTCGAAGCAGCGATGCGCCTGGTTGAAGCACTCCAGGGCAGCCGCACGGTCGCCCTCAGCCAGACGCCGGATGCCGGCGTGGAAGTAGGCTTCGCCCAGAAGCCTCCAGGGTGTTCGGCTTGCGCCGGCCAGATCGAGCAGGGGGGTTAGGGGTCCATCTGTGCGGCAATGCTCGTAGAGGGCCGCAATCCAGTCGGGGGACTGCGGCGGCGTGGAGCCGGCCTCGAAATCGAGGCTGCCGGCGTGTTGGTCCAGCAGGGCGGTAGCTTCCTCCGGCTGCCCGAGCAGTCGCAGACACGTGGCGGACCATAGCACGGCCAGGGCGCTGTCCGGATCGTCATCAGCTATGGCGCGGGCGTGCGCCAGGGCGGCCGCCATGTCGCCGGTCTCCGCGAGCAGCAGGGCGGGGAAGACGTGGGTGTACAGGCGGTTATCGGGCATGCACGCGCTGTGCGCGGCGACGTCGTCGTCGGCGGCCTGCAAGTCGCCCAGCCAGTAGTACAGCCGCCAGCGGTAGTGGTAATTTTCGCAGCGGGCGGCCGGCCTGGTGGCGATCTCGAGCGCGGCCGTTCGCACGGCCAGCGCCTCCTCAAACCGGCCCATGCTCTCGAGGCAGGTGGCTTCGGCGACGTGGCAGCGGTCGCTGCTCGGGTCTATGGGCTGGCCGCGCCGGGCCCAGTCCAATGACGCGGCGTAGTGCCGCTGGGCCGGCTCGTCGCCGCGCGTGCCGCTGCTGCCGGAGTAGATTTCGGCCGCCAGGCAGTGGGCGATCGAGAGCAGATAGTACGGGTAGACGTCGTAGTGGCCGTGCTCGACGAGTTGGAGCAGGCTGGCCTCGGCTTCGGCGAAGCCGTCCAGGCTGCGTGATTCGTACATGAGTTGGTTGCGCGCCCGGGCCAGGTGCAGCACGGCCAGGGGGTAGAACTCGTGCTGGCGGGCGCGGGCCGCGATGGCCGCGCGATAAGACTCGATCGCCTGAGCGGGATCCCGGGTGTGCATGGCCAGTCCGCGGAAACACCACGCTGCGGCGCAGTCGGGCGGGCCGTGCTGTTCGGCCGCATCGAAGGCGGCCCGGGCGGCGAGCGGGTTGCCGTCGCGCTGCTGCGCCCAGGCGAGCAGGTAAGCGGCGCGCGTATCGCGCGGATTGTCTGCTAGAACCCGGCGGGCGGCGCTGGTCGCGCCGGCTTGGTCCATAGCGCCCAGGGCCGCCAGCGCCCGTGCCAAGTGCAGCGTCGGCGAATCAGCGCCGAGGGCGGCGGCCCTGCTCAGCTTGTCCGTAACCAGCTCGTGCTGGCGGTAGTCGAGAAACGCCAATTGCTCATAGGCGTCCAGGGCGAGCCGCTCGCCCTCGCGCTGGCGAAGCGTTCCTATCGTCCAGACGAGACCGACCGCCAGCAGAACGACGAGGGCCGCAGCGCCGAGGGCGGCTGAGGGGGCCTTATGTCGCCGCACCCACTTCGCGGCCCGGCGCAGGGGCGTCGTGCGGCGGGAGAGAATCGGCCGGCCGGTGGCGAAACGCCGCAGGTCCTCGGCCACCAGGGCGGCGCTGGGGTGCCGCTGGTTCGGCTCGCGCGCCATGGCGCGCAGGCAGATGGTCTCCAGCTCGACCGGAATGCGCGGGTTCAGGTGGCGTGGGCGGGCCGGATCCGTATGGCAGATGTTGTAGATGATTTGGTCACGCGCATCGCCCTCGAACGGCTGGCAGCGCGTCGTGAGCTCGTACAGCGTCACGCCAAGCGAGTAGATGTCCGTGCGATGGTCGATGTCGGCCAGGTGGCCGCGGATCTGCTCCGGCGAAAGGTAGTGCGGCGTGCCCATCAGCTCGCCGCTGACGGTGAGATGCGGCTCGTCCACCAGGCGGGCCAGGCCGAAGTCCGTCAGGTGCAGGCGGTTGCTGGTGCTCAGCAGCATGTTGTGGGGCTTGATGTCGCGGTGGATGACGCCCTGTTGATGGGCGGCCTCCAGGGCATCGGCCACCTCGGCCAGCAGCCCGGCCACGTGGCGATAATCAGCGCGCGTCCACTCGCCGGGGCGGCCGGTCGGCGCGGCGGCCGGGCTGTTGGCATCGGCGGCGGTGCCGGCGGGCGTCAGGCCGGACGAGCCACTGCGGGCGCGGGTTGAGCTGAGCAGGTCCGGGCGTGAGTGAATCACGGTGTCCAGGCCGACGCCGTCAACGAGTTCCATCGCGTAGAAGAAGCTGCCGTCTTGCTCGCCCTGGGCGTAGACGGCCACGACGTTCGTGTGGTGGAGCCGGGCGGCGGCCTGAGCTTCTGACTTGAAGCGCTGCACGGCCATGGGTGCTCGGCGGGCGTGGTCCGGGAGGACCTTCAACGCCACCTCACGCCCTAACGAGACCTGCCGGGCACGATAGACCACGCCCATGCCGCCGCGGCCCAACTCGCCGATGATCTCGAAGTCGCCCAGACGGGTGCCGGTCGGCAGTGTGCGTGCAATGGGCGCCCGGCCGGCGAAGACGCTGCTTGCGGCAGGGCCTGTCAACCGGCCGGGTCCTCCCACGCCCAACGCATCGGCCCCGTGCCCAAATGCGTCGCGCAGGTCGGCGACCAATGCGTCGTCGCCGAGTTCCGGGGCGTGGCCGACGGTTGCCGGGGACGCGTGAATGGTGGCAGCGTCGGAGTCATCCGGGGGGCCGGCTTCCGCCAGCGGTCGGCCGCACCGCTGGCAGCTTCCCAATGGCCCTTGGTCAGGCACGCTGCAATTCTCACCGCACTCTGGACAGATGGCTCGTTTCACGGGTTCGCACCGGCACTCGTACTGTCCCCACTGCTATAGACGGCCCCAACGCGCTTCTGACAGGTCCGTACGCGGTTGGCCGCATCAGATGTCGCCGTCGGGGTCGAGTGTGGCCAGCCGCTGCTTGAGCCCCTTGAGCACGCGGCTCTTCGCCTGGTAGACGCTGGCAGCGCTGACGCCCAGGGCGGCAGCCGTCTCCTCAACCGGCCGGCCACCCAGAACGTGCATCTCGAAAGCCTGCAGCGTCAGAGGCTCGAAGCTGCCGGCGACTTCCCGCAGCGCCCAGCGCAGGCGATGCAGTTGCCATTCGCGCTCCCAGTGGGCGTCGGATTCCTCTTCCTCCCTGGAACACAGGTAATCGAACTGCTTGGGATCGAGAACAGCCGGCTGGCGCGCCTGGCGGCTGGCGCGCCGCCCCAGCGCATGGACCACCGCCGAGCGCAAGTATGAGCGAAATCGCCCCTTGCGCGCGTCATACTCGAAGCCCGCCAGCGCCTTGAACAGGGCCAGCTCGACTTCCTGTACCACGTCCTCGGCATCGTCGTGTTTGGCCCCGCGGGTGCGGGCGTAGCGGTAGAGCAGCTCCCCGTAGCGATCGTGGAAGTCGGCCCAACTCAAAGTGTCGGCCCGGTCACGTAAGCGCATCAGGAAAGTCAGATGTGTCGTATTCGAGTCGCCCATCACCTCCCATTCTGTCAGATGCAGCCACAGGCAGCAAATAAAAGTGCTCCGCACGAGTGCGGAAAGTGTATTCCCGACGCGCGGTGTCCGGCATGTGCCCCCAAAGTGACGCGCGGCACTCGCTGTGGGTCACACCGTGACGTGGTCGGCGGCGAGCAAGTCGCAGATGCGGGCCGTGGTGATGTCGGGACGCAGGTCCGCTTCGACGGCTTCGAGAATCGCCGGGTCGTCGTACTTTCCTGAAAGCACGAAGGCGGTGCGCATGCCCAGCTTCTTGGCGCCAACGAGATCGGTGAGGGGGTCGTCGGAGACGACCATGACGTCTGCCGGCGGCGTGTTGAGCTCTGCGAGCGTCTGGTGAAAGTACGCCGGGCTGGGCTTGCCGATGACGGTTGGTTCAGCCCGGGTCGCGTACTCGATAGCGGCCACAATCGCCCCCACGCTGGGCACAATGCGACCGGTGCCGTCTGTGAACAAGCGATTGCGGTGCAGGGCGATCAAGGCCGCATCGTGGCGGACCACGGCCTGGCACGCCAGCGCCAGTCGCTCGTAAGTCACGCCCATATCGAGGCCTACGACGACGGCCTCCACGTTGGCATCGTCCACCACTTGCAGCCCGGCTTCGGCGAACATGCCGCTGAGCGCGGCGTTTCCCAGCACCAGGCAGCGGCGGGCCCCGATCTGCCGCAGCCGGTTGACCGCGGCAGCGATGCAGGTGTGCAGCTCGTGCAAGGCGAAATCGAAGCCGGCGTCGGCGAGCTTGCAGACCAGCGTTGAACGGTTATCGGTCGTGTTGTTCGTGATCAGCCGCAGTGGGCAGTGGGCGGCCCGCAGTCGGCGGATGAAGTCTGGAGCGCCGGGAACCGCCTGGAAGCGCTTGTCCGCCACCAGGACCCCCTCAACATCCAATAACCAGCCGCGAATCTTCATTGTGCCAGAGTGTACGTACGCTGCGGACGCCCGGCAACACAGCTGCGCGGCGGCGCTAAGAGGATCGGGGGCGGGGGCTTGGTTGGCGAAGGCTGGCAGGGCGGATCGGCGTGAATCAAAGACGGGAGGCTCTCCAGGCGGAAAGCCTCCCGTGCAGATGACATCCCAACGCCGCGTCTAGCTAGCGCCACGGGCAGATGCAAGGACCCGATCTAGCGGCGCCGCAGGGCCAGGCCCGCGAGGGCCAGCAGCAGCAATGAAGCCGGCTCGGGCGTCACGCACACGTCGTCAACCTGCCAGTACCAGTCGTAGTTGGCATCGTAGTAGTGCCAGCGGATCTGGGCGGTCTCGCCGGCGTACGCGCCAAGGTCGATGGTGACCTCTTCAGGACCGAAGGTGGCATCGGCGTATTGGACCAGGGTGATCCAGGTCGCGCCGCCGTCGATGGTGATGTCCACATCACCCTTCTCCGGGCCGCCACTGCTGTAGTACCTGAAGTAGTGCTTGAAGATCAGCTCGGCGCCCGCCGGGACGACAAACTCCGGGCCGATCATGTCAGCGTCGAGCGCGACGGAGCCGTAGCGGTCCGAGTCGATCGCCGCGCAGACACCGGCGCCACCGGTCCCGTTGTCGCGGTTGAAGTCAGTGTTCAGACCCCAGCCACCGTTGCCGGTGTAGTCGTTCAGCGTCCAGTCAGCCGGGATGCCGGTCTCGAAGTCCGCACCCCAGATGCACGTGGGCCCGGGAACATGCACACCGAACGTGAAGTCGATGTAGTCCCAGATCGCGTCCGGCTGGCCATCAGCGCCGTCGTCGTAGCTCTCGTAGAAGTCAAACGTCCAGGTGCCGGCCGGGTTGCCCAGGCCGTTGAAGCCCGCGTACGTGCCCGCGAACGCGGCTCCGGGGTGGTACCCCGAGCCGCTGCCCAGCGTGAGCGAGGCGCTGCCGAGCGGTCCGGACAGGTCGCAGCGGAGCTCGCTGCCATACGTGTACTGCATGAGCGCCGTGGCGAAGCCATCCCAATCAATGTCGCCGAGCACATAGCCACCAGTGAGGGTGGCCGTGTAGCTCGCCAGGCCGACGGCGGCCTGGCTCGGCACGGCGGTGAACGACACCGTCTCCGCGGCCGAGGCAGTGCTGACCAGCAACATGGCGGCCAGGCCCAATAGAACCAGTTTCCTCATAACATCCTCCTCCTGCGCAAGTGCTTGAGGCATTCCCATGGGAAATCGTCGGAGCCGGGATTCTCCGAACAAGCATACACATAAACAAAACACACATCTGCACACGTCTGGGGCGGCCGGCGGACGATGCGGCTGTGAGAGTAGACCGCACCGACTTGTCTGGCCACGGCACAGCGCGTGCGAGTGAAGTGTGAGCCAGGCGCGTGCCGAAGGAGCTAGTCATCCGTCCCAAGCTGCGGACGATGCGGCGACGTGCGGACAGAAGCATAACGTCGCCAGGTAGAGAAACGCGACCAACAGCGAATCGGGGTTGGTTTCCGACTCCTCCTGCCTGCCCATGAACTCGCACCACACAGTCTCTTAGTCAAAGTCAGCGTACTACTTTGGGTGCTCGGGCTCAACCCTGGTTTGTGTAATGGAGTAAGAAATCGTGTGAGTTGATAACACTTGCGTCTGATATTGACGGAAAGACAAGTGATATGCGTGTTACCGGGCGATACTACTGGGAGCGATTAATGTGTGGCATCCCAATCGAATTCTGACGCGGAAGTGCTGCTAGACGGCGGCTCTGGCATGTCACACCTTTTCCGCTCCCGGTAGTAATAGTGGATTATCGGGCATGAATGCAAGTATGGTGATGCCCGATAGCAGGCGCTTCGCCTGGCAAGCACGTTGCTCTACGGGGCAACGCGCAGCGGAGGGGCCGTCAGCGGGCGGCGTGTTGCTGCGCCGCGCTGGCGCGCTGCGGCGCGCCCAAGGCCTCGAGGGCCGGTAGCACTTCGCGCGTGCGGAGGGCAGGCGGCAACTCACCCAACATGGTCAACACGAATGTCGTCGAGTTGATCCGATTCAGCCCGCCGTGCGTGCTGCTCATCGTCCCGACCATGGTGTAGAAGAAACGCGAACCGTGACAGGCGCCGTCGCGCAGGCTGACGATGACGTCAGCGGGGTGTTCAACCAGCCCGTGAAACGCGGTCCAGATGCGATCCAGCGGGTCCGGATAATAATGGTCGAGCGTGGCGGTGAAGAGTGCGGCGGGGTGGATCTCGCCGGCGGCATTGATGTGTCCGGCGGCGCGCAGCGTGGCGATGATCTCCGCCAGTTGCAGCGGGTCGCCGGAAGCCGGCTCGTAGCGGTAGCCGTGTTGGCCGGGCAGGATGCGGGCCAGGCCGGCGCGGTCGCGCACGACGACGGCGCCGTCCGTCGGATAGCAGGCCAACTCGACGTCCTCGTGGCGCAGGAGGCACTCGGCCACGCCGGCCGGATCGTCGGTGTGGAAATCGGCACAGGTCACCAAGCCATAGGAGATGGTCACGACGTCTTGAGGGCTGCGCAAGCTGCGGGCCGGACGGTAGCCGCACTCAGCCAGCAGCGGGCGGAAGGAAACGCGGCGGTTCTCTGCCAGGTTGTGGCCGTGGTCGGCGACCAGGGTGAGCTTCACGCGCCCGCGGCGCTCGTAGATGATCTGGTCGCAGAGCCGCTCGATGGTGCGCAGATACTCTTCGATACCAGAGCGCCCCTGGCGTGTACCCAGGCCGGCCGTGCCGACCGAGTACGCGCAGCCCCAGCCGCTGTCGATTTGGCGGAAAGCGCGCCGGATGCCCTTCAGTTCGTGGTTGAACACGGCCTGCGGGTTGAGATAGACCAGGGCGTCCCACCAGAAAGAGCAGCGGTAGTCCATGTGCGCCACCCAGGGCGAGTTGGCCGCACTGAGGTAATCGCCGCTGCCAGAGCTGACCCGCCGCGTGGCGCGGTCGTAGTAGAGCGCCTGGTAGGCGCGGCAGGGGCCGACGTGGAACAGCTCCGACAGGGCCAGGTCGGTCATGCCGGGGAAGCAGTTGATCACGCGCGCGGGCGGGTAGAAGAAGCGGAAATGGCCCGCGCGATACAGCTCGTCAACGATTTCGAACGGCACGCCGTCCAGGGCGATCAGCAGGTGCGGGCAGTCGCCCGCGTCGAAGGCATCAAGCTCGATGCGTGGGCCGGGCCCGTCGTCGCCCTCGGCTGCGTAAGCAATGGCGATCTTGCGGCCGTCCGGGCCACCGAAGTGCCAGAAATCGGGGCGTTTGTCACGGTTCACGTCGAATACCCACGTGTTTGCGTCTTGAGTGTGGTGTTCCAGGTGCACCGGCAGACGCGGCGCCGTCGCACAACCGGCCGCAACGAACGCCGCAGCCAGCAGGCCAATGGTCAGGAACTTCGGTACGGTCCGGCGCGGCGTCATGACTGTGGGCCCGGGCCGAGCGGCGCGAGGACCAATGCCGTGCGGGCCGGAAGGTAGATCTGGATGCTTTGCGGGCGGCCGTCGCAGGGGTTGCCTTGCCAGGGGTAAACCTGGTCCGCCAGCACCTCGGCGTGGCCGCCGAACCAGAGGTCGTCCGTATTGATGATGAGCCGGTAGTTGGTCGCACTCGGAACGCCCACGCGCAGATCGGGGTACGAGGCAGTCGGGTGGAAGTTGAAGGCGAAGACGAGCGGGCCGCGGCTGTAGACCAGCAGCTTGCGCTCCTCGTGGACGCAGAGTCGCTCGCCGGGCGGTTGGTTCAGCAGGTGGTACTTGCTGTCAAGCGCCAGCATGGCCTGGTCGAAGGTGGCCAGGTCGCGGTAGCGCAGCATGGGATCGTCCGCCAGGGACCACTGTCGGCGGGCATACTTGAACGACCAGTTGTTGCCCTCGCGGGGAAAATCGATCCACTCCGGATGGCCGAACTCGTTGCCCATGAAGTTCAGGTAGGCCTCGCCGCCGAGGGAGAAGGTCACCAGCCGGATCATCTTGTGCAGGGCGACACCGCGTTCGATGATCACGTTCTGGCTGCCCTTGGTCATATGCCAGTACATGTCCGCGTCCATCAGGCGGAAGGCGATCGTCTTGTCGCCGACCAGCGCCTGGTCATGGCTTTCCACGTAGGCGACGTGCCGCTCGCCCGGGCGCCGGTTCGTAAGCGTGTGGTGGATCCCCTCCATCGGCCAGGCCTCATCCGGCGAGTCCTTGATCAGCTTGATCCAGTAGTCCGGGACGCCCATGGCCAGGCGATAGTCGAAACCGAGCCCGCCCTCCGCGAGCGGCCGGGCCAGCCCGATCATGCCGGAGACGTCCTCGGCGATGGTGACGGCCGCCGGATTGAGCGCATGGGTCAGCTCGTTGGCCAGTTGCAGGTAGGCCACGGCGTCCTCATCGACGTGGGGCGGCAGGTAATCATCGTAGCAGGCGAAGGGGTGGCCCAGGCCGTGGTCGAGGTACATCATGCTGGTCACGCCGTCGAAGCGGAAGCCATCGAAGCGGAACTCCTCAAGCCAGTAGCGGACGTTGCTGAGCAGGAAGCCCAGGACCTCGGTCTTACCGTAGTCGAAGATCAGCGAATCCCAGGCGGGATGGTGTCCGCGCGACCCGCCGTGTGAGTAGTGATGATCCGTGCCGTCAAAGCGGTTCAGACCCTCGTTGAGGTTGCGTACGGCGTGGCTGTGGACCGCGTCAAGCAGCACCAGCAGGCCGCGGCCGTGAGCCGCATCGATGAGCGCCTTGAGGTCCTCGGGCGTTCCGAAGCGTGACGACGGCGCATAGAGATTGCTGACCTGGTATCCGAAGGAGGCGTAGTACGGATGCTCCTGGATGGCCATGAGCTGGATGGCGTTGTAGCCCGCCGCCACGATGCGCGGCATAACCAGCTCGGTGAACTCGCGATAGGTGCCGATGCGCTCCGCTTCCTGGGCCATGCCCACGTGGGCCTCGTAGATGCGCAGGCCGCCGCGCGGCGCGGGGGCCGAGTGTTGCCAGGCATGCGGTTCGGCCGGCTGCCAGTACTGGCCGCAGAAATCGTGCGAATACGGGTCGTAGACGGCTCGGCGGATGTACGCCGGGATGCGGTCGCGCGGTCCGATCGCGCTGTGGACATGCACCTTGACTCGGCCGCCGTGCACGAGCCGATCGCAATATTCGCTGTCGGGCAGAAACAGGCTCCAGACGCCGGCGTCATCGCGCTGCAGAGGATGTGAAGCGCGGTCCCAGCCGTTGAAGTCGCCGGTCAGGAAGAGCGCCTGGGCGCCGGGGGCCCACTCGCGGTACCAGACGCCGGATTGACCCTCACGTTGCCCGCGGTTCAGGCCGAGGTACTCGTGCTGCCGGCTGAATCGCTCGAGCGAGCCGGCGGCCGTGATGATCCGCTCCCGCATCTGCCGGTAGTGCTGGAAGCGGTGGCGCAGGCGGTCCTCATAGGGCTTCAGCCAGGGATCCAGCGCGATCAGGCCGGTGCCGTCGGCGGGCCAGGTTGTTTCTTCAGCCGGCATCTGCGCCTCTTGGACTTCGGGTGACGGGGCCGGCGACGCGCGGGGAAATGACCCGCGGGTCGGCAACTCCGCGCCCACGCAACAGGCGCTAGCATACCCGCGGCAACCCTTGGCTGCACGTGTTTGCCGGGGGCTAGTACCGGCGTGGCCGCAGTCCGGCGCCGCTGTCTTCAAGCATCTGCCGGGCTTCGCGGGCGATTTCTTCGATAGCTTTATAGGAAACGTCGATGCACTGCCAGCCGCGGTTGGCCATCAGCTCGTGCACGACGCGCAGCTCGTGGGCGATGTGGTGGTGGTCGGCGTAGCTGTGGCTCACCTCCATCCCCCAGCCGCGCAGCCGCGCCTCGCGCACGCTGCGCAGGCGGTAGGGGTTGATGGTCAGGCCGACGATGCGGCGCTGGTCGATTTCGAGCAGTTCCGGCGGGAGATCCTGGTCGGCGAAGAGCGGCACGTTCGCCGCGCGCACTCCGCCGTAGGCCAGGTAGAAGCAGGTGGTGCTCTTCGACGCTCGTGAGACGCCCACCAGCACGATGTCGGCCTCGCCCAACTCGTGGATGCGCAGGCCGTCGTCATGATGAATCGTGAACTCGACCGCGTCGAGGCGGTCGTAATAGGCCTGGTTGGACTTGTACAGAATGCCGGGCTTACGGCGCGGCGTGTGCTTGAACAGGTCGAACAGGCTGACCATGACCGGTTCCAGCAGGTCAACGGTCGGCACCATGTGCTCGCGCGCCGCCTCCTGAATCGCGGCCCGGGCCTTGTCGTATACCAGCGTATAGAAGACGACGGCGCGCTCGTCGGCGGCTTTGCGGATCAGCTCCGTCACCGTCTCTGGGCGACGCACATTCGCCTTGCGCACGATCTGTACGTCGGTGTCGTCAAACTGGACAAGCACCGCCTTCACAACCGCTTCACATGTCCGGCACGTGCCGTCGGAGACGAGGTAGATGGTATGCGGTTTCCTGTCGGCCATCTTGCGCTCGCCGAATTGTTGCGCTGGCTGCCGCCCGGCTACGGCCGGTCTGCGCTGGCTGCCTGCTCAGCGCTGCTGTCCGGCGTATCCCGGCCGTTCAGCAGGGCGGTGGCCGCGGCCAGTGCCAGCAGCGGCATCAGCGGGACGCGGTAACGCAGGCTGCCGATGAAGAGACAATGCACGAGCGTGAAATACACCACCGGCAGCCACAACAGGGCATGATAGGCGATTGTGGTTGGCCGCGCCCATCGCGCCAGGCAGCGCAGCAACCCGACGCCCGCCAGGATCAGCACCAGCAGCGTGTACGCCGCGCTGGCCAGGGCCACGGCACCCTCCCGGTAGTCGGCGACATTGGGAACGAGGCTCCAGGTGCGCAGGAACTTGACGCCGGCCAGGCGCCAGGCGCGCCCGGGGTCGCGGCGCAGTTCGTCCCAGGCGCGCTCGCGCAGCAGCCGGTCGCGGGCCACCTCGTCGAGGTCGGAGAGTTCCGGCAATTCGTGGATGAAAGTCTGGTTGCTGCTGCCGTTCGCCTGCGGCCCCAATGCGTCGTACAGCGTGACGCCGCCGTTCGTCGATAGCCACGCCCAGGCACCAAGGGCCGCCTGGTTTCGCAGTCCCCAGGGCAGCATGAGGACCACAAGTATCCCGGTGAACGCAGCCGTCTGCACCACCGCCCGCCGACTGAACCCGCGCATCACCAGCAACAGCGCCCACAGCAGGAAGAGCCAACCGGCCGCGGGCGGCCGCAGCATGATGGCTGTCGGCCCGAGTACGGCAACGCCCGCGAATGCCCCCCAGGCCGGGCGGGCGACCGCCGCCAACCGCCAGGCGCAGGCAGTCAGGCCTAGCAGCAGCAGCGTGAACGGCACCTCGGTCAGCAGCAGGTTGGCGAAGAAGATCGCGTAGGGATCGAAGGCGACGAGCAGCCCGGCCAGCAACCCGCCGGCGCGGCCCAAGGCCGCCCGGGCCAGCCAGTAGGCCATGGCCGCAGACGCCGCCCCCAACCCGGCCTGCGCCAGCCGTGCCAGGAGTATGCCGGCGTCACCGAATCCCGCGAAGACTGACAGAAACAGAGGGTAGGCCGGCATGCGGGCCGCGTAGCGGCCATCGCTGCTCACCATCTCGCCGTGCTGAATCAGGTTGCGGGCCAGGTCCCAGTGCAGCCGCTCGTCGTCGAACTCCAGACTAGGGCCGTTGGCCGTCCAGCAGGTGAGCACCCAGGCCAGCCGCAGCAGCAGGGCTGCCGCGAAAATCAACCAGCCGAGCGGGAGGTGTTTGTCTGACACACTCAGTCCACCGGTCGTGTCGGGGATGGATGCAGGACGATTCGCAGCGCCCGGCGCGTGGCCGGCGTCAGCTTGGCGCGTTCATCGATGCGCAGCGGCATGATCCACAGCGGCCCCTGTTGGTCGCACAGCACTCCTGTCCGGTCGCGCTCGCTCGGCTCGATCTTCTCCGCCGCCAGGAAGTCATTGAGTGACTTGGCCCCCGGCGCTCCCAGCGGGTGGAAGCGGTCGCCTTCCCGGCGGCCGCGCACCACCAGTGGAGGCTGCACGAGGTCGTAATCGAGCCATTCCTCGCGGTCGGGTGGGTCGTGCCGCAACTCGTCCAGCTTCGAGCCATCCACTTCGCGCACCTCGGTTTCGATCTCGGCTCCCAGCGGCGCCACGGCCGTGCGGCCGGGCACTTTCAGCAGGACGGGCGCGAATTCGGGCGCCGGCTCCGGTGCCTGCTGCCAGGGGCGGAACTCGAGCCGGTCATAGCGCTTAGCGGCGACGATGCGCCCTGGCAGATGCAGCTCTTTGCCGCTGGCCGGATCCTGCGCCAGCCGCACGACCGCATCGACGTGCGCGAACGTCAGGTCCTGCTCGCTGCCGGTCAGTAGCGCGATCGCCCGGCGGATGACCTCGGACTGGATGGCGCGGTGCTTGGACGCCAGGGCGGCCGCACCCAGCACCAGGCGGCCGGGCTCCTCCTCGACGATCAGGGATTCGAACGTGCGGGCCGCCGCGCCCTCCAGGTAGCCCGCCAGCCAGCGGGCCTGTTCCGAGAGCCGCAGCAGCGCCTCGGTCACTTGCGGATTGATGTTGTCCCGCAGCATTGGCAGGACCGTGTTCCGGATGCGGTTGCGGGTGAACTCGCCGGACGCGTTGCTGCTGTCGGCCCGCGTCTCGAAGCCGCAGGCGGTGCAAAGCTCGTCAATGGCGGCGCGGCGGGTCTGGAGCAGGGGCCGCACGACCTGCACGCGACTGCCAGGCTGGATCGGACGCACATCGGAGATGCCGCCCAGGCCGCGCAGGCCGGTGCCACGGCAAATCCGGTGCAGGATGGTCTCGGCGTTATCGTCGGCGTGGTGGGCCACGGTGACGTACGGGCTGTTGGTCGTCAGGGCGATGCGCTCGAACGCCTGGTACCGCTGGCGGCGCGCGACTTCCTCGGTCGAGCCGCCCTCTTTGGCGCAGCAGGCCCGGATGTCCTCACGCACGACATGCAGCGTGGCCCCGTTATGCTCAGCCAGTCCGGCGACGAACGATTCGTCCGCATCAGATTCCATCCCGCGCAGGCCGTGGTGGAAGTGCGCCACGTGCAACCGCCAGCCGAGGTCACGCCGCTGGGTGAGCGCCCGCATGGCGTGCAGCAGCAGCGTTGAGTCCGGCCCCCCGGACACGCCTACGACCCAGGCGGTCTCTCGCTGGAGCAGGTCGCGACTCTGAAACCACTCGTCCAGCCCATCCAGGAATGCTTCCCAGTTCACTGCGCTGCTCCCGGGCCGGCCGCGCGGCCGGCCGACCAATGCCTGTCCCGCATAGACGGGAACCTCCGATTATACGGGCTGGGCCGGACGGGGCGAGGGTTGTTCGGCGGTCGGCTTGCCTGGGTGTTACCTGCGCTTGGGGAGGTCGAGTTTGAAGTTGCGTTCGATTATGGGACGCTCGTTGCCGACGGCGAAGAGCTTCGCCGTGAATTCCTCGGCGCCGGCTTCCTTCAGCAGCGGGAGGGGCACGGGCAACACCTCGCCCCGGCGACCCAGACTCGGCGACCAGGTGAACTCGTGCTCGATCAGGTAGCCCCGGCCGTCCTTGGCGGAAATCGCCATGCGGAAATCGTTGCGGTCACAGGAACTGGGCAGATCACGCGTTACCAGGAGGACCTGGTCCAGCGTGACCGGCACCTTCTTGAGCTTCTCGTAGTCGCCCTCGTAGTACTCGGAGGCCAGCAGCAGGCAGTCGCCGCTCAGCTTCACGGCGACACGCTGTGGAGCAATCTTGCGGTAGAAATCCGTGCCGATCTCACGGGCCGCCTGCAACGCCAGATCAAGCGCCGACTCGCGCGGCGGACTGCCGTGGCGCGAGCGCTGGTTCTCGATGCCCGGCACTGAATGACTCAGCAGAACCCGCCCCGTGGCGGCGTCGATGACCCGCACATTGCCGGCGACGCGGGCTGCGTGGCGGAACTCGAGCAGTTCGTCGTAGCCGGCGATTACCGCCCGGCCGCGACGGTCGCGGATAATGCGACCTTGCCGGTCCACCGCGTAACGCGGGATGCGCACGGCCTTGCGGTCGTCGGTCAGCTCGAAGTCAGTGATCGCGCCGACCACGATGGCCTGGGCAATCTTGAGCATGCCCTCCGGCAAAGCCGTACTGGGGTCAGCCACGTCGGCCAGGCGCGAAAGGTCCTGCTCGGACATCACGGCCGCCAGGTCGCTACGTGTCAGGACGGTGAACGTGCCGCTGCCGGCTAGCTGGTCGACGAGCATATCCTCCGCCTGTCGCGCTGCCGTCGCGGCCTCGCGGCGCGGCGCGTGGAACGGCACGACCGCAATGTGGTGATAGTCCTGGTATTCCCAGCGCGGGTGCTGGATGATCTCCGCCCGGCGGCGTTCACTGCAGCCGACCGCGAGCAGGGTGACAGTCGCGGTCAGCCATACCCAGCGGATGCGCGTCATTCGCAGTATCTCCCTAACCAGTTGAGCGCCGGGGCCGACCCGGCGCATACCAGGTAATACACAGCGCCCCCGCGCTCGCGTGCGGACGTTGCACACCGAGAATACCTCGGAAGCTCGCGTTCGCCACGCGGGATGAACGCGGTAGCGCGTGATGCGGCTGCCTGCTAGGTACCAGCGCCGCCCATCAGTACGGCCTGCACCAGCGTGGTCAGAGCCGTCGTTATGGTGCTTTGCAGAATCGACGAAAGCTGCTGGTCACTCATGCCGCTGCAACCACCGGTGGCCAACAAGGTCATGCCGGCCCCCGCGAGCATCATCAACCGACCGCGCCAATTCAGATACTTCATAGTTCCTCTTCCTTGCGCCAGTGACAAGCCGTAGTCATCAGGATTCCAATTATAGCTCGCTCAAGGAGTCTGGCGAGCCGGCTGCGTGGCAGGCGCTGGCAGTGCCAGAATGTCGATGCGCGTCACCCTGATGACCGCCGCGCCCAGGCGCTCATCGTGGCGCTGCGGCCCGAGCACACCCACGTAGTGCCCCAGAAACTGCTCCGCATCACGATAGCCCTCGGCGGGGAACTCCAGGTACGCCAAGGTCTTCCGTGTGAGCGGATCCTCCAGCCGGAAGCGCGGGCCCTCTGTCGCCTCGCCCAGCGCTAAGCTCCGCAGGACCTGCCCGCGCGCTACGTAGTCCGGCTCGGTCGGGTCCGAGCGCACCCGCCGCACCTGCTCCAGCTCACGCTCATGCTGCTCGCGCGTGCGGTCACCCCGCTGGGCGATTTGCCGGGCCACCCGCAGCGCCTCCTGGTCGGCCACACGCTGTTCGAGTCGCGCGATCCAGGCCTCCGCCAGGCGCGCCACCAACGGCTCTTCGCGCTGCGCGGCGATTGGGCGAAGCTGTGCCATCGCGCCAGTCCAGGACTGCTCGAGCGGCTCCCGCCGGCTCTCCGCTGCTATCGCCGTCTCGGCCAGCACCAGCCGCTGGCCCCAGGGGCCGCCCAGGTCGGGGGCATCCGGCTCCGCCGCGGCGGCCGCGGCGACCGGCGGTTGTGAAGCGGCCGCCGCCTGCAACTGGGCCGCCCGCTCGGCGGAGATGCGCTCCACGTAGTCGTTGTGGATGTAAGCGTGGATACCCTCGGGCGGAATGATCTTCAGCCAATCACCGGAGCGCCCGATGATCTGCACCTCCGTGCCGCGCGTCAGACGCGCTTGCACCTCGCACTTCAGCGGATCGACATCGGCGACCTGGCTCCCCACCCGTACTCGCAGCGTCCCAGTGGCTACCGAGACAATGCCGCGCTCCTCGGATACCTGGTCGACGTACTGTGCGGACACGTAAGAAAACGCCCCGCGCGGCGGATGAACGCGGTGCCAACCAAAGGTGACATCTTCAGCACGCAGGACCGTGTCACGCTCGATGCGCAGTAGCGCCAGACTGTTACGATCGGGCCGACTGCGCACGTTCACACGATCGGACGTTACCACCAGCCAATATGGCCCCTGCGGCGCGGCACTCTCGGTCGGCGGCGGGCTATCAGCCCGGCCGGGGGTCGCCGCCGCGAGCATCAAGGCCATGGCAATCACAATGAGACGCATGGGCAGATCCCGCTGATTTCGTGGCCAACCTCGCCGCCGTGCATCGCCGGGACGCATGGAACGCAGGCTAGCCATGCGGGAACGCACTGTCAATGTGGCCTGGGCGAACGTTATCGGTGCTGTGCCCGGCTCCGCAGGCAGCGCCCCACACGCCCTGCCGCGACTAATCGGACCCCGGCCGGCGGTACTTGGCGCGGGGGGCAGGCAGCGACGATGCTATAAGCATGCCCACTGACCGGTCCCAACGCGAGTCTCTGACGGTGCTGTTCACCTGCGTCGGCCGGCGCGTCGAGCTGCTGCAGGCCTTCCGCGCCGCGGCGAAGCGGCTCAACATCCGGCTGCGGCTGGTGGGTGTGGATCACGATCCGAGCGCCCCGGCGCTAACCTGCGTAGACGAGCCCATCCTGGTGCCGCCGGTCGGCGAGGCCGCGTATTTGCCGGCACTGCTCGACGCGGTCCGTCGTACGGGCGCCGCCGCGCTGATCCCGACGACGGACAACGACCTGCTGCTGATCAGCACCGCCCGCGAGGACCTGCACGCGGCCGGCTGCCAACCCTTGATCGCCGACCCGCGGGTCATCAGGATCTGTCGCGACAAGCTCGAAACGTATCGATTCCTGCGGAAGGCCGGGATCGACACGCCGCGCAGCTACACCGTTGTCGAGGTCCAGGCGCTGCGGCCGCCGCTGCCGCTGTTTTCGAAGCCTCTGACGGGCAGCGCCAGCCAGCGGGTTAACGTAATACGGGATCAGTTGGATCTCGCTTACTTCCTGAGGCGCTACGACGATCTCATTGTCCAGGAGTTCGTGGAGGGGCAGGAGTACACGCTGGACGTCTACGTCGGCCTGGATGGCGTGCCGCGCTGCGTGGTGCCGCGGGCGCGCCGGCAGGTGCGCGGCGGAGAGGTCTGCAAGGGCGTCGTGGTCAAAGACCAGGCAATCATGGCCGCCGGCAAACACGTGGTTGAGACGCTCGGACCGTCGCTGCGGGGCTTGGCTACGCTGCAGTGCATCAAGACGGTTGACGGGCGAATCCGGTTCATTGAGATCAATCCGCGCTTCGGCGGCGGGGCACCCCTATCAATCGCCGCCGGTGCGGACTTCCCGGCGTGGATCATGCAGGAGCTGTGTGGGGAGCAGCCCGCCATAGCTTTCGACGGGTTCGCGCACGGCATGTGCATGCTGCGCTATGACTGGTCAGCCTTCGTGCCGCTGGGGGAGGATCTCAGGCCGCGCGTGGGAAAGCCGACGCGTGACTGGCCGCCCTTTGCCTGATACTAGATAGCTCTGGTCCTTAACACGGGCGCTAAACTAAGCCGCCCCGGCCCGCCGACCGACGGGTAGGGCGCCAAGGGGTGGCCGGCGTTCGCTTTGTCCAGCGCGCCTGAACCCGGCCGTCCCGAACTTCGCCAAGCCCGGGCCTTACCCCGTTTGGCGCCGCCCCTGTCGCACTCGCATTGAACGCAGGACAGTCACGCCTCAGTCGGCGTGCCGCGATCCCAAAACGTGAATCACCGTCCCGCGTTAGAGCCGCACGAAGCCAGAAGCCTCGCTGACTCCCAGGCCCGCTGTCTCGAAGCTTCTGGGCCTGAGCCCTTCCCTCGGAAAGCACCGGCACGGGATCGCAGATCGTTCAATCGGTGCAATACCTGTGCCATTGGCGTACGTCTGTCTGCTCAAGTGGCGTGCCGCGCATAACAACCGCATGTGGTTGAGGTTGGGGACGCAGTTTTTGCGGGTGTCCGTGACCGGTACCGATCGGGTGTTGATCTGAGGCATCATCTGCCGCAGCAGTTTCGGTCGCACCCGGGCAAACGCCACACATAAGATTAAGATGGCCTTGCGTTTAGTGGTGATGTCTACCTGTGGCAACACCTGTTGTTGCTCCTGCGCAGCAACAACGGCCCCATACCGACGACCAGGCGGGGGATTGTTGACTGGCAGTGGATTATAGGACTTCAATTAGCCCCGTGAGGCTACCCCGGCCAGTCAGCCCGCGACGCAGCTCCACTACTCGTACCGGTCACCGAACCGGTCTTTGCGAATCTCAACCAAGTCCTTGATCGCCTGAACGTGGTCGCGGTGGCAAATCAGCGTTGCGTCCGGACTGTGAACAACCACGAGATCATCAACACCCAACGCCACGATCAAGTGGTCATCCTCACTCACGAAGACATTCCCCTGGCTCTTGAGGGTCAGCGTGTTCGGCGCAATGCGGATATTCTGATCTGAATCCGGGTCGCGAGTGTCCGCAATCGCCATCCACGACCCAAGGTCCAGCCATCGACACGCCATCTCCACCAGCAGGACCCGCTCAGCCTGCTCCATGACGCCGTAGTCGACGGAGATTCTGTGCAGCGATTCAAACAATGCCGCCCCCTCCGGCGTACCCGCCAGCGTGTCCCAGTCATCCGCCAGGGTGGCCAGCGTCGCATCGTTCTTGGGCAGGCTGCGCCGCAGCTCGGCCAGGATCGCCGAGGTGCGCCACGCGAACATGCCGCTGTTCCAGTAGTAGTCCCCGGAGTTGAGATAGCGCCGTGCGACGTCCAGCGCCGGCTTCTCCTTGAACTCACAGACCTGAAAGGTCTCCGGCGCTAGTTGCGTACCGCGCCGCACATAGCCATAGCCGGTATGCGGCTCAGTGGGTGTGATGCCGAAAGTGACCAGTGCTTCCGGGTTCTGCTCAGCAACGTCGAGCCCAGTGCGGATGGCGGCGGCGAAGGCGTCTTGCGGGCTGATGAGGTGGTCGGCGGTAAAGACGGCCATCGTGGCGTCCGGGTCACGCCGCGACAGCAGGTGCGCCGCCAGTCCGACGGCGTTGGCCGTATCCCGACCCATGGGCTCGCCAATCAGGTTGGCGCGCGGCAGGTCCGGCAGTTCGCCGGCCACCAGGTCCAGGTAGTCCGCCGAAGTGATGATCCAGGTGTTCTCCGGCTCGAACAGGCCGGCTAGGCGTTGGCGTGCAAGCTGCAATAGCGAAGCCCCGTCGAACAGCCTCATGAGCTGCTTGGGTCGGCGGCGCCGGCTCAGGGGCCATAGCCGTGTTCCGGAGCCACCGGCCATGATGACGGCATGTCGCATGAGTCCTCTCCGTTTGCCCGCGTGCCCACGTTTCCCCGGCACGGCCCAGCTAGGCGTGGCCCGCCGTGCCGCGCAGCGCGTGCGGCGCTACACCACGTACTTGCCCTGGCGCGCGGCGAAGCGTTTGAACTCGCGCGCTTGTGATTCATACCCCGAGCGCCCCATCAGGGCAAACGTAAAATCCTTGCCGGTCTGCACGGCCGGCTGATCGTACGGATCTATGTCCAGCAGGTAGCCGGCCACGGTCGTGGCGGCTTGCCACAGCATGATGAACTGCCCGATCGTGAACTCATTGATAACCGGGAAGCGGATGGTCAGGCACGGTCGCTGGCTGGCAACCAGGGCGTACTCCGTGGCGCGCTTCTCAGCATTCAGCAACTGCTGGAGCGTGCTGCCGCCCAGGTATTGCAGGGGGGCCGGCGCGCCGGCGCTGCGCGGTATCTTGACGTCCCGGGCAAAGCGCTGCACTTCCAGGAAGATGAAGACCTTGTCGTTGGGGCCTTCGCGGTAGAGCTGGACCTGCGAATGCTGGTCCGTGGCCCCCAAGGCGCGGATCGGAGTCGGGCCTACGAAGATCGGATTGCCGGCCTGGTCGCGGGACTTGCCCAGGCTCTCGGCCCAGAGCTGGCGATACCAGTCGGCCAAGTCCTTGAGCTGATAGGCGTAAGGCATCATCACGTGCAGCCGCTTGCCGCGCACGTAGAAGGCATGCAGCAGGAGCGCCAGCAGCGCTGCGGGGTTGCGCTTGACGGTCTGCTCGGCGACGCGTTTGCTCATCTCAGCCGCACCCGCCAGCAACTCGGCGACGTCCACGCCGCCGCAGCCCGCGGAGAACAGCCCGACGGCCGATAGCACCGAGAAACGCCCGCCGACGCCCTCCGGCACCGGCAGAGACTCATAGCCCTCCGCGGTAACCATCTCGCGGAACGTGCCGGCCGCGGGATCAGTCGTGATGATGAGCTGCTTCCTGAGGGCTTGCCGCCCCAGCCGCCGCGCCAGCAGGTCGCGGACGATAAGAAACTGGGCGGCCGTTTCGGCGGTCTCGCCCGACTTGCTTATTACGTTGAACCTTGTCCGTCGCAGGCCGGGGCCCAGTAGATCCAGCAGGCTGCCGAATTGCACGGGATCGACGTTGTCCATGACGAACAGCCGTGGTCCGCGGCGATTGCGGGTTGGCAGCAGGTTATGCCAGGGCGAGTTGAGGGCCGTTTGCAGGGCGATGTTCCCCAGGGCCGAGCCGCCGATGCCGAGCACGACCAGGTTCTCGACGCCCGCGCAGTGACGCCGAACGGCGGCGCGCACGGCCGCGAGCATCTCCTTGTCGGCCGGCAGATCGCGATAGCGGTGCTGTCCGGCTTTGCGCTCGCGCTCGATGCGCGCGACCAGGGGCTTGACCTGCGTGGCGGCGGTCGTGATCTCGCTGGGCGTCAGGCCGTGAATGTTGCCGACGGCCGATGCCAGGCAGCCGCCGTATTCGAGTTGAATTCGGGTTGACATCGGAGCTCCTTCTCTATGGCCGCCTTCCCAGCCGGCCGGGCAGCATAGCGTACCGTTGCGTTGCCTGCCATGCGTTGCCGCGTCCGTTGAGTTCTCGTGCGGGAGATTAACCTGTGAACGTGTCTGGCAAACCGTGGGTGGTCCTCACGGGCCGCGGTGCGAAACGGTCGAGCCCGGCGTGCCGCGGCCCAGGATGTTGGTCAACCAGTGCAGCACCTTGCGCATCAGGGCCGTGTAGCTGAAGCGTTCCAGGACGCGGGCGCGCATCTCGGTGGCCAGCGCGCGGCGTTCGTCGGCGTGCGCTAGGAAGTGCTCCAGCCGCTCGCCCAACTCCGCGGCGCTGCCGAAGCAGACGCGCGGCAGATCGGGCCAGATGTGCACGGGCAGGACGATATCCTCCGGCTTGCGATTCATGAGTTCGATGACTTTCTCCGTGACCTGGTACGGCGCGTCGGGCTCGAAACCGCGCATGCGGCACAGCACGGCCCATTCGGCTGCCAGCTCCGGCGGCAGGTCCGTCGCCGGCAGCACGTCGCCGGGCCGCAGGCCGCGGGCGCGCACGATCTCATTGAGCTTGCGCGTCGTCGCAAAGGCGACGTCGCTGGCGTGCCGGCGGATCAGGAAGAAGCCCCCGGCCGCAAGGCCGTCAAGCACGCGCTGGTGAAAGGCCAGGTTGCAGCCGGCGTGCACGTTGACCTTGGCGGCTCTGAACGCGCGCCCCAGCCTCTCGCCATGCTCCAGGTAGCCGCGGCTGTAGCGGCTGAGGCGCGGATGCCGCTCCCAGCCGTTGCCATAGAGGTTGAGGCGCCGCCCAGTCTGCTCGGCCCAGTCGGCCAGCCAAGTGATGGTCTGTTCGCGCAAAAGCTGGTCGGCCATCGGACGCACGGTGTCGCCCAGAAGCTGGTCCTTCGCGGCGGCGGGCAACTCGACACCCGTGGCGCGCTGCATGGTAGCGATGAAGTTCGCCCAATCCAGACCGCCGTTCAACACCGCGGCGCGCAGCCGCGCCAGCAGTTCCTCGTACAGCGCGTCCAGCAGCTTCGCGCCGGCCGCATTGCAGCGCGAGCGGGTCTCGCGATGAATCACTTCGGCGGTGCGGCCGTAGTTCGTCGCATAGGCTACGTCGCAACTGAGCACCGGGTCCTCAGGCTCGTCCAATTCGGCGGGATCAATCGGATTGCCGTCGGCGCCCGCCGGCAGCAGGGCGGCTGGGTCGGTGGCCATCTCGCACGGCAGGAAACGCTCGGCGGGATAGCCGTAGTCCTTCACCAACTCGGAGAAGCCGAAGCCCATCAGGAAGTCCAAAGGCCCGATGCGCTCGCCGACCGCGCGGTCGAACAGCCACGGCAGGCGATCCTGCACCCACGTTAGCACCGGCACCTCGTCGATCAGGCTAGGCTCGTGCCGGGAGCGCGGGTGGTCAATCATCAGCACGAGGTCCGGCTGGAAATCGCGGATGGCGGCGAGGCGCTGCCGCGGCGGCACTCGGGCGTAGTCGTTCGGCTCGATCAGCAGGCGCGTCTGGCAGCCAATCGAGCGTAGCGCGTTCAGCAGATCGCGCGTCGCGTATTGCAGTACCGTGGTGAAGCGGCAGGTGAACGCCAGTACGCGCAGCGGCGGCTCAGTTCCGCTCAGGGCGGCGGCGTAGCGTCGGTGCCACCAGGCGGCATCACGCTTCGCGTAAGCGGCCGCGACGGACTGCTTGAGCGCCTGTCGTTCGGCCTCGACACGCGCCTCGATAGCTTTGAGTGCCGGCTCCGCCGGTTGGGCCGCCTCGCCGTTCCACGGCAGCGCCCGCGATACCAGCGTCGGCGGGATGTTGCACTCCTCGGCGGCAATGGCGCACTCGAGCTGCTCAAAGGCGTCCGGGCCGCAGCACAGCCGGACACGCTCGTCCGCAATCAGGCCGGTCCAGTCAACGAAATGGAGGGCCACCGCCAGCGCGAGCAACTCCGTCTCAATCTGGTAGATGAGCGCGGTCGCACCGAGCAGCGTGTCATTCGTGGCCTCGTAGAGCCAGGGCAGGTGCTGACCCTGCCCGACCCCGTCGATAGCCAAGGCCGGCAGCACCTGGTTCTTGAGCTTGGCCTTGAGCAGGTCAAGCGGCGGCTGCGGCTGGTGGTCGCCGAAGATCGGCCGCCAGGTGCCGAACGCGCCGATGGAGCGATCGAGGACCTGCCAGGTGTTGTCCGTGGTCGCGTGCAGTTCGAGTTGTTCGTGATGGGCGGCCCATTCGGCTGCGAGGTTATCGGCCCATGCGTAACGCCGGTGCAGGGCGGCCAGGTTGGCCGCAAAGACCGGCGCAAGGCGCCCCCAAGGGACCAAGCCGTCGTTGCTGCCGGCGGTCAGCGCCCGCAGCATGCCCGCGAACTCAGGGTGGGAACGCACGGCCGGCGATAGCCGTTCCGCGACGCGGTGGGCCAGGGCCAGGAGGCCGCGCTCCGTGAACCGCTGCATCAGTAGCAGCACCAGGTCGTCAGGAGCCACGCCCTGGTTCAGCGCTTCGGTTGCGACGTTGATGAAGCGCGTGGGGTCGCCACTGCGCCCCATGGCGATAACGGAGTCGAGCGTTAGTGATTCTGGCATTCCGGCGGCACCCTCCTGGTACGTTCGAGTTATCGGTGGCCGTTGGGGGGGCGGCTAAAGCGAATCTGGCCGCAGTGCCGATAACGTCAGAACACTGATCGTGGCAGAAGCTCGCGCGCCAATGCAGCGCAGCACGCGAGTTGGCGCAGGAGACCAGCAGGATGTCGGCGGATGATCGTTCGTGCCTCGACACTCACGCGAGGTCGAACGACGCTGAACGACCCCCGGCGGAAGTTTCGATCGTCATCCCCTGTTACAACGCTGCCGCCACCCTCCCGCACACGCTCGCCAGTATCCGGGCGCAAACCTTGCTGAACTGGGAGGCCGTCTGCGTCGACGACGGCTCGACCGATGCGACGGGCGAGATTCTGGCCGATCACGCCGCCGACGACGCGCGCATCCGCTGGAGGCGCGGGCCGCATCGCTGCCCGGCAGCGGCCCGCAACGCGGGCGTGGCGCTGGCGCGCGCGCGGCGTGTGCTTTTCCTAGATGCTGACGATTTGCTGAGACCTACCGCGCTGGAAGTGCTCCTGCATGCCGCCGCCACGGAAGGGGGCAATGATGCGCTGATTTCGGCCGGCTATGAACTGCTCGACGAGCGGGGCGCGCCGCTGGGAGTGCTGCGGTTTCCCGGCGGTGGACTATCGGTCGATACGCTCCTGCTCGGCAATCGATTGCCGGCGATGACGCTTGTGCCGCATACTCTGTTGGGGGAGCAGCCCTTTGACGAGGATCCGCGCAAGCGCGGCTGTGAGGACTGGGACCTGTGGTTGCGCCTGGCGAGCAGCGGGGTTGCCTGCGTGACGCTGCCGCGCGTGCTCTTCGGCTATCGGCAGCGGGCACGGAGCCTCAGCCACGACGCGGACCGCATGTTCGCCGCCGGTCGGCTGGTGCTGGAGCGCTGGTCGGCGCATGCCCGTGATTCCCGGGTCGCGGCGGAGGCCGCCCATCGGCTGGCCTGGTCGTGTGGCGCGGTGGCCTGTGCATCCGGCGCGCCCGCCGCGATTGAACGTTACCTGCACGCTTTGCCGCCCGTGGGAATGTCTGACAGCTACCGTGCGGCCGTCGCCGGCGCCATTCGTGACGCGTACGCCTTCGTCGGCGCGGCCCACGGTCATGTCTGGACAAGCAAGCGTGAGGATTGGCTCGCGGAGATTCAGCCCTGGCTGGAGCGCGGGCCGCTGGCGGCCTGGGCCGCCGAACTGCTTGAGCGCGTATGCCTATTGGCCATTGACCCGTGCGAAAACCTGGGGGACGTGACCTGGTTGTTGCGTCGGCGCGGCGCCCGGCGACTGGTCGTATACGGCCTGGGCAGCAACGGCTTGGCACTGCTGGAAGCGCTGCGGGCCGCACCCCCCGCGGGTGCGGCTTTGACTGTCGCGGACGACCACGCCGACGAGCGCATGTTCGCATTCCTGGGGCTGCCGCGCGACGACCCGCGTGAATGGCCGCACTGGCCGGAAGGCACCGTGGCCGTGGTGACGCCCAACGCCTGCGCGCCGATGGTCGCCGCGCTCGTCCAGGCCGGCGGGCGCGAGGGCGTGGACTTCATTGCACCGGCCCGGCGGGCCCGCGCCCGCGTCATGGCCGGCGCCGGTGCGTCATGAGCAGCCCCGAGACGTCGCTGGTTATCCGGGCATTCAACGAGCAGGCCCATCTGCCGCGCCTTCTGAAACGCATCGCAGAGCAGACGTATCGCGACTTCGAGATCATCGTCGTCGACTCCGGCTCATACGACCACACGCCGGAGATAGCGGAACGGCACGGGGCACGCCTCGTGCGGATCGAGAGCCGCGATTTCACGTTCGGCTATTCCCTGAACGTGGGCGTGCGGCACGCCCGCGGCCGTTACATCGGCATCGTCTCGGCCCATACGGAGCCCTGCGACGCGGCCTGGCTGGGGGAGCTGATCGAGCCGCTGCGCGACGAGTCCGTGGCGATGGTCTACGGCCGGCAACTTGGCACCGCCGCATCGAGGTTCTCGGAGGGGCAGGACTTCCTACGGATATTCGGACGCGAACGCCTGGTGCTGCAACCGCCGAGATTCTTCGCCAACAACGCCAACTCGGCCGTTCGCCGGGATCTGTGGGAGGCCCATCCGTTTGATGAGGCGCTCACCGGCCTGGAAGACATCGCGTGGGCCAAGCACTGGATGGAGCGCGGCCGGCAGGTGATCTATGAGCCCCGCGCCGCGGTCTACCACATCCACGAAGAAAGTTGGCCGCAGGTGCGCCGGCGCTATTTTCGCGAGGCCCAGGCGGCCCGACGCATCGGCGTTCGCCGGCCGTGGCATGTCGCCACCGAGCTGCTGCGCGAGGGCCGCGCACTGGTGCAGGACATGGCCCGGGCGGCGGCCGCTCGCCGGCTGAAGGATACGGCTCGCGAGATCGCGCTGTTTCGCATGAACAAAGCGCTCGGCACTACTCAGGGTCTGCTCGACGGCGCCGTCATGGACGACCCGCGGGCCCGCCAGCAGATCATGTTCGACAAGACCTACCAGGCGGTTGTCATCTCAGCGCCCGGCCGGGCGGCACTGGGGCAAATGACCCTGGCGGAAGTCAAGCCCGGCGACGTGCTCATTCGCGTGGCTTACGAGGGTGTCTGCGCCACCGACCTCGAAATCCTCGACGGCACGCTCGGCTACTACCGATCCGGCCAGGCGCGCTATCCGATCGTGCCGGGGCACGAGCTCTCCGGTAGCGTGGTGCGCGTCGGCCCAAACGTCCCAAACCTCGAACCCGGCGACCCGGTGGTGGTCGAGTGCATCCAGAGCTGCGGCGTGTGCGCCCTCTGCCAACAAGGCAATCCGATCGGCTGCAAATGGCGACGGGAGTTGGGCGTGATCGACCTGGACGGCGGCTACGGCGAGTACGTCATCGTGCCGGGCCGCTTCGTCCACAAGTTGCCGGCCGGCGTGGCCCTGCGCGACGCCTGTCTTTGTGAGCCACTCGCCGTGGCTTTGAAGGGGCTGGGCCGCCTTGAACGGGCCTGGGGTCCGGCATCACAGCGGTCCTGTGCAGTGATCGGCGGCGGACCGCTGGGCCAGCTTTGCGCCCGGATCCTGCACTTGCGCGGTCAGCACGTGACCGTCTTTGACCGCAACCCGCGCCGCCGCGCCTGCCTCGACAGCAGCGGCATCGCGACGCGCTCATCCGAGGAGTTGGCCGCGCTGGGCGAATACGACGCCCTCATCGAGGCGACCGGCGATCCGCAGGCGCTCGACGCCATGCTGCGGCACGTGCGGCCGGGATCGGCGCTGCTGCTGCTGGGCCTGCCATACTCACGGCGCGAGTTCGATTTCGAGACGGTCGTGGCGCATGAGCTGACCATCGCCGGTTCCGTCGGCAGCGGGCCGGAGGATTTTCGCGAGGCCATCGCCACGCTGCCGCACCTGGACTTGCGGCGCTTCACGGAGTGCGTCTTTCCGCTGCGCGACTTCGCGGCGGCCTGGCAAATTGCCCGCACGGGCGAACATCTGAAGGTGCTCCTGGAGGTGGATCCGGTGGCCGAATAGCGCACGATCCGCCCCGTGCGGCGTGCGCCTAGCGGCCAGGGAGAGCTGATGGAAACGATAATCGGAATCATACCCGCACGCATGGCGAGCACGCGTTTCCCCGGCAAGCCGCTCCGGCCCATCGCCGGCATCCCCATGCTCGGGCACGTGCTGCTGCGCTGCCGGCGCGCGCCCACGCTGGCGGCCACGTACGTCGCGACCTGCGACGCGGAAATCGCCGACTACGTGGCGGCGCTCGGCGGCCAGGCCATCATGACCGGCTCGCACCATGAACGCTGCGGTGATCGCGTGGCCGAGGCGCTGCTGACGGCCGAGCAGGCCCTGGGCCGCCGCGCGGACATCGTCGTGCTGATCCAGGGGGATGAGCCGCTGGTGCGGCCCGAGATGATCGACGAGGCCGTAGCGCCGCTGCTGACGGATGAGACCATCCAGATCACGAACCTCATGGGCGAGATCCGCACCGTGGAGGAATGGCTGGATCCGAACGAGGTCAAGGTCGTCGTCGATCATGACGGTTTCGCGCTGTATTTCTCGCGCGAGCCGATTCCCTCCGGGCAGAAGTGGGGCGGGCCCGTGCCGCGCCGCAAGCAGGTCTGCATCATCCCGCAGCGCCGCGACTTCCTGCTGCAATTCAGCCGCCTGCCCCCGACCCCGCTGGAACGCATCGAGTCGATCGACATGCTGCGCGTGCTGGAGCACGGCCACCGCGTGAAGATGGTGCCGACGCGCTTCGACGTGTACAGCGTCGATACGCCGGCCGACCTGGAGCGCGTGGCGGCGCTCATGCCGGCCGACCCGCTGTTCGCCGAGTACTGCCAGGTGGCGGGCGGTGTATTGTGAAAGAGGCGGATATCCGGCCGCAGGCGCTCTTCGCCGTCTACCTAGAATTAAGCCGGCGGGACGCCGAGCGCATGCCGCATTCGGCCTTCGTGCGCGTGCCGTGCCCGGCCTGTAACGCGGACGCGCCGCGGCCCGCCTTCGAGAAGCATGGCTTCTCGTTCGCGCGTTGCGGGTCGTGTGACACGCTGTACTGCTCGCCCCGCCCAACCGCCGAAATGCTGGCCGATTTCTACCGCGACAGCCCGTCGGCGCAGTTCTGGGCGCGCGAGTTCTTCCCGGCGGTGGCCGAGGTGCGCCGCACGAAGCTCTTTCGCCCCAAGGCCGAGCGCCTACGCGCCTGGCTGGACGACCGTGGCCGACCCGTGACTTCGATCTGCGACGTCGGCGCCGGGGCGGGCGTGTTCCTGGAGGAGTTGGGCCGGCAGTTCCCCGGCGTCAAGCTCAGTGCAATCGAGCCGTCCGTGGACCTGGCGGCCCAGTGTCGCGCCAAGGGCTTTGATTGCCTGGAGACGACGGCGGCGCACGCGGCCGACTGGCGGGCCCGCTTCGATCTGGTCGTATCCCTGGAGGTGCTCGAGCACGTCTTCGCCCCGGCCGCGTTCCTTGCGGACATGCACGCGCTGGTGCGGCCCGGCGGCACCGTGCTGGCGACCGGCCTCGGCGGCGATGGGTTCGACATTCTCCTGCTGGGCGAGCACTCCAACAGCGTTTCGCCGCCGCATCACCTGAACTTCCTGAGCGTGGCGGGCTTCGCGGCGGCGTTCCGGCGCGCCGGGTTCACGCAGGTCGAAGTGACCACGCCCGGGGAGTTGGACGTGGATATCGTGTTGCAGAGCGGCCGCGCCCCGCGTTTTCTCCAGGTGCTTGGCGAACGGCCCGGCGCGGCCGCCGCGCTGCAAGCGCTCCTGCAAGAACATCGCCTTAGCTCGCACGTATGGTGCTTTGGACGTTCCTGACCGATCGTGGCGCCGCCGTCGGCCACAACAGCGCGGCGGCTGCCTCTGAGTGAAACGCACGCGATGAACCAGCCTGATGCCAGCCAACGTGCCGGAGCCGTGCTCTGGCTGACGCATGCGCAGAGCGACCCCGCCGCGCTGGCCGCCCGGGTCGCCGGGCCGGCCGGGTGGCTGTTTCTCGGGGGGAACTACGTGCGGCTTTGCGCTTGGGAGCACGGCCTGGGTCCGCGCTTCCAGCGCATCCGGGTGGGCCGCAAGCTGGACGCGACGGCCTGGCACCTGCGGCAGCCATTCCTGGACACCATCACGCAACTCGGCCGCCGCCAGGCCTCGCTCGCCTGGTGGACCTCGCGCGTCGCCGAACGCAACACGATTATCAGTCCCCTGTTCCTGAATTGCTGCCACCTGCGCCTGGCTGTCGCGGAACTGGAGCGCACTGCCAGCCCGCTGTGCATCGTAGGGCAGAGTTGGGCCGTGCTGCGGTCGCTTGCGCGCGCGGCCCGCCGGCGTGGTTGGCGCGTGCGCTGGGTGCAACGACCGCCGGCGCGGGTGTGGCTGTGGCTACGCCAGTTCGCGCTCGCCGTGCGGCAGGGGGCGGCCTTCGCGCGCGGAACGCTGCGGGCCGGCCGGGCTGCCCGGCGGATGGGGCCGCCGGCCGATCTGCTGCGCGCGACGAGCCACGGGCCATGCGTCGTGCTGCGGAGTTACATTGATGACGCCTGCTGCGGCGCGGACGGGAGCTTTCGGGATCGGCACTTGCCCGGGCTGGCCGACTGGTTTGAACGGCGCGGCTGCAACGTGTGGACCATCCCCGTACTGCAAAACGTCAGCCGTTCCTACGAGGCGGTGTGGGAGCACTTCCGGACTTGCCAGCAACGCTTCATCAACCCCGATGCCTACTTCACGTGGCGCGACCTGGCCTGGACCTGTTGGATCGGCGTGAAGCAGGTCATGCGTCCGACTGGGCCGGTCCGGCTCGAAGCACTCGACATCACCGCCCTGTTCGACGAGGACCGGCTGCGCTTCGGCTTCGAGCACGGCGCGCTGCAGTGGATCCTGATGACGCGCCTGCCGCAGCGGCTGCGCGCTGCCGGCCTCAGCGTGGACCTCGTCATTCACCCGTTTGAGAACCAGATTCCCGACAAGAGTACCATGCTGGGGTTCCGCGGCGCCTTCCCGCGTGCCCGCATCGTGGGCTACCAACACTCCACGTTGCCGCCCATGCTGCTATGCCTTTACCCGACGGCCGGCGAAGCGTCCTTCGCGCCGCTGCCCGACCGCGTGGTCTGTACCGGTCGCCTGTGGCACGACGTGCTGGTGCGGGGCGGGCTGGCGGGTGAGCGGGTGCGTGTCGGGCCGGCGTTGCGCTACGCGCATCTGCGTCAGGCGGGCGCCACTGGCGCGGGCGCGCCGTACGTTCTGGTCGCATTGCCGGTGGAGAAATCCGCCGCGGTCGAGGTACTGGTCAAGACCATTGCCGCCCTGGGTGGTCTCAACGGCTTGCCGGTCCGAGTCAAGCGGCACCCGATGATGCCGGAGGACGAGCTGCTGCGTTCCGGCGCGCTGGCGGGACTGCCGGCGAACTTCGCTTTCGTCACGGAGGATCTGCCGGCATTGCTGCCGAGCGCGCGGGTGCTGATCTCGGCGGGGTCGGCCGTGTTGCTCGAAGCAATAGCCGCCGGCGTGCCGGTCGTGGTGGTCGGACGCGAAACGGCCCTGGATCTCAACCCGCTGGCTTGGCTGCCCGAGCAGAAGCCGGTCCAACGCACGCCCGCAGGCATCCGCGCCGCGACACAGCGACTCTGGGACTTGTCGGCCGAAGAGCGCCACCAGTTGCGGCACCGCGCCCGGGACGTGCTGGCAGCGTGCTTCAGCTCGGCGGACCCGTCCGATCTCAGCGCGTTCTGCGACGGGTTGATGGATCTTCCGGCAGCGCCGGCCTCCGCGCCCACACGGTTGGTGGCCGACAGCGCTCACGCCCTGGCGTGCAGTTCCGCCAGCAGGTTCTGAATCGTGTTCTGGTGCACGCGCTCCCACGCCGCCGGGCTGCTGTTCGCGTTGTGCGGCGCCAGCAGGACGTTGTCCAGCCGGCGTAGCGGGCTGTCGGCCGGCAGCGGCTCGACCTCGAACACGTCGAGTGCCGCGCCTGCGATTACAGCATCCTGGAGGGCCCGCACGAGCGCCGGCTCAGCGATGATCGGCCCGCGGGCAGTATTGACCACGGCCGCGGTGGGCTTCATCAACGCGAACTCGCGCTCGTCCATGAGATGAAAGCTCGTCGGGTTGAGATCGCAGTTGAGGCTGACGAAGTCGGCCTGCGCCAGCAATTCATCCTTGGCCATCATTTCGATGCCGGTTTCCGACAAGAACTCGGACGGCATTTGCACAACGTCGTTGCCAAGCACGCGCATGCCAAAAGCCAACGCTCGACGGACCACGGCCTTGCCGATGTTGCCCACGCCGATAACGCCCAGCGTCGTTTCCGCGAGTGCCAACCCGGCTGCCTTCTTCCACCGGCCGGCGCGCATGTCCCGATCCATCCACGGCAGCCGGCGCGCCAGGCTGAGCACGTAGCCCAGCACCGTGTCGGCCACCGGCATGGTGAAAGCGCCCGGCGAATTGCACACGGCGATCCCGAGCCGGGCCGCCGCCGCGCGGTCGATGGAGTCGATTCCCGTGCCCCATTTCGAGATGACCTTCAGGTGCGGCGCCGCGCGCAGCACCTGCTCCGTGAACTGGTCGTCGCCGCAGATGACGCCGTCAATGTCGCCGACCCACTCCAGCAACTCCGCCGCGCTCATTCGCTCGTGGACGGGTGGAACGATGACTTCGATACCGTTATCAGCGAACATCTGCTGGAAGCGCTCCAGCACCGGCGATTGCATGTAGGGAGCCGAGACCAGCACGCGCCATTTCAAGTTGAGCACCTCGCTGCAGTTATCGGAGCAGAAAGTATAACGGTGACGTGTGCCCGAACCACCTTGCGCGAGCGGGCTCCCGTGCGCAAAAAGAATGTCCGGGTGCGGGGTAGACAGGTCGGGGAAGCCTGTACTGACCGCTCGGCACCCGGACAATAGCACGCGTCGGACGTCCATGGAGGCTGGAAACGTCGCGACCATGGTCCGGAACCGGAGCTCGCGGAATGGGAGGAAGCCCGTCGAGCCGCGCGGCCACCCGGACAGGAGGGATTATTGCGACCTGGTGGTCACTTGAACATACATCATTTGCACTAAAGATGTTATGCGACAACGCGAGCCGGAAACCCCGGGCTGCGGACCTTCGTTACCCTCTGCTGAAACACGTTCGGATTGCCTCGGGAACCCCCGCCTCTTGCCCCGCGAATGAACCGCCGGTGCGCCTCCGTCCCTGTCAGACCAGGCGCATAAAAAAGTCCGGGCGAGGGGACGACAGGCCGGGGGGAAACCTGTTCGTGCCGCGCAGCGCCCGGACAGTCACAAATACCGCCACACGCGATAAACGCGTTTCGGCGATCTGCTCAGGCGAGGGCCGACGGGCCGGGGGTACCCGTGCGTGCCGCGTGCCACCCAAGCATTCGTAGTATCGCCGATCGCGGCCGACTTTTCCATACATCAAATGCACTAATTTGCGCGGCACGTGGGTTGCGGACAGAAAGCGTCCGGGCGAGGGGACAACAGGCCGGGGGGAACCTGGTAGTACCGCACTTCGCCCGGACAGCACATTATTGGCGTGGGACCCACCCCGCCCGCTATACATCATTCGTATGAGATTAGCGCAAACCAGGAAGAAAGCGGACGAGCATTGGGCTACCAATGCGGTGGCTGCCGGCCGGCCGCAGCCGGTCTTCGTCCTCGGGTACCCCGCAAGCTTATAGGACGTTGGCACTGGCGCAGGACGGCAACGCGGGTAAGATATCGGATGTCGGGGGCCGGCCGGGTGCAACGTGCTCCGGGGGCCCATGGACAGGACGGCGGATAGCGGCGTCGCGCGGAGCGACGCCGGCGCTTACCACTCGGCTCGGCCTTCGTCGACCGATCAGCGGTGCGGTCGTGTCTCACGTCAGATTCGAGCGGTCGGGAGTGTGCGGTGTACGAGGGTGAAGACGATACCGCGGCCCTCTTCGCGAGCGCGGGCGAGGGCGTTTGCGGCCTGGACGAAGCCGGCCGCTGCGTGTTTGTGGATGACGTCGGGCTGCAAATACTCGGCGTGGCGGACGATGCGGACCTCATCGGTTGGCGATTTGGTGAGGTCTTACGCCACAGCGAGGTGTGCGCCGGGCTGGAAGGGGGCCGCGAGTGCGAGCTCTGTCGCGCCTTGCGTGCGGGCACTCCGGGCGGGCGCTACGAAGTCGACGTTACGCGCTCGGATGGTGACCGTTTTCGGGCCGAGTGTCGTGCCTACTTTGTCCCGCCGTCGCGGTCCGGCGTGCGCACGCTGGTTATGTTCAGCAATGCCACCGATCGGGGACGCCTGCGCGAGCAAGTGCGGCATGCCTGCCGGGTAGAGGCGGTCGGGCGGCTGGCCAGCGGGATCGCCCACGATTTCAACAATCTGCTCACGACCATCATCGGATACGCCGAAGTGACGCGCGAGTTGGTGGCGGATAATCCCGAGGCGGTCATGCAAACGAGGCGTATCGAGGAAGCGGCGGAGCAGGCGGCCGAGCTGACGCGTACGCTTCTGACCTTCACCCGACAGACCGCGGCGGAGCAGCGCCCTGTGGATGCGCGGGAGGTGATCAGCAGGTGCGCGCGGCTGCTGGGGAGGATTCTGCCGGCCACGTTCGAGTTGACGGTGGACCTGCCGGAGTCGGTCGAGCTGTGGGTCCACGGCGACCCGGTGCAGTTGCAGCAGGTGTTGTTGAACCTGGCGGTGGAGGTGCGGGAGACGTTGGGCGAGCATGGCCGGCTGGGGATTGCCGCGTGCGTCGCCGGCGCGCCGCGCACAACCGACGCCAGTGCGGAGTGCGTCGCTATCTCGGTCTTCGGCAGTGACGCGGGCCAGGCCAGCGCGATGAGCATGGCGGGCACGCTGGACGGGCATTACACGAACGCGCCGGCGCTCGGTCTGGGGCTGGCCACGGTTGAGAGGGTTGTTCACGAGCTGGGTGGCACGTTGCAGGTTGAGCGCGCGGGCGGTCGCGTGGAGCGGTACGCGCTGCTGCTGCCGCGGCTCGCGGCGGAAGCCGCGGCACTTGAAGTGCAGCAGACGGCGGCGCCGCGCGGCACGGGCGAGCTGATTCTGCTGGCGGAGGATGACTGGCACGTACGGAGCATCGTGACGCAGTCCTTGCGGAGCAAGGATTACGAGGTGGCCTGGGCGGAAGATGGCGAGGCGTTTCTGGAGTGCTTCGCCCAGCGGGCCGAGGCGGTTGGGCTGTTCGTAGTCGATGTGGACCTGCCGAAGCGCAACGGGCTGTCGTGCCTGCAGGCGATCCGGGCGCGCGGCTGCGTGCGGCCTGCGATCGTGATTACCGGCAGCGTCGATGTGGACCTGGAGGACCAGCTTGACGAACACACGATCCTGCTGCGCAAGCCGTTTCAGATTGGCGAATTGTGTGACGTGATCGGACGCATGCTCGCTGCCGGCGGAACCAGGGAACCTGAGCGTGAAGCTGAAGATCTCACTGCTGCTGGTTGATGACCACGCACTCGTCCGCGAGATGCTGAGCGCGCGGCTCAACGCTGAGCCGGACATGGTCGTGGTTGGAACGGCCGCCGACGCGGATGATGCGATTGGGCAGGCGGTGCGGCTACGGCCGGACATAGTGGTGATGGACGTGGATATGCCGGGGGTGCTGTGCTTCGAGGCGGCCAGGGTCATACAGGAGCGCTGCGCCGGCACGCGCATCTTGTTTCTCAGCGCGTTCTTCCACGATCGCTACGTGGAACAGGCTCTGGCCGCGAAGGCCGCCGGCTATGTAATCAAGGCGGATCCGCCGGAGCGCATCGTCGCGGCCATCCGCTCGGTGGCGGGCGGGGCCAGCTACTTCTCGGAAGAGGTCCAGGAGCGGATCGTCGTCTCTAGCGAAGGGACGCGGCTGGCCGCTCGGCGGCAATCACGGGCCGCGACGCTAACGCCGCGCGAGTTGGAGATTCTTCGCTACATCGCGCGCGGCATGGCGCAGAAGGAAGTGGCCCGGACGATGCACGTAAGCGTGCCGACGGTGCGGACGCACACGGCCAACCTGATGAAGAAGCTGGGCATCCACGACCGCGTGGAGCTAACGCGTTTCGCCATCCGCGAGGGGCTGGCTGAAGCGTGAGGGTCCGCCGCGGCGGGGGCGTACGGCTGCCCGGGGCCTCTGTATTCGGTTGTCAAAGATCCGCTCCGGTGCTGCGCT
>CAZJYX010000032.1:0-39533 GCA_964550375.1 uncultured Planctomycetales bacterium | reverse complement strand
AAGTATAGCAGAACAAACCACACAATGCAATACATTTGGTGCTCGGGTTAGTAAGCCAGGCCGCGACCAGCGCCGATCGTGTTGCCCGCCAACAGCAGACGTGATCTGTTTACCGCTCCCTGTGCGACCAATAACCACCAGATTCTATCGCCACACCGGTCGCCCGGCGAACGGAATGAGCGAGAAAACCCCGGTGCCGCGCGGCGTCAGCCTGACGCGGAGGAGTCCGGCAGCGGTTGCGGAATCGTGAAGCGAAACTCGGCCCAGCGGCCTTCCTCCGAATCCGCCTCAATCCGGCCGTGGTGCATCTGAATCACGCGCCAGCAGGTGTACAGCCCCACTCCGGTCCCCTTGCGCTGCAGCAATTCCGGCACTTGCAGCCGCGAAAACTTGCGAAACAGGCGGTCGCGCTCGCTCGGCGGAAAACCCGGCCCCTCGTTCCACACCGCCACCCGCAACGCATCCGGATCGCGCGCCACCGTCACGCGCACCTCGCCGCCCTCGTTGCCGTACTTCACCGCGTTGCTCAACAGATTGACCAGCACGATGCGCAGCAACTGGGGGTCGAGCTGGACAAGCGCGCGGTCGGCCGGCAGATGCCGGGACAAACGCACACCACGGGCCTCTATCTGCGGGGTCACAATGTCCACGGCCGGCTCGAGCACATCAGCGACGAAGTCAACGTCAGATTGCGGCCTGGCCCCCAAGCCCCCGCTTTCCAGCCGCGCCAGGTCCAGGTACTCATTGACCAGGCCCAGCAGGTAGTTTCCTTTGGCGACCATGCGCTCAATGCGGGCGCACTGCTCAGTAGTCAGCTCTCCCAGATAACCCTCCAACAGCAACTGCGCGTTCTGCATGATCGCCGCCACGGGCGCCTTCAACTCGTGACTCACAAACCCGAGCATTTCTGAGTACGCGCGATTGGCCGTCCGCAGTTGCTCAATCAGGTAGACCTTCTCGACCGCCTGCCCCAGCCGCTCGGCCACCGCCGCATGTAGCGCAACCTGGCGCCGATCATACGCCCGCCGCACGCGCGCGCTGCGAAAGAGCAGGCCGACGTGCCGGCCCTCAACCGTCAGCGGACACGTCATGCTCGAGCGCACGCCCTCGCGCAGCAGCAAGCGCGTCGAACGGCTGTGTGGCCGCTCCTGCGCGTACTGCTCCAGGTCGTAGATGATGCGCGGCGTGCCGCGCGCGATCACCGCTTGCAGCGAGCTGCCCGACAGGTCTTCGGCGTAACCCTTCTTCAGCAGCACCGGCTCGTAGGCCGCAACCGTGTAATGCGACACGACCCGCGCATCGTCCTGCACGAATGCCAGGCTTATCCGGTCGGATGGGCCGGTTCGCGCCGTGGCCTCAAACAGGAAGTCGATGGTCTGTTCCAGCGACTCCCGCGCGGCGATCTTCTGATTGACCTCGTCCAGTAAGGACCGCTCGGCCGACGAAAGCTCGGACCAAGCGCCGACCATCTCGTCCGACGCAACGTAGCGGTACGGCTCCGAGCGCATGCCGGTCTCCTGCTCCACTCCGGTCGCGCGCCTCCCGGCTGACCACACTCGGTCCAGGCCGGCGGGCGCAGAACTTGCCCGATTGGTCACGGCGCGTCGTTGTCAACCGTCCCGCCGGGCTGCTGCCCGGCCGCGTTACCGGACCTTGTCACCGCGACGCGCTGCGCCGTGATGCTGTTGCCACGGATGCTCGCTTCGACGAAAGCCTGCTCGCCGACGATCAGCTCACTCAGATCTGCCGGCCGGCCATCGATCGTTATCTCGCACCCGAGCGGCACAACGCCCTCGATCTCCAGCGGCTGGCCCGTTCGTGGGTGAATCAGTTCGATGGCCGCCTCGCGGGTCTGGACGTCGATGCGGGTAATCTTGACAACGTGCTCCACATGGCGCTCCCGGAGCACGACCCTGGCCGCCACAAGTCCCAACGCCGCCACCAGAAGGATCCCGCCTGCCACGGCGATGATTCGCGTCTTCTTCGTGCTGGTCATGTCTTCCACTTCCATCGCTAAACCGCTTGGAAGAACGGCATCGCCGGCCCGGACCGCACCGCAGGTTCGGGCCGTGCGCAGCCATTCGCGCAAACGGAGTATCCCTGAGTTCAGGCAGGCCGCAAAGGGGCTCCCCGGCCCCGGCCACGCGCCCGGCCAATGCCCAACCGTCCCACAGGCTTGGTATTATCGGGGCACGCGCGCCCGACCGCCAGAGCATCCGTGCGCAATCATGATTGTATGGGACGCACGCTCTCCACATTTCCCGGACCCGGTTCACTCCTTTGCACACACGACCCGATAAGCGCTCGGGGAGGACGGAGCCACAACGCGCCGCGAGGGCGGCTGGCCGTCGCGGCGTGGCGCTAGAGCACGCAACCGCGTAGCGAGTAAGCCGGCCATGAGCCAGAAAGCAGCTCAGAAACCTCGAGCCAAGTCGAACCCGGTGGTCGAGACTTCGACCGGCCCGGTGGACCCGCGACTCGCCAGTCGCGCCCGCAACTGGTCGCGCCTGTGCCACGACATGGCGACGCGGACGCAGGAATTGCGCCGTCTGCGCGACGAGGTCCTCCCACAGGCCGAGGCCCTGGAACACCGCAGTCGCGAGCTTGATCACCAAGAAGCCCTGCTCGAAGAGCAGTTGTCCCGCGTGGAAGCCTTCGCGGCGGAAATCCAACAGGCCGGCGAGGAGTTCGAGGTCCGCGCCGGCGAGTTGGACGGCCGCGAGGAAGCCATCGAGTGGGAAGCTCTCCGGCTGGAAGAACGCCAGCGCGAGCAGCAGGAGCGGAGCGAACAGCTCGACAAACGCAGCAGCGAGATAGAGAGCCGGGCAGCCGAATTGGAGCAGCGTGAGGGGCGGCTCAAGACCGCCGAGAACGAGCTACAGGCCCGCCGCTACGATCTCGAAGTGGAAAACACTGAGTTGCAAAGCCAGCGCCGGTCACTAACGGATCTGGCAGCGGAACTAGACCGTCGGCAAGCCGTCGTCGCCAGCCAGGAAGCCACCCTGGCCGAGCGCTCGCGCGTACACGAAAGCCACAACCGTGAGCTGAAGCAGCGCGCGGCCGAAGTTACGCTGCGTGCGGCAGAGTTGGAGGAGCATCAGAAGCTGCTCGAAGCCCGGGCCGCCGAGCTGCAGGCCATGCGTGCCGAGCTTGACAGTCGGGCGGCCGCCACCGCGCGGCAGGAAAAGGAACTGGCCTTGCGCACCGGCGAACTCGCGGCCCGCACGCAGGAGCTTGAACAGCGGCGCAGCGAGCTGAAGGACCATGAGCGCTCGATCAGCACGCGCGGCCAGCAACTCGCCACCTTCGCCCAGGAGCTGCAAGAGCGCAGCCTGTCGCTCGACCGGCAGCGCAACCTCTTTGATTCCCAGGTGCGGGCACTGCATGAGTGGACCCGGTCACACCTGCGTGAAAGCGCCGCGCGGTTGCTGTCCAACCGCACCAAGCTCACCGCGGAGGCCGCGCGGCAGGAATCCGATGTGCCGCCGGAAGAAGACCAGACCCCCGAAAGCTCTGCCGACGCGCCCGCTCTCCGCGTCGGTTAGCGGACCGCTCGGCCGCCACCGGCACGCATCACGCCCGCGATCTTGACACGAGGTATGCCACCAGCAGCGAAACCAGCGCGATCAACGTTCCGATCGCGGTGAAGATCGTGCGCCAGCGCTCCAGCGAGAGCTTGCGTTCGGCCAGCCGCGTCGGGTCCGCTTCGGACGGCGTGGCGGCGCGGCCCGTCCCGTCCTGTGTCGATCCGGCGGGCGGTCGCCGCTTCGCAGCTTTCTGCGCGGCCTTGGCTAGCTTTTTCGCCTGCTTGGCCGCGGCCTTGTCAGGTTCACCCATCAATCTGCTTCCCGGACGACTGATTTCATAGCCGCCACGATTGTAGCCCAAACGACCGCTATTGTAGCGCTGCGGGCGCGGCCCGAGCGTCCGTAACCGGTTACGACACGCCGCCGAAAGTCCCGGCATGTGGGTTACGACGCGGAAGCTTATACTGACCCCAGCAGCCTCCAGGGGCGCTGTTCGCTGACGCCCCGTACCGCAAGGAGCTTCACATGCCGCTGGTCGACCTCCGCTCGCAATCGCGCCGCCGAAGTCCGCAAGAGTTGCTCGAACACCTGAACTCGTTTGAGCTTGACCTGAAGTTCTCGGCAGGGATTTGGTACTTCTCGCCCGCGGCCGGCCGCTTTCACGACCGGTACGGCCCCGAGCTGGGCATCGAGCAGCGGCTGGAAATCGCCGCGCGGCTGAAGGACTACGGGCTGGCGGGCCTCGAAGCGCACTACCCCAACGAGATCAACGAGGAGAACGTCGCGCTGTGGCGGCAGTTCACGCAGCAAAGCGGCATCCGGCTCATCACGGTCATTCCGCTGTTGTTCTGGGATCGCCAGTTCGAATGGGGTTCTCTGTCGAGCCCGCTGGAGCAGGTGCGCCGGGCGGCGATTGCACGGACGCAGGCGGCCCTGCGGCTGAACCGGGAGCTGGATACCGATTTCGCGGTCGTCTGGCCGGGGATTGATGGATACGAGAACCCTTTCGGCGTTGATTTCGCGGGTATGCGGGCGCGGTTTGCCGAAGGGCTGGCGGAGGCGCTGGACGCCGTCCCGGGCGTGCGGATCGCGTTCGAGCCCAAGCCGTACGAGCCGCGTGGCCGGATTCTGTACGGCACGACGCCGGAGGGCGTACTGCTGGGCCGGCAGGTAGAGGAGCTGCTGCGCCATGCTGAGAACCGGGCGCTACTGGAACAGGGCCACAAGCTCTGTTGCCTGAACCCGGAAGTCGGACACGTGCTGATGGGCTTCGAAGACCTGCCATACGCTTTCAGTTGGCCGCTGTCCGAGGGCCGGCTGGCGCACAGCCATTGGAACAGCCAGCCGCTGGGCAACTACGACCAGGACCTGAATGTGGGGGTGGTCGCGCCCGAGCAGCTCGAAGCGGCCCTGTACGTGCTGAAGATGCACGGCTACCAGGGGCACTTCGGCATTGACATCAATCCGGAGCGCATGCCGGTCGAAGTTGCCTTGCAGATAAGCATGGATGCACTGCGCGCCGCCAACGACCGCATCAACGGGCTGAACCATGAGGCCCTGCTGTATGCCCAGGCCCATCCGGATCGGGCGCGGGGTTGGCTGGAGGCGTATCTCGTGCGGGCCCGAGCAGCGCGCCCGGAGCGATTGGCCCCGCTGCCGCCGTTGCGGTAGCAAGTCGCCGCGTCCGCTCAGCAGGCCCGCCCGGCGTCACGAGGGTTAAGGGATACTCTGCCGGATGATCGCCAGTGTACGCCGCAGGGCTGTCATTAGCCGGTACCCGGCCAGCCCGACCGTGATCCAGCCGAGTGCGGCGATCACGCGCAGCGCGATTAGCACGCCCTCCCAGTCCGGGTCGGTGCGTGAGAGCCGCTGCGCGCACCCCAGGGCGACCGTCAGAACGCCCATGGCCCAAACCGCCCGCTGCAGCCGGCTGGCAAAGCGGGCCAACTTGATGTTCGGTGCCCGCTGCATCAGTTTCGCGACGCCGCGCAGAAACAGGGCCGACGGGACGGTCGCCCACAGTGCCAGCAGGCACATGCGCACGGCTTCGGGCAGGAAATGGGTAGCCACCGCCACCGCGCCCAGCGCAGCCACCGCGACCAAGCCGGCGCGCACCAGCCCGCGTGTGTGGAAATACGCCGCCTCGTAATAGGCTAGCGAACAGCGGCGCGTCAGCAGCACGATTCCGGTGATCGATACGACGGAATACAGCAAGATGACCGCGAAGACCGTCTCGTAGGTCCGCCGGGCGGCATCGATGACGTCCGTGGACGTGGCGACCATGCCGACCAGGCCGGCCGCCAAGACGACGGCCAGGACGGCGCCGCCATAGATAACCAACCGGGTGGCCTCTTGCAGGCGTTCAATCTCGACGCTTTCGGAGTAGATCAGGTAATCGCCGTAGACTGAATCGGAGCAGGGGTGGCCGCATTGCGGACAGGGCGTGGTGAGGAACTCGCCACACAGGCCGCTGCCGCACTTGATACAGCGCAGCTCGACGATGATGCGTTCGTCAGCATCGACCGGCGACTGTCTGATTCTCTTGGACCGTACCCGCACGCGACCCCGCCTGCCAGCCTCACAGCTCCTGAAAGAAGCAAACGACGAGATGACGCAGGAGCGTACCAGATTCCCGCGATTTGGCAAGCGGCCGAAAGTCCGTTACGGGCGCCTCTGACGCCGGCCCGCCGGGGCAGAACGATGCTCGGCCCGCGTGCGGGTATTGGCGAAACTCGAGGCCGGCGGTGCGTCGTGACACCACACCACAAACAAAGCGGCCCGGCACTGGAACGGTCGCGACGCCTTCATTACGCTGACTCATCGAGCAGACCATGAAGGTTCACCAGGCAATCACCGACCGTTCGCGCGTATTGCGGCTCATCTGGCGGTTGCCGCCGCTGGTGCTGGGCGGGTGCCTTGCCGTAGTAGCGGTTTCCGCGTTACTGCAGGTGCCCGCCGGTGGCGGCGCCGGAATGCTGACCGGCATTCTGGCTACGAGCCTCGCCGTATGCGCGTTTCTTCCGAGAAGTTGAAGCGACGCCAGGCATCATCGTCGCCGGGTGGTTGCGGCAGTTCTGCTGGGCGCGGTGGCTGTCGCTGCTTACGGGGCCATCTTCGTACGCGTGGAGCTGCATTCGGATTTCCTTACGTATCACCGCCTCGCCACGGCGATCGCGGCCGACGGTCCGGTAGACGCGTCTTTGAGCGACAGTCTCAGGCCCTGGGCCTACCCGCTGCTCCTGGGCGCGATTTATCGATGGCTTGGAAGCGTCGTGGGCGTTGCACAGGCTCTTAATGTGTTTCTGGGCGCATGCGCAATCATGCTGCTCATGCTCCTGGCCAGGAGAGTGGTGCAAGCTGAGGCGCAATTACTCCCGCTCGTGTTGTTTGCCCTGTGGCCGAGCCAACTGCTGTACCTGCTGCTGCCGGCCACTGAGCACCTGGCCGTGCCATGCGCGTTGGCCGCGGTCCTGCTCCTGCTGCGCGCGCGCCAGTCGACCTATGCGGTGCCGCCTGCGACGTGCTCTCCGCGCGAACCTCGGGAATCGGACGGGCACCGGCGGGGCGGCGCCCGAATTCCATGCGAAGCGGCAGGCGCCGGCGCGCTCATCGCCGCCAGTTACGTGGCCCGACCGCCGCTAATCCTACTCCTGCCGATAGGGCTCATCATGCTCACCGGCAGCCAAGGCAGCCGATTACGACGTGCCAGTCTAATGCTCGCCTTACTTTCCTCCTTCCTGCTTGTTGATAGGGTCTACACGTTGCACTTGCAGCGAGCGTACGAGATAACGCTGGCACGTAGCGGCATGTACAACCTCATGATGGGTACGAATACTGCCTCGGGAGGGCACTGGAATAAGACCGACGCGCGGGCGGCGCTGTCCCAGGGAAGCGTCGCGGCACTGAACGAGCATGCGCGGCGCGTGGCAATACAGCGGGTTTCCGACGACCCTGCCGGCTTCGTCATGCTCGCGATTCGCAAGACGCTGGAAATGTGGGGGCGCTCGATGTATGGGGCTTCCTGGACGGTGGCGCGGACTGCCCTGCTGTCCCCGGGTCAGCTTGGTTTCGTATACGGAGCCTGTCACGGCTTTCACTGGGTTGTCCTGTCGCTCGCGGCGGTCGGTTGCGTCGCCGTCGCGCGCTGGCCGCCGAGCCGAGCGGCAGCGCCGCTAACGTGGGTTGTTCTGGGGGGGATGGCCGTGCACGCAATCAGCGAAGCGAACGACCGCTACCAGCATGTATTCATGCCCTTCTTGTTTCTTCTTGCCGCGGCAGGAGTGGCTTGGTTCTCGACGCTCATAAGGAACGACGCAAGACAGCGGCAGCAGACTCCGCTGGCCGGTCCGTGCCGCGTGCCGGAAGCAGGCGGCAGTTAGGCGGACGCACACCGGCCATTGGCAAGTCGGCTGGCGCGGTGCGGAAAGCGCAGCAGACAGAGCTGGCGGGGCGTGGTCATGAGTTCACCGGGGGCGCCGGGCGATTCTCGGACGCGGCTGGAGGACGGCGTGGAGAACGCTTCGCGCGCGTGCGGCCGGTCACGCGTAAGTCCTTGCAATAAAAGGATATGGGCGGCGGGGGACTCGAACCCTCGACCTTCTCGGTGTAAGCGAGATGCTCTAGCCAACTGAGCTAGCCGCCCTTCGGAGGGCCTTCTGCGGCGGTCGCGGGCGTTCCCAGGCGAGCTGCCGGTGGCGGCGACGCCGTGGCGACGTCGGCGACGGATAACTTCATTCGGCCACGCCGATTCGGCAGTCCGGATGATACGGCCTGGCAAGCCGCCGGCAAACCCACACGGGGAGAATTATGGCCCACCTGGCCGGTCGGGGGATCCGATAGGGAACGTAGGGAAAGAAACTTGGGTCCATCGAAAGACGTGACTTGAAACCCGGCAACAGCGCGCCTAAGAACATGTGTTAGCAGAATCTGGGTCGTTGGGATCGGATGCCGGTGCGCGGCGACCCGCGCCACTTGGCTTCCACACGTGAAGGGAACACGCAACCGCGGCGGGCTGGCCGTGCGCTAGCCCGGGGCGGGGATGGTCCAGGCGGACTCGACAGCTAGCTCGAGATGGCGGCGGGTATGTGCCCGCGGCGAGGAAGGGCAAAGGAGTCCTCAAATGATCAGGATTTGTGGTCTTACGGCACTGCTGATGGTCTGCAGCTCGGCGGCAGTCGCCGAAATAATCCTCCAGGACAACTACCTCGGCAATCCTAACGAGCCCGGCTGGGCATTCCCCTACGACGGCGTGGCCGCGCAGAGCTCAGAGCGCAGGACGATCGTGTCCGAGTCCTGGGCCGGCGATGACATCGTCGTGCCTGTTGGGGTGGAGTACCAGGTTCAGCGTTTAAGCTGGATCGGCGTGCTGGTTACCGGTCCGGGCGCTGTCTGGGAAACCGTCGACATCATCATCCTGCCGCGCAACACCACGGAGGAGCGTGGCGGGCCGATTGCTCCGGGGGCGACGCCGGTGGCGGAGTTCACGGACATACCCATGGACGAGTTTGCCCAGCGGGCCGGTGAATCCGGGCCGGAAACGCTCTGGGGCCTGCCGGTCTATGAAGGCAGCGTGACTATCCCCGAGGTGACCCTACCAGCCGGCCACTACTACTTCGCCGTTCGAGTGGTCGGGAACAACCGGGGACAGCACTTTCTGCTCACGACCGGTGGCGGCGTCGATTTCGGCGCCGGTGAAATGGGCGTGATGCAGAGCGAGTTCTTCTTCGAGCCCGAGTGGATTGACATAGTGGATTATCTTGAGATCCCCGATCCGGACGACCCCAGCCAGCGCATCCCGTATGCGACGGACTTCGCGTATCGCGTTTACGGCGAGATCGTACCCGAGCCGGCCAGCATCGCGTTGCTGATGCTCGGCGCGGTTGTTCTTCGCCTGCGGCGGCGCTGATTACCGCCTTTCGCCCTCATTTGCAGGACAGAGTGGTTGGCCGGGCCCTTCAGTCGAGGGGCCCGGCCTTCTGATGTCCCGACCGATTTCCAATCAGCGGGGGACTCCGGCGTCCTCTTGACCGGGGATCCGCCTCACATCGCGGCAATCGGCAAACTCGGGCACGATCATAGCCGTGGCACACTTGCGGGGCCGGCGCCGATGACACTTGCAAAACGGTCTTCACTTAAGCTCGTCTGCACCCTCCGGCCGCGCGCACTGCTCATCGAGGCCGCCCTGATCCTGATTCATGCCGCGCGCTGTCCTGCTGAGCAAGTCGGCCTGGTGCCGCTGGCTTATGGCGTGGGTTGCGCGGCTTATGTGCGCGTGCTGCGGTGCCTGCGATCAGACGCCGACGCTGTTCGTGATCGGCGTGCTGATCGTGCTGGCGGCCGGTCTGGTTTGGCGACGTAGCGAAGACGTGTGGTCGGGTGCCTGGCTGCCGGCGGGCACGGGCCTGCTGCTCAGCCCGGTGGCCTATCCCTGGTACTTCCTGTGGATCGTGCCGGGGCGGGCGTATCGGCCGCCGACCGGGCGGCAGCCGCGTTTCAGTGTCGGATGAACTTGTCGCCGCGGGTCAGGCGATCGAGCAACTCACGCAGTTCCTGCATCTTGAACGGCTTGGCCAGGACGGGGTAGCGTTGCAGCAGATCGGCGGGGTTGTGCCCGGAGGTCTCGATACAGCCGGTGATGATCACGCCGTGCACTTTGGGAGCCAGGGCGCGAATGCGATCAAGGCACTCCAGACCACTCATGTGCGGCAGCTCCATGTCAGCCACCACGATCTTGATCGTGGCGGCTTTCGCGTTGTAGGTTCTGAGGCCCTCCACTCCGTCGCCGGCCTCGAAGACCACGTAACCGGCCCCCTGGAGGGAGCGTGCCACAGCCGCCCGCACCATTTCGTTGTCTTCGACCAGTAGCACGCCGGTTCCCGCTGGTGCGGTCGTTGCCGCCGATTCCTGCGCCGACCGCTCGGCCGGGGCCGGCCCGGTGGCGCAGGGCAGGCAGAGCGAGACCGTGGTGCCCACGCCCTGCTCGGACTCCAACTCAAGCCAACCGCCGTGGTCCGTAACGATGCCGTGCACCATGGACAACCCCAAGCCGGTGCCGACGCCGCGCGGCTTGGTGGTGAAGAACGGATCCAGGGCCCGTGCGCGAACTTCCGGCGACATGCCTACGCCGGTGTCGCTGATCTCGATCCGGGCGTAGTGCCCGTCCGGGCGGCCGGCCGCGGCCGTGGCGACGTCCAACTCGCTCAGGCTTACCCGCACGGTGCCGCCGCTGGGCAGCGCGTCGCGGGCGTTCACGAGCAGGTTCATTAGCACCTGCTGGATTTGCGTGGCGTCGCCGCGGATGTACACGGGCGCGTCCGGAAGATCCCATTCCTGGACAATCGTCGTGGGCAACAGGCGCAGCGCCAGTCGTTGCGTTTCACGACACAACTCCAGCAAGGAAACGAGCTTCTGCTCGGTCGGAGTGCGCCGGCTGAAAGTCAGCAACGAGCGCGAGATGGCGGCGGCCCGGCGGGCGACGCGTTCGACCTGGTTGAGGTGCTCCTCCAACTTGGCGCGCTGGTCCAGCTCAGCGCGGGCCAGATCGACGTGCCCGAAGATGGCCGTGAGCAGGTTGTTGAAATCGTGCGCGATTCCGCTGGCGAGCGTGCCGAGCGTCTCGATCTTCTGCGATTGGCGCAGTTGCTCCTCCAATTGCCGCCGGGTGGTGACATCGCGGGCGACATTGAAAACGAGGCCCTGCTGCGGCAAGGGGAAGCCGGTCCAGGACAGCCAACGGTAGGTGCCGTCCTTGCACTTGAAGCGGTTCTCAAACTCACGCACGGCATGGCCGGCGGCCAACTGTTGCGCGGCCTGGCGTGAGGGCTCCAGATCGTCAGGGTGCACGAATTCGACCCACGGCCGGGTCGTCAGCTCCTCGGCCGACCAGCCGAGCGTTGTCGTCCACGCCGGATTGATCTGGCGAAAGTGGCCGTCAAAGGTGGCGATCGTCAACATGTCCAGCGACAGGTTGAACAGGCGGTCACGCTCCTCCTCGGCCTGCCGGCGCGCGCTAACGTCCCGCACGATGGCCAGCAAGTGTGTTTGCCCGCCCAGTTCCACGGCTGTGGCGATTACCTCAGTCTCGTGCGGCGTGCCGTCCAGCCGCCGGATCGTCCATTCCACGTACTGCGGCTTGCCGGCCAGGGCAAGCGGCACAATCTCGCGTATCCTGTCGGCCGTTGGTCGTCCATCCGGCTGGCGCGGCGCTGAGAGCGCCAGAGGTGAAGCGTTCAGGATTTGGTCGCGCCGCCCGCGGAACAGCTCGAGCGCCCGCGTGTTGCATTCCACGACCCGCATGTTCGGGCCCAGGGCTTCGACGATCAGGATGGCATCGCCGGCCGATTCGAACAGTGTGCGGTAGCGCTTCTCGCTGTCGCGCACGGCTTCTTCCGCCTGCTTACGTTCGGATATGTCGCGCACGGCCGCCAGGATGCGATTATGTCCGCCGATTACGGTGGTCTTGAGCGTCACTTCGGCCCAGAACAGTTCGCCGTTGCCGCGGCGCGAATGCCACTCGAAGCGTTGCGGCCCCTCCTGGTGAGCCTTGCGCACCCAGAGGGCGGCGTGTGCTTGCGTATAGGGCGGCTCACCGGAACTCAACGCTCCAATGCCCAGGCGGCAGATCTCCGCCCGCGAGCGCCCGAAAATCTCCACGGTAGCCGGGTTGACGTCCAGGACGCGCCCGTCGGTAGCGTCGTGGATGAACAGCGCGTCCGTCGTGGCGTTGTATATCTCCCGGTAGTTGCGCTCCGAAGCCTGCAGCGCCTCCGCGGCCCGGTTGCTCAGAGTCACATCCAGCCCGACAGCGATGAGCCCCACGGCCGCGCCGTCATTATCCAGCAGCCGGTCGATACTCCACGAGACCACGCGTTCCGTGCCATCAGCACAGCGGATTACGCACTCGTAGTCGCGCGTCGGCTGCCCCGCCAGTACTTCAACCAGCTTCTCGGCCAAGTCGGCGCGGGCGCCATCAGCCAGGAACAGCTCGGCGTAATGGCGGCCCAGCACGTCCTCCCGCCGGCACCCATGGAGTCGCTCGGCGGCCGGGTTGAACTCTAGGATTCGTCCGTTCGGTGCCAGGGAGATGATGCTGCTGCCGGCGGCCTCCAGCAGCGATTGGAAACGCTTCTCACTGCCCCCCAGGGCCGCCTCAGCGCGGCGGCGCTCGTCAACCTCAAGCTGCAACGTGCGCAGCGACTCCGCCAGGCGGTCCGTCATGTCGTTGAAAGCCGTGGCGAGTTGACCAAGCTCGTCGGTGCGGTCCACTTGCGCCCGGCGTGTCAGATCGCCGGCCTGAATCGCCCGGGCCGCTTCGACCAACTCCTGCACCGGCCTGCTGATCCGGCGCACCAGCAGGATCCCGGCGGCCGCCGCGCTTAGGAATATGACCGCCAGCAGGCCGACGAGCAGTTGCAGCACTCTGATCGCCGGCGCGAGCGCCTGGTCGCGCTGCGCGGCGAATTGACCCCAAACCAGGCACACGCCTGCGATGATCAGCAGACCGGCGGCCAGCCCCAGGAACGCAAGCGTGATCTTGAATCCGATCCTTCGCTGCATGTGCCTGACCGCCGGTGTGCTGCAGCGGGCCCGCTGCACCTACCGAAGAAGATCAGCGAACTGCCGCAGAATCGCCGGGCGAATCGTCACGCCGACCGCCCTGGGCGTCCGCGTATTGAACTGCAGGAAGTGCTCTACTTACTCTATCGGCAAATCGGCGGGCAGTGCAACCGGCAGAATCCCGCCGGCCAAACCGGCCGCCCGACACCCGGAAACCCGGAAATCCGCGCCGGGGCTCGACGGCACGCCCGGGCGGGGCTGGCCCGACACCGACGCCAGCCGGTCATCTGACCGTGCCGCCGACAACTCAGTGTAGACCTCGACAACTCGCGGCTCGCGAATGACGCCCGGCAGCATGAGCATCAGCCGATCATGCCTGTCGCGGTGCGTTGCCGCCACCGCCCCGTCCACGTAAGCCCAGCAGCGCCGCTGGCCGCTGCCGTGGATACGCAGGACCGGCGCCCAGCGTAACCGGGCGTCGGGGTCGAATTCGCAGCGCAGACGGCCTTGCGCCATCTCCAACTCATAGCATCCTTCAGACTCATTGTATCCGTCGCCATTGAGGTCGCCGGGCACATCGGTCCGCACACGTCCGGACGCCGGCCGCAGCGCGACGGGGTTCTGGTAGTCGGCGGCAATGCTTTCCGCCGTGGCGCCATCCGCAGCTCCCGCGTGCCTGAGCCACAGCAGACTGGCGCTGTCAGCGGCGTTGGCCTTGACCAGCGCGACGAGCTGTCGGCGGCCGTCCAGCGGGACAAGCCGCTGCTGGGCGGTCGCGGGCGCGGCGTGTGGCACCCATAGCAACGCTGCACGTTCAGGGTCCGGCGCGGCCAGCATGATGAACGGGGCCGGTTGATACTCCGGCGACCCCGCCGGCGGCGGCACGCGCTCGAAGCCGCGGCGAGAATCAAGAATGAGCCCGTGGCAAAGCTGGCGGCCGGCCGCCGACTCCTCCGCAAACTGCGAGACAATCCGGACGAGCATGCGTCCGTCAGCATACAGCACGTACTGCCAGAAGTGTCCGCGCGCGCTGCTGGCCGCCTCCTCAGCCTGGCCCTGCTCAGCGGCCAAGCGCCGCCGCGTCTCGACTACCACGCGCAACGGCGTCGCTTCCAGCAGCACTTGTTCGGTGAGAAGGCCCTCCGGTTCGCCGTGCGCAGCGCCCAGCCGCAGCGCCGCCGTTTCCGGGTGCGCCAGCCAGTCTGCTTCAGCCAGCAGTGGCCACGGCCCGAGTCCGCCGCCGCCGGACAGCGCCCGCCCGCGCGCGTCGCGCCAATCCCGCAGCACGCCCCGCGCGATGTACAACTCGCATCGTCCCTCGATCGACACGCGCAGCTCGCCCACACCCTGTGTGATGAGAAACGGCCCGCGCCGGATGTCCTCCGCCGGCACCACGCTGACCGCCGGCGCGGTCGCCGGCGCAGCCTCAATCGCCGGTCCCGGTTCGTTACAGCCCAACGCCGCGAGCAGGGCGAGGGCCATGCTTACACCCAGCCCGGTGACTAACCGCCAAGCCGGCGCGTCAGCCCTTGTACATGTGAATCGCCGAGCCGAGCACACCTTCCGCCGCCTCCATGAGCGTCTCGGACGTGGCCGGATGCGGGTGAATCGTCAATGCCAGGTCTTCGGCCGTCGCGCCCATCTCCATTGCGAGCACGGCCTCGGCGATCAGGTCGCCGGCGTGCTCGCCGACCAAACCGACGCCGAGAACGCGCAGGCTGTCGGCGTCGGCAATGACCTTCGTCAGCCCCTCCGGACGGCCCATGGCAATCGCCCGGCCCGACGCGCCCCACGGGAACTTGCCCACTTTGACATTCAGCCCGCGCTCCTTGGCCTGCTCCTCCGTAACCCCACACCACGCCACCTCCGGCGACGTGTACACGACGGCCGGTATGGCCCGGGCGTCGAATGCACTGGCGCGGCCGGCGATGGACTCGGCCGCCACGATGCCCTCGCGGCTGGCCTTATGCGCCAGCATGGGCTCGCCCGCTACGTCGCCTATCGCGTAGATCCGCTTGTCGGCCGTGCGGCGGGCCTCGTCCACCTGGATGAAGCCGCGCTCGTCGAGCGTAACCTTCGTGTTCGCCAGGTCGAGCGTGTCCGAGTTGGGCCGCCGGCCGACGGAGACGAGCACGCGGTCGAATTTCTCGTTGTGCTGCTTGTCGCCCACCGAGAATTGCACCTCGACGGCTTTGCCGGACTTCTTCACCGATTCGAGCTTGGCCCCCGTGTGGATGGCGGCGAACTGCTTCTTGAGCCGGGCCAGCAGCGGGCGAGCCAGGTCGGCGTCGCAGCCCGTCAGGATGCGAGGTAGCACTTCCAGCACGCTCACGCGGCTGCCCAGGCCAGCGTAGGCCTGCCCCAACTCCAGCCCGATGTAGCCGCCGCCAATTACCAGCAGCGACTTGGGAATATCCGCCAACTCGAGCGCCCCGGCCGCATCGATGCAGCAATCCGGCGGAATGAGCGACTCCGGCAGCATCTTCGGCCGCGAACCGGTGGCAATAATGGCATGTTTGCAGCGGATGCGCGCGACTTCGCTGTCTTCCAGCCTGATCGTACGCGAGTCTTCGAAGCGGGCGCGGCCGCGCACGACGCGCACCTTGCGCTTGCCCGCCAGCGTCTTGATGCCGCCGCAGAGGCGCTCGACCACGCCCTCTTTCCAGGCGCGCAGCTTCGCCACGTCGATCTTCGGCGAGCCGAAGGCTACGCCGAACTCAGTGGCGCCGGCGGCATTCTCTACCAGATGGGCCACGTGCAGCAGGGCCTTGGAAGGGATGCAGCCTTCCCGCAGGCACACGCCGCCCAGCACGGGCGCGTCATCCACCAGGACGGTGGGAATGCCCAGGTCGGCAGCGCGAAACGCGGCCACGTAGCCGCCCGGCCCGCCGCCGATTACGACCAGTTCCGCCTCTTCCGTGAATTCACCCACAACCACGGCAACCTTCCTTCTGCATGCGGCGCCGCGCGCCTTGTCGATAGTACGGTGCGGCCACGTGCCGACGGGCCGCGCCCGGCCGTCAAGCCAGGCTAATCAGCCGCAACGGGTTCTCCAGGGACTGGATCACGCCGGTGGTGAACCGCGCCGCGTCGGCCCCGTCCACGATGCGATGATCGAACGAGAGCGACAGCGGCATCATCAGGCGCGGCACAATCTGCCCTTCGACGACCGCCGGCTCCAATTGTGCCCGGCCGACGCCCAGAATGCCGGCCTCCGGGTAGTTGACCATCGGCGTCACGAACTGCCCGCCCAAGGCCCCGACGTTCGTGATGGTGAAGCTCGCCCCGCGCAACTCGGCGATCTCGAACTGGCCCGTGCGCGTCCGCTGGGCCAGGTCGTTCAACTCCGCCGCCAACTGCGGCAGCGTCTTCTTATCCACATCGCGGATGACCGGCACGACCAGGCCGCGCGGCGTGTCCACCGCGATGCCGACGTGCACGTAGTCCTTGTAGATGATCTCCGCGCTCGCGGCGTCGTAGCTGGCGTTGAGTTGCGGGTAGTCGCGCAGGCCGACCGCCACCGCCTTCAGCAGAATGGCCGTCATCGTCAGCTTGGGCTGATCAGCGGGGAGGGCGGCGTTGAGGTTCTTGCGGTTGCGGTCCAGCTCGGTGACATCGGCCTTGTCGCAGTGCGTGACGCGCGGGATGTTCTGCCAGGAACGCGCCATCTGCCGCGCGATCGTCTTGCGAATCTGCGGCACGGCTTCGCGACGCACCGGGCCGTAGCGGGCGAAGTCCGGCAGTGCTTCCGGTTCGCCGGCGGGCGCTGCGGCTGTTGGTGCGGACGGGGCACCGGTCGGGGCGGCGGGGCGCACACCTTGCGCGTGGGCCCTGACGTCCTCCCCCAACACGCGCTCGTTCGGTCCGCTGCCCTGGACCTGGCTAATATCGACGCCCAGCTCGCGCGCCAGCTTGCGCACCGCTGGGGCGGCCGGCACGGGACCGTCCCGGCGCTCCGCCGGCTTAGGTGCCGGCGCCGGCGCTGCGGCGGGTGTGGCAGCGGCAGGCGCGGGCGCCTTCTTTGGCTCGGGCTCTTCCTTCTCAGCAGGCAAGGCAGCCGCCTTCTCGGGAGCCGCCGGCGCAGGTGCGCCCCCAGCACCCTCCTCGATGGTGAGCATCACTTGGCCGACCTTGACGACCTGGCCCGGCTCCACCAGCACCTGGCTGACGACGCCCGCCGCGGGAGATGGTATCTCCACTGCCGCCTTGTCGGTCTCGACCTCGAGCATCGGCTGGTACTCGGCGATCGTGTCGCCGGCCTTGACCAGCACGTTGACAATCTGACCTTCGTGAATGCCCTCACCCAGGTCTGGCAGTTTGAACTCCAGCATCTTGTCTCACCCTCGCCGGTGCTCCTGCAGCGCACCTGACCCTGTTCAGAACCGCACCGTCTCCAGCACCGCCTGCACGACCCGCCCCGCGTCGGGCAGGTACGTACGCTCGTTCGCGAAGTATGGAATGATTGTATCGAAGCCCGTCACACGCCGCACCGGCGCCTCCAGATACAACAGGCTATGCTCGACGATCCGCGCCACCACTTCGGCCCCCACGCCGCAGTGCCGCGGCGCTTCGTGCGCCACGACCACGCGTCCGGTCTTACGCACCGAAGTATGGATCAGTTCCTCGTCCAGCGGCGCCACCCACAAGAGGTCCAGCACTTCCGCGTCAACGTTGTGCTCTTCTTGCAGCTCTTCCGCCGCTTCGAGCGCGGCCCGCAGCGTCGCGCCGTACGAGATGATCGTGACGTCCTCGCCCGGGCGCGCCACCACGCCGCGGCCGACCGGCCATTCCTCCGGCTCGTCGGGCACTTCTTCACGGAAGGCCCGGTACAGCGCCTTGGGCTCGAAAAAGATCACCGGGTCCGGGCCGAAGATCGCCGTCCGCAGCATGGCCCGCGCCAAACGCGGCCCGGACGGCAGGGCCACGTGCAGCCCGGCCAGGTGCGCATACGTGGCTTCGGGCGCCTCGCTGTGGTGCTCGATGGCGCGGATGCCGCCGCCGTAGGGCATCCGAATCACCATCGGACACGTATAGCGCCCGCGCGTGCGGTTTCGCAGCCGCCGCACGTGGTTTTCCACCTGGTGGAACGCGTGAAACGAGAAGCCGTCGAACTGCATCTCGCAGACCGGCAGGAAGCCGGTCAGGGCCAGTCCGATGCCGCCGCCCACGATGGCCGCCTCCGCCAGCGGCGTATCGATGCAGCGGTTCGGGCCAAACTCCTGCAGCAACCCCTCCGTGGCCCGGAATACGCCCTCATCCACCCCCACGTCCTGCCCCAGCACCAGCACGCGCTCGTCACCGCGCAGCGCCTCGGCTAGTGCCAGGTTGATCGCTTTCACCATCGTAAGTTGCGCCACGGCCGCCGTCCCTCCCTACCGCACGCGGTCGTAATCAGCCTGGCCCGCCGCGGCCGGCTGAGGTTTTTCCAGATAGGCCCGCAACTCCGCTTCCTGGCGCCGCAGCTCCGGCGTTGGCTCGGCGTACATGTGCCGGAAGAACTCGTACGGGGCGACCTCAACCTGCAAGTACAGCTTGACGGCCGCTTCCAGTCGCGCCGTGATCTGTTCCTCGATCTCCTGCTCGACCGGGTCGTCCAGCAGTTCCTTGTCGCGCAGATACTTGCGGAAGCGCAGCAGCGGGTCGCGCTGCTCCCACAGTTTAACCTCTTCATCGGTGCGGTATTTCTTCGGGTCGTCGGCGGTGGTGTGCATGCCGAGCCGGTAGGTCACGGCTTCGATCAGCGTCGGCCCGCCCCCGGTGCGCGCCCGCTCGACCGCCTCCCGCACGCCGGCAATGACGGCCAGGATGTCGTTGCCATCCACCTGCAGCCCGGGCAGGCCATACGCGATGCACTTCTGCACGATGGTCTGCGAGGCCGTCTGCCGCTCGCGCGGGATCGATATCGCCCAATGGTTGTTCTGGACGATCATGACCAGCGGCAGGTTGAACACGCCGGCGAAGTTCAGCGCCTCGTGAAAATCGCCTTCGGACGTGCCGCCGTCGCCGCAGAACGTCGCACACACGGCGCCCTGGCCGCGCAGCTTCAGCCCCCAGGCGATGCCCATGCCGTACTGGCATTGCGTCGCGATCGGCACGCTCATCGGCAGGTCGTTGACATCCTCGGGAGCGATATTGCCGGCCTCGTGGCCGCCCCACCAGTACATGAAAGTGTCAAGCGGCCAGCCGCGCCACAGCAGGCCGGCCGCCTCGCGAAACGAGGGCACCAGCCAGTCGCGGCCCTCCAGGACGTAGGCCGCACCCAGCGAGGCCGCCTCCTGACCCTTACTTGGCCCGAAGGTCCCTATTCGCCCCTGGCGCTGGAGGTGCAGGCAGCGCTCGTCCAGCCGGCGGGAAAGCAGCATGGTCTCAAACAGCCGGCGCAGGTCCGCCGCCGGCAGGTCGGGCTCCAGATCATGGTCAACACCGCCGTCGGCCCGCAGAATCGACAGCGCGTCGATGCTGACGGGGATTCGCACAGGTTCACGCGGCACAATTGATCCTCGGGCTCGGCTCGCCTGGCTCTGCAGCCCAGACGTGCCGATTCTAGTCCGTAGACTCCTGAATGGCCAGCCGCCGCCGCGCGGGCCGGCCGAGCGCCGCGCGGCGACTTCGAACCGCCGCTACACCCCCGTGTAGCCCTGCTGACGCAGCACGGTGGTGATGTCGGGTGGCCGAAAGCCGCGCCCTTTCAGGATCTTGCCGCCGGCGTCGATGCCGCCGTTCTTGGACATGTTGGAGCGGTGCACTTCGGCGAAGACGGGCTCGAGATCCACACCCATCTCGACCGCCGCCCCGTACACGACAACCAACAGGTCGGCCAGCGCGTCCACCATCTCCACGACGTCGCCCTTGTCGGCCGCCTCGATGAACTCACCGGCCTCGCCGAAGATCAGCCGGGCCCGGCGCAGGCAATCCTTGGCCGCCAGCATCGTTGGCACTGTGCGGACCGGGGCGTCGTACTTCTCGTGGAACTCCTGCACCATGCGTTGTTCCGGCGTCATGGGGTTTCCTTCTGACTGACGCGCCGCGGCGCGTGTGTTAGCGCTGTTCCTCGTCCGGCGCGGGGCGCTCGGGAGCCGCCCCGCCCCGCATCAACCGGGCCAGCAAGCCGGGCCGCCGCGGCAAGTACTGCCTCCAGCGTTCGCGCAAGACGCGGACAACCAACTCGTGCGCCGCGTCGGCGGCGATCGGCGCCCGGAACGTCTCCCAGGGCGCCGCTTCACCCGGCGGGTGCGAGCGCGCGAACTCCTGTTCCGCCGCCTGGCGGTAGCGCTCGCGCTGCCGCTGCACGCGCTGAATGATCTCGGCGACCTCGCGGTGCTCGATGACGAAGCGCGCCGCCAGCTTCTGCTGCTCCCACCAGGAAATCTCCGATTCGCGCAACACCCGGCCGGTCAACTCCTCCCAGACGTCCGCAACGTACCCCAGGAAGTCGTCCTGCAGCCGAAACAACCGGTCAACGTCATCGGCCAACAGCGCCGGCGTTACCTCGAACTGGCGGCGCGTGCAGCGCAGGATTATCTCGGCGTCGTGCTGCGTCACGCCGGGCGGCAGGCTGAAACCCAGCGCAACGGCCTGGGTGTGCTGCGCGGCAGTGGCCGGCCGCCGCACGGCGGCCTGGGACGGGCGATGCAGCCGCCGCAGACAGGTGCGACAGAGCTTATGACCGCTCTCGATCGGCGTCAGTAGGCGCGGCGACTTGCCGCAGCCGTCGCACGTGCCTCGCTTGTCGGGTGCTCTTGCCATCTCAAGCCGGCTGCCTTGGCCTCCGCGCGCCGGCCCTACTTCCGCTGGCGATAGAGCGACGGCTCAACCACGCGCAGCATGGCGGCCGTATCCAGCGTACCGTCCAGGAACTCGTTCAGGGCTTGTACCGTGGGGCCGGCGTTGCACAATACCTCGTTGTAGTTCACGTACAGCACGCGGAAATTCGGCTGGGCGGCGAGCCAGTCGTAGACCTTCTGGAGTTCGGTATCGAACAGTCCCAGCAGCTTGTCGTCACTCAGACTGCCGCCGGACTTGCCCTGCCGTTCAAGCATCGTATTCTGCGAAGCGATCACCTCGCCGAGGTTGCGGCGCATGAAGACCACCCGGTACTGGTGGTCGGCCGGAAGATCGTACAAGAGCCGGTAGACCAGCTTGACAACCTTGCCGTCGGCATCGGCCAGCCAGGTGCTGTCCTGCTTGGTCTGCTTGACCGGCTCGAACTCGTAGTAGCCGCGCGGGTTGTCCTCGTCCGCCCGGCGAATGTTGTCGGTGAGGGCCGGTATCCCGCCCACGTCGAGCATCCGCATCATCATCGACGTGCCGGAGCGCGGCAGGCCGGATACGATCGTCAGGTAGTCTCTCTCCGCCGCCATCGGTGGTCCTCGGTCTGCGGGGGTTCGCCCGGGCCGGCTCAGGGCACGCGCGGCGCCTCATCAGCGACCCACCGGCTCAGAAAGACCATATAGCAGGCCGCCGACCGCCACGCAACTTCGGCCGGCAGCGGGATCCGCCCGAGGCCCGGCACGTTGACGTCGCGCAACATGCGAGGCACAATTCCGGCGAAGGCCGAGGCCCGTCCGGAGCGGTTATGGGACACTGCCCTAGAAGACGCCCGCAAACAGACATAGGTGAGCCGTGGAATCGTGGGAAGTCCTTCGAGAAGCGACCGAACGGGTCGGTGTCAAGGCACTCGCCGCTCGGCTGAAGCTTAGTGCCGCCCTGGTCTATAAATGGTGTCAGGAGCCACCCAGCGACACCGAGCCACAGACTTCCGGGGCGCGCAATCCCCTGGATCGCCTGAAAACCATCATCGAGGTAACCCAGGACCCGCAGCTCGTCGCGTGGCTCTGCCAAACGGCCCACGGCTTCTACGTGCCCAACCCGGTGGTCAAGGCCGGCCAGGAAGAGGAGCAACTGCTCGCCGCCACGCATCGCGTCGTACAGGACTTCAGCGACATGCTCAAGAAGATCAGCCGCAGCATCGAGAACGACGGGCTCATCACTCCCGATGAGGCCGAGATCATTCGCCGGTCGTGGGAGCGCCTGAAGTCGCAGGGCGAGTGCTTCGTGGTCGCATGTGAACGCGGCCTGTACGGCTAGTTGCGGCGCTGTTGCCCAGCCCCGGCGAAAAGGATCGGCCCGTGATTGACAGGTCACCTGTGGGTGATAGAGTTACTATAGATAAATACACCAGTGGTTCAGATGCGGAGGTTGCCAGCGGCTAAGCGGACAACACGGCGTCAGGATGGTGGCCCGACCGGCTTCACGAACAGGCACTCATACGAGTCATTCGCATCATACCCATCCCCGAACGAGTGGTCGTGGTGATTCCACGACACCGGCTGCAACCGTGACGTTGTGGTTGATTTCCCGTAAGCTGGGTTGACCACCCCGGGCCCCCAGCGCGTGCCCGGGCATGATTCATACCTGCGCGGGTGGCGCGTGCATGCTCCCCCGACGCGGAAGGAGCGTGCACCATGGCAGCCGGAAACGCCGTATGGGGTATCGATATCGGGCAGTGTGCCCTGAAGGCCCTCAAACTGCGGCTCGCCGGAGAAGGTCAGGTCGAGGCCGTGGCTTTCGACCTCATCGAGCATCCCAAGCTCCTCTCGCAGCCGGATGCCGAGCCCGATGAGCTGGTGCGGGCGGCGCTTGAGAAGTTCGCCTCCCGTAATGACTGGCAGGGCGATCGCTTCGTGCTCGGCGTGCCCGGGCAGCAGACCTTCGCCCGCTTCTGCAAGATGCCGCCCGTCGAGCAGAAGAAGATCCCCGACCTGGTGAAGTTCGAGGCCAGCCAGCAGATTCCGTTCGACATCGAGGACGTCGTCTGGGACTACCAGGCCTTCTCCGCCGAGGACTCCCCCGACCTCGAAGTCGGCATCTTCGCCATGCGAAAGGACCTCATTCGCAAACAGATCGAGCTGCTGGGCGAGGTCGGCATATCGCCCGCGATAGTACAGACCATTCCCTCCGCGCTCTACAACTTCTCGCGCTTCGAGTTGCCCGACGGTGAGGACGGAACCGCCGCCGTGATCATCAACGTCGGGGCCCAGAACACCGACCTCGTGGTCGTCGAGCCCAACAGCGCCTGGACCCGCAACATCCCGCTGGGCGGCAACGCCTTCACCGAGGCCCTGGTGCGCGCCTTCAAGCTCTCCTTCGCCAAGGCCGAAAGCCTCAAGCGCACCGCCGCCGCCAGCAAGTACGCGCGCCAGGTCTTCCAGGCCATGCGCCCGGTCTTCGCCGAACTAGTGGCCGAGATCCAGCGCTCGATCGGCTTCTACAGCTCGACCCACCGCGAAGTTGAGCTCAAGCGCGTCATCGTGCTCGGCAACGCCTTCCGGCTGCCCGGCCTGCAGAAGTACCTCGAGAACAACCTGACCATCGCCGGCGGCGTCGTCCGCCTGGAGAAGTTCGGCAGGGTGGTCCCTTCGGCCACCATCAACGCCCCGCAATTCACCGAGAACATCCTGACCTTCGGCGCCGCCTACGGGCTGGCCCTGCAGGGGCTCGGGCTGGCGCGCATCAGCGCCAGCCTACTGCCCAGCGAACTGGCCCGCGTGGCCCTGTGGCACCGTAAGCGGCCCTTGTTCATCGCCACGGCCGCCTGCCTGGGCTTGGCGGCCCTGCTGCCCTTCACCCGTAGCTTCCTGGACAGCCAGGCGCTGGCCAGCCCGGAAACCACGACCGCCGAACGCACCGCCCAGCAGCTTATCGCCGAGGCCGAGCGCTATCGGGACGAATACCAGAAGGTCCAGACCAACACCGGTACGCCCGAGCAGAGCATCGTCAAACTGCTCGAGCTCCGCAAGAACAAGGACCTCTTGCCGCAGTTGCTCGCCGCCGTGCACGCCGCACTGCCGGCCGGCAACCCCGCCCTGCAGCGCGCTGAGACGCCCGAGGAGCTGCAGAGCGTCGTCGAGTCGGGGCAACTGCCGCGCACGCAACGGGGCCAGTTTCTGGTTGAGAACGTGAAGATCACGTACGTGGATGACGTCGACAACTTCGTGGTGCCCAGCGCGGTGGCCGCCGCCCCCGGAGCGCCGGCGCCCCGCCAAACGGCGGGCACCGGCCGTGTGGGCCGCACCATGGAAGTCGGCGGTCCGATCGACCAGGCGACGCCGGGCCCGCGCGCCCCCACCGGCAGAAAACGCGACGCGTCGCGAACGGCCGCCGGCTTCTTGGTCGAGGTGCGCGGGCGGCTACTGTTCGGCGAGAGCATCGGCGCGGCCATCCAGTTCGTCACGGAGCAGATGTACGGCAACATCCGCACGGAACTGACGCGTGACGAGCTGGGCTTCTTCCTGCCGGAGGAGGATCCGTCCAAGCCGGCCGGGCAGAGCCTGCCGCGACCGCAAGTTCAGCAACTGGCACGGGTCGGCGCCGGGCCACGCCCGCGCGGCATCAGAACCGGCGCCTTTGATTTGGATGGCCCGTCCGCGGCGGCCGGGCAGCCGGGAGATCTTCGGGATCCCATCACGGGCGAGAATACCAGCACCGACTGGAGTGTCGCTTTCAGCTTCAAGGTGAAGATCGGCGAGAAGCCCGCTGCGAAGGACGAGCAAGCGGAGAAGTCCGATAAGCCTAGGCCGTAGTGCCGGCCAAAGCACGGCAACGACGTGCTGGAGTACGATCATGGCATTCATCAAAACGCATTTGATATCGCTGGTCTGCGGGCTGGCAGCCCTGATCTTCATCGGGATTGCCGCCTGGGGCATGACGCGTGACTCGGTTGCCGAGCAGATGCGCGCCCGGGCTGCGGTCCAACAGAAGATCAGGGCGCTCAAGTCCACCGCGCGGAACCAGGAGAGCATCAACGCCGAGGCCCAGCGCGGCCAGCGCTTCCAGCAGGAGTATGAGGAAGTCCTGGCGGTGGCCAAGGAGATCAATCAGCGCCCGCTGATTCCCGTACCACACCGCGTTTTCCCGGTGGCGGAGGGTGAGTACGCCGCCTACTTCTTCGCCGAGAAGTACCGCGAAGAGGTGCTGAAGCTTCCGGCACTGCTGCATGGCGGGGATCTTCCCACGGCTGCTGAGATCCAGGAGGCCGCCAACGACATCGCGGAGTTGCTCGCCCGCGAGGCCGAGCTGTTGGCCGAGGGCGGCGTGCAGGCTCCGCCGATCGCCGCGGCACCCGCCACTTCGCCGGAAACCGTAGACGCGGCAGGCGGGCTCATCACCGCCGTACTCGGCGGCGATCCCAAGCGCGACGCGCGCATACGCGCCAATGTCACCAAGGCCCGCACGATCCGGTGTTATGTTCGCACTGACCCGGATGCGGAAGATACAACCTTCCATATCAGCCCGATTTGGGATGCCGAGCGGATGCGGCCCACGCCCGCCGAGATGTGGTTCGCGCAGGTCGGCCTGTGGATTCAACAGGACATCGTCGCGGCCATCGCGCGGCTGAACGACGAGGCCGCCCGCCGGCTGGACCCGGAGGAGGCCTTCGTCGAGAACATGCCCGTCAAACGCCTGCAGGCCATCCGTCTACTGGGCTACTGGACCGAATCCGGTCCTCTGCCCTTTTCGATCCGCGCTACCAGCCGGAGTGCCATACCGCTCGCCAGCGGCGAAGCGTTCACGCGTCGCGCCAGCGATGACCAGTTCGACGTGGTCCGCTTTACCGTGGTCGCCGTCGTGGACCAACGCGAGCTGCTGGCTCTGATCGATGCGATTTCCAAGCAGAACTTCTATCAACTGATCGAAATCAGTTGCGAGGCTGTTTCGGTCACTGACCCCGACTACGATCAGGGCTACATCTACGGTGCGGCCCCGGTCGTGCGGGCGACCTTGCACTGCGAGGGCTACATGGCCCGCAACGTGTACGAAGCCCTCTTTCCCCCGGATGTGCGCGTGGCCCTGGGGATCAGTGATAGTCAGACCGACGGGCGGGGCGGCCGGCGACCCTGACCGGTCGGCTGACCCCCTTCTGCGAATTGCGGAGGTGCCAGCATGGCCAGAGGTTCGTTCAACATCATCGAGCAGCACCTTGAGAAGGGCGTGCTGGGGCTGGCGGTGCTCTACCTGCTGGCCATGCTCTACATGTTCCTGATCCGTTCGCCCAACAAGGTTGAATACGGCGGCCAGCAAGTCGGGCCGCGCGAGCTCGCCGCCGCCATCGAACAGGACGTGCAGTCTCTGCGCCGCGCAGTTGATAACGCTCCCAAGCCCGCGACCGACGTGCCCAACTACAGCGTCACCTTGCGCTCCGAGCACGAACAGGGCATCTTCGCCAACACCGCCCTGCCCAATCGGCTGCCGCGTGCCACCGGCTTCGGCGTGCGCGTTCCCAGCCTGGTGGAGGAGGGCGAGGCTTCCGGCCGCGTGGTCCTGGTCACCCCACACGCCCCGTCCGTGCCGGTGGCACGCACCGGCCGAAACCTCGCGCTGCGCCGGCGGCCTACACTGCCGGGCACGAGCCCGCCCAGTGCCGCGCCCACCGAGCCGGTCGAGTTGGCCTGGGTGACCGTCGCGGCCTACTTCGATGTCAAGGCCCAGCGCAACGCCCTCAGCGAGGCCGGCTATGCCACCCATCGCTCCGGCATCTACCTCACCGGCGTCGACGTCGAGCGCCAGGAGCGCCTGGCCAGCGGCGAGTTCGGCGAGTGGCAGCCCGTCCTGAACAGCGCCGCCATGCCGCGCTTCGACATCCCACAACCCGAGATCAACGAGTTGACCGGCGCCGCCGTCAACCGCGATGAACTCCAGCGCGCCTACAACCTGGTCAAGCACCATCAGGACGTGCTGCTGCAACCCCTCTTCTATCACACACTGGCGGGCGAAAGCTGGCGCATGCCGCCGCTGGAGGGCCACGCCGACCTGGCCGAGCTCGAAGAGTCCCGACCAGGTCCGGACCCCGGCGGCCCGCGCGCGCAGCAGGCCGAGGGCCGTGACAAAGCGCGGGACGACCTTGAGGCGGCCCGGCAAGCCTACCGTAGCCGGCGTGACCGCGACGCCGAGAGCGCCTGCCAACGCGTGCTAAGCAACGCCAGCGCGCTGCGCAGCCACCGGGACACGGCCCAGATGATCCTGAACAGTATTACCTTGGACCAGCAGCGCGCCGCCCTGGTCACTCCGACCGACACGTCAACCACGCCGATTGACACGGGCGGGGACCTGGACGACGGGCCCATCGTCGACCCCGTGCGGGGCCCGCGCACCCCGACCGGCCCGCGACCGGCCCCCGGAACGGCCGCCCAGACCAAGCTCATAACCCACCCGGACGAACGCGAGAAGCTGGCCGTGTGGTTTCACGACGACAGCGTCGTGGCCGGCAAGACCTACCGTTACCGGCTGCGCGTGCGAATGTGGAATCGCTACGTCATGGAGACTCGGGCACTCAAGAACCCCGAGCAGGCCCGCCTGACCGAGTTGGCCGGGGCCTGGTCGGTGCCCGGCGAGCCGATCACAGTCGCGCCCAGCACGTACTTCTTCCTCGCCTCCGGCAGCGCTGCCGACGGGCAGACGCGCGTCGACGTCTGGAAGTGGCGGCAAGGCAACTGGCTCAAACAGTCCTTCTCCGTTGGCATTGGCGACACCATCGGCGGCGTGCAGGAGGTCGGCACCGGCGTCCTCGACCGCACCACGCTGCGTGAGATCCGCGAGCCCGTCGACTTCAGCACCGGCGCGCTCGTTCTGGACATCCGCGCCGGTGAGCCGGTCGTGCGCCGCGACCTCCGCTCAAAAGGCTTCCAACTGCGCGACGTCGAAAGCCTCGTGCTCGTGTACCTGGACCCCGCCGACGGGCAGGTCAAGGAACGCGCGTTCGCACTGGAACGCTCCGATCCCATGTTCATCAGGCTGGCGACACTCGCCCGCGAAGGATGACGGCGCCGCGCCGCGCCCGGGTATGATGCGCGCAGATGAGCGTGCAACTGACGATCCTCGGATCCGGAACATCCCACGGTGTTCCGATGATCGGATGCCGGTGCGCCGTATGCACATCCGCTGATCCGCGCGACCGCCGCACGCGGGCCAGCGCCCTGTTCAGCTTCGACGGCTGCCAGGTGCTGGTGGACACCGGCCCGGAGCTGCGCCTGCAGTGTGTGGCCTGCCAAGTGCAGCGCATTGACGCCATTCTGCTGACGCACGCCCACGCCGACCACATCGTCGGCCTCGACGACGTGCGGCGCTTCAACTGGCTCCAGCGTACCGAACTGCCGCTCTACGGCGCGCCCGCCACGCTCACGCGCGTCAAGAAGATGTTCGCCTATGCCTTCTCCGATGAGCCGGATTACCCCAGTGCCAAGCCGTGCCTGCATGCGCACCCCATCACAGCCCCGTTCACCCTGGGCGGCCGACCGGTCATCCCCATCCCATACTGGCACGGCCCGACGGGCGTCCTGGGGTTCCGCATCGGCGACATAGCCTACTGCCCCGATTGCAGCGCCATGCCGCCGGAGTCCCGCGCGCTGCTGCGGGGCCTCGACATCCTCGTGCTCGACGGTCTGCGCCGCCGGCCCCACCCCACGCATTTCAATCTGGAGCAGGCCGTCGCCGAAGCACGGCTCATCGGCGCGCGCCAGACGTACTTCACGCACATCGCCCACGAACTCGGCCACGCCAAAACGAATGCTGAGTTGCCGCCCGGCATGGCCCTCGCCTATGACGGCCTGGTGTGCTCCGGACGGTAGCCGGCCACACGCTCAGGGGGCCGGGTCTTCTGCCGGCCGATCTTCCAGCACCCAGCAATCGAGCGTGGCGTTCCGCGGACACTCGACCGTGAACAGGTTGTCGCCGGCCTGCAGCGTCACCGGGCCGACCGGGTAGTAGCCGTCACTGGCCGGATCGAATTCCAGCGTGGCCAGCGACGCGCCCGCCGGGTCGCGAATGTCAATCGTCCGGAAGAAGCGCGTGCCGAGCTGGTGCACCCGCAGGGTCAGATGTACGCGCCGCGTTCGTTCGGCGGGGATGTTGATCTGCACGGGTTCCCTCGTCGAGATGATGGCCGCCGCCCCGCCGGACAGCTCGTTTCCATCCGCGTGCCGCTCATGCAGGATCGCGCCCCAGCCCTCACCCACAACATGCCCCTCCACTTCCACCGCGCCCGGCACACGCAAGCCCGGCGGCATGACCAGGTCCGGCGTCAACGCGGGAAACAGTGCCGCCCCGGCCGAGCCCGGGGCCTCCGCCGGAGCGTACCAGTACACCACGCTGCTGTAGTACGTGTCCCGAACCGCGCCCACGTGCAGGTTGGCCACCGCCAGGCGCGCCGTCGTCTCGAAATTCAGACAGTCCGCAACGAACCAGCGATAGCCCGAGTTCTTGCCGAAGGGGCCCCAGCGCGTCACTCCGTGCAGCGGCCGCGCGAAATGCGCCAACCCCGGCCCGTCCCCGAGCAGCCCGTCCGCGCCTGTGCCGAAGATGGTCGGGAAGCGCACCCCGTCAACCCACAGCTTGTAATCTCCCGCGCCCCACCAGTCGCTGCGCGGGCAGTCTATGCCGAACGTACAGCCGACGATGCGCCCCGGACCGCTCGTCTCCAACAGCACGTAGTGATCCGCCGCGCACGGGTCTTCCCGCCGAAAACGGGCGTGAAACCGCAGCGCCGCGGCCGGCGGCGGCGCGCTGTCAACCCGGGCCCAGATGCTCAACCCCAGCCGGCGACCCGCATTGGCCTCGATCTCGATCCGCGCCGTGTCCCGGAACGGCATGGGGAAGTGGCAATACATGAACCGGCTTTCCTGCGTCACCTTGTTGAGATCGTCATACGTGCCGCGCCCCGGCATGGTCGTCCATTTGTTCGTGCCGCACAGCAGGCTGTTGAACGGCTCGTAGTCGAACCCGCTGCCGAAGAAGTCCATCAGCGGCGCCTCCACCGCCGGCTGCTCGGCACCGTCGAAGTAGATCCGCAATATGCAGCGCCGCAGCGCGTACGGCACGCGCGGCAGATTGCGGTCGGTGAGCGCCACGTGCAGGGCCCGGATCACCCCGCCGCCGGCGGTCTCCGCCACCAGCCGTTCCCCGTCACGCAGTTCGTCGAAGCTGCTCAGCGGGTACGTCCGCGCCCCCCCCATGAGCTGCTGCTGGCTCCGCTTGGAGTACATGACGCTGCTGGCATCCTGCAGCACCATCTTGACCACCTCCAGCGCCGCCCGCGCCGCGTCGTCCAGCCGCGGCGTGAAGCTCTCCATCCGTGTCCCCCGCCCCAGCCGCACGTAACTGATCTCGTAGGCCGACGTGCTGTCGCGGCACTGCACCTGGCAGCTTTGCGCGAAACCCAGCGGGAAATAGCAGTTGTGTCCGCCCCCCGCCGTCACATAGCACAACGGCGGCCCGAACGGCGGCGTCCCCCCGTCGAACAGGGCGGTGAAGTCCAGCTCGAGCACGTTCTCGCGATCGAAAATGAAACGCAGGCGACCCGTCGGGTTCGGCGACCAGATCCGCGTGATAATGCCCGGCCCGTCCACCTCGGCCATCACCATCCAGCCGTCTTCGCCCGCGCGCTCAAATCGCCCGCGATCTTCTTCATGCGCCCAGGTCACGGTCGCCCCGGTCGCGTCGAGCCGCGCCCGCCGGTCATAGCTCGAGAACATCCCCGAGTATTCCTCCGCCGGTGGCAGCATCAGACGCTCAACGTCGATCAGGCGGTGCAGCAGATCGGCCTGCGTGAGCACCGCTGAACCCGAACTCCCCGCCGGCTGCGCCGCGCCGGCGGCACTCGCCCACATCAACACGTTAATCACGGCCGTTGCCAGCATGCTTCTCACGTGCGCTACTCCCGTGCCGGGCCGCGGCGACGGCGCCACCCGACTAGACACTGAACTTGAACGTGATCAGGTCACCGTCCTGCACAACATAGCCCTTGTGTTCCAGCCGGATCTTCCCCGCCGCCTTGGCCTCCCGCATGCAACCAGTGGCCAACAGGTCCGCATACGCCACCGTCTCCGCCCGAATGAAGCCGCGCTCGATATCACTGTGGATCTTGCCGGCTGCCTCCACGGCCGTCGTCCCGCGCTGAACCGGCCAGGCCCGCACTTCGTCCGGCCCGCCGCCCGTGAAGAAGACGATCAGTCCCAACGCATCGAAACAGGCCCGGATGATGCGGTCACGCGCCAGCGCCCGCACACCATACTCAGCCATGAACGCCGGCCGGTCCGCCGGGTCCATCTGAATCAGATCAGCTTCCAGGGACGCGCACAGCGTGAAGGTCGCGGCCGCCTGCTCAGCGCGAAACGGCGGCTCCTGCCCAATGGCATCCTCATCAACATTGATGATCAGAATCACCGGCTTGAGCGTCAGCAGCCCGAAGCTGCGCAGCAGCTTCTCCTCCGGCCCCGGCCGCACCAGCGCCCGCAGCGGCTTCTCACGCTCCAGCGTGTCAACGCAACGCCGCAGCAGCTCCAGCTCCTGCCTCAGCAGGTCCTGGTCCTTGGTCGGCTTCGTCACCGCCTTCTCGAGCTTCTGGATCCGCGCGGCGCAGATCTCCAGGTCGGCCAGCAGCATCTCGTCCCGAAACTCCCGCACATCACGCGCCGGGTCAATGCGATCGGCGTGCTTGGGCACCGATTCGGACGTGAAACCCCGCAATACCACCACCAGCGCGTCCGATTGCCGCAGCGTCGGCAGGTGCTTCGTCAGCCCGGCCTGCGCGTCCTCCCCTTCCGCACTCCCCGGCAAATCCACGAACTCGATCGTCGCCTCGGTCTTGCGCTTCGGCCTAAAAAGATCGAACAGAAAATCCAGCCGCGGCTCCGGCACGTGAACCGCCGCCAGATTCTCCGCCGCGGCCTTCATGCGCTCCCGCGGAATGCCCGAAAGGGCCGCGAAAACCGCCGTCTTACCCGCATAGGGAAACCCGACAATCGCCACGTGCATACCATGCTCCCAACTGCTCAGCCACCCCCCGAACACCCGCCAACCTGCCACCGGCACGCCGGCTCGCGCCCGCTGAACTTGAGGTCCTGCGTGCCCGATATATCATACCGGTACTGTGGACGGGCGCGTAGGCTCGACCCACCCGGCACCCACCTTACCGCCAGCGCGAGGTCGCAAACGTGATTGCCAAACCCATCCTCATAACCAGCGCCCTGACCGCCGCCCTCTTCCTCACCGGCTGCAGCGCTCCGCTCCACGACGCCTACTCCGCAACCTTGCTCGATGTCAATCCAATCCTCAATGACACCACCCTGACCCCCCAGCAAAAACGCGACCAACTCGAGGCCCTCGGATTCTCACCCACCGTCATCAACGGACTCCTCCGCAACGTCAGAACCGGCAACCAGTTCGGCGGCGACCTGCGCACCGCCTACGACAAGGTCACCGGCGGCCGGCTCGACGAACTCACCCCCGACGAAGTCCAGATCTATGCCGACGAGGCCTCCAGCGTCAGCAATGACTTCAGCTACACGCTCAGCGACGAAGCCGCCCAGGATATCGTCTGGGTATTCCAAACCCACCGGCTCACCACCGCCGCCCAGTTGGACGCCTTTCTGGCGGATCCCGACAACGTCCTGGCACTTCCTGGCGATATCCCCGACGGCGCCCTGGAAGACATCTTCGTCACCTTCGACCCCGCCGAACTGATCGAGAGCCTGCCTTAGCGCCGGCCTGCTCGCCCGCCCAACCCGCGCCGCTTGCCGACCACTCCGGCTACCCGTCTAATATCAACCAGCCGGCCCACGTGCGGGTTGGCCACGACAAACCGCCGGTCGTTATCGATCGGCGCAGTAGGCAGTTAGCGATGTTCTCCGGAATCGTCGAAGCCATCGGCCAGGTCGAACGCCTCAGCGGTCCGCAGCCGGACCCCGCCGGCACGCCCGCCTACCGCCTGGAGATCGCCGCCGGCGACCTCTTCGCCGACCTCACGCTCGGCGCCAGCGTCGCCGTCAACGGTGCCTGCCTGACCCTCGCCCATCGGCACGCCCAATCCGGCCGCTTCGACGTCATCCCTGAAACCTGGCGTAACACCAGCCTGCAAACCTTGCGCGTCGGCGATCCCGTCAACCTAGAACGCTCCCTCCGCGTCGGCGACCGCATCGACGGACACTTCGTGCAGGGCCACGTGGACGGCGTCGGCACCGTGCAGCGCGTGCAAACCGCGGGCCAGTGGAAGCTGTGGGTCGCCGCCCCCGCCCACCTGCTGCCCTACCTGGTGCGCAAGGGCTCCGTAACACTGGACGGCACCAGCCTCACGATCGTCGACGTGGCCGCCGACGCATTCTCCGTCGCCCTGATCCCCACCACGCTCGAACGCACCGTCCTCGCCCGCCGCCGACCCGGCGATCCCCTGAACATCGAGACCGATATCATCGCCCGCATCGTCGTCGGCTTCCTGCACGCCCGCGACGCCAACCCAGCGGCCGCGCCCGGCGGACTGACCCTCGAACGCCTACGCGCGGATGGATTCACCTGATGCCACCGGCAACATCGTCCAACACGCCTTACCGCCCGCTCATCGGCATCACCATGGGCGATCCGCTCGGCATCGGTCCCGAAGTCACCATCAAGGCCCTGGCCGACCCCGCCCTGCGCAGCCAGGCCCGCTACGTCATCTTCGGCCTGCACGACGTCCTGTCCGTCGCCGCCGACCAGGCCGAAATCAATGCCTTCTGGTGGCGCGAGCCGTACGAGTTCGGCCCGCGCGTCGAGACCGGCGTCCTGCTGGCCGACTTCGATGACCTGCCCACCATGCGCCTCAACGGCGCCCGCGAGCCTGAGACACTTGCCGGCGCGGCCTCATTCCGCTTCGTCGAGGAGGGCATCCGCGCCCTCAAGGAAGGCCGCATCGACGCCCTCGTGACCGCTCCCATCTGCAAGGAGAGCTGGCGTCTGGCCGGCCGCCGCTTCCCCGGCCACACCGAGCTGCTCGCCCAACGCTTCGACAACCGCCGCGTGACCATGGCTTTCGTCACGCCCGGCCTGCGCGTCGCTCTGGCCAGCACGCACCTCCCCCTCTTCGAGCTGCGCAACCGCTTCACCATCGGCCTCGTACACCAGCCCATCGACCTGCTCGATCACGCCTTGCGCGAATGGTTCGGCGTAGCCGCCCCGCGCATCGGCGTGCTCGGTCTCAACCCCCACGCCGGCGAAGGCGGCCTCATGGGCGACGAGGAGCAGCGCATCATCGAGCCGGCCGTCGCCATGGCCCGCAACAGCGGCATCAACGTCACCGGCCCCTTGCCGCCCGACACGGCCTTCACCCCGGCGATGCTCGCCCGTTTCGACGGCCTGGTTGCCATGTATCACGACCAGGGGCTGATCCCCGTCAAGCTGCTGGCGTTTGACCAGGCTGCCCAGCTCACTCTCGGGCTCGGTGCCGTGCGAACCAGTCCCGACCACGGCACCGCCTTCGACGTGGCGGGCAGGAACCGCGCCAACTCCGGCAGCATGCACGCCGCCATTCAACTGGCCATCGACCTCGCCCGCACCCGCCAAGCCCAACCCACACCCACCACCCGACCCAACTAGGCCCGGCCCCAACCCCCCAGAACCGCCTCGCGCCGCGCCATCCGATCTGCCCCGCGCAATCCCAACCGACCCGCCCCTGTGAAGAAGCAGTTCCTTTGATTAACCCCCGCCCCCCAACCACACCGCGGGCCGGACAAGGGCCTCGCAACCCTCGCCCGGCCCGCCACATGACCTGACCCAATACTCCGCCGCCGTCACCAAGATGCGGTTCATTCAACGCACACGAACTCGCCGCCACTCAAACTCCCCGCCCTCCCAGGGCGGGGCCGGGGGCGGGTCACAACGCCTACCTCTCAACCGCCCTGTTCTCGGCTAGCTCCGCCGGACGCCGGTCTTGAGATAAGTTCTCCGCCGCTACTCAAACTCCGCCAGCAGCGCCGCCATATCAGCACCCGCCGGCGTCCCGGCGAATTCTTCAGCAGCCGCCGCCAGATCCGCCACAAATACCGCCAATTCCTCCGGCGAAAGCTCCGCCACAATCCACGCGGCCAGTTCGGCGACATCCACGCCATCCTCGCCGCCCGACCGCTCGCCGGCGTCATCCTCTTCCTCCGCGCCGCCGTCCTCCTCAGCCGCCCAATCGTCGCCCTCACCCTCGCCCTCGCCGCCGTCCCGCCCGCCGCACGACGGCTGCACGATCATATTGTCCAGGAACTTGGCGACGTCCACGTTGTTAAGCACGCCGTCGCAGTTGCAGTCCATAAGCGGATCATACGTGCTCGACCCGCCGGCAACCGCCGCCTGAAGCTGCGCCAACTCGACATTCGAGATCACGCAATCCCCATTCCAATCGCCGTAGATCGTCGCAACAGCCGGGACGATCAAATCATCCCACGCCGGCGTGGTCTCATCCGTAACGATTATAGGCACTTCCGCCTCGGCCGGCCAGTACCGCACAGTCCCGTCGATCGTCCGCGACGCCGTGTAGATGAAGCCCTCGCCCTGGTAGAAATCCAGCATCCGGCCGGCACCTATCGTCACGCTCTTGAAGCGCCCCGTTTCCCACGGCGGCGTACCCAGGTGGTCCCAGTTGTCGTCCAGGTTCCTCATCTCCGTGGGCGCCGCTGTCACTCCGGAGGCCGGCAGCGTCAGCGACTCAAACCCACCCTTGCAGGGGATGTCCGTGAACACGACCGGCACGGAAGGATACGATATGGGCGGACCGATCAGTTCAGTTGTCTGACCAGCGAAACTCATGGGCTGTGCTACTATTTGCACATTCAGCGTATCCCAGTTCGAGCACACCGCCTCGTACAGGAAGTCACTGGCGATACGCAGGCTCGCGTACAGATCCAGCGTAAGCTGGCCTTGCCCTGCCGGCTTGATCACCGTGTGCGTCCCAACGTAGAGAGCTTCCGTCGAAGCTGTCGCCGACCCGACCTGGAACACGTTCGCCCCTTGCCCATATACGAGTTCATGCTCATGCTCGCCGGCAAACGGCTGCCCCACAGGTTGTTTCGTCAAGCTAACCGATGCGCCATCGCTCAGGCTGATCGAGAGCGGCCCGCCCTCGCCCGCCTGCTCCAGGCTGTCGGCCTCGAAGCTCGCCCCATTGCTCACGCTGATCGACACCGCAGCGCCCTCGGCGACCTGCGCACCCTCGATGCCCTGAGCTGCACGTCCACGGCCCAACAGCAGTTGCAGATCCCGCGTCTGCCGCGCTCCACCGTCAGCGACACCAACAAGCTCGTGGACCCCACGTTGCTACAACCCCTGCTGGACGACCTGGCCCAACGGGTCCCGGGCGCCACGCTGCCGCACGAACTCGACGTGCTGGTCAAACGCCTCGTCGCGCTGGATGGCACTTTTCTCCGCATCGTCGGCGAACTGGCCTGGACCCTGCGGCAACACACCGCCAACGGGCGCTGCGTCAGCAAGCCGCGCCTGGACGTCCAACTCGACGTGGCCGCCGGCGTGCCGCGCTTCGCGGTGCTCAGCGGCCGCGACCGCAGCGAGTGCAACGCCGCGCGGCTGCACATCGAAGCGGGCAAAATCTACGTCGCGGACAAAGCCTACTTCGGCTTCGACCTGCTGCGCGACTGGCTGGCCCGGCAGCGCCGCGCCCGCCGCGGCGCCGCGTCGAAACCCAGAGTCGCGCCGCGCCGCCGCCCGCCCCGGACGGCGCACGGTGGCCTGCGCCAGACCGGCCCACTCCCGAACCCGTCTCCCCCGCCCGCCCCACCCGAACAAATGATGCTCCCGTTGCCCCTGAAATCCAGGACCAAATCCCGGACGGTATTGCCTGTAAAGAAGCGGTTCTTCTGAGTACCCGCGCCATCCGACCCGCCCCGCGACCTCACGGGAGCGGTGCCTTTGCGGACCCCCTTGCTGCGCACACCTGCTATAGAGCAGTGCAGTTCCAGTAACTTATCGCGACGTCCCCACGCAGCACCTCAAGAGCGGCGGCGCACCATCAGTGCCATCCGCCCGAGTGTTCCCGAATATTCCCGGCGCGTACTGCTCCAGTTCGCGCGGTATGGGGATGGCCACGACGGTGGTGCGACGGGTTATCCAGTCCTTAATCCAAACTTGGTTCCCCCCGATACACAGACCCCATAGTCGCATCTGGCCATCGTCGCCAACTGTCACTACCGGGCCCCCGGACATTCCAGCATAATCCCCCAGCGCGACATCGATCCAGACCGCCCAGCCGTAGGGCCCCGAGCGACACTTGCGCACTATCCCTTCACACCATACCGGCTCGCGCTCCATGAATGACACCAGTGTAACGTTATGCAGGGGGCCGGGAAACCCACCGATAATGACTCGCTGCCCGACAGGCAGCTCCTCACGCTCATCCAGCGGCAATGGGTGCGCTAAGCCGACCGCGCTTGTTCGAGCGATTGCCCAATCCCCACGCCAGTCCTCGATGCCACGCTGACTGTGCGCGTTGGGGCCCAACGTCAATACTCGGGCCAGGAGGCCATCCACGGCTATAATAGATGATGTAGCCACATGACCTGCGGTCACCACGAGGTCCGCGGTTACGGCAAAGCCCGACCCCACCCCGCCGCTGCCGATATGCAGAATCGGAACCGGAGGCTCGGCTATGTTCGGGCTGTTCTTCGCAGGGCCATAGGTCTTCCTCACGAATCGCCTAACGCTCGGTTTAAGCCGTATAATGCGCCGCCCGGTCGGCACTCCTGGCTCGCGCAGTGCTTCCTCAGGCAGCTTGCGAACTGACAAACATACGAACTCTGTTGATTCGCACTCAACGACCTTCTCTACAACTCCCCACACAGACAGATGACCTGCCCGGTACTCGCCGGCGGGGCCGCCGACGAAGCCGGCATAGGAGCCCATTGGAACCCGCACGATCACGCTGTCGCCAGCCTCGTCCGCAACATTTCCATGCACGACTGTCGGCGGAGTGCGCAATACCTCAATGGGGCTGGCCTCGCAGTCAAAATCAAAGCCCGCCAAGACCACCTCATCGCCGCACGCGCCGCCAAACTCGTGCACGGGCCCATGTGGCAATGCGTCTCGTTTGACGATAAACCGTCGGAAGTCGGGTTCTGTGGGCGTCGCCCTGTGCCGGACGATGGCCGCGATGGCGGGAATACCATCCACCGCGGCCACCTTGGAATCATCGCCTGGCGTGTTGGCCGACAGGACGCCACCCGCGCTCACCGGCACGCCGGCCGACAGAACATGCGCAGTCCTGACACGCACTACTGGCAAGTCGTTAAACGCGCTATCGCCCCGCGGAGCTCCACCGTGGGGCTGGGCGGCGCACCCCACCAGCCCCACGGCGACCATCACGACCAGACCTGCAATTCGCACCGTCACACCTCTCACACGCCGCAACACAGTAGCGTGCGAATGTCAGAGCGGGTTGTTCGCCACAAAAACTCCATTCAAGTAGAAGTCAACCCCGGTGTACTGCGCGGGAGTCGGGCCGGACAACTGGAGCTTATAGGTCCCGACGATGTCCTCGTATGTCACGTACTTCACGCCGAGCTGCGACAAAAATTCAATTAAGTCTTCCACCTTCACGTTCTTCAATTGTAGCAGCATCGCCCCGGTATGGCCGTTGGCGAGCCGTAGCCCAAACCTTTGGACGTTACTTGCCCCGATCGAAGCAAGCAGAAGATTGCTTCTGTCGGTCGGCAATTCCCAGTATTGGTCTATGACCATGTAGAAGTCCATCTGGTCCGTCTTGGTGAAGTTCGTAATCGAACTCCCCGTGAAATTCTTGAACCACATCATCGGCGCGACTCTTCCCTCACCGTCGGGCGTCAGGCCGAGTTCAGCCTCGGTACTCAATGCGGGAATGAACCCATCCGGGTCTGGTACATAGCCCTCCGGGAGTCCGGGGGGAGTACCATCAATGTACTGACGCTGGCCCTGATGGTCTTCGTAATACCACTTGCCCTCCGCGAAGTCGTAGTAGTAGCACCACAATTCTGCGCTGGTCTCGTAACACCAGGTAGTATATGGTTCGCCAGGCCCAACAGGTGGGAATGGGTCCGGCTTCCCGTCCTTATCGCAGGCACTAGCAAGAATGAGAGTGGTCACAACCGTCATCGAGAACAGCAGTTTCCGTGACATGATACTTTTCCCCATGTGCAAGAGGAACAACAAACACGAATCCCGGCCCCGGTGGCCAGAACACGACACAGGAACTATAGCACCGAATGAGTGTCCTGACAAGTCGGAATAGTAATAACACTTCACCCGTCTGCAAGGTTCTCTCGTCTTTCTGTGAATTAGCCCTTGCGCCGGGAGCGCGCACGGTCGCATATCATGGCCATGCGCAACCCGGCCACGCAGTCCGAGGCCCTCCAGACACTCCTCGACGCGCTGCAAGGCGGTCAGTGCGATGAGGCCACCGCCCGCCGGGCGGGTGCCACTGTCGAACCGCTCGACCTCTCCGACGCATACCACTGCCCGTGTGTCACTCTTGAGCAGTGCTGTTGCATCGCGTGCCAGCCACACGCACAGCTCGAAATTGGCGGGCAACCCCGCTTCAGCGCCCGCCAATTCCCCGCCAAAATCCGCCAGCCACAAACAACCCCACCCCAACACTTTGACCCCACCCCATTCACGCGC
>CAZJYX010000031.1:0-47958 GCA_964550375.1 uncultured Planctomycetales bacterium | reverse complement strand
CACTGTGGCATGGCACAGCAGCCTGGGCCGCATATGCATCGAGCCGCCGGCCCGCATATCTGCGCGGCGCCGCACGAGAACGCGCAACCGCCTCGGGCGGGCGCCATGGTCGCACAGCAGGCCGGGCCGCGCATCTGCGGGCTAACACATGGGCAGGCGCAGCCGGGCTGGCACTGTGGCATGGCACAGCAGCCTGGGCCGCATATGCATCGAGCCGCCGGCCCGCATATCTGCGCGGCGCCGCACGAGAACGCGCAACCGCCTCGGGCGGGCGCCATGGTCGCACAGCAGGCCGGGCCGCGCATCTGCGGGCTAACACATGGGCAGGCGCAGCCGGGCTGGCACTGTGGCATGGCACAGCAGCCTGGGCCGCATATGCATCGAGCCGCCGGCCCGCTCATCTGCGGGCTGTGGGCCGGGCAAGGGCACATACCCGGCACCGCAGTGGGCGCTGGGGGCTGCGGCGCGGCGGGCTGCTGCATGCCGCATGAGGCTGCGCTGGGACACGTCGCGGCACAGGCGGCGGGATTGCAGGCCGGATTGGCGAGGAGGTCCTGGGCATTCTGGCCGGGGGCGTTGCCGCGCAGCACGGCGCTGATGTCCGGGCCGCCGGCAAAGGTCCAGTGCGAGCCGGCGAAGGCCGTGACGGCCACGGCCATGGTCATCGTGAACACGAGCTTCTTCATTGGATGCACTCCGTTTCTCTGAAACACCTTGACGAACTTAGATGCAGGGTGATCCCGCTTCTTTCCAGGTTGGCCGGCCAGGTCGCGTTGGTCGCACGAGTCTACGGGCGCATGGGGACCTATGGCCGCTGGCCGCCCGCACACGGTGGCTGCTGCGGGCCGCCGCACGGAGCCGGCGCCGCGCAGCTTTCCTCAGTACTTCCGGGACAACAGCGGCCGGGGGGACAGACGCAGCGCAACACGAACTCGTCAAACAAGCGGCGCTGCTCCGGCAGCAACAGCTCCTTCTCAGCCAGGAGATGCTCGATCACGCACTCCTGGGCCTGCCGCTGCAGCGCGGCGATGCGATCGAGCTGCGTGTCGATTCTCGCGCGGTCCGGCACGGGCTGGGCGAGAAGACCGGCCAGGACTTCCCGCTCGGCGACCAGTTCGTGGCGCGCCTGCGCGACGCGCTCCAGCAGGGCCGCGCGCGAGGCGTCCAGGTGCGTCCGCTGCTCAGCGGTGAGATTCAGCTTGTCATCCAGACCTTGCAGGCAACGCGCGTCGCCGAGCGGCACGCCTGCGCAACTGCGCTGGTACGTTCGCACGCCGAAGGTCGTGCCGAACCCGACGTTGAACGCCAGTGAAACCACGAGCAACAGCCAGAACAAGTTGCTGCGCCAGTTGAGTGATCGCATCGTCTATTCCTCCGCCGGACGCAGCAGGCCAACAAACTGGGCCGCGGCCGATTCGCTCGGCAGCGGCTCGAACCAGTCGGCATAGAAGCTCTGGGCGGCTTCCTCGGCGGCCACTTGGTGGGCGCTGGGGGCGCCGTTCATCGAGCGGGCCAGGTAGATTCCGCCGGCCAGCGCCAGCACGGCCGCCACGGCCCGGCTCAATTGCAGCAGCACGCGCCCCGGACGCAAGCCGCGCGGCTGGGGCGTAACCGCGACGCGTTTCATGAGGCGGTCGGTGAAGTCCGGGCGCGGCTCGGGCGGGGTGACGCGCTCCAAGGCGGACCGGCAGCGGGCCAGGTCGGCGGCGAACTGCCGGCAGTGGGGACATTTGCCCACGTGCGTCTGGAGAGCCGGCCGACGACGTTCGTTCAACGCGCCGTCCAGATCATTTGAGAGCAGCTTCTGCGCTTCGCGGCATCGCATGTCTGGCCTCGCGCGGTCGGTTCGGGCCGGCCGCCGATGATTAGACGTCCGTCCCAGGCGTAACTTGCGGCGGGGGTTTGGAATCTTGGCGGGCCAGGGCGGCGGTCAGGCTGCGGCGGGCGCGGAACAGGAGCGATTCGACGGCGGAGAGGGACGTCTCAAGGACGTCCGATATCTCCGTGTACGAAAGTCCCTGATAGTGTCGGAGAATGAGTGCCAGGCGTTGGTTATCGGGCAGCGCGGCTATGGCGGCGCGAACCTGCTCCGCTGACTTAGTGGCGTAAGTCTCTTCGGCATAGTTCTTTGTGACAGAGATGGCGTGGTCGGGCGTAATGCGGCTGTCCAGCGACGTGACGAGCCGGAGGCGCTGGCGGCGACGGTGGTCGGTGCAGGCGTTGGCGGCGATGCGATAGAGCCAGGTGGATACCTGGGCGTGGGCGCGGAAGCGCGGGGCGGCCCGCCAAGCGGCGAGGAAGACCTCCTGGGCCACGTCTTCGGCGGTATTCCGATCCGGGGTGCCGAGAAATGTGTGCGCGAACTGGACGATCCCCCGCTGGTGGCGTCGGACCAGGGCTTCGAAAGCGGCCGCATCGCCCTGGCCGGCGGCCTGGATCAGTTCGGCATCGCCAAGCGGCGTCATGTTATGCAGTATTAACGGACAGGACCGTAAAAACCCGCGAAGTCATCCGAAATTCCTTGGGCCGGGGTGCCGGCCCCGGCGGCGGTGTGGGCATGATACGGCGGCACCGCCCGGTCGGGCGCGTAACCAGGCGGCGACCGGCGGCCATGTGCGTCAGGATTGCGGTGCGGTTAGGATGCTGCCGACGAGGTCCGAATACTGAACCTGCTGTGGGGACGAGACATGTCTGTGCGGTTGATGGATTCGACGAGCGCGATGAGGCGGGTCATGTCAGTTCGCTTTGGCAGCCGCGGAGTTGCGTTGGTGCGGGTCGCGGTGCTCATGTTGCTCGTGGGCGCGTGGTCGGGCTGTACGGCGCGCTCGGGACCCGCGATCAGCGCGCGGGTGATGGACGAGGCGCTGGAGTACTACCGCGCGACGCAACTGGACGGCGCGGCTTGGGAAGACTCGGCGGCGCGCGGGCAGCGCTTCGCACGGACCGCGTGGGCGCCGGCTGGCGCGGAGTACGACGACGCATTCGTAACGCTGGGGATGTTCGGCGGCTATGACGAACCCGACGAGTGGCAGCTGGCGAACGGTTCCGCGGATGAGCACGATGTGTCGGAACCTGCCAAGCGACGGAGCATCTGGCGCCGTGCGGGCCGGGAATCGTACGATCTGCTGACGCACGGCTTCTGGCGCGGGTTCAAGACCTCCTTCTGGGACCTGGAGAACGCGCTGGTGTTGACCGCGACGATGGGGGCCAGCGTCGCGATTCGCGGGACGGGCGTTGATGATGCAATCCGGCGGCGCACGGAGGGGCGTCCGCAACTGGGCGACTTCGACGAGCCAATCCAAATGCTGGGGCACCCCGGGACGCACTTTGCGGCGGCCGGCGTGGTGTGGCTGACGAGCGCGCTGTGGGAAAACGAGAAGCAGCACGAATTCGCCAAGTCGCTGACGACCGCGCTGGCCGTCAACGGTACCGCGACGATGATCCTGAAGGCGTCCGCCAACACGCGTGCCCCCGACGGCGTGAGCCTGGCCTGGCCCAGCGGGCATACGTCAAGCGCGTTCACGGCGGCGGCGGTGTTGAACGAGTATTACGGTCCGTGGGTGGGCGTGCCGTCGCTGGCGCTGGCCGGGCTGGTCGGCTACCAGAGGATCGACTCGCGCGTGCATGATTTTTCCGATGTGGTCTTCGGGGCGATGATGGGCTATATCGTCGGGACCTCCATCGCGCGGAACGACAAGGCGGAATTCCCCGAGTTGTTCGGCATGAAGGTGCTGCCGTTCGTAGATCCGTATACCGGCGCTTCCGGCATTGCGCTGCTCAAGACGTGGTGACCGGGGCCGCAGCCGCATTCTTCCTGCCAGAGGTGGCCAGGCTGACGAGCACGTTTACGAGCAGCGCGCCGCAGAATGCCAGCGGCAGGTTGTAGATTTCAACGCCGGTGGCCGCGCTGTCGTAGAGCCGTCCCCACGCCAACACGAGTATAAAGCCTACCAACATGCCGGCCAGGCAGCCGGCGTATGAGGCGCGCCGCCAGAGGACGGCGAGGATCACCTGGGGGCCGAACGCAGCCCCCAGCATCGCCCAGCCGTAGGTCAGCACGTATTGGTAGACGTTCACGCGGGTCTCGAACACCAACAGTACGGCCCCGATGCCCAGGCCGAGTACGACCAGCCGGTTGACGAGCATGTGTCCGGTCCGGCCGTGACCCTTGAAAACACGCCCGTAGAGGTCATGTGCGGCTGAGCTGGCGGCCACGACGAGCTGGCTGTCGGCCGTCGAGCAGATGGCTGCCAGGACCGCCGCCACGACCAGGCCGGACAGGACACCGGGCAAGAGGTAGATCGCGGCGGCCACGAGGCCGACCTCCTTGTCGATTTGGAGAATCGCGGCCCAATCAGCGCCTGATTCGTACATGGCGCGGACAAAGAGCCCGACTGTCACGGCGCCCCAGTACACGCACAAGCCCCAGCAGAACGCCACCACGCCCGCCACGCGCGCCTCCCGGCGATCCTTCAGGGCCATGAAGCGAACGAGCACGTGCGGCATGCCGGGGTAGCCGAAGTTGATGCCGAGGGCGTGGCTGCCGAGCAGGAAGCCGACGAGGGCCAGGCCCGCCAGGCCGGCCCAGGGGTCGAGGAGGTAGCCGGCCGGCAGGCCGGCAGCGGGATCGGCCACGTCGCCGAGTGTCTGCGTGATGAAGGCGTAGCCGCCGTGTCGAGCGAGCAGGTAGACGGGGAAGACGACGAGTGCGCCCAGCATGAGCAGGGCTTGCAGCGCGTCGGTCCAGCAGACGGCCCGGAAGCCGCCGGTCACGGTGTATAGCAGCACGATGACGGCGCCCAACACGACGCCGAGCGAGTATTGCCAGGACACGCCGGTGGTGGCCGGATCTTTGGGTGCCTGGGCAGGTTCGGCGACTGGAGTTGGCGCGACATCGGCGGGCAGCACGCTGGCCGGTGTCGGTTGGGCTGCCTCGAACAACACGCTGAAGGTCTTGCCGGCGGCGGCCATCTGGGCGGCGACGTAGGCCATCATGGCCACCAGGATGACAAGGACGGCGACGGTGCGGATGAGCGGCACGCGTTCGTTGAAGCGGTAGGCGAGGAAGTCTGGCAGGGTGACGGCGCCGAGTTGGCGCGCCTGGTCGTTCATCCGGCCGGCGATGACGAACCAGTTGAACAAGTAGCCGAGCAGGCAGCCGGGGATTACCCAGTAACCCTGCACGCCGCCGGCGAAGCCGATCCCGACGAGTCCGAGCGTGACCCAGCCGGACTCGCTGGACGCCGAGGCGGAGAGTGCCGCGACCCAGCGGCCGAGGGAACGGTCGGCCAGGAAGAAGTCTTCGTCGCTGTGTCGCCCGTAGCGGGCGGAGTACAGCCCGATCGCAACAATGGCGGCCGTGTACAGCAGGAACGCGGTCACGACCACCAAGAGGTTGACTGTGTTCATTGGAACCTCGTTGCGGCTGACAGGGTGGTCGCCGGCGGGAGGCGGCTACCGGTGTTGATTATGGGAAGGCGGCCCGGTCCGATCAACCGGCGAAGTGGCGGTGGCTTGCCCGGTGGCGTCTGGGGACATATCGTGGACAGCCGGTCGCAATGGGCGGCCGCCGGCAGCACGCGCCGCTGAGGGTGTTCGTGCGCCTTGCATACCCGCAGCCACGTGCGGTGAATCGAGCGGGTGAGGTGACAGGGAATGGCGCTTCCGAATCATGATGAGATCGTGGCGCTGGGGCGCGAGGCGATCAGCGCGGATCGACCGGTGGGCGATCCGTGTCGCTACGAGGAGTCGTTCCAGCAGTTGCAGGGGCAACTGGATCGGCTCGGATCGCTGACGGGCGAGGTGGTTGAATGGCCGCGCGTGGTCGATCTGGCGACCGAGATTCTCAAGACGAAGTCCAAGGATCTGCTGGTGATGACGTACCTGGCGGTGGGGTTGTTCCAACGTCACGGCTATGCGGGGCTGGCGACCGGGCTGGAAACTTATTGCGAGTTCCTGCGGAACTTCTGGGAGAAGTGCTTCCCCAAGGTTACGCCGCCGATGGGGCGCTACAACGCGGTGCAGTACCTGGCAGACCGGCTTCTGCCGGAGGTTGAGCTGCGTGAGGGACGCATCAAGCGCGAGCCGCGCGCGGATGAACGTGCCGCGCTGGAACAATGTGCCGAGCAGGTCGACAAGTTGGCGGCCACGGTGGAGGAGTTGTTTCGCACGCTACCGAACGTACCGAACCTGGCAAGTTTGAAGCGGGCGTTGCGGGCCCTCCAGGAGAAGTATGCGGCGGCCGAGCCGCGGGCGGCGGCGGGCGGCCCGGGTGCCGCGCCGGCGGGCGCGCCGGCGGCCGGTTCGGCGGTGGCGGTCCCGGAGACGTTCACGTCAGCAGCGCAGGCGACGCAGGCGGTCGTGCGGATTGCCAAGTACCTGTTTGCGCAAGACAGTCAGGACGGGCGGTCTTATCAGCTCATGCGCGCGGTTCATTTTGGCGGCCTGCGCGCGGCGCCGCAGGATGGATTCCTTCCGCCGATTCCGCCGCAACGACGACAGGCGCTCGACGGTCTGGCCCAGGCCGGCAACTGGCAGGAACTGCTGAACGAGGCGGAGGGGCAGTTCGCGGTCACGCCATTGTGGCTGGACTTGCAGCGGTACGTGGCGGCGGCGTTGAAGGGACTGGGGCCGGCCTGGGGGGCGGCGCACGATGCCGTTGTGACGGCCGCGGCGGCGTTGCACGCGCGTCTGCCGGCGCTGTTTGACCTGACGTTCAAGGATCGCACGCCGCTGGCTGACGGGGTTACGAAAGCCTGGGTTGGTGAGCTGGCGGTGCAGGGTGGGGGCGGGGACGGTCAGGCAGGTGCGGGGGACTGCGTCGCGGAGGCCGCCGTCGAAGCACGCAAGTTGCTGAGCGAATCAAAGCCGACCGAGGCGGTGGCCCGGCTGTCGGACATGGTTGCGACCGCGGCGGGCCGCCGGCAGCGTTATCGGGCCCAGGTGGAGTTGGCGCGGTTGCTGGTTGGCATGAACCGGCTGAACCTGGCCGCAGCCTTGCTGGAAGAGCTGGATCGGCAGGCTGAGGAGTGCGGCCTGACCGACTGGGAGCCGGAGTTGGCGGGCGAGGTGGTGGTGCTGCTCCTGGAGTGTCTACGACGGCTGAAGCCCAAGCCGGCGCCGGAGGATGTGCAGCGCACCGGGCAGCTTTTTGCGCGACTTTGCCGACTGAATCCGGCCGCGGCACTCAAGCTGGATAGTTCGGGGAATCCCTAGGCGGCGTGCGATGAGTTCACCACACCGTCACGGTATGCAACACTCTGGTTTGGCCGGCGGTGCGGCCGCCCTGCTGGCGGCGCTGCTTCTGGCCGGGGTTGGCTGTGAGCGTAGCGCGGAGACGGCGGCACCACAGCCGGCGCCAAGGCGCGCCGGGCCGCGTGAGGTCGCCGCGCAGCTCATCGCCGCCCGTTCAGACCGTGACTACGGAAAGATACGCGAGCTGACGGTTCCGCTGCGGGCGCAGGACGTGGTGGCAACGCTGCTGGCCGTCGATGCCTTTGTGCTGGCGAACGCGGCGCTTTGTGAGCTGGTGGAGGCGGAGGTCGGCCTGGGCGCGGCACAGGCGATCGATCAGAGTCGCCGGGCTTACCACCTAGACCTTTTCAGCAAGTACGTGGAGTTGCTGGGCGAGACCATTGTCGGGGAGACCGCCACCGTTTCGTTCTTGGTGGACGGGCAGTTGCCGGCGCGGCGGACGCGGTTTCTGCTCGTGGATGGGCACTGGCGCTACGACCCCGGCCCGGGCGACTACCAGCAACTCGCCGCCGCGTTCGAGCACATGGCCGATGGTCTGCGACAGGTCTACGCCGGGCTGCAGAGCGGCCGACTTGCAGCGGCTGAGTTCCGACTCAACCCAGAGCGGCTGATTGAGGAAGTACGGCTGCGGCTGGGGCCCGGCGTGCGCATGCTGCCTGGGCAGGACGACGACGCAGCCGATAGCCCCTGAATTGCCGGGAATGGGCGTGTGAAATTGTCAGCTATCAGAAGCCTGTCCGCCGGGACCCGCCGGCTGCTGCTCGTGCGCCACGGGTTGCCGGACTACCGTGTGCGGCAGGCGGGGGACGAGGTGCCGGGGCCGCCGTTGTCAGCGCTCGGTCTGGACCAGGCGCGTCAGGCGGCCGAGGTGGTGGCCGCTTATGCGCCGGTCGCGCTGTACAGCTCGCCGCTGGCGCGGACGTGGCAGACGGCCGATTGCATTGGCGCCCGGCTGAAGCTCGCGGTCCGGGCATGCTCTGAGTTGAAGGAATGGCACCGTACGGAGTCGCTGTTCGAGGTGAGCCAGCGCGGCGCGCGGTGGCTGGGCGGGTGGCTGCGACAGGGCGAGGCCAGCGCGGTCGTGGTCAGTCACGCCTCGCCGCTGCTGGCCATCGTGCGATCGGTGCTCTACCTGCCGCACCGCGCCTGGCATCACGCCGGGCGTCCGGACATGCTGCAACTGGGCACGTCGGACCGCTTCGAGGTTTCGATGGGGAGCGTGACGGTGGTGACGATTGCCGCCGCGGAGGTGACGGCGGAGATGGCTTTCCACCCGGAGCCGCGCGTTATTGATGTGCAGCGTGGCCGGCGGCGCCGCTGTTATCCGCGGCCAGTCTTGGGTGATGGGGAGAACGTCTTCTTCAGGCGGCCGAATCTCACGCATCTGATCGGCGGCGGCCGACCGGAAGGGAACGCAGAGCGTACGTTGACCGCGTCGGCCTCACACGGATAATGCGCTATTCCCGGTGGTGAAGCCGGCTCGGTTTCTTTTTTGCGCGAGGTTGCCATGGAAGACATCACGGAACATCTGGTTGAGTTGATCAAGTCAGCATCGACCGACCTGTCACCTGACATCGAGGCGGCCCTGGAGGCGGCCTACAAGGAGGAGGTGCCCGGATCGGCCGCGGCGGGCGCCCTGGAGACTATCCTGGAGAACGTGCGGATGTCGCGCGCCAGCGGTCGGCCGATCTGCCAGGATACGGGCACGCCGATCTTCTACGTTTGGCACCCGGAAGGTATCTCACAGCGCCGGATTATCGCGCAGATCAAAGACGCCCTGGGGCGGGCCACCGAGCGCGCTTATCTGCGGCCCAACGCGGTCGCGGCGCTGTCCGGCAAGAATTCGGGGGACAACACGGGTGTGGACTTCCCGACGATCCACTTCCACGAGTGGGAGCACGACTATCTCAAGGTCGGGCTGGTGCTCAAGGGCGGCGGATCGGAGAACTGCGGCTGCCAGTACAGCGTGCCTTCGCCCGAGTTTCCGGCCAGCCGGGACCTGAAGGGCGTGCGGCAAGCGGTGCTGGACGCGGCCTACAAGGCGCAGGGCTACGGCTGCGCCCCGGGGATCCTCGGGGTCGGGATCGGCGGTGACCGGGCCACGAGCATGGTGAAGGCCAAGGAGCAGCTCTTCCGGCCGCTGGGTGACAGCAACCCGGAGCCCGGCCTGGACGCCCTGGAGAAGCAGTTACAGCGCGAGATCAACAGTCTCGACATCGGACCGATGGGCTTTGGCGGCAAGACGACCGTGCTGGGTGTCAAGATGGCCGAGCTGCACCGCCTGCCGGCGTCGTTCTTCGTGTCCATCGCTTACATGTGCTGGGCGGACCGGCGCAAGTTCATGACCATCAAGGACGACAAGGTAACTATCACGGCACCCTGACGGCGTCTTTCCCGCCGGCGCGCCGCGCAGCACTGCGGCGACGCCGCGCCGGCTGTGCTCGGGACCAGCGCGCGACCCGGACCCGTTGTGGTCCGGCACCCGCGCGAGAGGAGTAAGGCAATCATGGCGACGGAACTTACGATCCCCATCAGCGTAGATGACATTCGCCGGCTCAAGATCGGCGATTCCGTATTGCTCAACGGCGTGATGTTCACCGGGCGCGACGCCGCGCATAAGTACATGGTGGACAACTTCATTCGCGGCACCTGCCCGGCCGCCGAGAAGCCGTTGTATGACCTTCTGAAGACGGGTCTGGCGGGCGGTGTGATTTATCACTGCGGCCCGGTGGTGCGCAAGCGGCCCGACGGCAAGTACGAGTTCGTCGCGGCCGGGCCGACCACCAGCATCCGCGAGGAGCCCTACGAGGCCGACGTGATCGCGCACTTCGGCGTACGCGGCATCATTGGCAAAGGCGGCATGGGCGACAAGACGCTGGCGGCCTGTCGCGAGCATGGCGCGGTGTATCTGCACGCCATCGGCGGCGCGGCGACGCTGATCGCCGAGAGCGTCAAGGAAGTCGAGGACGTGCACAAGCTGGACTTCGGCGTGCCGGAGGCCTTCTGGCAGATCCGCGTTGAGAAGTTCCCGTGTGTCGTCACGATGGACTCGCACGGGCGCAGCCTGCACGACCAGGTGCGCGACGCGTCCGAGAAGAAGCTGGCGGAACTGCTGGCCGGTTAGTGGGCGGCCGTTAGTGCCGGCGCGTGGCAGGCCCGGCGGCGAATTCCGATATCGAAGCTCCGCTCGCGGTGTTGGCGTTGGCGTTTTCTGCATGAGGGCGTGAACCGCGCGGCGGCCGGGGCGTACATAGGATTGGTACCGTACCCCTGCGAGGGGGCGTATTGGGTGGCTGGCAAGGCCGGGTGGTCGCCTCCCGGCCTTGCCTTCTTGCTGGATGGGGGGTGATTACGGGACGAGTCGGAAGAGTTCCTGGGCGTTGCCGCCGGTGACACGGGCGAAGTCCGCCGGCGTGAGCAGACCGCGCAGGACGTCAAGCGTCTCCCGGGTGGTTTCGGCCCCCTGAGCCGAGCAAACGGTCGTTCCGGTTCCGTACAAGATGGCGGGCGCACCGAGGTCTTTCACCGCGCGACCGATCTCCTCGGGGGGGGCGCCGGTCGTATCGACGTAGAGCCGCCGGGAGGCGCGACGAGCGGCTAGCGCGGCGGTGGCCCAGTTCCGGCCCAGGGCGGGAGCCGAAAGGATGATTGGCAGGTTGGAGTACCGGCGGGCCAGCGCCGCCACGGCGTCCACGGAAGCGCGCTCGTCGGACGCGACGCGGAAGACGGCCGGCACGCCGAGGTGCGTGAGCGTCGTCAGGTAGGGTGCCAGCAGTTCGACGTCACGGGCGTCGAAGTCGTTGAGCGCAGGTGCGAAGAATGCGCCGACGAACGGCGCGCTGCGCAGGGCGCCCGCGAAGGCGTGCGCGTTGCTGTCGAACTCGCCGGGCCGGACCCAGTAGAGGACGCGCAGTATGCCGCAGGGAGCGCTGGCCAGCAGGCCGGCGTGGTTGGCGGTGGCTTCGTCGAGGTCGCTTCCGCCGGCGTGCCGAGCGGCCGCGGCGCGATTACACACCAGGAGAACATCCACGCCGGCGGCGGTGGCGTAGGTGCGCACCGCGGCGGGCGTAGGCTCGCGACCGGGTCGGCCATCCAGATAGGCGTGGACGTCGATGATCATGGTGTAATCATGGCGGCGTTCTAGGCCTGGTCAGCGGGCCTGGCTTCATCCGCCGGCAGCACATCCGGCAAGGGGACGTTGGGCCCGGCGGGCACGTCCGCGGGGAGGTTCTTGTTGGGGACGATGGTCAGGAAGTCGGGTTTGAGAATGCCGGCGGACATGACGGCGCGCACGCCTTCCTCGACGGTCCAATCCAGCTCGGTGATATCGCCGCGTTTGAGGATCTGCAGGTAGCCGGTGGTCGGGTTGGGCGTGGTGGAGATGAAGACGGAGCAGAGCTCCTCGCCCGTGATGGAGTCGCGGAAGATGTTGGTGACGAACCCGACGCAGCGCATCTTCTCACTGGGGAAGGGGATCAGGGCGACGCGCTGGAAGTTCTGACCCTTGTCACCCGAGAACGTGCCGATGATCTGCTTGATGGAGCGATAGATCGTTTTGGCCAATGGCACGCGCTCGACGATCTGGTCGATGAGGTCGAGCACGCGGCGGCCGACGATGTTGGCCGCGAACATCCCGATTATGTATAGCAGGAAGAAAGTCAGCGCCACCGAGAATATGCCTACCGACCACTGGACTTTCGGCTCATACAGATCCTGTTCGGTGAAGCCGGTCCACGTCATGCCGAGGGACTGAAGCTGGCGGCCCAGCCATTGGCTGGTGAGAACTGCGCGCACCATCCACTCTGAACACCAGCGCAGCCAGGAGAACACGACCCAAACGACCCAGATCGTGATCAGGATCGGCAGAACGACAAGGGCGCCGGTGGTGATGCGCGTGCGGATGAGGGCCTTGAGCGTGGCCGTCACGCGACTCTGGTGGCGCCGGTGGGGATGCGAACTGTCGGGCTGAATGGCCATGGTCAGGGTGCTCCGCAGGGCACGTCAGCGTACCCGCGGCATGCGGCCGCTGTCCAGTCGGCGGAAGTAGTCGCGCCCGGCGCGGACGATGTGTGGTGAGAGAATCAGCACAGCGGGCAGGTTCCAGAAGACCATCAGGCCAACCGCCGCGTCGGAGAAGTTGTACACCCACTGGAACTTCTCGGCGATCATGCCCAGGAAGACACAGATGACGAAGATGAACTTGTAAGGCAGGATGGCCTGGGGGCCGAAAAGGTACTCGGCGCCTTTTTCGCCGTAGTAGCTCCAACTGATCATGGTGCTGAAGCCGAAGAGGCAGACGCCGATGGTGACGACCCAGGCGCCGAAGCCCATCAGAGTGGTGTCGAAGGCGAAGCGGGTCAGCTCGGCGCCCTCCATGTCGAGGTGCACGGGTTGCCCGACGGCGAGCCGTTCGCGGTCTGCGGCACTGGCGGTAGACAGGTCCAGCGTCACCGCCGGCAGGTCGGCCCAGGCGAAATCGCGGCCGGCCTCGGCTGGGATGAGGTTCTCCGGGATGCCGACCTTGACCTGCACCAGCCGTTGGTCAGCGTCGCGCGTGGCATAGATGGCGAACTGGCTGCCGGAGCGTCGCGGGTTGCGGATGCGGTCGAGGTAGAGGTCGGTGAAGCGCTGGGGCAGCTCGTCGGCCAGTTCGACGCGGACGAGCGCGTCCTCCAGGGCGGCGACGGTGCCGACGGGGGCGCGGTTCCAGGTGCCGCTCATCAGGAGCACGAGGGCGGTCATGGTGCAGATGATGAGCGTGTCGACGAAGGGGCCGATGCCGGCCACGATGCCTTCGCGGATGGGCTCCTCGGTGCGGGCGGCGGCGTGGGCCATGGCGGCGGAGCCTTCGCCGGCCTCGTTGGAGAAGCAGGCGCGGCGCAGGCCCTGTTGGAAGGCGATCCAGACGGTCACGCCGACGAACGCGCCGCCCTCGGCGACCGGGGTGAAGGCGGACTTGACGATTAGCGCCAGGTAGTAAGGCACCTGGTCGATGTGCATGGTGATGACGGCCAGCGCCGAGATGACGTACACGATGCACATGAAGGGCACGAGTCGGGAAGCGACGCTGCCGATGCGCTTGATGCCGCCGATGATGACGAGGGCGACGAGCAAGGAGACGAGCACCGCGGAGGCCAGGTTGGGCACGTGGAAGTTCTTGAGGAGGACGTCGGACATGTTCCAGCCCTGGAACATGTTGCCGCTGGCGAACGAGTTGATGATCGTCGAGGCGGCGAAGAGGATCGCGAGGATGCGGAAGAGGCGCCAGAAGCCGTTGCCGCGGGCCCGCAGGGGATCGACGAGGGCCTTCTGGATGTACCACATGGGGCCGCCGCGCACTTCGCCGCGGGCCTGCGGCCGGACGTCGGGGGCGGCTTGCGGCTCGCCGACGTAGTCGAGGGCGTGCGTTTCGGCGTCGCGTTGGGCGAGTGCCGGGGCGCTGGGGTCGGGTACGTCGCGGACGTCGCGGAACATGACGGCGAGCGTGCATTCCATGAACTTGAGCGTCATGCCGAAGAGGCCGACGATCCACATCCAGAAGATGGCGCCGGGGCCGCCGATGGCGACGGCGACGGCCACGCCGCCGATGTTGCCCAGGCCGATAGTGGCGGAGAGTGCGGCGCAGAGGGCCTGGAAGTGGTTGATGTGGCCGGTATCGTCGGGTCGATCGTAGTGGCCGCGGATGCAGGCGTAGCCGTGGGTGAGGATGCGCCACTGCACGAACTTGGTGATGATTGAGAAGATCAGGCCGCAACCGAGCAGTAGAAGAAACAGGGGCAAGGACCAGATAAAGTCGCCGGCCGCAGCGGTGACCTGGTCGAGGCGACTGCTGAGTTGGTGGTAATCCACGTGAGTTGCTCCGTTGCCAAGAGTTGCCGGAACATACATAGAGTGGCCGCGGTCGGCAACCGTTGCCGGGCAATGCGTCGATCGTTTACCATGTCGGCTTGCCTGTCCGGTGCGGTCTAATCTGCCAGAGCCCGGGTGCGCTGCCGAAGGGCGGCGCGGCGGTCCCGGGGTAGTCGGAACATGGGAGACGACTGATCCATGAGTACGGAGCCGCTGAAGCTGCCGGGTAAGGAGCAATGGGGATCGCGGATTGGGGTGGTGCTGGCGGTGGCCGGTTCGGCGGTGGGGCTGGGGAACTTCCTGCGTTTTCCCGGGGTAGCCGTCAACAATGGCGGCGGCGCCTTCATGATCCCCTACATCCTCAGTTTTCTCGTTGTGGGCATTCCGATTGCGTGGTGTGAGTGGACGATGGGGCGGCTGGGGGGGCGATTTGGGCAGAACAGCGCTCCGGGGATCATGTACGCCATGTGGCGGCGCGGTCCGGCCAAGGGCCTGGGCGCCCTGGCGTTGCTGATTCCCGTAACGATCTACATGTATTACGTGCTGCTGGAGGCGTGGTGCCTGGACTACTGCCTGCACTTCCTGCAGGGCGGGTTTGCCGAGCTGTTCGCCGGTGTCACTGCCGGCGCGGCCGATCACGACGCGGAAGTTCGGGCGGTGGTGGGGGCCACCAGTGCGCACCAGGGAGCGACTTTTGGCAGCGGCCAGCACGGTGCGCTGCTGGAGGGTGGGCGCACGATCTGGCTGGTGTTGGCGTGCTTCCTGGTCAATTTCCTGATCATCTACCGGGGGGTGACGCGCGGCATCGAGCAGTTCTGCAAATGGGCCATGCCGCTGCTGATTCTGTGCGCGCTGATAATACTGGCGCGGGTGCTGACGCTGCCGAACATCACGACCGGGCTGGGGTTCATGTGGAACCCGGACTGGAGTTCGCTGCGGGATCCGCAGGTGTGGTTGGCGGCGGCCGGCCAGATCTTCTTCAGCCTGAGCGTGGGTTTCGGCCTGATCCTGTGCTACTCGAGCTACCTGCGCAAAGATGATGACGTGGTGCTGACGTCACTGAGCGCGTCGAGCACGAACGAGTTTTGTGAAGTGATACTGGGCGGTCTGATCGTGGTGCCGACGGCCTTTCTGTTTTTGGGGGCGGAGAACGCGCGCGGCAGCACGTTCGGGCTGGGCTTCGTGACGATACCGGCAATCATGCACTTCATGCCGTTTGGCAGCTTCTTCGGGGCGATGTGGTTCGGGCTGTTGTTCCTGGCGGCGGTGACGAGCTCGCTGAGCATGCTGCAGCCGGCCATTGCGTTTCTGGAGGACGGCTTCGGTCTGGGCCGGCGGGCCAGCGTGGGGATACTGGGGGTCATTACGGCGATCGGCGCGGCCCTGACGATGTACTTCAGCAAGGGCGTGCTGGCGTTGGACTACACGGACTTCTGGTGCAACCTGCTGATGATCGTGGCGGCGGCCGGCATGGTGATCATGTTCGGCTGGGTCGTCGGGACGGAGCGCGGCGTGCGCGAGATGAACCGCGGGGCGGACTTCCCGGTGCCGCGGTTCATGCCGGTGATGCTGCGTTACGTCACGCCGGCGTTCCTGCTGATCATCCTGGGCGCGTGGTGCTACAACGAGCTGCCCAACCGTATCAGGGGCATGGACCCGGGCGTGCAGAGCAGGCTGGCGGCGCAGGCCACGGCCGAGCAGGCGCTGGGCCTGTGCGAGGAGCTGACGGCGGCCCTGGCCGACCCGTCGGCCAGTGAAGCCGCGGCGGCCCAGGCCGCGGCCGGGGCGCTCGCGGCGGTCATGGGGCCGGTGGAATTCGAGGACGTGAGTGTCTGGGTCCACGACGTGCGAGCCGCCGTTGCCGAGCGGGGTTTGGCAGTCGCTGAGGAGGCGAGCCGGGCGTACTACCGGCAGGCCATCATGCGGCAGTTTGGAGCGCCGCCGGTCGTGGAGAATCGCGAGTCGATCGCGGCCGGCTTCCTCGCGGAAGTGGCGCTCTCGCCGCGTGAGTTGGTCAGTAAGATCCGGCAGATGGGCGGGGCGGCGCTGGCGGAGTTGGACGCAGCGCGCGGCGTCGAGTTCGTCACCGCGGTGCGCGCCCAGGTTGCGGAGGCGCGGCGCGCTGCGGTGGTGGATGCGAACGTGGCCCGCTTCGTGTTCCTGGGTATTCTGGTGTTCTTCCTGCTACTGTACGTGCTGGGCGATGTGGCCTGTCGCAATCGCATCGGCCGCACGATCGCGCAGGCGGAGGAGCGCGGCGTTGACTGGGAGGTAGTTTCATGAGCACGTGGGCGGCCGGCGTGGCACAGGCGTCAGCCATGGACGTCACGACTCTGAGTGCGGCGGGGGCGACGATCATGATCATCAGCGTTGGGCTGGTGCTGGCACTGACCGTATTCTGCCTGGTGCGTATCCTGCGCGGGCCGGCGCCGAGCGCGCGGCACCACGCCCCGCTGAACATCGACATGCGGGACCCGGACTGATCTGCCGGCGCACACCCCGGAGCCGCGTGGCGCCCGGGGGCGCGTGCCGGCGGGCTATGCTGAGCGGTTATGGCGAGCGTGGCAGGAGTCAAATCCAGGGACGACACGTCGGAAGCGTCTTTGCACGTGTTACATGTGGCGGACTACGACTTCTTCGACCGCTTCGGACGCATGTTCCGCCACCTGGTGCTGGCACAAGATGCCGAGGGATCGCGCGTCGCGCTGTTGACCGACGACCCGGTTGCGGTCGCGGATATGGAGGGCACGCCAATCGAGTGCCACTGGGTCGCGGCGCTGTCGGGTTGGCGGTCGTGGCAGCCGCTCAAGCAATTCACGCGCCGGCCGGGGCCGCGTCCTGACGCCGTACACGTCTGGAGCACCGCGCGGCTGGACGGGATCGGTCCATGGGCGCTGCGTGCGGGCGTGCCGGTCGTGGCGCACGTGCTGGCAGGGGCGGATGTCGAAACCGTGGTGCGGCGGCGCTGGCGTGAGCACATTTACGTCGCCGCGGCGTGCGAGGGACTGCGGCAGCGACTGGGGGCCTACCGCTTCTGCCGCGGTACGGCGGCCCGGCTGTTGTCGCCCGCGCTGTTGATGCCGGAGGATGTCCCGGTGGGGCCGTCGGCCGAAGGGCAGACACTGGGTGTGCTGTGGGCGGGGCGCATGACGAGGGACGCGGGGCTGGAGACACTGGTCGAAGCAGTGGCAACGCTGCGGCGCAAGCAGCAGGATGTGCAGGTAGTGCTGATTGGGGCCGGCCCGGAAAGCGGTTTCGTGCGGGCCCGGATCAAAGCCCAGGGAGTGCAGGACTGCGTGTCGCTGGTGGAGGAGCCGGACCTGTGGGACCAGGCGTTGGCGGGGGCGGATGTGTGCGTCGTGCCGGCGTGCCAGGAAGAGCTGCTGCTGACGCCGCTCTTGGCGATGGCGATGGGTAAGATTGTGATTGCGTCGCGCGACCAACTGGCCGAGTGGTTCGTGGAGGATCGGACGGCCTGGCAGTTCACGCCGGGTCGTGCGGTGGAACTGGCCTATCACCTGGCCCGAGTGGCCGAAGGTGGCCAGCACGCGGAGGAGTTGCGGCAGTCGGCACTGGCCCATGTGAAGGAACATCACGCGATCGGGCGACTGGTGCGTGGATCGCTGGAGATGTACGCCGATGCGACGGCGGCAGGGCACAGGAGCTAGGCATTGAGCCGGTTTGACGACCTGAACGTGGTGGGTCTGGTGAACCTAGTGATCCCCGGGGGGGGGCTGGTACTGCGTGGGGCGGTCGTGGCGGGGGTTATGATAGGCGTAGTTTTTGCGCTGTGCGCCAATCTGGCCCTGTGGGCGACGCTGCTGATTCCGGACGATTTCTCACCTTGGAAGTCCGGGTTGGCGATAGGGCTGGCCGGCGGGACGTACGTGGGGGCGCAGATTCGGCTGAGGTATACCGTGCGGCGTCAGGAGCGTGAGGCCGGCGCGGGACAGCGGCGGGCGGCGCTGGAGGCGGTCCGGCAGCATCTGGAGCGCAAGGATTACGCGGCGGCCTGGGAGGCTATCCGGCCCGTGCTCGGGTGTGTAGAGAGCGATTTGCTGGTGGCCCGGCGCTGCGCCCAGATACTGAGCGGGCTGAACAAGATCGAGGCGGCCTGGGAGGCCTGGGGGCGTGTGCGCCGGTTGGACCGGCATCAGATCTATCGCGAGGAAACGCGCAGCAACGAACAGATGCTGGAGCGATTGCGAGCGGTGCAGGCGCGGCTGCGCTCCGGCGACCCGGGGGCGGCTTGACTCGGTGGGGCTGGTGGTCGATACGAAGCGTGGAAACGTGTGCGCGCTTGATGCGATGATGCGCGCGGACTAGAATCTGCTGGCAGTTGCGGTCCCGTAAAATGGCCGGGCAGAAGTGGGGGACCGCGACGCGGGCGAGTTCTCTGTCGCGCAAGGAGACCTGCGAGCATGTTTGAGCGATTCACGGACCGCGCGCGGAAGGTGATGGCGCTGGCCAACCAGGAGGCCCAGCGTTTCAATCATGAATACATCGGGACGGAGCACATTCTGCTGGGGCTGGTCAAGGAGGGGTCCGGGGTCGGCGCGAACGTGCTGAAGAACCTGGGTGTGGACCTGCGGAAAGTGCGGCTGGAAGTGGAGCGGCTGGTCAAAAGCGGCCCCGAGATGGTCACGATGGGCAAGTTGCCGCAGACGCCGCGGGCGAAGCGCGTCATCGAGTATGCGATCGAAGAGGCACGCAACCTGAATCATAACTACGTTGGCACGGAGCACTTGCTGCTCGGGCTGCTGCGGGAGCAGGATGGGGTGGCGGCGCAGGTGTTGATGAACCTGGGGCTGCGGTTGGAGGATGTGAGGGAGGAGGTCTTGAACCTGCTGGGGGCGGGAGTTGAGGCGGAAGAGACGTCGGCGATGACTCCGGCGGATAGCACGGCGAAGAAGGGCAAGAGCAAGACGCCGGCATTGGATTCGTTCGGGCGAGACCTGACGGACTTAGCGCGGGAGGGGAAGCTTGACCCGGTTATAGGACGTGCCGACGAGATTGAGCGTGTCATCACGGTTCTGTGTCGGCGAATGAAGAACAATCCCGTGCTGCTGGGGGAGGCCGGCGTCGGCAAGACGGCCATTGTGGAAGGGCTGGCGCAGAAGATCATCCGGCACCAGGTGCCGGAGCTATTGCATGAGCGGCGGATTGTCGTGCTGGACCTGGCGATGATGGTGGCGGGGACGAAGTATCGCGGGCAGTTCGAGGAGCGGATCAAGGCGGTGATGAACGAGGTGCGCCGGGCCCGCAATGTGATTCTGTTCATTGACGAGCTGCACACGCTTGTGGGGGCCGGCGGGGCGGAAGGTGCAATTGACGCTTCGAATGTGCTGAAGCCGGCCTTGTCGCGCGGTGAGATTCAGTGCATCGGGGCGACGACGTTCGACGAGTACCGCAAGTACATCGAGAAGGATGCGGCGCTGGCGCGGCGCTTCCAGCCCATCCACGTGGACGAGCCGACGACCGAGCATACGCTGGCGATTCTCAAGGGGCTGCGGGATCGGTACGAGGCCCATCACCGCGTGCGGATCACGGACACGGCGCTCGAGCAGGCGACCGAGTTGTCGCACCGCTACATCACGGGGCGGGTGTTGCCGGACAAGGCCATTGATGTGATTGACGAGGCCGGGGCGCGCATCCGGATCCAGAGCATGACATTGCCGCCGGACCTGGCGGACGTGGAGCGCGAGATCGAGCGCATGACGGCGGAGAAGGATGAGGCCGTCAAGAATGCGGACTATGAGCGGGCGGCGGAACTGCGCGACACGTGTGAGCAGTTGCGCGCCAAGAAGGAGGAGATCCAGCGGAGCTGGAAGGACCGGGCCAAGGAGGCGGACGGCGTCGTTGATGAGGACGTGGTCGCCGAGGTGGTCAGCAAGATGACCGGCATTCCGCTGACGCGGCTGGAGAAAGAGGAGGCGGCCCGGCTGCTGGAACTGGAGGCCGAGTTGCACAAGCGGGTGATCAGCCAGGACGAGGCGATCAGCGCTATTGCGCGCAGCGTGCGGCGGTCGCGTTCGGGTCTGAAGGATCCGAACCGGCCGATGGGCTCGTTCGTGTTCCTGGGGCCGTCGGGCGTGGGCAAGACGCTGCTGGCCAAGTGTCTGGCGGAGTTCATGTTCGGCGACGAGGACGCCCTGATCAGCATCGACATGTCTGAGTACATGGAGAAGCACAACGTCAGCCGGCTGATCGGCGCCCCACCCGGGTACGTCGGGTATGAAGAGGGCGGCCAGCTCACGGAGCGCGTGCGGCGCCGGCCGTACGCGGTGGTGCTGCTGGACGAGATCGAGAAGGCGCACCCGGACGTGTTCAACATGTTGCTGCAGATCATGGAGGAAGGCCGCCTGACGGACTCGTTCGGCCGGCACGTGGACTTCAAGAACATCATCATGATCATGACGAGCAACATTGGGGCGGACCGCATCATGAGCCAGGATCCGTTCGGGTTCATGAAGCGCGACGATGACGTCAACTACGAGAAGATGAAGCAGATGTTGATGTCCGAGCTGGAGCGGCACTTCCGGCCGGAGTTCATCAACCGGTTGGACGAGGTGGTCGTGTTCCACAAGCTCAACCACGAGAACCTGATCAACATCCTGGAGCTCGAGTTGGGCAAGGTCAGCGCGCGGCTGCGTGAGCATGGTCTGCGGCTGGAGCTGGACAGCGACGCGCGGGAGTTCATGCTGGAGAAGGGCACGGACGAGAAGTTCGGGGCCCGGCCGCTGAAGCGCGCCATCTCGACATATGTGGAGGACACGCTGAGCGAGGATCTGCTGCGTAACAAGTACGCCGGCCACAACGTGGTTCGCGTAAGCGTCGCGGGCGAGGACGACGCGCGCAAGCTCATCTTCGAGGGCGTAACCGTGCCCGAGCAGCCTGAAGACATCCCGGCCGAGGAGCCGGTCGTCAACGCGGAGGCGACGTAGCGGGGGCGGCGCAGGCCGGCCTGGGATTGGTCAGGGCCGGCCGGCGGCGGGGCGCACCCCGACTTGGTCCCCGTACTTGTCCAGGTAGGTTCGCAGTGCGGCGGGCGACCAGCTCGTGATGATGTACTTGTCCGTCACGGTCCAGGCGGGTCCGTCCAGCCAGCCGAATTGGAGACACCAGATGCCGCCGGGGGCTTGCTCGACGCGCATGGCGTTCGGGTCGTCGCCGGGCGCGTTCAGTTTGAGTTGCTCCTCACGCCATGCTGAACAGATCGTGTCCACGGTTCGACGGACGGTTTCGGGCGTGCCGCTGATCTCGGTGAGGGTGGTCATGGCCAAGGGGATGCGCAGCGGGTGCGGCGGGTAGTTGTGCATGACGATGTGGCGGCCGAGGTGGGCGAGGATGTCGCGGTCGGCGTCGAAACCATGCTGGGCCTGGATGCGGGCCCAGAGTTCGCGAACCGAGTGTTGATCGGCGGGTGAGCGGGTCGCCAGCAGGCCGCTGAAGAACGAGGGGATGACCTCCTGCGGACTGACGCGGTAGATGGCGTAGCGGGCGTCGTCCGGAATGACGGACAGCAGGTGCGGGGCGCGGATGTCCGGATCGGCGTAGACGTATTCGCGCGTGCGGCCGTGTTCCAGGAAGTGGGCGACGCAGTACATGGCGCGGCCCTCGAAGCCGAGCGCCCAGTGGGCGCGCTCGATTTCCTGGGCATGCCAGGCGTTGAAGAAGTCGGTAGCGCGACCGTCTACGACGGGGTCGAGTCGGGCGCGGATGTCCTGCGAGGCGACGATGATTTCGATCAGGGCGTCCCGGCCGCGCTGCTCGCGCGCCCCGGCCAGCCAGTCCGCCCGGCCGAGCGCATCGGCCTGGCCGGCGGCGACGGCGGCGATGTGCGGCCAGACTTCGGGGCCGACGGTGAAGACGAAGTAGTCATCAAGCCGCCCCCAGGCGATGGTGCACCATTCCGGCAGGCGCCGATCCGTCAGCTTCATGTACGACCATTGGCCGGCCTGTTCGAGGGATTGGGTGGCCGCGCCCTGGTCGGTTTGTTCGTTGATGGCGGCCTGGAGGACGCGTGCGAACGGAGTGTTGTCGCCGTGGGTTTCGACAATCAGCGCGAAGCGGATGCGGTCGGCGCGTTTGACGTGCGGGTTGGACTCGATCGCAACGGCGTGGGCATCGATCAGCACGAGCGCGTGCCGGAAGCGGATGGCGACGCCGAAGGCCTCGATAGCGCGGGCCCACAGGCGGGCCTCGGCGTTAAGAGCGGGCCCGGCCACGGTGGTTCCGAGGCTGACGAGCGTCTCGAGGGCCGAGGGCTGGTCGGGTGACGGGGCGACGTCGGGGAATGGCCGGGCGTACCAGCATAGGAGGCTGTCAGCGGGCACCAGATCGAGGGCATCGGACAGGGCCGGTGCCGAAGTCGGGGTCTCCGGCTGAGCCGGTTCGGTCGTTGAGACCGGCGCCGGCGTCGGCTGGTCCTCGGTCGTTGAGGCGCGCTGCCGCTGAGCGGCCTGCCAGCCGATGGCGCCGGCCAGGCAAGCCGCCGCAACCATACAACCTACTAACACTCGCGACATACGGGGGATCTCCAGTAGTCCGATTCGGGAGGTTAGCCGAGTGGTGGGCGGCTTGCCAGTCGGCGCGGGCGTGGAGCTGTCGGAAAGTGTGCAGCCCCCTTCTGGTGCGAAGCCGGATGTTAGCCGGCAATCTCGACTGTCAGGACAGTCAGGTCGTCAAGGGTGTGTCCGAGTCGGCGCAGGGTTTGATGGCGAATGGCGAGTTGGTCCAGAGCGGCGGCGGGTCCGTAATCCTGCAGAGTGTCGCACCAGCCCGAGGCCAGAATGGCCTCGTCGGGCGGCAGGGTCTCGCGGAGTTGGGCATAGCGCGCCGGCCGCCGCGAGCGGGAGCTGCTGGGAGCGACGGGGGGATCCTGGACGGCCGTGGCGATGCCGGTTGCCGAGTCCGCACGGGCGCCCAGCTCCGCGAACGTGGGCAGACCACGGCCTGCGCCTGCCAGGACGGCTTCATCAACTTCGGCTTCCCAGTCGCCGGCGATTCCGGCCGCGGCGGCGATGCCGGCGAAGGCCTGGGCGGCGGCGTGGGCGGGTGACTCGAGTGCGGTGATGGCCTCGACGCCGTCGGAGAAGAGGACCAGGCTGTCACCGGCCTGGAGCTGGATCGTCTGGATGGGGTAGACGGCTCCGGGCATAACGCCGATCAGGCCCCCGGGGGACCGCAGTACCTGCAGGGAGCCGTCAGCGCGTCGCAGGATGGGGTAGGGAGCGCCGCCGCGGGCGAGGGATAATTGGAGTGTGCGGGTGTTCAGGACGGCGTAGATGGCGGCCACGAAGCGGCACTCGGAGAGGTTAGCCTCGAGGATTTCGTCGTTCAGGGCGGCGAGGACCTCGCCCGGCGTCAGGATGCGGTAGCCGCCGTTGTGGATCTCCTTGCCGCGCAGGGCCCGCTTGATGAATACGGTCAGCAGGGCAGCGGGCAAGCCGTGTCCGGTGGCATCGGCCAGGGCGACGGCCACGTGCTCTTCGTCCAGGCGGTGGATGTCGTACATGTCGCCGGAGACGTATTCGGTTGGCCGAAAGAGGGTCCGGAAGGATACTGGCCCGAACTGCGGGAGCGTTTCCGGAATGAACTCGCGCTGAATCTGCTGGGCGAGCTTGAGTTGGCGTTCGTAGAGCTGTGCGGCGTGTTGCTCGGTTCGGCGATTGGCCAACATGCCGCGGTGGAGCGATTCGAGCGAGCCGGTCATCTCGAGCATGATGGTCAGACGGCCGGCGAGCTCGTCGGTGTCGAGGGGGCCGCCGGAGATCACCGGGACGGTGGTTGGGTGGCTGACGGGTGGCACCGGTCCGCCCTCGGTTCCGAGCAGCAGTACGGCGCGGGGGCGCTCGGCCATGCGGTCAAGGACGACCTGGATGGAGCGCTGCACGGGCTGGAGGTGGGGGGGGATGACGATGACGACGGCGTCCGCCCCGCCGGAAACGCCGTCTCGCACGACCTGAGTCAGCGGTCGGAAGCTGGCCCAGGCGCCGGTCTGGCGTATTGCGTCGCGCAGAGTAGTAGGCACGTGGTCGTGGGCGAGAATGACCTCGATGTGCTGTCGCGACATCGCCGAACTCGTGGCGGTTGGGTAGTGCAGGCCGCGGGGCGGCCGACACTTCTACGATCGGTGAGTTATGCACGCGACTTGTCCCGGTGGCGGCGCAAAAAACTGGAGGCGCGCGTGACGGGCGATAACGTCTGGCGTGGCAGCGCGTGTGAGTGTTGCTGCGAATCAGAGCAAGCGCGCGAGTCGCGCAAAAGTGGCTGTCAATAAGTGGGGGGCGGTCAGGTTGAGACGAGTCCGAGCAGGCGATGGATGAGGCGGGCGGCAAGGAACTCCGTCACGTGTTGGCCGGGGAGAGGGCGCACCTCCATGACATCGGCTGCCACAATCTGGGAGTGACGGGCGACCGCCAACAGCAGGTCGGTTACCTGATACCAGGTGAGGCCGCCGGGCTCGGGCGTGCCGGTGCCGGGAGCGTAGGCGGGATCGAAACCGTCGATGTCGATAGTGACGTAGACCTTGGGGCCGAGGTGGGCGAGGACCTGGTCAATCCAGCCGGGGCATTCGTGGCAGGTGCGGGCGGAGAAGATCGGGAGGCGCGCTGCGCGGATTAGGCGGGCCTCCTCGGCGGAGTAGTTGCGGATGCCGACGCCGACGGTGGGGATTCCGAGGTCGCGGATACGTCGCATGACACTGGCGTGGCTGTGGGGAGAGCCCTGGTACTGGTCGCGCAGGTCGGCGTGGGCGTCTATCTGCAGGACTGACAGGGTTTTGTGGCGCTGGTGCACGGCCTGGACCAGGCCGGCCGTGATGCTGTGCTCGCCGCCCAGACCGATCAGGAACTTGTCGTCGCGGACGATACGGCGGGCGGCCCGGTAGACGCGGTCGAGCATAAACTCGGGTCCGCGGGCATCCGGCTCGAGGGGGTCCAGCGTGGCGACCCCTTCCCGCGGCACGCTGCGGCCCAGCAACTCGTCATACAACTCGACCTGCTGGGAGGCGGAGATGATGGCGCGGGGGCCGTCGCGTGTGCCGGCGCCGAAGCTGGTGGTGGCGTCGTAAGGGACGGGGAGGACCACGAAGCGGGCGTCCGCGTAGGCGCAGGCGCCGGGCGGCAGTCCGAGGAAGTTGTCTGGAACGGCTGGGGCCACGGCGTCGGCCTCCGCGTTTTTCCGCCGGCCGGCGTCCGGATGCGTCAGTCGAACAGGAAGACAGCGGCCGCCACGCAGGTGGTCCACAGGCCGTTCTTGTGGCCTTCGGCGGTCTGGACCACGGCGCGCGTCCGCACGATCTCGCTGCTCATGCGGTAGACCTCGCGGCGAGCGTCGTAGTCGGCGTCGGCGTCGAAATCGAGGCCGAGGGTGGTGGCGAGCATGCTGGCCGCCATGTCCTCGACGAAGTCGGCTACCTTGCGCTCGGTGAGCCCGTAGCCGTGATGCTCGGAGATGTAGCCGAACTGCTCGCCACGGGCCGGGACGGCCAGGCCGATGCCGGCGGCGGCCAGTCGGTTAGGCTCGTTGGTGCGGGCGTCGGCCATGACACAATAGACTATCTGGCCGGGCGACAGCTCTGACAGACCGACTCGCCGCGAGACGATCTTGCATCCGGGAGGGTAGATGCTCGAGACCTTGACCAGGTTGAATTGCGCGATGCCGGCGCTGCGCAGCGCGGCCTCGAACGATTCCAGGTTGTTGCGGTGCTTACCAACTCCGCGGGTGAAGAACATCCGCTTCGGAATCGGCTTATACATCAGCACCTCCTTTCGTTCCCGTGGAGTGGCCAGGGGCATCAGAGGCGTCCTCTCAACGACATCGAACTATCGGAGCGTCCGCACCAGCGCCGGACAAGGACCGCGAATTATACGGTGCAGCGTGCTGGACGCAACGCGGAGAGGTGAATTCGTGCGGTCCGGCGAGCTCGACTGGACGGCCGCGGGCCGCGTTTTGAAGACTCCTATCGTGGAGCCACGGGTCGGCCGGCCGGCCGGCTCGCGAATTGAAGGGAGCCATGCTCCGCGGTGCGATCCGCGGGGTAGAAAGAAGCAACTCTGAACCGGCCGGCGGTGCGTGGGCGCCGCCGGCCTTGTTCTATGCCGGGCGGCGGGGGGATAATCGTCGGAAGCTTGTGAGGTGGAGTTGTGCGGGCCTGGTGCGCCGACCGAGGCGGGTATGTACACAGCGCTGAACAGCCGAACGTGGCCGGATAACATGGCGCCTGATGAGCAGTTGGTGGCGACGGCCCGGGCGGGGTTCGCGGGCCTGGAGCTGGTGCTATCGGACGATGGGCCGCTTTGTGCCGGTGCTCCCATCCGGGAGTTTGCCGCCGTGCGCCGGCAGGCGGAGGAATTGGGCCTGCGGATCGTCGGGCTGGCGACGGGCGCGTTCTGGCAGTTCAACTACGCTAGTTCCACTGAAACCGAGCGGCGCCGGGCGCTGGAATTGACGGTGAACCTGCTGGACCGGGCGGTCGCCGCGGGAGCGGGAGCGGTTCTGGTGGTCCCCGCCGTCGTCGGCCGCGCCGACGAGGTCGCGCCGCGTACCGGCTATGCGGAGGCGTGGCACCGGACATTGGAGGCTCTGCACGAGTTGCGGCACGAGGCGGAGGCGCGGGGCGTTGCATTGGCGGTGGAGAACGTCTGGAACCGCTTCCTGCTGTCGCCGCTGGAGCTGGCCGGGTTGATCGATGAAGTCAACTCGCCGTGCGTGGGGGTGTATCTGGACGTGGGGAACTGCCTGGCATACGGGTACCCTGAGGACTGGATCACGCTGCTGGGCGGGCGAATTGTCCGCGTGCACGCCAAGGACTATGACTTGAGCCGACCGGGCTATGCCGGCTTCTGTGGGCTGGGCGAGGGCAACATTGACTGGCCGGGGGTCGTCTCCGCGCTGCGGGCGGTCGGCTATGATGGGCCGGTGACGTACGAGGGGGCCGGTGAGCCGGCGGAGGTTTGCCGCCGGCTGCGCGTGATACTCGCTGGCAGAAGCCCGGTCGATAAGGAGCGGAGTTGACTCTTGACCTGAGCCAGTGGCGTGATGATGTGGCGGTGGCGGACGGCGGCTGGTCGACGCAACTGCGCATGCGCGGCACGCCGGCGACGGAGCTGCCGGAGCTGCTGAACTTGCAGCAGCCGCACTTCGTGGCAGCGCTGGTCATCATGTACGTCGAGGCCGGGGCGCGTTTCATCACGACGAACACGTTTGCGGCCAATCGGCTGATGCTGGCGCAGCGCGGCGTGGACGTGGATGTGGAGCAGCTTAACCGGGCCGGGGCGGCGCTGGTGAAATCGGCTGTGGGCGCGGCCGAGGTGGCGGTCGTCGGATCAATCGGGCCGAGCGGCAAGATCCTGGCGGTGCGTGAAGCGGGTACGGATATGCTGGCGGAGACGTTTGCGGAACAGGCGCGGGCGCTGGCCGAAGGCGGCGCGGACGCGCTGCTGTTGGAGACGTTCTCCGAGCTGGAGGAGATTCTGCTGGCGGTTGAGGCGGTGCGGGGGGCGTGCGAGCTGCCGGTGATTGCGAGCATGTCATTTGATTCGGGGCCGCAGCGAACGCGGACGATGATGGGTGCGAAGGCGGAGGATTGTGCCGCGGCGCTGGAGGCGGCCGGCGTGGACGCGGTGGGATACAACTGCGGGAGCGGGATCGCGTACGCATTGCCGGCGATAGTGGCGCTGCGGGCGGCGACGAAGCTACCGCTGTGGGTGAAGCCCAACGCCGGTCTGCCGGAGTTGGAGGCCGGGCGGGCGGTCTACAAGCAGTCGCCCGAGGAGTTTGGGACGTACGTGCCGGCGCTGATCGACGCGGGCGCGAACATCATCGGTGGCTGCTGCGGCATCGGTCCGGAGCACATTCGGCGCGTGGCGGCGCTGGTGGAAAGCTACCGGCGCAGCAAGCGGCGCAAGTCGTGATGTGCAGGGCTGCGAATTCGCGCTGAAGCCGGGGTGCGGGACCGGCAGTCCGGCATGGGCCGCTACGCGCGAGCGCGAACGGCCGGGGCGCGCAGCAAGTCGTCGAACCAGGCGTGCAGAGCCGCGTCATCCGCGGCGCAAGCCTGGAAGCGGGTGGTTGACTCTGCCAGGTCCGCGCGGCTGATCTTGGCCTGGCGGGCGTCGCGCTCGGCGTTGGCAAGCGTGAGGGCGCCCCAGACGATCGGCAGGCCGCAGAAGGACCGCAACTCAACGGCGTCGGCCGGCAGTGCGAGGACGTATTCGGCTCCGCGCTCCAGGCTGCGCCGGGCTTCACTCAAGACCGCCTGGTAGATAGCGGCGGACGTGCCGGCCGTGGGCGTCGGCAGGTAGCGGCGGCCCTGGCGGGCGTCCTGGTGAGCGTCCTTGAGGATGTTGACGAGTTGCAGGCCCGTACCAAGGTCGACTGCTCGCTCGCGTTCGCCGCGCAACTGCGGTCGGTCGAGGTAATGGGCCATCATGTCGCACAACATCTCCCCGACTACGCCGGCCACGTAGTAGCAGTACGAACGCAACTCGGCCACGTCCTGAATTGCCGGGTAGGGTCGGGCGCGCTGGGCACTGCGGTCAAGGAACTCGTACACGCCGTGGATCATCTGAGTAGCACAGTGCCGCGCGGCGTCACGGTAAACCGGCGGCAGGCAGTGCAGGCGGGCGAACACGGCGGGCGTGTCGGCCATCAGGGCGCGCTCGTCCGGCGTATCACCGATCGGCCCGGTCAGCTCGGGCGGCACGGCGGTGGCCGAATCGGCCAGCACGGCCTGGAGTTGTCCGAGGAGGTGGCGTCGGCGCTCGTCCGACAGCGTGCTAGCGTCCTCAAGCGTGTCAACGATCCGCATCAGCAGGTAGGCCAGCCCGACCGGTTCGCGCAAGGCCGCGGGCAGCATGGGGATGAGCAGGGCGTAGGTGCGTGAGACCCCCGCGAGATGTCGGGCTACGAAGTCATCCATAGCGCGAACTCCACCGGTCGTACCGCTAAGCACCGCCGGGCCAGTTTCTAGGCCGGCTCGTCCATGCTGCGCAAGCGCTCGGGTACGGCCGCGCCGGGTGCCGCCCGTGCAGCGCGCACGGCCCGGCGCACGGCGGCGGCGATGCCGGCGGCGTCGAGGCCGGCCTCGGCGAGTTGGCCGGGGCGCGCGCCGTGGCGATAGAAGCGGTTTTCCGCCAAGCCGAGGCGAATGATCATATCAGTGGGCAGTCCCAAGCGGTTGGCCGTCTCGATCACGGCGCTGCCGAAGCCGCCCGCGACGGAATGCTCCTCAACGGTAATAACCGGCCCACCCAGCGTCACGGCCGTCGTCACCATGTCCTCATCGATCGGCTTGGCGAAGCGGGCGTTGACGACCGTGAGGTAGATGCCCTCCGGCTCGAGCGCTCGGGCGGCCTCCAGGGCGTATTGGAGCTCGGTGCCGTAGGCGAGGATGGTGGCGTCCCGGCCGGCGCGCATCACGCGGCTCTTGCCGAGATAGAACGGCGGCGGCGGACCGTAGGGGTCCGGCACGGTGTCGCGCGGGTAGCGGATGACGTACGGCCGGTCGAGCTTCTGGCCGAGCTCGAGCGCGGCCAGCAACTCGGGCTCGTCCGCCGGAGCCATAAGGACCATGTCCTGGAAAGGCCGCAGGAAGGCGATGTCGAGGTAGCCGTGATGGACGGCGCCGTCGCCGCCGACGAGGCCGGCCCGGTCGAGGCAGAAGCCGACCGGCAGGCCCTGGAGCACGACCTCCTGGAAGACCTGGTCGAAGGCGCGCTGTAGGAAAGTGGAGTAGATGCAGACGAGGGGCCGCAGGCCGGCGCGGGCCATTCCGGCAGCCACGTCAACCGTGCAGCTCTCGGCGATGCCGCAGTCCAGTGAATTGTCGGGGAACTGCTCGCGGACCTTGGCGATGCCGGTGCCATCGGGCATGGCGGCGGTCAGGGTGAAGACGCGTGGATCGCGACGGATCAGCTCGATGGCGGCATCGGCGAAGGCGCTGGTCCAGCTCTTGCGTGCGCTCTTGATGACGGTCACGGACTCGCCTTCGACGCGCAGCTTGCCGGGGCTGTGGAAGGCGCAGGGGTCGTGCGAGGCCCAGTCGCAGCCGCGGCCCTTCTCGGTGTGCACGTGCAAGAGGACGGGATGATCGACGTCGCGGAGCAGCTCCAGCAGGCCCATCAGATGGGACAAGTCGTGTCCGTCGACCGGGCCGACATATATGAAGCCGAGCTGCTCGAAGATCTGGTAAGGCGAGACCGAGGCCTTGATGCTGTCCTTGAGATACTCCCAGGCGTCATACATGCTCTTGCCCACGAGCGGCACGCGGGGCAAAGTCGCCTGGACCTTGGCCTTGACCTCTTCGTACAGGCTGCTGACGCGGAAGCGAGCCATGTACTTGGCCAGCGCCCCCTGGGTCTTGGCGATGCCCATCGAGTTGTCGTTGAGGACCGTCAGGAACTGGCGTTTGAGCGTGCCGGCCTGGTTAAGCCCTTCGAAGGCCACGCCGTTGACGATGCTGGCGTCACCCACCAGCGCTACGACGCGCGTGTCGCGCCCCAGGGCCGAGTCTCCCCGGGCGAGGCCCACGGCGGTCGGGATGGACGTGCCGGCGTGTCCCACGTCGAAGAGGTCATATTCGCTCTCGGCCACGCAGGGGAAGCCGCTGATGCCGCCGGCCTGGCGCAGCGTGTCGAAGTCGGCGTGCCGCCCGGTGATGAGCTTGTGTACGTAGCACTGGTGGCCGACGTCCCACAGGATGCGATCTCGGCGGAAGTCGAACACACGGTGCAGCGCCAGGGTCAGCTCGACCACACCCAGATTGCTGGCCAGATGGCCGCCGCATTGGCAGACGACTTCAATGATCCGGGCGCGAATCTCGCCGGCGAGAATCTGGAGTTGCTCTATCGACAAAGGCCGCAAATCGGCCGGCGACTTGATGGTGTCGAGAATTTCGTGGGCCAAAACGCTTCCTCGCTGCCAAGGTTGACCGGCGCGCTGCCCCGCGGCGACTACCGGTCACGCGTAACGACGTATGTTGCCAAATCGCGGAGGTTAGCCGCTGTTGTTCCGAATGGGGCCAGGGCTGCCAAGGCCGTGTCGATCTCCTGGCGGGCCCGGGCTCGGCTCTGCGCCACGCCGTACGCCGCCGGGTAGGTTTGCTTGGCGGCGGCGGCGTCCTTGCCAACCTGCTTGCCGACTGTCTCGGTGGTGCCGGTCACGTCGAGCAGATCGTCGGTAATCTGGAAGGCCAGCCCGAGGTGTCGGCCGAAACACGCCAGGCCGTCGAGCTGGGCCGGCGTGGCGCTGGCGCAAAGGGCACCCAGCCGGCAGGCGGTTTCGATCAGACGGGACGTCTTGTGCAGGTGAATGAACTCCACTAGTCCGGGATCCGTGGCGCGCTGCTCTCCATCCACATCGGCACCCTGCCCGGCAATCATTCCGAGAGTGCCCCAGGCGAGCGTCCGGACGAGGTCGGACGCGACTTCCGCGGGGTATTCGGACGCCAGGGTCGCAAATGGGTGCACTGCCAGGTAGTCGCCCGCCAGCACGGCCTGGGCCTCGCCGAAGACCTTGTGATTGGACGGCTGCCCGCGGCGCAAGTCGTCGTCGTCCATGGCCGGCAGGTCGTCGTGGATCAGCGAGAATGTGTGCACGCACTCCAGGGCGATTGCCGCCGGCATGGCCGTACCGGGGTCGCCGCCACAGACCCGGCAGGATTCCAGCACGAGCACGGGCCGGAAGCGCTTGCCGGGCAGGGCCAACGAATATTGTACGGCGGAACCCAGGCGGCTGTGCGACGTTAGCGTGGATTCGAGATTTTTCGCGTGCGCAGCAATGGCGGCGTCGACCTGGGCGCGCAGGTCGTCGTACCAGACCCGCCAGGCGGGTGTGGTTTTTTTGCAACTACTGGTGCAAGAGAGCGCGTCCGCCATCTCGTAAACCGCACATAGGCCTCGTTCCTAGCGCAATACGGTACCATACGGCGCTTCGCCGCAGTGTACCAGAGGGTAGCCGGCGGAAGCTGATAAACGCCGAATCCGGCCCTGGACAGGCCATGCAGCCCGAGCTCACACCAGAAATGATCTTGGCCGGTTATCGGGCGGGGATCTTCCCTATGGGCGATGAGACTGGGGAGATTTTCTGGCTCAGCCCGGATCCGCGGGCGGTTCTCGAATTCGGGCGCTTTCACGTACCACGCACCGTGCGGCAGCTTGTGGCCCGGGGGGTGTTTGAAGTGCGCCGGAATACGGCATGTGAGCAGGTCATCGCGGCCTGTGCCGAGCGTGCGGAGGGCACGTGGATCACGCCGGAGTTGCTGGGGCTCTACAGTGAGCTGCACCGGCAAGGCCACGTGCACTCGGTTGAGGCTTGGCAGGGCGACGGGCTGGCGGGGGGGCTGTATGGGGTGGCGATTGGCGGGGCGTTTTTCGGGGAATCGATGTTTCACCGGGTGAGCGGGGCGTCCAAGGTGGCGCTGGTAGCGCTGATGCGGCACCTGGCAGAGCGCGGCTTCGTGCTGGTGGACACGCAGTGGACGACGCCGCACCTGGCGCGTTTCGGGACGATTGAGATCCCGCGGCGCGAGTACCTGCGGCGGCTGCGGCGAGCGCTGGAGTTGCCGTGCCGATTTGATGAGCCGCGGGATGGGTAGTGGGCGGCCGTCGGGGCAGTCCTGGTCGCGGGGGCGGCCATGTTCAATTAAGCTCGCGCGGCCGATGTTGTGGTGCTGGTGCTCATGGAGTACGACGAACTGAGTACGTCGAGAGTCAGCCGGTCGGTTCCGCTGCCGCGCAGTTTCTACGACCGTGACGCGGCCCAGGTAGCCCGCGACCTGCTGGGCAAGGTACTGTGGCGTGCGAGCAGCGCCGGCACGATTGCGGGGCGCATCGTCGAGACCGAGGCGTACCTTTCGCGGGACGACGCGGCGTGTCACGCCTGCCGGGGCCAAACGCGGCGTAATGCGTCGATGTTTGGGCCGCCGGGGCATGCGTACGTATACATTATTCACACGCGCTGGTGTCTTAATGCGGTTACTGAGCCGGCGGGCGTGGCGAGCGCCGTGTTGATTCGGGCGATCGAGCCGTTGACGGGGATCGAGTTGATGAGCGTCCAGCGGGGCACGGAGCGGGCACGTGACTTGGCGCGCGGGCCGGGTCGGCTGTGCGAGGCGCTGGCGATCGACCGAGAGCTTGACGGGTGGGATCTGACGTCAGGCCGGCGGCTGTGGATAGCGGACGGTGGCGCGCCGTTGTCGGCGGAGGAAATCGCGGTCGGGCCGCGCGTGGGCATAAGCCGGGCCAGCGATTTGCCGTTGCGGTTTGTGGTGGCGGGGAATCGTTTCGTCAGCCTGCCGCGCGTCAAGCCGTCATAGGCGCACGAGGGATGTGACCCCTTCTTCGAGCATCAGGCGCTTGTGCAGTTCGTCCAGCGCCCATTCGGGTCCGGTGACTTCCAGGTAGCCGGCGAAGCCGTCGGACGTCTTGCTGATGCGCCAGGAGCGGCGGTAGAGGCCGAGTTCGCGGACGCGCTTCTTGACGGCGCGGTTCAGTTCGGGGGAGGGCTCCATCACGAGCTCGAACTTGGCGGTGGTGCGCCAGTTGGCGACGACCTCCTCCACGAAGGAGAGTCCAAAGAGCACGCCAATCGTCAGCAGGGTGGCGACCGCGCCGATGGCGAAAGCGCCGGCGCCGAATGCCATCCCAACGCTGGCCACGAGCCAGATGGTCGCGGCGGTTGTCAGGCCGACGACCTGGCCGCGGAACTGTATGATCGCGCCGGCGCCAAGGAAGCCGACGCCCGTAACGACCTGGGCGGCGATGCGTCCGGGATCACTGAGGTCCGAGCCGCCGCCGACGCGCAGTGACAGCATGGTAAACAGGGCCGCCCCGAGGCAGATCATCACGTTGGTGCGCAGACCGGCGGGTTTGTCGTGCAGTTCGCGCTCGAAGCCGATGATGGCCCCGGCGACGCAAGCTGCCAGAAGACGTGCCAACTCTTCCCAGCCCAATTCCACGCTCAGTCCCTTTCAGAGCGGGCCCGTGGGCCAAGCCGGACGCCGCGCCGACGCCGCGCGACCCGCCACACCAGGCAGCGGCGCAAGTGTATCCGAAAAGCGGCCGTCGGGCCCACACGGCGAGCGCCACTTGATTTGTGTGGGTCGGCGAGTAGACTGTCGTACGTCTGGGAGCGTGGTCCCGGTAGCCCAATTGGACAGAGCGCTGGCCTCCGGAGCCAGAGGTTGTGGGTTCGAATCCCGCCCGGGACGTTGGCGGTATGGCGTGGGGGTGCGCGCCGGTCGGCGTTGGGGCGCTTCCGCCGCCCCCTCCGCGATTGCAACGAATCCGGCTTCGATTAGCATGTTGATCGATGGCCGACGCCGATAATCCCATTCCGTCGCGCCCTGCGCAGGCCGAGCGGCCGAACGCCGCGGAGGGCGGTGCCGCACCTGGGCCCGAGCGGGCGACCGCGGTTGCGGGGAAGGCGGACGACCGGCCGCCGATCCAGACCGTCTGGTCACGGTCGGAGCCGAAGTACCGAGTGCGGGCGATCGTCCTGCTACTCGTAAACCTGCTGCTGTACTGCGGTTTGTGCATTTTCACGCACTGGCTGCATGTGGCCCGGCCGTTCGACTTTGGCTGGGAAAGCTACGCCGCTCCGATGAGATTCTGGGGCGAGCAGACGCCGAATCTCAACGATTTCGTGCTGTACCCGATCAATGTGGAGCAGACCCCCATGCACGGGGTTGTCCTCGGGCTCCTGGTGGCATCGATCGTGGCGGTGCCGATTTCCGTGGCGATTCTGTACGGATTCGCGTTTGCATTGCCGTTCGTGGCGGCCGTGTTTGTCTTTGCCCACATGCCCTGGATGGCGGTGACGCTGGCCGGCAGCGGGATGCTGGCATCCGTGCGGCCGTTTCGGCTGTCGTTCCGGTTTGGGGCGGCTTTGGTCGGGATGCTGCCGGTTATCCTGTACCTGTATCTGGCGACGCGTGGCACGCCGCAGCAGATCGGGACGTACTCCTCGCCGGACCAGCGGCTATTGCTGCTGGCGCCATGGATTCTGGCGATATTGGCGGCGTGTGCGATGGTGGGGACGATTCTGCTGATCGCGCGGGTCGTCAACTACCGGCCCGGGGCGGTGGCGCCGGTAATGGCGGTGATGTTTGCGACGCCGGCGGTTCTGTTTTACCTGTACGTCGGGTTCGACGAGGTTAGTTACCGAGTGTTGGAGGCGGAATACGGGCCGCGCTCGAACCGGTTCGGCGCTCGGGAAGTGACGGACAAGATCTTCGAGTTGCTCGACGCCGATCTGGACGAGCCGTTGCGCCAGCAACTGCTGGGTGTCTGGTTCGGGCAGCCGGAACACTTGCTGGCACTACACCAGCGACTGGCGCGGCGGCTGGTCAAGGAACACCTGGCGGAGCGGCGGGCGGCGTACCAGTCCTGCCGGCGTTTCATCGCCGACCATCCGCGAAGCCGCTACATTCCGCATGTGCTGTTCATACAAGCTTCGGTGCTCGATTCGCGGCTGGATATTCGCAAGACGCAGCCGCCGACGAATCCGCTGCGCCGTGAGCTGTACAGCGACTACCCGCACGCGCAGTCGGAAGAGGCCTGGCGGCCGCTGCTGAACCGCTACTCTGACTCGCCTTTTGCCATCGCCGCCCGGCTGCGGCTGGCGCAACTGCACCTGCGGCGCGGCGAGGTGGACGAAGCGACCGACCTGCTGGCGGTCCTGCCGGCCGCAGGCGATACACGTGCGCCGGCGCAGGTCAGCACGCGCCCGGTCGCGCCGCAATGGCAGTCGTTGTCGGAGCGGGAGCGCAGCCTGGGATTCGACCCGGAGCCGTACCTGTTCGAGGCGCACCGGCTGCGCGAGTTGGTCGCGGAGAACCGGCATGATCCGAAGTACGGTCGGACGCCGCTGCAGGAACTGGCCCGGCTCGACCCGCATCGGCCGGCCTATCGCCGGCAGCTTCTGAACCTTGCGCAGCGTTACCGCGACGCCCTGTTATACGACAATCTGATCGTGGCGTGGGCGGTGGCCCAGCCGGATCGGGCGGAACGCGCCGCGAAGCTGGCGCTGTGCATCTACAATTTCCCTGATGGTGACGCCGTCGCGGCGGCCATGTTCCAGTTGGGGGAGCTCGATATTCAGGCCCGTGGGGAGAGCGCGGAGCAGCGCCGGCAGGAGGGGATTGCGCGCTTGCGTGAAGTCGTGCGACGTTTTGATGGTACGTACTGGGCGTGGGCAGCGGCAGCGCGGCTCCGCGCCGTCGAGCCGGCCGCAGAAGGAGCAGCGGCGCCGTGAGACAGATTGTCATGGCAATAACGGGTGCCAGTGGAGCGTGCTATGGCCGGCGGCTGGCGCAGGCCATCACGGGTGCTGATGCGCACCTGCACCTGATCATCTCGCCGGCGGGTCGGCGGGTGCTGGCTGATGAGCTTGGCTTGAACGAATGCACCGTTCCGGCTCTGCTCGGCCGTGCGGCCGAAGCCACGCTGTACGCGCATGATGATATCGGCGCCCGGATTGCCAGCGGTTCCTTTCCGACGGACGGCATGGTTATCTGTCCGTGCAGCGGCAACACGCTGGCCGGCGTGGCGGGCGGTCTGGGCAACAACCTGGTGACGCGGGCGGCGCTGGTGACGTTGAAGGAGGCGCGCCGGCTGGTGCTTGTGCCGCGCGAGATGCCGCTTTCGCGGATTGACCTGGCGAACATGGAGCGGGCCGCGCAGGCGGGCGCCGTCGTGTGTCCGGCCAGCCCCGGCTTCTACCTGCGGCCGCGGACCATCGACGACCTGGTGGACTTCGTGGTCGGACGCGTGCTCGACCTGCTGGGCGTCCGGCACGAGCTTAACACGCGCTGGGATCCGGAGCGGCCGGCGGCCGGCGCGCCGCCCACGGCGTGAGACGAGACTGACCAATGCGCGGACTCGCCGGGACCATGTGGACATGGGGGCAGATGATCAAGTTCAGCCATTCCGTCTTTGCGCTGCCCTTCGCGCTGCTGGCGATGTTCCTGGCGGCGCGGCCGGCGTTGCCGACGGTTACCCAGGGCGTGCTGATCGTGTTGGCGATGGTGGCGGCGCGCAGCGCGGCGATGACGTTCAATCGTTTGGTCGACGTTCGTTTCGACGCACAGAACCCGCGCACCGCCGACCGCGCGCTGCCGCGCGGACTGATCAGCCCGGCAGCCGCCTGGGGGTTTTTCGGCGGAGCGTGCGGCGCGTTCGTTGCGGTCTGCGGCGCATTCTGGTGGTTGCTGGGTAATGTCTGGCCGTTGGTGCTGTGCGGTCCGGTGGTCGCGCTGCTGTGTGCATACTCTTACACGAAGCGTTTCACGCGCTGGTCACATTTGGCCCTGGGCGGCGTCATCGCGCTGGCGCCGGTGGCGGCCTGGATCGCCATCTCGCCTGAGACGCTGGGGTGGCCGGCCGGGCTGCTGATGATCGCGGTGGCGTGTTGGATCGGGGGGTTTGATGTCATCTACGCGTGCCAGGATGTGGACTTCGATCGCCAGAGCGGGCTGCGCAGCCTGCCGGCGGAGCTGGGTCTCGGGCCGGCGCTATGGCTGGCGCGGGGGCTGCACGTGATTACGGTGGCGGCGTTGGGCGGGGTTGGGCAGGCGGCCGGGCTGGGGCTGCTGTATTACTGCGGCGTGGCCATCGTGGCCGGCCTGCTGGTGGTTGAGAACGCGCTGGTCGGTCCGCGCGACCTGTGCCGCGTCAACGTGGCGTTCTTTACGATTAACGGCGTGGTCGGGCTGGTGCTCGGGGCGCTCGGAATCCTCGACGTCGTGCTGCCATGAACGTGCGTGCGGAGCGTCTCAAGCGGCCTGTTCGGCGACCGTGGGGTGGTCGCCGGCGGCGCGTCTCGGCCTGGCACGTGGCACTGCTGTGGGCCCTGTTGCTGGCACCGCTGCTGCGCTGGGGGCTCCCGGACCGCAGCCGCGATGAGCTGCTGTTTGGCGGAGGGCCGGCCTGGCCCGCCGAACGCTATGACGCGGCCAGGGTTTTGCAGGAGCGGCGGGAGCGGGCCGCCGGAGCCGACACTGATTTGAACCCGCTGGCGCGCCGTGATCAGCTTGTGGTGCTCACCGCGGACGAGCCGGCCCGCGCGGAGATCCTGCGACGCTACCGGCTGTATACGCGCCAGCCGGACGAGATGATCACGTTCATGGCGTTGCAGCGCATGCAGCCGCGCCAATGGGATTTCGATCCGAAGCTCTATCAGTATGGCGGCGGGTTCATCTACCTGATGGCCGTTACGGTTGGGGGAGCCGCATTAGTGGGGGTCACGCAGCTTAGCACGGACGTCGGCGTGTACCTGGAGCAGCCGGAGCTGTTCGCGCTGTTCTACGTAGTGGCGCGGGCCGTGGTACTGCTTCTCGGCGCGGCGTTGCTGGTGGGGGTCTGGAAGCTGGCAGGGCGAGCGGGCGGGCGCTCCGCGGCCTGGCTGGCGCTGCTCCTGCTGGCTTGCACGCCGGTGATGATCACGGGTGCGCTGGAAGCCAAGCCACACGTGCCGGCCGCGTGCCTGGTTGTGTGGGCCACGCTCAGCGCGCTGGACTACCATGCCCGTGGTCGGCGGCGCGACGCACTGCGCATGGGCCTGCAAGCCGGATACGCAGCGGGGCTGGTTCTGACCGGCATTGTGGCCGCCGCCCTGTGGCCGGCGCTGGTCGTGGCGCGGCGTGCGGCCGGCGGCCGAAGCCGGCCTGCTCACCGCTGGGGCCGGGCGCGGGGGTTGCTGGCCGCCGCCGGCCTGGCGGCGCTGGTGCTCGTGATCACCAATCCGTACATCCCGCTGAATCTCATGTTCCGGCGCGCGTCGCTGGCGAGCAACCTGGACAACTCGCGGGCGATGTACGCGGGCCAACTGGCGCGCGCGGACGTGGGGCTGGTTCGCGTGGCTGAACTGCTGACCGAGGGTTGCGGCCTGGGGCTGCTGATTCTGGGGCTGCTGGGGTTGGTGGTGCTGCTGCGCGCCCGGTGGCGTGAGACGTTGATCGGCGGCGCGGCGGCTGTGGTGATGGCGGTGATCGGTGTGGCGTTGGGGGCCGACAAGCCGGCCGAGTACGCGCGCTTCCTGATTCTGCCGGTGAGTCTGTTGTGTGTGGCGGGTGGCATCCTGCTGGCGGGGATTGCCCGGCGGCGTCCGGTTATCGCCCTGGTGGCCGGTGGCCTGGCGCTCTTGAGCATGCCGACTCCGGCGTATATTCGGGCTTTCGGCGTGGACGCCGGCGGTTGGCACGAGTCGCGGCACGAGGCGGGCCGCTACCTGCAAGCACAGGTCGGGGCGGATGACGCGGTCGGTGTGCTGCAGGAGCCGGCGCCCTTCGCCGTACCGCCGTTGGACTTCGCGAGGCGCACGGTAGTATGGTTGCCGACAGTGGAGCCGGCCGGGTTTGAGGCGGAGGATTTGCCGCGCTGGCTGGTATTCACGGCCGACCGGGAAGTGGCCAGCGGGAGCGCGTGGTGGACGCGCTGGTATGAGTTGGTGGTGCGGTTTCCCCGGGCGGAAACGCGTCCGAGCCCGATCGCCTGGGCCGACAAGACTGTCTTCGTGTACCGGCGGTGCGACGGCGGAGCGGGTGCGGAGAATTGAGCGGGTGTTGCGTGAGGTGAAACCGGCGGCGTCGGTCGCGTTCGAGACCGACGCCGCCCGCGAAGCACCTAGTCAGCAGCAGATAGCTGTCACGGCTCCAGGACCATGATGCTGAAGTTGGCGCCGACGGGTTCGCCGGTCTGGGCCTCAAGTATGTACACGCGCGTGGTCAGCGTGCGGTTCGTGCGGTCGAGCGAGGTGGCCTCGTCGAACTTGTAGTGGGCGACGAGAGCGCTGATATTGTCAGACCAGGGCAACGGGTCGGAACTGGTCGCGTACACGGTCAACAAGACGGGGAAGTGGATGGGCTTCAGAGTGGGGTCGCTCAGGTCGGTGCGCGAACCACTCAGGTCAATGACGACGTCGTATTCGCCGACATCGACGAAGCTGGCATCCAATATATTGGTCCCACGATGGATAACCCCGAAGCTGTCGATGAAGCCCCGGGCGACCACGATTTCGTCACCGCCGGCCTGCATGTAGTCGAGGCAGTCGTATGAGTTGAGTACGCCGTCCTCGTTGAAGTCGCCGATATCATCCCAGCAGTTGCCGCCGTCCTGGCCGTCGGCGCCGTCTCGGCCGTCGGCGCCGTCCTGGCCGTCGGCGCCATCGGCACCGTCAGCGCCGGGTACGCCCGGCTGCTGCTGGCCGGCCTGCAGCTCATCGATGTCGCCCTGGAGTTCGTCCAACTCGCCCTGGAGCTGGCGGTCGCCCTGCTGGGAAGCGTTCATGGCCGCCGCAAACCAGAGGCCATCCAGGAGGCCGGCGCCCAGGGCGTCCTTGTAATCACATTTGACATCCATTGCCAACATCAAACCAAGTGTGATGCATCCGACGATAGGTGCTGATCGCAGTTTCATGGTCTCCTCCGTACTCAGTAATTACCGCCGACGGATGTCGTCGGCTATTCAAATGCGTCCAAAATCCAAATCCACGCTGATAGGCCGTTTTAGGATGGAGCCCGAGACGATTAATCCTAGGCGCCGTATTCCGCAAGGCAAATCACTTTCCTCGACAATTCTCAGGCGGCCGCTCCGCGAAACTGGGGCCGTGGGACCGGGGCTGCCGGTGTCGTGGGCGTCCAATATTCGCGCCCCCGGCGATCCGAGCCGGGCCACTGGGCCGCTCAACGCAGCACTACTGCCGTTCTTACGGTCGTGGCGGAGCGTGAATGGCCGCCATAGCGATCATAGAAGAACTGGTCGTCGTACTGCACGTCCGAGAAGAACGACACGTCTTCCAGACGGTAACCCGTCTCGACCGACGGTCCGCGCCCCCGACCCAGGCTGGTCGCCACCCGCACGTGTTCGGCGGATGGGCCAAGAGCCAAGTTGCATGAAGCGCGTTCGGCCCGGTCAACACGCCGTTCTGCGGGTAGCCATACACCGACAGCGCGTGGGCGGGCACACCCGACCATAGCGAAGCCGAACAGAGCTGCCAGTACTGCTACCCTCATGCACATTCTACGGGAGCGATCACGGAGAATGTCAACTGCGAGCTGCGGGTTTTGTCACGCCGTTTCGGATGGCAGCCGAGCAGACAACCAAGATCGGACGTTGATCTCAGTTCCGGTATCGATTGACTCGCGTTCCAGCAAGGCCAGGGCGAGGCTGGTGCGGGAGGAGGCCGGCGGGCAGCGTTCCACCGGTCGGCCGTGCGTCACGCAGTCTATGAAGTAGTCGAGCTGCCGCTGCCAGCCGGTTTGGCTGGGGCACTCAATTCGCTCAGGCTGCTCCCCGCCGGAATAGAGGCAGACGCGGTCGCCGCGCGCGGAGCTCCAGGTGAGCGTGCCGAGTTCGCCGCAGACTGTGATAGCCATCTCAAACGGCCAGGGGGCGTGGTAGGTCCAGCCGCCCTCGAGGATGGCGTAGCGGCCGTCGGAATAGCCATACAGGGCGACGACGTGGTCGATCTGGCCGGAAGGGCCGTGGCGGCCGTGCGCGCGGGCCGATTGGGGAACGCCCAGCAAGGCCTGGGCGAAGTCCACATCATGCACGTGCAGGTCGAGCAGGGCCCCGCCGCTGGCAGCGCCGTCCATCAGCCAGTTGCCCTCAGAGTACTGCGGGGCGCTGGCCAGCCGGGCCAGCTTGGCGAAGCGGACGGCGCCGATGCGGGCATCGGCGACCAGTCGGCTGATGGTCTCATACTGCGGCCAGAAGCGGATGCAGTGGGCGATCATGAGCGTGCGACGGGCCTGCTCGGCGGCCGCGATCATCCGATCGCAACCGGCCAGGTCGCGGGCCATCGGCTTCTCGCACAACACGTGCTTGCCGGCGCGCAGCGCCGCGGCGGTCGTGTCGGCGTGCAGCGGCGTGGGCAAGGTCACGGCGACGGCGTTAACGTCGGGATCGCGCAGCAGCTCGGCCGGCGTCGCATAGGCCCGCACGCCGCGCAGGTCGGACTGGTTCGCCTGTGGCGCGGCGATGTTGCCGGTGGCGTGCCAGCGGCCGGCGCGCCGCGCGGCGTCGCGATCGCAGACGGCCACGACGCGGGCCCGCGCGTGGGAATGCAGGTGGGCGAAGTACGTGCGCCCCATGAAGCCCAGGCCACATATACCGAAGCGCAGGGGTGTGTCAGTCTGGCTCATGGCTGCCCCATGATACGCCGGCGGCGCGGCGAGCCGCGCGCTCGGCTACTGCCACTCGATCGTGCTGGGCGGCTTGCTGGAGACGTCGTACGCGACGCGATTGATGCCGGGCACTTCGTTGATAATGCGATTGCTGATGCGGGCCAGCACGTCGTAATCGATGTGCACCCAGTCGGCCGTCATGAAGTCGCTGGACTCGACCATGCGCAACACTATCAGGCTCTGGCCCTCGTAGCTGCGGCCGTCGCCCATGACGCCGACGCTGGCAACCGGGACGAGCACGGCGAACGCCTGGGCGATCTTGCCGTACCAGCCGGCGGCGGTGATTTCCTCGAGGAGAATCTCGTCGGCCGAGCGCAGCAGCTCGAGCCGCTCGGGCGTGATGTCGCCGGCGATGCGCACCGCCAGGCCGGGGCCGGGGAAGGGATGCCGCCAGACCAGGTCTTCGGGCAGCCCGAGCGCCAGGCCCACTTGGCGCACCTCGTCCTTGAACAGCAGCCGCAACGGCTCGACCAGCTCGAAGCCGAGTTCGGCCGGCAGGGCTCCCACGTTGTGGTGCGACTTGATGACGGCGGTGTGGCCGGCGTGGCCGTGGCCGGACTCGATTACATCAGGGTAGATCGTACCTTGTGCCAGGAAGCGGGCGCCGGCGATGGCGGTCGCCTCATCCTTGAAGACCTGGATGAACTCGTGGCCGATGATGCGGCGTTTCTGCTGGGGGTCCAATACGCCGGCGAGGCGTGAGAGGAAGCGCTCAGCGGCCTGGGCGACGCGCAACTGCATGCCGAAGTGGCCGCAGAACGTGGCTTCGACCAGTTCGGCCTCGCGGCGGCGCAGCAGGCCGTTGTCCACGAAGATGCATATCAGCCGGTCGCCGATGGCCTTGTGGACCAGGGCGGCGGTTACGCTGCTGTCCACGCCGCCCGACAGGCCGCAGATGACGCGTTCTTCCGGCCCGACCTGGCGGCGGACGCGCTCGACGGCGGTTTCGATGACGTCCTCGACGCGCCAGTCGCCCCGGCAGCCGCACAAGTCGTAGAGGAAGTTGCGGATGATCTGGGTGCCCTGTGGGGTGTGGGTCACTTCGGGGTGGAACTGGACGCCGACGACGGGGCGCTGCTTGTGGCGCACGACCGCGATGGGGCAGGCGTCCGTGTGTGCCAGGGGTTCGAAGCAATCGGCGACCTGGGTGACGATGTCGCCGTGGCTCATCCAGACGGAGGTTTCCGCCGGCAAGTGGGCCAGGACGCCCTCCGGCCGGCCGATCTGGAGCCGAACCCGGCCGTATTCACGGGCGGCGCCGGCGCGGACGTCGCCGCCAAGGATCCGGCAGGCGACGTGCATGCCGTAGCAGATGCCCAGTATCGGTATGCCAAGCTCGAAGATACCGGGGTCGCAGGTTGGGGCGGCATCGTGGTAAACGCTGGACGGTCCGCCGGAGAGGATGATGCCGCGGGCGCCCATTTCGCGTAGGCGGGCGGGCGGGGTCCGCGGGTCCAGCAGTTCGCTGTAGACGTGGTTTTCGCGCACGCGGCGGGCGATGAGCTGGGAGTACTGGCTGCCGAAATCGAGGACGGCAACTGTATCGTGGGATCTCATGCGAAAGGGATACCACGGGGCCCGACCGGGGTCAATCGCGCGGCGGCGGCCGCGCGTCGGTCCCCCAACGGGCCCGGACGACGAGAGTTTCGCCGGTTCGGGAGCGCAGCCGCAGCGGTCGTGGCATGTGCGGCTGACGTGGAGCCGCGCGAACGCTAAAGCGACCACACGAACATGATCGTGGGCACCGCCACGACGATGACGAGGATCTGCAGGGGCAACCCGAGCGGCCAGTAGTCACCGAACTTGAACCCACCCGGCCCGAGAATGAGGGTGTTGTTCTGGTGGCCGATCGGCGTGAGGAAGGCGCATGAGGCGCCGACTGCTACTGCCATCAGGAACGGCTCGGTATTCACGCCCAGGGCGCCGGCGGTTCCCGCGGCAATCGGGCACATAACGGCGGCGGTCGCGGCGTTGTTAACCAGGTCCGACAAGGTCATCGTGACGACGAGGATTAGCGCGAGGGCACAAAGAGCGTGACCGCGTGCCACGCTGTCCAAGAGGAAGTTGGCGATTAGGGCGGCGGTACCGCTCGACTCCATTGCGCCAGCGACGGGGATCAGGGCGGCGAGGAGCACGATCACCGGCCAATCGATGGCATCGTATACGGCGCGGGGCGGCACGGTTCGGAACACCATCGAGGCCAGCACGCCGGCCGCAAACGAGACTGCCGCAGGCAGCAACCCGAGCGCCGCCACAGCAACCGCAGCGGCGAGAATGATGCTCGCGACCAGCGCCCGCCTCCGGTTGGGGAAGTGCAGCGCGCGCTCGGCCAGCGGCACGCAGCTCCAGTTGGCGGCAAACTCCGCCAGCGCTTCGGGCGGCCCCTGCATCAGCAGCAGGTCGCCGCCTTTGAATCGCAAGGCCCGCAGCCGAGCCCGCGAACGCCGCCCCTGACGAGAAACCGCCAGAAGATTAATGCCGTAGCGCGTCCGCAGCAGCATGCCGCTGGCGGATCTTCCCTCGAGCATGGACGCCGGCAGCACGGCGAACTCCATGATGACGACGTCGTCCGAGCGCTCAGGCTTCTCGGTCTCCTTCTCAGTCGCTTCCTTGGCTTGCTTGCCGTCGCGGGTCTGCGGTTGCCGCGCGTTTGCGGGTGCTGCGCTGTGGGGCTGCGGTTGAGCCTTTTCAGTCGGATCGTCGTCCGGCTCGGTCTCTTCCGACCTGGCTGCCTCCAGTTGCAGGCCCAGGCTGGACAGAGCATTCGCCAACGCCTCAGCGTCCGCCTCGAGCACAAGAATGTCCCCGGCCAGCACCACCCGCCCGGCATGCGGCGCGGTGACACGCACACTGTTGCGCACCAGTCCGATTACCTGCGCGTCGGCGTCGTCCAGCACGCGCTCGATCTCGCGCAGGCGCTTCCCCACAGCCTTGCTGTCGGCGGATACACGGGCCTCGGTGACGTACGCCCCAATGTCGAAGCTGTCGGCCCCGGTCTGTCGGCGAACCGGCACCAGTCGCCAGCCCACCAGCACGATGAACACGACGCCGAGGCCGGCCACCGCGAGCCCCACGGGCGTGAAGTCGAACATGCCGAAAGGGGGCGCCCCGGATTGACCGCGAAAGGCCGCCACGATGAGGTTGGGCGGCGTGCCGATCAGCGTGGTCATGCCGCCGAGGATCGATCCGAAGGCCAGGGGCATCAGGACGCGCCCGGGCGGCAAGTCCTGACGTCGGGCAATCTGGACCGCAACGGGCAACAGCAGGGCGAGTGCCCCGACGTTGTTCATGAATCCCGACAACAGGGCGCCGACGCCGGTCAGCGCCGCTATCGTGAGCGTTGGTCCGGCCTGGCCCGGAAGCAGGCGCCGCGTCAGGACATCGACGGCGCCGGAGGTCTGCAGACCGCGGCTTAGCACCAGAACGCACGCGACCGTGATCACTGCCGGATGGCCAAAACCACTGAAGGCCGCGACCGGCGCGACCAGCCCGCCTAGCACACAGGCCAGCAACGCCCCTACCGCCACCATATCGTGACGCCAACGACCCCAGAGGAACAGGGCGACTGTGGCGCTGAGGATTGCGACGATGAGCAACTGCGCCTGGGTCATGACATTCCGGCTCGCGCGAATCGGGGTGCGGCGGGAGATCAGAACCGGAAGATCGCCGCGGCGCCGGTCTGCGACGGCATGAGTTCGGCGGGCACGACGTACACTGTGCCGCCGGTGGCCAAAACGCGTTCAGCGAGATCATCGAACACATCATCAAGCTCAGGATCAGCGTCCGTGCCAAGCGTTACCGCGCCCGTGGCGGGATCGATCCGGCCGGGTGAATGGCTTTCCGCTGCCAGCAGCAGTAGCTCCACGCGGCCCTGAACGGCCGCCGGACCGATTTGAGCGACGTCGTCGGAGCCGGCGCTGCGCGACTGAGCGAGGCGATAGCGCTCGGTCAGTCCTGCGAGTCGCGACTGATACTCCGGCTCGAGAATCTTCCACGCGGCGGCGCGCAAGCGTTCGGCGTTCAGGCTGTCGGGATGGGCGTCAACTCCGGCCGCGACCAGATTCGTGTGCTTGCTGATGCGGCGAAAGACCGCCTGGTGGTGCGGGAGGGCAGCCAACATCAGCGGTAGTGCCGGGCTGCCGGCCAAGTGCTTCTGCAGGGCCCGGTCCACGACGCGGAAATAGCGCTCGAGGTCGACGTCGTCCTCGTCCTTCTTCGATCCGTGGCCGTGGTGCATGCCCGGCCCGCCGGCACCGCCGTAGGAGGACACGGTCAGGTGCGATTCGGTACGCTCATCGCCGAGTGCTGCGACCAGGCTGCGCGGGACATCGCCCAATTCCAGCGGGTCGAGGACGTAGCGATTCCCTTCGTGAAGTGCAACGTGCTCGCGGCTGAGGCACAGGACGCGGAAGCGGTCAGCCGATTGTGTGATGCGCAGCAGCGGCTTGAGGTGGAAGCTGTCGGCGACCACCACGCGGGCCGGCACGGGGCGCTGGAACTGGACGATTCGCAACGAATCCGGCGCCGCGAAAACCGCAAGCCCATCCAACTGATTGTCCCAGAACGCTGAATCGCGCTCGTGGGCGCGCAGCGGGCTGAGCAGCGTCCGCACGTCGCGGCCGGGATAGTTCTGTCGCAGTGACCGCTCGGCGTCGGCCAGCAGATTGCGGAAACGAATGGGATCCTGGGCGGTATCAGGACGGCGGCGGTGCGTGGGCTGATACAGCGAGATGCAGGGGGCCGGATGGGCCGCCAGGAGTTCGGTGAGAACCTCGTTCGTGAATTGCTGCACGGTTCGTTCCTCGTAGATGCGGACCATTTCCGGGGCCGGCGCAGCCCGTTACGCTACCTGATGACGTAGTGTACCGCACGCCGCGGCAGACAACCCGTCCAAACCCAGCGGATCGGGATGGCGACGACACGTCACGGCCCAGCGATCGCCTTGTGCTCGTGGCGCCGCGGGAAACCCCCGCCCCGCAACCACGCCGCGGGCCGGGCAAGGGCCTCGCAACCCTCACCCGGCCCGCCACATGACCTAACCCAATACTCCGCGGCCGTCAGAACTCGCCGCTACTCAAACTCCCCCAGCAGCGCCGCCATATCAGTACCCGCCGGCGTCCCGGCAAATTCTGTAGCAGCCGCCGCCAGATCCGCCACAAATACCGCCAATTCCTCCCCTCGCCGCCAACCGCCGCCAACACCCCGCCTGACAGATCACTGGCACGACAACTGCTGAAACATCTGCTGATCGATAAGGTCCACGTCACCGTCCAGGTCCAGGTCGAAGACCGCGCACTCCGGCGTCACGCTGCCTGCCGGTCCCGTCCAGCAATCCAGCAGCAACGCCCAGTCGTTCTCGTCCACAACGCCATCCCCATCCCCATCCCCAAACACCGGCGGCGAGATCCGGTAGATCCCATGCGTCCCATCCGCGAACTCCACCCGCGTTACCAGCATCCCCAGATCATTGAAGCTCTGCCCCTGCCCGTCGCTGCCACCGGTAGGGTGGCAGTAGCGGGCCATCTCCCCCTCGTCCTCCGCGTAGATCGTCCGCCCATCCAACTCATCCCCACTCCGCAGCAGTGGCACCCAACGCCCCAGAACGCGATGTCGCAGCCAGAGAACCGCGTTGTTCCCCGCCGTGATGCCCGGACCCGCGATCTGCG
>CAZJYX010000030.1:0-48130 GCA_964550375.1 uncultured Planctomycetales bacterium | reverse complement strand
AATACAGAGGCCCCGGGCAGCCGGACGCCTCAGAAGCGCCGTGCCATCGGCCCCGGTACACAATGGTGTCCGACCAAGCCGACACGCGACGAGCCAAGTCTCGCCGACCGCGCCCACGAGCCCCGTCCGGCTGCTGACAGCCGAATCCCCACCCGGCGAACGCCACCCCGCCGAACCCGTGCCGCACCCCCGATACAGGGTCTGCTTGGGGCGGTCCCTGCCCCTCAGCAGCCCGTCCTACCCGGCGAAGCCGCCCTGTACACCCTCACACCGGCCGCCGGTGCCTCACCGGCGTGCTGCTGCCGACACCCGCCCTACTGCCAACACGTCCACCGTGTACCGCATGGGTTCGGCCCGGGTCCCGCGGGGGAACCCTTTTCGGACAGACTTGGTGCTCAATCCGCCCGGCGGGTTGCGGGGGGTCTATTAGCCAAGTATATTACTTGGATTCGCCCCTTAGGCGGCGGCAGGTGTTCTGCTGCAAGGGGCAGGGATAGACCTGTTTATCCCCTCCTGGCGACCGATCCGGCGTCCCCGCTGGGTCTGCGCTTTTCTTCTCTGTGCCTTTGCGTAGGATTGACGCATGCTTGACCCCAAACTGCTCGACTCCATCAAGGTGACCGACGACGAACTCGACTTCGAGCTGAAGCAAGCCTTCGGCGACGACTTCGGCGGCGAGGTCATGGACAAGGCCCTCCAGGACACCGTCGGCGACTTCGCTCCCAACAAGATCATCAAGGCCCGGGTGGTCAGCATCGCCGACCGCGACGTCATTCTCGACATCGGCCTCAAGAGCGAGGGCATTGTCAGCCTGGACGAATGGAAGGACGCCTCCGGCCTTGACGTGGGTGACGAGATCGAAGTGCTGGTCGAAGAGGTTGAATCGGAAACCGGCATGGTGTTGGTCTCCAAGGCCAAAGCCGACCGGATCCTGAACTGGCGCCGCATAGTCGAAACGACCAAGGAAGGCGACACGGTCAAGGGCCGCGTCCTCCGCAAAATCAAGGGTGGCCTGCTGGTGGACATCGGCGTGCTCGTGTTTCTCCCGGCTTCGCAGGTTGACATCCGTCGGCCGGCCGACATCGGCGAATTCATCGAGCAGGAAATCGAAGCCAAGATCCTCAAGATCGACGAGGAGCGACGCAATATCGTCATCTCCCGCCGCAAGCTTATCGAGGAGGAGCGCACCCGCGCCAAAGAGAAGCTCATGGCGGAGATCGAGGTGGGTCAGCTCCGCCAGGGCACCGTCAAGAACATCGCCGACTTCGGCGCCTTTGTCGACCTGGGCGGCATCGACGGGCTGCTGCATATCACGGATATGTCCTGGGATCGCATCGATCATCCCAGTCAGATGTTGAAGATTGATGAGAGCATCGAGGTCAAGATCCTCAATATCGACCGCGACCGCGAGAAGATCGCCCTGGGCCTCAAGCAGAAGGAAGAGAACCCCTGGGAGCGCGTCGCCGAACGCTACCCCGTGGGCAATCACGTTAGCGGCGAGGTCGTGAACATCATGAACTACGGCGCCTTCGTCAAGCTCGAGCCGGGCGTCGAAGGCCTGGTGCACATTTCCGAGATGAGCTGGACCCGGCGCATCAACCACCCCTCGGAGGTGGTCGGGCTGGGCGACGTGATCGAGGTCGTCGTGCTCGAAGTCAACAAGGACAAGCAGGAGATCTCGCTCGGCATGAAGCAGACCGAGGTCAACCCGTGGACGACGGTCTCGCAGAAGTATCCGCCGGGCACGGTCGTCGAGGGCACGGTCCGCAACCTGACGAACTACGGGGCGTTCGTGGAAATCGAGGAAGGCATCGACGGCCTGCTCCACATCAGCGACATGAGCTGGACCAAGAAGGTCAGTCACCCCTCCGAGATGATCAAGAAGGGCGACCGCCTGCGCTGCGTCGTCCTGACCGTGGATCAGGAGAAGATGCGTGTCGCGCTGGGGCTGAAGCAGATGACCGAGGACCCCTGGCTGCGCGCCGTCCCCGAGCGTTACCAGCCCGGCATGGTCATCCGCGGCAAGGTCACCAAGATCACCAACTTCGGCGTGTTCGTCGAGCTCGAGCCCGACCTGGAAGGGCTATTGCACGTTTCCGAACTGGCCGATCACAAGGTCGAGAATCCACAGGATGTCGTGAAGATCTCCGACGAGATCGATGTGAAGATCCTGCGGGTCGACACCGTCGAACGTAAGATCGGCCTTTCGAAGAAGCGGGCCGACTGGGCCGGCGAGGGCGCCGAGCCTGGCGAGGCCGAGGCCCAGAAGAAGGAACGGAAGCGGCGCGGCGGCCTGCACGGGCCCAGCGACAACCTGTCGATGGACGATATTCACAACGTGCTCTTCAAGCGGACTGAGCCGACCAGCGAACTTAATCCGGAGGAGTCGGAGCCCGAGGAGGGCACCCCGGACGCCTAGCATTCGCTGAACGATGTTGAGCACTATCGGCAGCCGGGATCCCGCGCGGTTCCCGGCTGCCGGTTTGTTGGCCACCGCGCAACCAGCCATCAAGCAACTACTTAGGATACCGGGCAGAGTGCGCGTCTTTCGGCCGGTAGCTGCCAGCCGGGTGGGGCGGCGGGGTGATTCGTTAGCATGTCCCAGATTCCCCCACGAACCATGCTGAAAGCGCCTATAATGAAGTCAGTGACAGTTCGGAGGCGAGTCGCCAGCAACCCCCACAGGGGCGCCGCGGTGCCGGACGGCGCTGCTGCGTGTCTGTTCGTGGCTGCGGAAGTGCGTTTGATTGCATGGTCGTTGGGACCGCCGGTGTTTGCCGGCCTTTGAGGGAGAATCGAGCAATGAAGATCAAACTACGAACAATGGGTGTTGCAAGCGTTGCCTTGCTGATATCACTCCCCGCGATGGCGCAGGTTGTCCCCGGCTTCATCGTCGAGGACTACGCCTATGTGGCTGATCCGGTCAATCTTACTATCGCGCCTGATGGCGTGATGTATACCGGCCGTGACAACACGGGCTCCGGCGGGACCACGGGCGATGCTGTTAAGATCCACAGAATCGGGGTCGGCGGCGCTCCGGTCGTCGAATACGGGGTTGCTCCGCTCAGCGATCCGGATGCCGTGCTCTTTGATGCCTATGGCTGGATCGCTGATACCCCGGGATCGGTGCTCGTTGCCGGCGCGGTCCACGGCGGACTGCCAATCATCTCTCACGTCTCGGGCATCAGGCCGGATGAGACAATCCAGGATATCTTTGCCACCACCACTATCGTCAATCCCAATTACCTGATGTTCGACGGCACGGGCCGGCTACTCATCATCGGTGATCTCGGTGACGTATGGCAGACCACCGGAGCCGAGCCGACACACTTGTTCGACATGCCAGTGCCCTCGTTCGCCACCTTGAACGCAAACGACGATGTCTACTCAGCTGGCAATGACGGCGTCATTCGCATTTATGACTCCTTCGGCACACTAATTGACGATTCGTTCGTCACCGGATTGGGGGAGGGGTTCACCAACCTCGCCTTCGGGCCGGGCGGAGGTGTATGGGGCACGTATCTCTACGGCCTCAAGCGCGCCACCGGCGAACTGATTCGCATTGACGATCTCGGCAACGTCACCGTCATCGGAACCGGCTTCGACACGACGACCTATGACATGCAGTTCGGGCCCGACGGGGCCCTATACGCCACCGTCTTCGGCCAGGACAAGGTTATCCGGATTATCCCGGAGCCGGCCACGCTGACGCTCATGCTTATCGGCGGCCTCCTGCTGCACCGCCGTCGGTAGTGCTCGGATCGCAGCAACAGAACATTCGCTCGACCTACAGCGCCGGACCAACGCGTCCGGCGCTGAGCTTATATTCAGGATGACCGCTGAAGCAGCTCGGCAAGTTGGTACTGCCAGCCGCCGCTTTGCCCCTATTCGGCCACGGCGCGCACGCAGTCGATCACGGTGCCGTCGACCCACTTGATGGCCGCGACGACCTTGTCCTGCCGCTTCGGCTTGGCCGGGGCGCCGCCGCACATGCGCTCGACCTCGGCCTTGATCTCCTCGATCGGGCGGATGGGCAACCCGCTGTCGCTGGTGGCGTCGATGAGGTCCTGGCGCCGCGGGTTGATGGCGATGCCGCGCTCCGTCACGATGACGTCGATCAGTTCGCCGGGGCCGACCACCGTGGTCACTTCGTCCAGGATCACGGGTATGCGATCGCGCATGCTCGGGATCGGCAGGATGACGCAGCGGCCGCTCAGGCAGTTCTGCCAGCCGCCGATGCCGTGCAGCAGCCGGCCGTCGGAGTGCGTCACCACGTTGGCGTTGAAGTTGACGTCCACCTCCGTGGCGCCCAGCACCACGGCGTCGATGAAGGTGGCGAAGCAGCCCTTGCCGTGCCAGTTGTAGCTCGTGAACGGGCTCGTGTCCTGGTGGTGCGGGTTCTCCCGCATGCTGCGGACGCCGTCGAGGTCGAAGGTCTGCCCGTCGAGAATGTAGTCGGTGAGTCCCTCTTCGAGCATCTCGACCAGGTACTTCGTGCTGCCGCCGCGGATGAAGCGCGCCTTCACGCCGGCCGCCTTCATCATTTCCTTCAGGTAGATGGCGAAGCCAAGCGTTGTTCCGCCGGCGCCGGCCTGGAAGCTGAAGCCCTCCTTCATGATGCCCGCGGCGCGCACGAACTGTGCGGTCAGCTCGGCGATCATGAGCCGGTCCGGGCTCTTGGTCAGTTGCGTAGTGCCGGAGATGATCTTGGCCGGCTCGCCGATTGAATCCATCACGACGACCTGGTCAACGTTGTTGCCCTGAATCTGCCAGGGGATGCAGGGGAACGGCACGAGATTGTCGGTTACGGCGATGACATGGTCGGCGTAGATGCTGTCGACCAGGCCGAACCCGAGCAGGCCGCAGGCGGACGGCCCTTCCAGGGCGTTGGCATTCCCGAACGGATCGCACTTCGGCGCCGCCAGGACGGCAATGTCGATGTGTATCTCGCCGTCCTGCACGGCCTGCCAGCGTCCGCCATGTGAACGCAGCACACCCATGCCGCGCATCTTGCCAATCGAGCAGTAGTTGCCGATCGGCCCATTCATCGAGCCCTCGACGCGCGCGATTACGCCTGACTCCAACAGTTCGATCAGGGGCTCGTGACAAGGGAAGCACGCCGAGGGAAACCAGACCAGGTCCTTGACGCCCAGCTCGGCGGCGGCCCTGAACAGCGGCACGGCCACGCGGTCGCCATTGCGGAAGTGATGGTGCGAACTGATGCGCATGCCGTCGCGGATGCCGGCCTTCTGCAGGGTAACCTTGAGGGCCTCGATGTTGGCGCGCTCACCCCCGCCGGCCGCCAGCGCATTGCCGACCACCTTGTTGCCATCCAAGGGGTAGTCCGAGCACGTCCGTACCGGCGGAGCGGCCTTGCGGTCGCTGGGCCGGAACTTGCCTACGCCTTGGAAAGGGACCTGCTCCTGCCCATTCACGACCGTGGGGACCAGCCGCCCCACCGCATTTCTTGCGAGTTCAACCTGCTGCGACATCACCGCATCCTTCCGCTGTCAATTCGGGAGGCCCGGCCGCGCCATGGCATGCGTCCGGCTGTTGCCAACGAGTTTGGGCCGCCGTGCCGGGCCGCTAGGCCACCTGAACGTACTTGTCCGCCTTGGCCTGGCAGATGGGGCACGACTCCGGCGGGGCGCCGAACTCGATGTGCCCGCAGACGGGACACAGATACACGCTCGCCTCGGTCAGGTCCTGGCCGCGCTCGACCGCTGTCAGGGCCTGCTCGTAAAGGCGCGCGTGCACCTCCTCGGCCTGCACAGCATAAGCGAACATCTTCCGGGCCTTGTGGCCCGCGGCTGTCGCCTGTGCCAGCATGGGTGGGTACATCTCCTGGTACTCGTAGGTCTCGCCGGCCACGGCCGTCCGGAGGTTCTCGGCCGTCGAGCCGATTCCATCCATCGCCGCCAGATGTCCCTTGGCATGGAGGTCTTCCGCCTCGGCGGCGGCCCGGAACAGGCGTGCGACATTGGGGAAGCCGTCCTGCTCGGCCTTCTGGGCAAAGGCGACGTACTTGCGGTTGGCCTGGCTTTCCCCCGCGAAGGCCTCCTTGAGATCTTTCAGCGTATCAGACACTGTGCTGCTCCTTAGTCTGGGCTCGGCTCGGCCTGGTAATCCTAACGGTCGCGACCATGGTTGTCGCCGCCGCGTCGCCCGGGACGGGGTCCTACGGCGTCAGCCCCATCGCTTGGGCCAGCTCGACCACGCGCAGAGCGCGCTTGACGACCGGCGGGTCGATCATCTTGCTGCCCAGCGAGACGGCTCCCAGCCCCTTGGCCTGGGCCTCGTCGAAGGCGGCCACTATTCGCTGGGCCTTCTCCAACTCGGCCGGAGCCGGGGCGAATGCCTCGTGGATCACGCGTATTTGCCGCGGGTGAATGCAGCCCTTGCCGTCGAAGCCCAGCGACCTGGCCTCGAGGACGCTCTCGCGCAGGGCAGCCATGTCCGAGACGTCTGAGAAGACCGTGTCGATCGGCTGGACGCCGGCGGCCCGCGCCGCGTTGACCACCTGGCAGCGGGCCCAGAAGCTCTCCCGCCCCTCGTTGGTGCGCTGTGTGCCAAGGTCGGCCGTGTAGTCTTCCAGGCCGATCGTCAGCGCGCAGATGTTCGGGCTGGCCGTGGCGATATCGTACGCCTTGATCGCCCCCAAAGCGCTCTCGACGATCGGCATGAGACAGATCGGTCCGGCGCGCCCGGACGTCTTCAGCAGCTCGGCGATGCGGGCGTCAACGTCGCGAACCTGCTGCGGATCCTCCGCCTTCGGGATCAGAATCACGTGGACGTTGTGCGGCACGATGAACTCGAGATCTACCAGCCCGCGCTCGCCCTGGTTGATGCGCACCATGCGCTCGCTGCCGCGGAAGTCGATCGTTCGCAGCGCGTTGCGCACCAGCAGCCGAGCCTCATCCTTGACGGCCGGCGCGACGCTGTCTTCCAGGTCGAGGATTACGCCGTCCGGCTGATGCAGGCCCGCGTTTAGCATGAACTTCGACTCGTTGCCCGGCAGGTAGAGCCGGCTGCGGCGAAACCGCTCGCGTTGGGTCGGATACTGCGCGTGAGCTTCGAATTCCGGCAGGTAGCCCGCCCCAACGTCCCGTCCCAGGCGCCGCACGGCGGCCTCGATCCGGGCCGCCAGCACGAACGGCAACGCGCCGGCATCCTCCACCTGGACCGCCGCATGCTTGACCCCCAGCGCGTCCAGCACCTCGCGCACGAGCCGGCGCGTCGCATCGCCGTACATCGATTCGACCTTGGTCTTCAGGGCCAGTTCGATTCCGCCCGAAGCGGTCGGCGCGATCCGGACCCAGCAGTCTGAGCGTACGTCGTCGCCGCGGCGTCCGGCCTCGGCAGACTCAACAGTCGTCGGCATAGATCATCCCACTTTCCATCCGCTGGTCGCCCATCCCCGGCGCCGAGCAAGAACCAGGCGACCGCGCACCTGCGCGTCACGGCATCTACGCCGCAATCGCGAGGCGTCATGATTGCGGACCGGGACGCCCCGGTCAATGGCACCGGATTCGAACCGCTGTGGCCGTAATGGCTGGGATGGCGCTACTTCGCCTCAGGCCGTTTACCGGCCTCAAGTGCGGCGTAATACGGGGCCGGAAACCGCAACGTCCCGCGCACCCCCGCCAGCGCCCCCGGAACCAGCTCACATACCATGAAGACCCCCGGAGGAATCTCGATCGGTGGCTCGATCCCGGACCGCGCCGTATCCACGAAGCCAAAACGCGGGTAGTACTCCTTGTGGCCCACCACGACCAGAAGCCGATGCCCCAGCCGGCGGGCGGCTTCCAGGCCGGCCCGCGTCAGCGCGCTACCCACGCCTTGCCGCTGGAATTCCGGACGCACGGCCAGCGGCGCCAATGACAGCGTGGGAACCGGCGCGCCGCCGCCCTCAATCACCGTCGGGCTGAACAGCACGTGCCCAATGATGCGCCCGCTGCTTTCAGCCACCAGCGACAATTCCGGGATATGGTCCGGCGTCTGCCGCATCGCCTCGACTAGGCGCGGCTCGGCGTCCTGGCCAAACGCCAGCCGGTTGACTTCGTAAACGCCGGCGTAGTCGGCGGGTGTTTCGGGGCGAATTCGACAGTCAATCATCATCCAAGTCCTGACAGCCCGATCGTGCTGTGCCGAGCCACGCGCCGCGGCGCCCTCAGCTCTGGGCGCCGCCGAGCAAGCCGCCGCGCCGGTAAATGGTCATCTGCGCGTCGGAGAATGGCGTGCCCTGGATTGTCAGGCCGTCTGACAGTCGCTTGAGCACACCGGTGGTGAAGTCCACCTCGACTTCGTCACCTGACGCGAGCCGCCCGCCGACGGGGCCGACCGTCATGATCGCCAGGCCGGCATTGATCGCGTTGCGCTCGTAAATCGCGCCGAACGACTCGGCCACGATGGCCGCCACGCCCAGCGTGCCGAAGCAATCAACCGCTTGTTGACGCGAGCTCCCACAGCCGAAGTTCTTGCCGGTTACGATGATATCCCCCGGCCGGCAGCGCTTGGCGAAGTCCTCCCAGCCGGCCAGGTTGTCAAAGGCGTACTGGCCCATCTCGGACAGATCGGTGATCGTCAAGTACCGATTGTGGTAGATCATGTCCGTGTCGACGTTATCCTGCGCAACGTACCAGACGCGGCCGGTGACCTTGGTGGGACGAGCGCCGGAGTCCGCGGCCTCAGCCGCCGTTCCAGCAGCCCGCTGGCCGGCGGTCGCAGCGCGGCCGAGCTTAAACGTGGCCGGCTCACTCGGCATCGCGGACACCGACGCGATTACACCGGCCACAGCGCTGGCCGCGGCGGTCTCCGGCGACGCCAGGTACACGCTGCCCTTGCCCTGCTTGCCGGGGAAATTCCGGTTACCCGTGCTCACCGTCACTTCACCGGGCCCGTTCTGCCCGATCTGCCCCGCCGCACAGCCGGCGCAGCCGGCGTTGCCGACCAGCGCCCCGGCGTCCTTGAAGACCTTGAGCAGGCCGTCGTCGAGCAGACGCTGCCACATGGCATCCGTCGCCGGCACAATCTTCAGCACCACGCCCGGGGCCACCTTGCGGCCGGACAGAATCCGGGCGACCGCCGCCAAGTCTTCGTAGCGGCCGTTCGTGCACGACCCGATGAAAACCGAGTCGATCTTCGTCCCGGCCACCTCGGCCACCGGCACCACATCATCTGGGTGCCCCGGCCGGGCCACTTGCGGCGTCAACCCCGCGATATCGACCGTCACGTCGGCGGCGTATTCCGCGTCGGCATCAGCGTGGACCGGCGTTACCGACCGGCCGGTCGCCCGCCGACAGTACTCCACGACCGCATCGTTCGGCGGGAACAGGAGGATGATGCCGCCGGCCTCCGTACACATCGAGGCGATGGTCACGCGGCCCGCCAGATCGAGCTGATCGACGTAGGGGCCGTACAGTTCGGCGGCGTAGCCCAGCAGGCCGTTCGCGCCGAAGTGCTTGACGAGCGCCAGCGTAACGTCCTTGGGCGTCGCCTCCGGGCTGGGCTGGCCGGACAGGTGAATCCGCATGGTCGGCGGGACCTTGAACCACACGTGACCGTAGGCGAACGCGTGGGCGATGTCCTGGTCGCCCATGCCCTGCCCGAAAGCACCGATCGCACCCAGGATGTTCGCGTGCGAGTCGGTCGAGACCAACGTCTCGCCCGGGCCAACGAGGCCGGCGTCAATCGCCACGTGCGTGCCGATGCCGGCGTCAACGTCATACACGCGCACACCGTACTCACGCGCAAACAGTCGGCAGACCTGCTGATTGGCGGCGTATTTCTGGTCGGATCCGCCCGGATTGCAGTCGAAAGTGAAGAACGTGCGCTGCGGATCGGCGACGCCGAGGCTGTTGTCGCGGATGTTCTTCACCACGTTGGCGCCGCCGAAGTCGCGCGCCACGCGGGCGTCGATTACCACGTCGACAATGTCGCCCGGCTGCACCGCCCGGCCGGCGTGCGCGCCGAGTATCTTCTCGATGATGGTCTTGCCCATCGCAGATTTCCTTTTTGGCTGGCGATTGTGCGCGGCGCAGCCGGACATGGTCCTGTCCGGGGGCGCCTTACTCGATCAGTGTACCGGCCTTCTTCATCACGAGCGGGTCAAAGGTGCCGAAGTCGGCCTGGTGGATCAGGACCGTCTCCACGCATTGCGGTCGGCCGTCGCCCTCCTTGGCATGGCAGGCGATGGTGTTGAGCACCTCCGGCGGCAGCCCCACCTCGTATGCCACGGCCGTACCCGAAATCGGGTGCCGGGCGCACATCCCGGAGCGGCTCTTGCGATAGCCGCCGGCGCCGTTCGGTTCGAATTCTAGCAGCTTGCCGACGTCGTGCAGGAGCCCGCCCGCCAGCAGCCGATCGTAGTCGATCTTGTACGGCATCTGGGCGTACGCCGCTTCCTGGGCCCGTGCCAGGCCGTAGGCCCCCTCCGTGACGGCGATCGTGTGCTCAATGAAGTCGATGCCGCGACAATCCGTCAGGAGCGTGAACGGAACCTTCTTCAGGTCCTCCACGCTCTCCCAGCCGCCGCGCTGGCACGCCAGCGCCCATGCCTTGACGGTCTTGTTCCGCAAGTCGGTGTCCTGGATGCGCTCCAGAATCGAGTGAAACAGCCGCTCGATGTCCGCTTCCCTGATCATCATCATGCTCCCGAAGTTGCTCGCTCCTGACGGTCGAGGGAACATTCTAGTGGGAAACCAGCCGGGATTTCCATCAGGCCGGGCCGGCTTTCGGCACCCTCGGCTCGACCGGTTATCGGTCCGGGACGAACGCCGCCGGAAAGTGCTCGATCTCGGCCGGGCCGTCCTGCGGCAAGACCACCGCGACGACGTCGAACCGGCAGGGCCGGTCCTGCCAGCCGCGCCGGCGCAGGTACCAGCCCGCACAGCGCAGCAGCTTGCGCCGCTTTGGTCCGCTGACGGCGTCCTGCGGGTCGGCCAGAGCGCGGCTACGGCGTGTCTTGACCTCGACGAAGACGATTGTGTCGCCCGCGCGCAGCACGAGATCCAGCTCGCCGACGGGCGTCGCGTAGCGGCGTTCCAGCACTTTCAGGCCCTGGCGGCGGAGGAAGCGCTCCGCCAGACGTTCACCGGCCAGGCCCAGTTGCGGGCGGGAATCGGTCATTCGGCATACCCCAACAACGGCGTCAGGCGGCCGCCATTGTACCGGCCGCGGGCCGCCTATGCCCGTTTCCGGCGGCGTGCCAGCCCGGGTCGGCGGGGCTATAATGCCCGGTTTCGGTGGACGCCGCTTTGAGCGATCGCGGCTGATAGGTAACAAGCATTGCTCGCTGGCTAGGACGGAGGTTTGCCGCCATGTTGATGCCGTATCGCCCCGAACCGTATATGGACTTCTCGCAGCCCGAGCCGCGGCAGAAGATGCTGGCCGCTTTGAAAGACGTGCGTGCCCGGCTGGGTCGCACCTATCCGCTCCGCATCGGCGAGAAGCGCATCGAGACGGACAAGAAGATCAGCTCGCTGATGCCGGCCGAGCACAAGACAGTGGTGGGCTACGTCTCGAAAGCCAGCCAGGATCACGCCCAGCAGGCCATCGAAGTCGCCAGCGCGACCTTCAAGACCTGGAGCCGCGTTGAGCCGGAAACGCGTGCCCGGGTGCTGTTCAAGGCAGCCGCCATCATGCGGCGCCGCGTATATGAGCTGTCGGCCTGGATGTGCTTCGAGGAGTCCAAGGGCTGGCTGGAGGCCTACGCCGACACGTGCGAGGCCATCGACTTCCTGGAGTTCTACGGGCGCGAGGCGATTCGGCTGGGCGGGCCACAGGCCGTGACGCCGTTCCCCGGCGAGGACAACGAACTGCGCTACATTCCGCTGGGCGTGGGGCTCGTGATTCCGCCCTGGAACTTCCCGCTGGCGATTACGTGCGGCATGACCAGCGCCACGATCGTGACCGGCAACACCTGCGTGCTCAAGCCGGCCAGTGCCGCCCCGGTCATCGCGGCGATCATGTGCGAGATTTTCGAGGAGGCCGGGCTGCCGCCGGGCGTCATCAACTACCTGCCGGGTTCGGGCGGCGAGATCGGCGACTACCTGGTTGAGCATCCCCAGACGCGCTTCGTGGCGTTCACCGGCTCGATGGACGTTGGCTTGGGCATCTACGAGCGCTGCGGCAAGGTGGCCAAGGGGCAAATCTGGCTGAAGCGCGCCATCCTCGAGATGGGCGGCAAGGACTGCATCGTCGTGGATGAGACGGCCGACGTGGAAGCCGCCGCCGAAGCCGCGGTCTTTTCGGCCTTTGGCTTCCAGGGGCAGAAGTGCTCGGCGTGTAGCCGGCTGATTGCCCACCAGGACATCTACGACGCCCTGCTGGAAAAGGTCGTCGAACGTGCCCGCAAGCTCACGGTTGGCAACACGACCAACGAAGAGAACCTGTTCATGGGCGCCGTCATCGACGAGAAGGCCTGTAAGACCATCAAGGACTATATCGAAATCGGCAAGAAGGAAGGCCGCGCGGTTCTGGCGGACACCAAGGTGCCGGACGGCGGCTACTTCATTCCGCCGACCATCATCGCCGACGTTGACCGCAACGCGCGCATCGCCCAGGAGGAGATCTTCGGGCCGGTGCTGGCGGTCATCAAGGCCCGCGATTTTGACGACGCCCTGGACATCGCCAACGGCACGATCTACGGCCTGACCGGGGCGCTGTTCTCCAACGACCGCTTCCGCCTGGAGCGCGCCCGGCACGAGTTCCACGTCGGCAACCTGTACTTCAACCGCAAGTGCACGGGTGCGCTCGTCGACGTGCAGCCCTTCGGCGGCTTCAATATGAGCGGCACCGACAGCAAGGCCGGCGGACGCGACTACTTGATGCTGTTCCTGCAGGGCAAGTCCATCACCGAGCGCCTGTAGACTGTGTCGAGCAGATGCGAGCACTGAAACCAACGCCCCGGTCGCAATGGCCGGGGCGTTTCGCAGTCCGCCGCTGTCGGCGGGGCTCCGCGTTGCGGCACGGGCCCAGCCGTTGCGGTCGGGGGCGGACTGTGGTACGGAACTGGAATGACGGCGCTGTCCGAAAATACCCCGCGCCCGGCGCGCCCTACGCGGCGTGGTGCGCGCAGCCCGCGCTGGTGGCGGCGTGTTCTGCGCTGGGTGTTGATGCTGCGCGGCTCGCCGGCGGCCATTGCCCGCGGTGCTGCGATCGGCGTGTTCCTGGCGTTCACGCCGTTGTTGGGGGTGCAGATGATCTGCGCCTTCCTGTTGGCCACTTTCTGCAACGCCAACCGGATCATCGCGGCCGCCGCGGTTTGGATAACGAATCCGGTGACCATTCCGCCGATCTACGCGCTGTGTTACTGGGTTGGCAGCCGGATATGGCCTGGTCCGCCGGCGGCGCATGTTCGCCAGGTGCTAGGGCGCACGGTGGCGGGGTTGGCGCACCTGGATGCCTGGGAGGTGTACGATCAGTTTCTGGCATTCATCGGCATCGGGCGTGACATTCTCATTCCGCTGACGATCGGCGGTGTGGTGGTGGGCACCGTCGCGGCTATACCGGCGTACTTCGTGGTGTTGGTGGCCGTGCAGCGCCTGCGGCGCCTGCATTGGCCGCATCTGCGGCGCCGGCGGCGCGTGCCCGGGCAGCGGGCGCGCGGGTTGAAGCCGCCGGATTAGCGTGCAACTGTCGGCGGGCGGGGGCGGCACGGAAGGGCCGGTTCCGCGGGGACGGGGCGGGGGTGGAGGTGGGGGGGTATAATGGTGGTTTGGTCGGGTGTGCGGCGGATGGGTTTGGAGGCGGTTGGGTTGGCGGACGGGTTGCATGAGCGAGTTTAAGATTGTCAGCGCGATGAAGCCGTGCGGGGACCAGCCGGCGGCGATCGAGCGGCTGGTGGCGGGTTTCGACGCCGGCCGGCGGGCACAGACGCTGCTGGGCGTGACCGGGTCGGGCAAGACGTTCACGGTGGCGCATGTCATCGCGCGGCTGCAGCGGCCAGCGCTCGTGATCTCGCACAACAAGACGCTGGCGGCACAGCTCTACGAGGAGTTTCGAGAGCTGCTGCCGGGCAACGCGGTCGAGTATTTCGTCAGCTACTACGACTACTACCAGCCGGAGGCGTACATCCCGCAGCGGGACATTTACATCGAGAAGGACGCGGCGCGGAACGACGACCTGGATCGGCTGCGGCTGGCGGCGACGAGCGCGGTGGTGTCGCGGCGGGACGTGGTTGTGGTGGCCAGCGTGTCGTGCATCTTCGGGCTGGGGTCGCCGGACGAGTACAAGGCCAGCGTGATCGATGTGCGCGTGGGGCAGACGTGCGAGCGCGACGAGCTGTTGAAGAAGCTGGTGCGGCTGCAATACGACCGCAACCACACGGAGCTGAAGCGCGGGGCGTTTCGGGTGCGGGGGGACGTGGTGGAGCTGGCGCCGGCGGGGGAGGAGCACGCCGTCCGGATCGAGCTGTTCGGCGAGGTGGTCGAGCGGGTCACGCTGATTCATCCGCTGAGCGGGGAGACGCTGCAGGAGTGCGATCACGTCTACATTCATCCGGCGGTGCACTACGTGCTGCCGGAGGAGAACCTGGAGCGGGCGCTGGCGACGATTGAGGGCGAGCTGGATCAGCGGGTGATGCAGTTGCGGCATGAGGGGAAGCTGCTGGAGGCGCAGCGGCTGCTGGCGCGGACGAAGTATGACATGGAGATGCTGCGCGAGGTGGGCTACTGCAGCGGGATCGAGAACTACTCGCGGCATCTGAACCAGACGTCGGCGGGGGCCAAGCCGTACACGCTGATGGACTATTTCCCCAAGGATTTCCTGCTGGTGATCGACGAGTCGCACGTGACACTGCCGCAGGTGGGGGCGATGTTCAACGGGGACCGCAACCGCAAGCAGGTGCTGGTGGAGCATGGTTTCCGGCTGCCGAGCTGCCTGGACAACCGGCCGATGCGGTTCGAGGAGTTCGAGTCGATGTGGCACCAGGTGCTGTTCGTGAGTGCGACGCCGGCGGCGTTCGAGCTGCAGCGGTGCGGCGGGGAGGTGGTGGAGCAGATTATCCGGCCGACGGGACTGGTGGACCCGGAGATTGAGGTGCGGCCGGCGCGTGGGCAGGTGCCGGATTTGCTGGAGCAGATCAACCAGCGCGTGGCGGCGGGCGAGCGTGTGCTGGTTACGACGCTGACGAAGCGGCTGGCGGAGGATCTGTCGGCGTATATCCGGCAGGCCGGACTGCGCGGGCGTTACCTGCACAGCGAGATCGACACGCTGGAGAGGGTGGAGATTCTGCGGGACTTGCGGCAGGGGGCGTTCGACGTGCTGGTGGGGGTGAATTTGCTGCGGGAGGGGCTGGATTTGCCGGAGGTTTCGCTGGTGGCGATTATGGACGCGGATAAGGAGGGTTTTCTGCGCAGCGAAACGTCGTTGATTCAGACGATCGGGCGGTGTGCGCGGAATGTGAACGCGAAGGTGCTGCTGTACGGCGACCGGGTGACGCCATCGATGCAGCGGGCGATTGATGAGACGAATCGGCGGCGGGTGATTCAGCTTGAGTACAATGAGCGGCACGGGATTACGCCGGACACGGTGAAGAAGGCGATTCGGCAGGGGCTGCTGAGCGAGGTGGCGGCGTTGCGGCGGGTGCGGGAGGTGGTGCACGCGGATGAGGGCGAGCACGATCGGGAGGAGCTACTGCGTGAGCTGGAGCAGGAGATGCTGCAGGCGGCCGAGGAGCTGGATTTTGAGCGGGCGGCGGCGCTGCGGGACCATATCGAGGAGTTGAAGAACTCGCCGCAGGTGCGGGTGCCGGCGGCGCAGGCGCGGCCGATGGGTGAGAGTCGCGGGCGGCGCGGCGGGGCGCGTTCAGAGCGGCCGCAACGGCGTGGCGGTGCGGGTCGGCGGCGACGGTGAGGCGCGGGCGGCCGGCGGATGAGTGATGGAACGTATGGCGGAGCCGGCTGGCGGAAAGAGCGGCGGAGAGAAGGCCGGTTGAACCCCAGCGTTGGCGGCCCTCCCGCGGCCGCTCATAAGCGTTGAACTAAAGGGCGCATGCGCGTCGACGTTGGCGTTCGCTGAGGTCGTGGGCGACACAGGGGCAGATTCGATAGGTTGATCCGCACAAGCACGTCCGCGCCCGCGCTCACCAGGTGGGCCACGCCCGCGAGAACTTAGCCCGCATTCGCCACGTCGCCCTGCCGAATCCACGGTGACCGCCACACGAAGCGAAGAAGCATCAAAGGCCGCAAAGGCCGCCGCAGAATCGGCAGCTGGGATCACGATTTCCTGCTCAAAATGATCGCCAGCTAGCTATAGGCGCTTGCCCAGGGGCCGCACCCACCCGCCGCGCGTGGACAGGCCAGCCGCAGCGGCCTATCGTCCAGCGCATGAGCCGCGGAATCGGCATCTGGCAACTGTGCCTCTGCGCCGCTGTTTGTGCGGCCGTGGTGGCGGCTGGCGGTAAGGAGGCGGAGCGTGGGGCCCCCCTGTTCGAGGATGTCACCGGCGCTGCCGGACTCGGCGGCATCGAATCAGCCCGTGTGGCCTTCGCGGACTTCAACGGCGACGGACTGCCCGATGTGCTGGTCGGGGGCACCCGGCTGCTCCTCAACGAAGGCGGACGCCGCTTCGTGGGTTGCCACAGTGAGCGCATACTAACCCCGCCCGGCCGGCCCACGCCCAACGTCGTCCAGGTCGGCGACGTGAACAACGACGGCCGGATCGATCTGTTTCTCGGACGTTTCATCGAACCGCAGCGCGACGGCTACGCCGACGACGGCCTGCGCAGCGAAATCTGGCTGGGCGACGGGCGCGGCGGCTTCACGCTTGTCCCGAACTCCGGCGTGGGGGAGCCGCCCGAGGCCACCATCACCGCCTGCTTCGTGGACTACGACCGCGACGGCAACCTCGACCTGTTCGTCGGTAACTGGTACGTCGTCTACGGCCGTGGCTACGAAGCTTGTCCCGACCGGCTGTTCCGCGGACGCGGCGACGGCACCTTTGAGGACGTGACCGCCACGGCCGGACTCCTTGGCGTCAGTGCCGTCGGTCAGGCTGGCAGTTGCCGGCCGACCTACGGCGTCACGCACACCGACTGGAACAACGACGGTTGGCAGGATCTGCTGGTCTGCTCATACGGGCGGCAATGGAACCGGCTGTGGCGCAACAACGGCGACGGCACCTTCACCGACGTTGCGGCCGAGACCGGCTTCGACGGGGACGCCGACCGCTGCGGCACGTATCCGCCTGAACTGGAGCGCGCCCCGGAGCCGCCGTTCCGGGCCAACGGTAACACGTTCGACTGCGCCGTCGCCGACTTCAACAACGACGGCAACATGGACTGCTTCCTGGCGGAGATAGCGCACTGGTGGGCGGGCCCGTCGTCCGACCGCTCCATGCTCCTGGTGAATCTTGGGCCGGCGCAGGACTATCGCTTCCGGCGCGCTCCGGAAATGATCGAGCGCCTACACGCGAGCGAACGCTGGAACGAGGGCGACATGCACGCTGGCTGGCTGGACGTTGATAACGACGGCCTGCTCGACCTGCTGATCGCGTCGAGCGATTACCCCGATGAGCAGATCCTGCGCCTGTACCGTCAGCGGCCGGACGGCCGGTTCGACGACTGGACGGACCGGCTCGGATTCCGCTGGCGCAACGCCAGCCAGATCAGCCTGGCTGACTTCGATCGCGACGGGGCCACGGATATCCTGGTGGCAACGAACGACCGCCGGCTGCCAGAGGAGCACAGAAGCACGCACTCGCTGAACATCGGGCTCTTCCGCAATGCTGCCGCCGCACGAGCCGGCAACCGCTTTCTCAGCATCCGCCTGGAGGGCCAGGCCGTCGGCGCGCGCGTTACCGTCGTAACCGGCGAGCACCGGCAGATTCGCGAGGTCTACGGCGGCCTGGGCCATGCCGGTCATCGCGATGACGCCGAATGCCGCTTCGGCGTCGGCCGGGCCGAGTCGGCCGACCTCGTCGAAGTGCGCTGGCCGGACGCGGCGGGCACCGTGCAGAGCTTCAAGAACGTGGCAACCAGCCGCTTCTACCGCCTGAGCAGGGGGGGCGAGCTCCGCCACGTTGAGCGTTGAGGCCGCACTCCGGCAGCTTTCATTCGAACTCCGCCGGCAGGAGGCCAGCGGCTACGTCGCGCAGGGCGTCAAGCTGGTGAATCCTGATCCGGCCGCCGGCGTCCAGCTCTATCAGGCCGCTTTCCGCCAGACGCCGCAGCGTGCGCGACAAAGTCTCGCTGGTCAGGTTCAGGTGGCTGGCGAGGTCCTTCTTCAGGACGCGCAGGTTGAACGGCTCGCGCCCGCCCGTCCGGTCGGCCTCCAGCAGGTGCCGGGCGACACGCCCCACCGCGTCGCGCAGCACCACGTCCTCCAACAGGCCGATGAGTTGCCGCACCCAGAGTGACATGCCATTCAGAAGCTGAAGGCACAGCTCGTGATGGCGCCGCAGCAGCGTTTCGAACCGCCGGGCCGGAATCAACGCACAGATGGTGTCCTCGACCGCCTCCGCGTATGCCGGGCAGTTGAATCCGCCCATCGTGGCCACCTCGGCAAACGTGCGGCCCGGCTCGGCGAAATGCAGGACATGCTCCTTGCCATTCGCCGCGAGCTTGTAGATCCGCACCAGGCCGCTCCCGACGATGTACAGGCCGGGACACTCGTCGTCCTGGCGAAAAATCGTTTGGCCTTTTCGGAATGTTTTGGTGACGGCCTCGCCGGCCAGCAGCTCCACGCCGGGCGCATCCAAGCCCTTGAACAACACGCACTTACGAATGATCTCACTGACGGCTGCGCTCACGGCCATTCACTCCTGAACCGCCACTCTGGCCCGCGTTTGATCCACATCAAGGCCGCCGGCCCGCGATTGTCAGATACTCCAGTGCGAAGGGCAAGCGTGCGGCAGCATTGCCGACTGCGGCCCCAGGAGTCCAAGCATGATCCGCGAAATCGTGACGATCGACGAAGACAAGTGCGACGGCTGCGGCCTGTGCATCCCAAGCTGTCACGAGGGCGCCCTGCGCCTCGTCAACGGCAAGGCGAAACTCGTGTCGGACGCCGTCTGCGACGGCCTGGGCGCCTGCCTCGGGCACTGCCCGCGCGGCGCCATTACTATCGAGCGGCGCGAAGCCGACCCGTTCGATGAGGCAGCCGTTGTCGTCGCCCAGCAGGCCGACCGGGCTGAAAACGCGCCCGCACACGCGTGCGACGCCGGCTTCGACGGTTGCCCTGGCAGCCGGATGATGCGGTTTGCGCATGCCGCCGACGCAGCCAGGACCCCGGCCATGCCGACGCCATCCGACCTGACGCACTGGCCGGTTCAGATTGCGCTATTGCCGCCGCACGCGCCCGTGCTGCGCAGCGCGCGGCTGCTGATCGCCGCGGACTGCGTGCCGGTGGCCTACGCCGACTTCCACGCCGACCTGCTGCGCGGGCGCACCGTCATGGTCGGCTGCCCGAAGTTCGACGACCTGCCGGCCTATGTCGAGCGGCTGACCGCCATCATGGCCCAGAACGAGCTGCGCGAAGTGCTGGTGGCCCGCATGGAAGTGCCGTGCTGCACGGGTCTGCTACGGGCGGCCATCGAGGCGCGCCGCCGGGCCGGCGTGGCCGTGCCGCTCAGCGAGGTGGTTATCGGAACGCGCGGCAACGTGCTCGCCAGGAATGAACTGCCGGTCGCGGCGGCTTCGCCGTGCCAGACGCCATGAGTAACTTGGAGGTCAAGTAATGACAGCAGATGCAGCCGACAGGCCTTACACCCACGTACCAGACCTGGCCGCCAGTCAGGAAGTCCCCCCGCACGGCACGCTCAGCCGGTCCATCATCAACGACGAGCGCGTCAAGGTCGTGCTGTTCACGTTCGCGGCCGGTGAGGAGCTGTCCGAGCACACGGCGTCGATGCCGGCCGTGCTGCACTTCCTGGCGGGCCGCGCTGAAGTGACGCTGGGCGCGGACACCGTCAGCGCCGGCCCGGGCACGTGGATTCACATGCCGCCACACCTGCGCCACAGCATCCGCGTGCAGGAGCCCGTAATCCTGCTACTGACGCTGATCAAGCCCAATCCAGCCGCCGCCGGCTGAGAGAGTGAGAGACGCCGCATGAGCGAGTTGATCGACAACCGCGCCAAGCGCATCAAGACGCTCAAGCGCATCATCAAGCAGTTGCACACCGGAGCCGACCCCGCCTCCGTTCGCGCGGAATTGACGGCTATCGTGCGTGCAACCGACGCCGGCGAAATCGCCGCGATGGAGCAGGAGCTCATCGCCGAGGGCATGCCGGTCGAGGAGATCAAGTCCATGTGCGACCTGCACGCCCAGGTTGTGCAGGACATCCTCGCCCAGCCATCGGCCGAGGCGCTGCCGCCCGGCCATCCGGCGGACACCATCCGCCGCGAGAACGAGGCGCTCCGTGCGCTGGTGGCCGGCATGCGCGCCATCATGCAGACCATCAAGTCCATGCCGCCCGACGCGGACGCCGGCCCCACGCTCCTGCAATGGCGGCGCACCTTGAACGACCTGATGGACGTGGACAAGCACTACCGCCGCAAGGAGGACCTGTTCTTCTCCTGCCTGGAGCGTCACGGCATCTCCGGTCCCTCCAAGGTCATGTGGGCGGTTCATGATGAGATTCGGCAGCGTTTGAAGACGCTGGAGCGCGCCCTGGCGGAAGAAGGCCTGACCGTGGGCCGGCTGGCTGCCGTGGCGGACGAAGTCGCCGCCGACGCACTGATGATCCTCGAGGCAATGACACAGAAGGAGGAGCAGATCCTCCTGCCGATGATGCTGCAGACGCTGACGGAAGAAGAATGGGGCGAAATCTGGCAGCAGTCGCCACGCTACGGCTGGTGCCTGGTTGAGCCGCGCGCGGGCTACACGCCGCCCCAGGCCGCGCACCCCGAGAAGACCATGGACCTGGCGGGCAGCGGGGCGGTGCAGTTTCCCACCGGCAGCCTGGACTTCGAGCAGTTGCTCGGCATCTTCGCGGCGCTTCCAGTCGACCTGACGTTTGTGGACGCGGATGACCGCGTGCGCTTCTTCTCCGAAGGGCCGGAGCGGATCTTCAGCCGCAGCAAGGCCATCATCGGCCGCAAGGTCCAGCACTGTCATCCACCCAAGAGCGTCAACATCGTCGAGCAGATCCTGGCCGACTTCCGCGCGGGTCATCAGAACGTGGCCGAGTTCTGGATCAGCCATCAGGACAAGTTTGTGCACATTCGGTACTTCGCGGTGCGCGACCAGCGCGGCGCCTACCTGGGCACGCTCGAGGTCACGCAGGATCTGACTCGACTGCGGGCCCTGGAGGGCGAGCGCCGACTGTTGCAGTACGAGTCGGCGCCCAGTGGCAAGCCGGCATAGCAGTTCGCCCGAAGAACAACAGCGCAGCAATCAGCCGGCGGCGGACGCAGATCTCTCAGGCGCACTCAGCATTCAACTTCGGCCGCCGGGGGCCGACGGCAGTGTTGCGCCGTACTGTCAGAGCTTCTTCATCCACGCCGCTAGGTCTCTAACGAGCGTTTCATCCACATTCCCCGCCGTGCCGTATTCCTGTGGACTCGAGGGGCCGGCGCCTTTGATCATCAGGTGGTTGAGGTCGTCGTACACCTTGAACGTGACGTTCCCGCGGTCCTTCAGGCCCGCCCGCCAGGCGTCGAAGCACTTGCGGGTCACCTGGTAGTCCCGGCCAAACTGGACGATCAGGATCGGGAGCTCGAGTTGCCGCGCGGTTGCCAGCGTCGGCAGGTTCTCCATCTGTTGCCAGTACTTCAGCGGGGCGCCGGGCAGCGGTACGTCGGCGTCGGTGGCCGTGCCGGCGCGGATCGCGGCGACGCTCTGCTTCACCTCATCGATATGCGACTTATCCTCGGCGGTCGGCTCGCGGTCGAGGTTGGCGATGTACTCCATCTGCTCGACGATCAGGTCCAGCAGCGACCGGGGCGTGCCGGCCAGGATGATGAGACCCGCGAGTTTGTCGTCGCGCTGCGCTATGAACGGCCCGGCCGTGCCGCCCATGCTGTGGCCGGCGACGAAGACACGCTGTGGGTTGATCTCAGGCCGGCCACGCAGCAGGGCCGCCGCGGAAAGCGCGTCGTCGATGGTCTCAGCTTCCAGGGTGATCTCTTCGGCTTTCATCCGGCTGCCATACTTGTGGGTGCGCTTCTCGTAGCGCAGTGCGGCGACGCCGTGCGTGGCCAGCCCCACGGCCAGATCGCGGAAGGGCTTATTACCAAGGACAGTTTCGTCCTGGTCATGCGGGCCGGACCCGTGGACGAGGACGACGGCCGGGCACTTCCCCGCGTCGACGGGCAGCGTGAGCGTGCCGGGGAGTTCGAAGAGCCCGGTCTGCACAGTGATCGGCGTCTCGGTGTATTTCCGCGGGTCGGCGTACGGCGGCAGGGGCGCTGGATCCGCCGCTTCGACGCCGGTAATGAAGAAGCCGGCGAGCTTGCCTTGGGAGTCGAGGGTAAGCTGAAGCCGCAGAACCGCCTTGTCGTAGCGGAGGGCGAACCGGTTCAAGTCCATTCCCTCGACCACGAAGTGTTCAACCGACTGCTCGTACTGGTATTGGCCGAACTGGGCCTCAAGCTGCTTGGCGACCATCTCGGCCTGTGCGGCGGGGAACTTCGCCTGCAATTCATCCGTCCCGGCCGCGACGAAATCCGCGTACCGGCCATCGAGGTAGAGTCTGAGCGTTTCCCGTGCGGCGACGGTGGAGGGATGTTCGGCCAGCGCGGGAGCGGCGAGGGTGAGAACCGCGAGCAGCGTGACGATGCGGATGTGCATTGCTCGTCTCCTCGAAAGGCGAATGGTGAATCGTGGACCCGAAAGCCGGGTACTCTGCGGCTGAATTATACAATGCCCCGGTTTTGTCCATACAGCTTCCGACGGCCTGCTCCAGCCGTGCCCAGACCCGCCCGCGCTGAAGGGCCACCGGGTCCGGCCGAACCGCTAGCTGCACGTGTTCCGGCGACTCGGCTTCCCGCCGACCGTGCTGGCCGGGGGCCTGGTCACACCGACGGCGACCCGCTGTCCAACCAGGACACCTGCGGTTGTGTGCTTCGGTGCGCCTATCGCGGGCAGGTGCCTGGAGGAACTCCCTAAGCGCAGCAGCTATAGTCATTTACAGTTTGACTGGGGCCGCCGCCCAGTATCACGCCGCACCGGCCAGCGCCACTCACGCAGGGCATTCAACAGCCGCTTGCGTTTTGGCCGCGCCGCCGTAAAATGCCCATCCTGGTTTGCCGATGTTCCGTCTGGGCCGGGACCCCCGGCTTCGGCGGGTGGCAACCCGGACGGAGAGTGCTGCCGGCCCGGCCGGCCGCCCATCCGGCGGGCGTGTGACCGAGTGGCCAATGGTGACGGGCTGTAAACCCGTTGGCGAAAGCCTACGCTGGTTCGAATCCAGCCGCGCCCATCTGATTGTCATTAAAGGACTTGCAGCGATTTGCAGCCGTTCGCAAGTCTTCGCGAATTAGGGGTTTGCCAGAACCGCCCCCGTGGAGTTGCCTGGCATTACTCATCTTGGCGGCGGCCAGTGCTGACCGCGACGGCACCTACGTCTTCGGCACGCACACGCAACTCGACGCGAGCGGCACATCGGCGCGCGACCACGCCTGCCGCAGTTGTCCCTCGACTTCCTGCGCCTCGGCGTCGGCGCCGCGTGCCCGCAGGCAACGGCTCAGGCCATAGAGCGACCATCCATTGCTCGGCCACTTTGCCAGGTCCTCGCGGTACACCACTTCCGCCTCCGTGTGGCGCCCGACGCTGAGCAGCACGGCCCCGAGCGTGTGCCGCACCGGCTGCACCCATTCAGGCGGCTCCATGTAGCGCAATTGGTCCTCCAGGGCGACGGCTTGCCGAAGCTGGTAAAGCGACTCGGCGATGTCGCCGCGACGAAATGCAATTTCGCCCAGCAGGAAGTGGTCCGCCAGCCGGAAGATATCATGGGCTGGGTTAATGGCCATCAGCGCGTCCGCCGGCACGCGCGCCACGGCCGCCCGAAACTCCGCCTGCTCCCCCTCTGCCGCCGCGACCGCACCCTTGGCGGCGTGCGCTACGGCGCGGTTGAAGCGCCACAGCGCTGTGGTGATCGGCAGGTACTCAGGCGGCGCGGGCTCGTTCAGGATGTCGTCCCAGCGCCCGAACCGCTTGAGCGCGTCGTAGGCGGCGCCCATGTACGGGTCCACCAGCGCCGCCTCCCGCCGCGCATAGTCCGCGGGCACACCATTAACCACGTTACGCGCCGCCCGCAACGCAACTTCGCTGCGACCCTCCATCATGGCCGCAAACGCCAGCATGTGGTCATTGTGAATCATGTACAGACGGTAGAAGCCTTGCCGGGGCGAGATCGCCTCGTAAGCCCGGTCGGCCGCGCGGGCGCGTTCGTTCTGATCCGCCGCCAGCGCCCACCGTCCCGTGACCACGTCGATGTGCGACGGCATGTGCACGAGGTGTCCGGACGCCGGCACCAGGTCGCGCAGCCGGTCCGCGGCGGCGTCGGCCCGTGCCGGGTATGGCGACGCCTCCAGAGCGTGTACATACAGGTGGTTGGCGCCGGGGTTAATCGGGTCGAGACGCAGCACCTCCTCCAGCACGGCGACGATCGTCAACGTGCCCGGCTGCGGTCGGCCGTCCCGCGTCCACAAGTCCCAGGGCCGCAGGTCCATAAGGGCCTCGGCGTAGAGCGTGCCAACGTCCGGATCGCGGGGGTACTTCTCCCACACGCCCGCCAGCGCGTCGGCGTAGGCTTGGTCCAGTGCTGCACGGTCGGCCGGTTGGGGATTGGCGTAGCGCTGCGCCAGCGCACTGATCAGGTCTCGTTCCACCGGGGAGGCTTGATCCTGGACTGCGATGGCTCTTTGGAGTGCCGCCCAGGCCGCCCTCGCGCGGTCTTCCGGGACCGTCGGGTTGCTGATGTGCGGGCCGTGGCACAGCGCGACGCCCCACCAGGCCATGGCGCAGTGCGGATCCAGCTCGGCGGCCTTCTCAAACGAACGAATCGCTTCGTCGTGGTTGAACGCGTAGGCCCAGATGAGCCCCTGGTTGAAGTACTTCTGGGCCAGGGGTGATGAGGTTGTGACCGGGCGCTGATGCCCACCCAACCCGTCGTACAGCGGGACCTCGGAACGACCGCGCTGCACGGTGGTTGTCGAACTGCTGCACCCGCCGATCATCCCGACGCCGCAGGCGAGGGCGCCAAGCCATACCAGCCATAATCTGTTCAACATTGGTCCTTTCTCCTCGCGCGGCCAGGGCACTGCTGCCACGGGCTGCTACACAAAAATGTCCGAAGAGCAATCGCCGCCGGGGTAGCGGATCTCGTGGGCGCGGGCCGGACCGGCCGGCTCAGCGCCGAAGTCGACGAAGAAGTTGTCGTTGATCTTCAGGCCGCCCTTGTCCGTATCCACGTCGATCTGCAGCAGCCACGATCCACGCTGCGTCATCTCTGGATAGAACTGGTTGTCCCACGAGCTCAGCAGCGAGCTCGTCACGTACAGCCGTCGGCCGTCCAGGCTGAGCTGGAGCATCTGCGGCCCGCCGATCAGCGGTCGGCCTCGGACGCTGACCGCCTTGCCTGTCACGCCGCCGCACCATACCTGCCCAACCAGTTTCGGCCGCCCGGGCTCGGATATGTCGTACTGGCGGATGTCGCCGTGGAGCCAGTTCGAGAAGTACAGAAAGCGGTCGTCCATTGACAGCAGGATGTCAGTAATCAGGCCGGGCACTGGGAACGGCCAGCCCTCGACCTCGATCGGATCAACCCCGATGACCTTCTCGACCGCCCAGTCGCCGTCCTGCTTGTGCCAGTGCCACACGGTGCTGGAAAGGGCGGCTCCAACGTAGCCGTGCGTGCTGCCGGGGTCGTGGTGGAAGCGGACTTCGAGGGGAATCAAGCCGGTGTCGCCGAGGTCCACGCTCCGACGAATCGTGCGGGCCTTCCAGTCCCAGAAGTGCAGGCGGGTACCGTACTTGCCGTTCTCCACGTCTTCCGGGTTGAAGCCGGGCAGGTAGGTCTGCGGGGCGGCCCATTCGCTGCTGACCATGACGTTGTGTCGCGGCTGATACCAGTAATCGTAGTTGTACTTCATGCCCGTGGCGTCCCGCTCCCAGCGGCCCAGCACGTCGAAGTTGCCGTCGAGGAGGAGGAACCCGCCCGGACCGCGTCCCTCCGCGTCGCCCAGCATCGAGATCATGATTGTGCCGTCGGCCAGGCAGTGGACCGTGTGTGGCGCGGAGAGGTTGGTCTTGCGGAAGACCTCCTCGGGTTCAATGACCTTGTGCAGCGTCGGCCGCGCGAGGTCCTTCGTATCGACCACGTGAATTCGCGTCGACTTAAGCCCCGGCAGCACGAGGTAACGCCGCGACCCGGACGCGTCGTCATGGCGACTGCTGCATGCGTTCCAGCCGAAATGGTGCAACTCGTCGCCGACATGCGGCATGGGCAGCCGATGGACGATTCGCCCGTAGTTGGGGGACTTGGGGTCGGCGTCCACGGTGGCCAGAAAGTCCGGCTGGTTGATGCCCGTGCCGGTGTAGATGCCTGCCACGTACAGCAGCTTCTCACGCTCCGCCTTCATGGCCTCGAGCGGGCTGGCATAGCCCGGTCCGTGGCACATCGGCGGAGCGGCGTGCGGACCAAAGGCCAGCAGTCGCCGGCCTAGAAACGGGGTCAGGGCAGTGGCGCCCACGGCGGCAAGAAACTCACGTCGCCTCATGACATGTCCTCCTTGGATGGCTGCAGCCCAAGCCTGGCCGGCCACCGCCACCCGCCGCCGGGCGACCACGAGCTTCCGTGGCTACCCCAATCGGCGCAGCGCGAGCAGGCGCATGAGCCCCGGCTGCAATGCACTTCGGCCCAATAGGGATAGTGTACTAGTTTAGTATCATTTGTCAACCGCTCTGTCGCGCGGAGGAGTGAAATGCAGAACCGAGCGGGCACGGCGGCTGTGCCACGCTGGCGGCCATCCTCAGTGCCGCTGCCGTCTTGATGATCAGGCGTGCTGGTCCCGCCCCGACTGCCGGCGGCGCGGCTACGCAGCCGGCCCCACCGTTCGCGGGCGTTTCACTTTGGCGACCGCGCCGTCACCCGGCACTCGCGCCCGTCGCCCATTCCGCGATACGTCGGGCACCCTCCAGCACCTGGCTGCACCAGCGTTCGGTGAAATCGGCAGGTAAGTCACTGTCCAGCGGGACGTTCTCGCTGGCCGCCAGTGCCAGGGCGCCGTCGAAGTCCACCAGCGCCAGACGGGCGGTCAGCTCTGCACGTGAACGCCCAAAAGCGACCCCCGGCAGCGCCGCCACGCCCACCTCTTCGAGCAGGCGGTGACAAAGCCCCGTCCCGTCCCTAATGCCGCGCTCCGCCAACTGCCCCGAAAATGCGCCGAAATCAACGAACAGGTAAAACGCGCCCGTCGGCATCGGCACGTTTAGCCCGGCCGCCAGCAGGATCTGGGCACATTCGCGCCCCAACCGCGCCAGGATCCGCCGGGCGTGCCACAAGTACCGCTCGACCTCAACATCACCCCGAAACGCGGTTACGCCGGCATGCTGTATGGGAGCGCTCACGGACGTGTACGTCTCACTGGCCACCGCCGCCATCGCATCGAGCAGCCACTCCAACTCGGGCGGAAAGGCGAAGGTCCCCAAGCGCCAGCCGCCCGCGCCGCACCATTTCGAAAGCCCCGAGCTGATGATCGTCCGCTCCGGGTAGAACCGGGCAATCGACACATGCTCGCCCGTGAAGTGCAGCCCGCCGTAAATCTCGTCCGACAGCACCACCACCTGGAAGCGCCGGCATACGTCGGCTATCCGCTGCAGCTCATCCGCGTCAAACGTCGTGCCCACCGGGTTGCTCGGGTAGTTCAGCACCAGCAGGCGCGGTCGCAGATCATCGTGGACCATCTCGAACGCCTGCTCGAGCTGCTCCGGCGTAACGCGCCATTCCGCGGCACTGGCGGTCTGAATCAGGCTGACCTTCCGGCCGATGATCCGGGCCTGCGGCAGATACGACACCCAGCACGGCGGGGTAATGACGATTTCCCCGTAGTAGACCAGTTGGAGCAGGAACATCAGCTCTTTCGAGCCGGGGCCGATCAGCACACGCTCGGCGCTGACGTTGACAAGGTCCTTGCGTTGATGGAACTCCGCGACGGCCTCACGCAGCGCCGGCAACCCCTGCACCGGGAGGTAATCCTTCTCAGCGGCCGCCGCCCGCAGCGCTTCCACGACCGGAGTCGGCACCGGGAAGGGCGACTGCCCCAGCCCCATGTCGTAGACATGCTGACCGCTGCCGCGCAATGCGCGGACCTTCTCGCTGATTGCCAGCGTGGCCGAGCGCCCCAGCCCACGCACGTTCAGGTTCAAGCTCACCGGCTGATGCCAGTTCATTGGCAGGCTCGCGTCATGGCACACCCAGCCCGGGCAGGACTGTTGAGTGTGGCAGCTCGGTCATCACTACACGCCCAGCACCTGCTGCGCCAGCTCGGGCGGCATCCTCTCATATCGGCACGGCTCCATCGAATATGACGCGCGGCCCTGCGAAAGCGAGCGCACCTGCGTCGCGTAGCCGAACATCGTCGATAGCGGCACCTCCGCCACGATAACGTGGTTGCGGGCCCGAATTGTCGTGGCCGTGATTACAGCCCGACGGGTGCCCAGATCGCCATTGATGGCGCCGAAGTACTCCTCCGGCGTGACCACCTCGACCTTCATGATCGGTTCCAGCAAGACCGGCCCGGCGGCCTCCAGAGCCCGCTGAATGCCGATGCTGGCCGCACTTTCAAACGCGATCTCCGTGGATTCCTCCGGCCGATCCTCGCCTCCGAGCAGCGTCACTCGCACATTGATGAGCGGATAGCCACCCAGAATCCCGCTCTGACACGCTTCCCGAACGCCAACCTCGATCGCCGGCAGCAACTGCGACCTGATCTGCTCTGCCGGCGCCGCGTTGTGGAACTGGAAGTGCGGCTGGCCCGGCTCCGGCGTGAACGGCTCAACGCGCAAACGCACCACCGCAAACAGGTTGCGACCGCCAGTCTGCCGATCAAACCGGCCTTCCGCCTCTGCCCGCTGCGAAATGGCCTCGCGGTAGGCCACCCGCGGCTTGCCCACCCGAACCGGCACGTTCAAGTCGCGCTCCAACCGGTGACACATGACCTCCAGGTGCAACTCGCCCATGCCGTGAATTAGTGTCTGGCTGGTCTCTTCATTAACTCGGAAGTTGAACGTCGGGTCGCTGCGGGACAGCATTCCAAGGGCGTTGACCAGCCTGTCTCGGTCAGCCGACGAGCGCGGCTCGATCGCCATACTGATAACCGTTTCGGGAAACTCGATGCGTTCGAGCAGCACCGGGGCGCGGTTCTCACACAGCGTGTCGCCCGTCTGCGTCTCCCGCAATCCGACCGCTGCCACGATATCGCCACAATACGCCTGGGCGATCTTCTCGCGGCGCTTGGCGAACATGCGGAAGAGCTGCGGCAAGTTCTCTTTCTTCCGCCGGCCGACGTTGGTCACGCGCGAGCCGGCCTTCAGCGTACCGGAGTAGACACGGATGAAGTGCAGGTCGCTGTGGGCGTCCGCCACGACCTTGAACACGAGCGCGGCCAGCGGCTCACCCGGATCGCACTTGCGGTTGACCATCTTGCTCGGCTTGTCCGGATCGCTGGCGGTGATCGGCGGAACATCCAGCGGCGACGGCAGGTAGTCACACACCGCGTCGATCAGCGGCTGCACGCCCATGTAGCGCAAGGCCGAACCGCACAGCACCGGCTGGCAGCGCAGGGCAATCGTGCCCGCCCGCAGTGCCGCCCGCAGCTCGTCGTTCTCCAGCGGCGTGCCCTCGACGTATTTCTCCATCAGCGCGTCATCGAGCTCGGCCACCTTCTCCTCGAGCATGTGGCGATAGTGCTGGGCCGTCTCCTGAAGCTCGGGGGGAACCTCTCCGCGCTCGAAGTCGCGCCCGTCGCCGCCCCGGTAGAGCACCGCCTGCATCGCCAGTAGGTCGATGTGCCCGCGGAAATCACCCTCCTGGCCGATGGGAAGCTGAATCGCGATCGGGTTGGCCCCCAGGCGCACGCGCAGCGTCGCCACCGCGTGCTCGAAGTCCGCACCAGTCTTGTCCATCTTGTTCATGAAACACATGCGCGGCACGCGGTACTTGTCCGCCTGCCGCCAGACCGTCTCGGACTGCGCTTCCACCCCCTCTTTCGAGTCAAAAACGATGATCGCGCCGTCCAGCACGCGCAGGCTGCGCTCCACCTCGGCCGTGAAGTCCACGTGCCCCGGCGTGTCGATCAGGTTGATGCGGCAGTCGCGCCAGTTGAACGTCACCGCGGCGCTGTAGATCGTGATGCCGCGCTGCTGCTCCTCTACGTCAAAGTCCGTGACGGTCGTGCCGTCGTCGACGTCGCCCATGCGGTGAATCGTGCCGGCGTAGTACAGCACGCGCTCGGTGGTCGTGGTCTTGCCGGCGTCAATGTGCGCCGCGATCCCGATATTTCGAATTTTCGACAGCTCTTCCATGTGACTATTCACTGCCTGGCGGGGCCCGGCACGCCCCGGGAGGCGGTCCGCCCGACCAAACCAACCAATATACGGAATGCCGCTCCCGCCCGCAAAGCGCCCCCGACGGGTGGAACGTATCCTGTCACGTGTGATCTGTCGAAGCGCGTAAGTCCGGAATATCCACCTGCCAAACGTTGACGCTACGAGCCTGAACGACACGGCCAAGAGACCCCTTGCAGCGGAGCTGGACGGTCTGACGCACGGAATGCCCACCGGCCGGTTGGTGCCCGAGGCCCGTCAGCCGCTGGCGATGATTCGATCACGCGCGACCGAGCCGCCGGCCCACCGCAGTCCGATCCGCCAGTACCGCGCCACGCCCCGACATCGTCCCAAGAAGGGACTTCACCGGAATCCTGGGCACGGTATGATTTAGAACAGCCGCCCGGAATGGGAGCCGGGCCAGTTCAACTGGGAAACGTCGACCGACGCATATCGAAACTTGATCGGCCACCCGCAGCGCCTGACCGGCCCGGCGTGGCCGCACGAATGAATCGGGGAGAGCGTCTCTCCGTCGACTGACGCCGCAGCGCAAGGAGGACGTAACATGTTGCGCATACAACTCTTAGCAGTGCTCTTTTCCTGCACGCTGTCCACGGCAGTGGTGGCCGCGGATTCCAAGCCGCCGAGCGGCAATGCCTTGGTATCGCCGACCGTCGGCCAGGCCCGCTTCACCGTTCAGGAGCCGTTCCCGCTCGACGTGCTGCTCTGCCCGCCGGACACGACGCTGGTCAGTCAGCCGGCTGAAGGTGAGGACGGCAACTGGGCTCTGTATGTCAGCAACGCGCGCTGGGGCGACTTCGCGGAGCCGGGCGTCAAGCGTCTGGAGCGCTTCATCGGCGTGGGCGGCCCGATCGAGGGCGTGAGCTGGTGGGGTGCCGCGGCCATCTACGATGATCAAGGCCGCATCGCCAACTGCCCGCTGGAGCCAGGTAACTTCAAGCTCGAATTCTTCCTGCACGACGATCTCACAAACCGGCCGGACTACGCGGCCGGTCCAGTCGCGATCTACGAGGTCACGGCTCCGCAGTTGACGGTTCAGGATACCGGCCATCGTTACAGCGTATTTGGCAGCGGTGACACCATCGACCGCTACAAGACGTATACCAGCGGTGGCACAGTCGATCACCAGTACATTATCTACGAGTGGCACGTCGAGTTGCCTGCACCGCTCTCGTTGTTCAAAGGCTGGATCGCCATTCAAAACACTGACTACTGCGCGTTCTGGTGGGCACGCTCGGAGGTGGGCGACACAGTTCACGTCTTGTGGGACGAGCGCGATGACACGCAGGAAGACGCCCACGGCGACCTGGCGTACTGCCTGACTGCCACGCACATCGGCCCATTCACGGGCGCCTGCTGTGACGAGTGGACTGGCGCGTGCCGCAACACCATCTCGACGTACTGCGTCGGTCCGGCCGATCGTTGGGAGCCCGGCCAGCTCTGCCGCGACATCCAGTGCGACGAGACTTCCTGGGCCTGCTGCCTGGCTGGCACCGACATTTGCATAACCACCTACATTGGGGACTGCCCGGCGCCGGACGAGTTCCACTGGGGCTGGGTGTGCGATGAAAGCGACCCGCGCTACGACGGCTCGAACCTCAAGGACTGTGGTATGGTGTGGTTATCCCCGCTTGCCTGCTCGGCGGGCAGTTGCTACTCGGCCGGCCTGGCTAATGGTTACCTCTACATCTCCTGGGATCGCCCGACCAGTCGCCGCACGCCGATCGACAACTTCACGGGCTGCGCCGATCCGATCACGCGCGTGCAGTGGTGGGGCAACACCACCCAGGTCTGGGACGGCCCGGACTACGAGCCGCCGCGGCCGGTACCCTTCACGATTCGTATCTACGACCAGGTAGCCGCTCCGGACACGGCCCACGAGATCTGCACCTACGAGGCGATTGACACCGCGTGGGGCTATACGGGTTACGTCTGGACCGGCTCGCCTGAGTTCGGCACGATCGAGGGCTTCCGGGCCGTGCTGTCGCCGCCGTGCCCGGCCTCCGGCACCAACTACATCTCCATCGGCATCGCCCTGGATACGACGATCGATGGCGCGCGGACCGACTTTCTCTGGGCTCCGGGTACCAGCAGTGACGACACGATCTGGTTCTACGACAACGGCGTCGTTTCGCAGCCCGCCATCGGACCGGGTCGCGACCGCGCGTTCTGCCTGTACTCGACAGCCGTGTTCGGCGCCTGCTGCAACGTAGCCACCGGCATCTGCACGGATGACGTCCCTGAGAGCACCTGCCTGGTATCCCCGGGTGCGCAGTTCTACCCCGACCAGACGTGCGCACAAATCGAGTGCCTGCCGGTCGCGGCGGCTTGTTGCGACGCCGTCAACGACCAGTGCGAGGTCCTGACGCAGGCCGAGTGCGACGCGCTGGGCGGGGCGTGGGAGTGGCTGGGTGTCGGCTCGACGTGCCAGCAGGACTGCTGCTACGTGCCGTGCCCCGCCGGCGGCACCGTGTCGGATGAGCCGGACTGCTACGACGGCTACGTGGACACTTACAACTACGGCTGCCTCGCGGCTGCGCCGACCTTCCCGTATGACTGGGATCACATCGTCGACGGCCAGACCTACTGTGGCGCGATGGGTACCTACACCACCGGCGGCCAGGAGCTGCGTGACTTCGACTGGTACTACTACCAGATCCCCCCCGGCACCGCCAAGCTGGTGCGCGCCGTGGTGGACGCCGAGTTCACCGCCGACGTGTACTGGCTGTGGCCCGACCCGCATGATGAAGGCGACGGCTACTGCCCGGCCTATGTCATTTCGAACGCCGCCGGCCCGCAGTGCACGGATGTTACGGCGACCGCGGCGCTCGGCGGCGGCCTCTACTACGTGGCCGTTTCGTGCCTGGGCGACGTGCCGTGCGGCACGCCGTATACGCTACAGATCGAGACCGGCGTGGCCGGCGGCTGCGCGCTGTTCGATGGAGAATGGGAGGTCTGCGTCCCGACCAGTGAGTTCGTCTGCCTGGCCTACGGCGGTATGTGGCATGAGGGGTCTGAGGCTTGCACGCCATCCCGCCCGTGCCTGGAGCGTGGTGACGCGAACTGCGACGGGCTGGTGAACTCGTTCGACATCGACGCGTTCTTGGAGGCGCTGATTCGGCCGGCGCTCTGGCCGATGTTGTACGACTGCGACTTCCTGTGCGCGAACGACATCAACTGCGACGGGCTGGTCAACTCGTTCGACATCGACTGGTTCGTCCAATGCGTGACGGCCGGCTGTCCGCCCTGTCCGTAGTGTGCCGTAGCGCTGCCAGCGACCGGCGCGTCAGCAGTTTGCACCCAAGCAGCGTTGGCCCCCCGTGGCCAACGTTGAACGCCGAAAGCGCCTCGAAACGGCGACCGAACACCCCAGCGCGTTTCGCAGGGGACTGCTAATCAGGCTCAGTTGGCGTTAGTGGTGCTGGCATCACTGCGCAGGTTGTCCAGGAAGCCCTGCAGTTTCCTGGCCCGCACGGGGTGCTGCAGCTTGCGGATGGCCTTGGCTTCCACCTGCCGCACACGCTCGCGCGTCACCTTGAAGATCTTGCCCACTTCCTCCAGCGTGTACGTGTACCCGTCGCCGATGCCGTAGCGCAGCTTGATGATCTCACGCTCGCGGTAGGTCAACGTCTTCAGCACCGCCTCGATACGGTCCCGGAGCATGTCGCTCGACGCGGTCGATACGGGCGATTCAGCCTTCTCATCCTCGATGAAATCGCCGAAGTACGAATCCTCGCTCTCCCCGACGGGCCGATCGAGGGAGATGGGATGCCGGCTGATCTTCATCACGCGGCGGGCTTCGCTCACGGGCATCTTGGCCTCGGAGGCGATTTCGTCGATGGTCGGCTCGCGCCCCAGCCGTTGTAGCAGCCGCTTGTTGATGTTGCGCAGCTTGCTCATCGTCTCGATCATGTGCACCGGAATACGAATCGTGCGGGCGTGGTCGGCAATCGCCCGCGTGATGGCCTGCCGAATCCACCAGGTGGCATACGTGCTGAACTTGTATCCCCGGCGGTACTCGTATTTATCAACCGCCCGCATCAGGCCCGTGTTGCCCTCCTGGATGATGTCCAGGAAGCTCAGGCCGCGGTTACGGTACTTCTTGGCAATCGAAACCACCAGCCGCAGATTGCCGCCGGCCAGCCGGCGCTTGGCCTCCTCATACTCACCGAACACGCGCAGGCCGTCTTCCACGCGCGCCCGCAAGTCCTCCGGCGCTTCGCTCACCAGGTCCATCAGGCCCTGGTATTCATCCTTCATGGCCTCGATCTCTTCCGGCGGCAGCGATTTGCCACGCTGCTTCAACTCATCGTCAATCTGCTCCAGCTTCGAGGCCACTGCGCGCAGCTTGCGCATCATCGGCGTGATACGACTCGTCCGCAGCGAGAGCTCTTCCAGCAGCGTCACGGCCCGCCGGCGACGATGACCGACGCGGTCCTTGGCAACCCGGCGCGTCGCCGCCGGCGTGCGATTGTCACGCATCAGGGCCCAGTCGGCCTGGTTCAACTCGAGCAGCCTGCGCACCGTCGCCAGGTTCGCCGGCAACCGCTTCACAATCGTCGCCTTCGCCATGCTCTCCGTTGTGGATATCTTCATCGTGCGATCAAACGGCATGCGCCCGTCGGCCACGGCCTGCATGGTCTCCACGGCCTGTTGCGAGCAGAAGTCGTTCTCCAGCACCTTGCGCCGGAACGCCATCCGCGTCAGCTCGATCTTCTTGGCCAGCGCGATCTCTTCCTCGCGCGCCAGCAGCGGAATCTCCCCCATCTGCGTCAGGTACATGCGCACCGGATCATCGATCCGCCGGGCCGCCGTGTCCGTCAGATCAACCTCCGTCACCTCGTCCAGGCTGTCACCGCCCTCGAGGACGCTGGCTGCCTTCCGGCCGGCGTCCCGCAGCCTCTCAGCTTCGATCTCATCGATCATCCGAATGCCAGCCTGCTCGATCCGATTCAGCACGCTTTCCAGCTTGTCCGGAGAGATGGCCTCGTCCGGCAGCGTCTCGTTCAATTCTTCCCAGGTCAGGTACTTGCGCTTGCGGCTGACCTCGATTAGCTCATTCACACTCTGTTCGATCGGATCAATATCGGGCTTGGCGACTGCCATACCACTCTCTCCCTGTGTGTCACACGCCGACCCGCCGCGGCCAGCCCTGAGCGATCTTGTCTTCACATGACTCATAGGCACCACAACTTCCGTCGGCTACTGCCGGCAACGTCCTAGTGCGCAAAGCTGCGCGCGACTCAGGATGTCGGCCTCGTGTTCCAGCAATTCTCGGCCGCCAGCGCAAAATGTCGCCCGCGGGCCGTGGAAAGCAATTCGCAGAACGTCCGATCTGCAGCGCCCGCCTCCGTGGCGGTGGCGGCCAGGGCCTGCCGCGAAGCCGCCATGCGCAACGCGTCGGACTCCAGCCGCACGCGATCGCGGGCGGACACGAACAAGTCCTGCGGAGCGGCCGTCCCCGCCACACGCCCGCACGCACGACTCACCAACTCGCACACATCCGCTTCACCGCAGCGGGCGATCACATCCGCCCGCTCATAGCTGCCCTGTTCATCCTGCACGTTCCGCACGACTGCGTAGAGACGTCGCCAGACATCGCACTGCTCAACCGCCGCAGCGAAGGCATCGTCTACCAACTCGGCACAAGCCGCGTCAGCCAGGAGCAGGCCGAAGCACTCCTCCATCCCCACGACCAGGCCGGCCGGCAAACCGCGAATGGCCAACTCGTACTCTGGCAACGCGTCCGGCGGCGCCGCCGCGGAACGCCCCACCGGCTGCAACCGGCGCCGGGCGCTCGCCAATAAGTCATGCACGCTGCGGGGCGGCAGGGCCAGCAGCTCTGCCAGTCTCCGAACAAGCAAACCGTGGTCCAGCGCGTTGAGCCCGCGCGTGGTCGTCAGCCGGGCAATGAACTCAATTAGGGCCTCGACGGCTGTTCGTTGGGCACCCGCCCCACCCGACCCAAACGCGGTAACCATCTGAGACCATTTGAATTGTAGCGCGTCAACCGCCGAATCCAACACCCGGCCAAAACCGTCTCGGCCGGCCGCCAGCAGACAGTCGGCCGGGTCCTGGCCGCCTTCAAGAACGGCCACGCGGACCTCCGTACCGCCCAGCACCGCTACCTCAACCGCGCGATCTGCCGCACGCATCCCCGCCTGGTCACCGTCGAAGCACAGGACCACGCGCTCGCTGAGGCGCCGGAGGGCCTTCACATGCGCGTCCGTCAAGGCCGTCCCCAACGTCGCAACCGCATGCGTGAAGCCGAACTGGTGCAGCAACACCGCGTCTAGGTAACCCTCAACAACCACAGCGCAGCCGGCGTCGGAAATCGCCCGCTTCGCCAGATCCAGCCCGTAGAGCACACGCGACTTGCTGAACAGCCCGGTCTCCGGCGAGTTCAGGTACTTCGCCGGGTCGTCGGCGAGCGTGCGCCCGCCGAACGCTACGCAGCGCCCGAACCCGTCATTGATCGGAAATATCAGCCGATTCCGGAACCGGTCGTACGTCCGCCCGGCTTCGTTCGTCGCCGTCAGGCCGGCCGACTGCAACAGCTCCGACGATACGCCCGCCCGCCGCGCCGCCAGCAACAGATCGTCCCACGAATCGGCGGCCAAGCCGAGGTTGTGCCGGGCGATGGTCTCGGGCGTCAATCCGCGCCGTCGGGCATAGTCGCGCGCCGCCTGTCCCGCGGGCGTGTCGTGCAAATTGCGCTGGAAGTGGGCCCGCGCCCATTCGATGGTCTTCCGCAACTGCTCGATGCGCCGCTCGTCGCGCGCTTCCGCAGGCGTGGTGTTCAGGTCGATGCCGGCGCGCTGGGCTAGGGCGGCCAGCGCGGCTTGGAAATCCAAACGCTCGCGCAACTGGACAAATTTGATTACATCACCGCCCGCGCCGCAGGCAAAACACTTGAATATTTGCTTGGCCGGGCTGACGTTCAGAGACGGCTTGCGGTCGGGGTGAAATGGACAAAGCCCGACGAATTCCTTCCCGCGCCGGGTCAAGGAAACATGCTCACTGACCACCTCAACAATGTCAGTGGCCTGTAAAACCTTATCCTTAATGGAGTTATGCATTAATGCTGGCTGACTCGGCGCCGCTGGCGACCGCTGCTACCCACGCTTACGCCCGCGGTATGGTGCGTCCGGTGCAACGCGCGCCGGCACCGTGAAGTATAGCCCAGCTTTTGACCACGGTCAATTTTGGGACGCACCCGGCCGGCCACGTGACAGCTTGTTAACTAACTGTCAACATGGAGATTATGAGAAGGGGCTTAGAAGACCTGTTGATTCTCCATGCGATGGGGAACACTTTTGGAGCTTATTAGTCTGATTATTGGCTGCGGTCCGGCGCCAGTCGGTCACGTGCGCAGAATGGCCCGCACTGGACTCGCCTCGAACCCCACCAACTTCAACGGTAACGCAACCAGCTCGTACACCCCCTCCGGCACGCCGGATAGGTCCAAACCCTCCAGGACGGCCATGTCCAACGCGTTCATGCGCTCGTGGACCGGATGATTCGTTGCCCCGAACAGGTCCACGCTCGGCGTGTCGATCCCCACCAGCACTACCCCGCGGGCGTGCAGTTCCTCAACCGCGGCCACCGACAAGGCCGCGAAGTCTGACCGAAACGTGCCCCAATCCCCGTACGTTCCGGTTGCCAGCAGCACGCGCGGCGCAGAACTGCCACGCAGGTGCCGGGGCTGAATCGCCTCGCCCGGTGCCACCGTCACGCGCAGCACCTCAGCCGGACCGATGAACCGCTCCAAGTCGCACTCGTCGATCGTCAGACCGGTCGTCGACATGTGGCTCGGTGCGTCCACGTGCGCCCCCACGTGCACAGTCGTGCGCAGCGTGGACAGATTCACGTCGTCGCCCCGCCGCAGGTCACCCAGAATCTCGCGCTGTGGCCCCGTGTCGCCGGGCCAGACCGGCATACCGGCGGCGACGGCAGGAGAAATGTCGTAGATCATGGATGGCTCCGGGGCGCGGCTGGCGACCAGCCGCGCCCGGGGCTGGCTATTCTCGCCGTGGCGTATCGCCGGCGGGCGGAGTTGGCGCCGCCGGCTGGTTCAGACTGGCAGTTGCGGCGGCGGTTGCGAAGCGCTACTCCTTGCCCATGTAAATGTTCATGATCTTCTTGAGCATCTTCAGGGCGTCGGCCTTGGGGCGCTGGAAGGCGTTACGCCCGATAATCGAGCCGAAGCCGCCGCCGTCGCGGATCGCCCGGGCATCCTCGTAAACCTGGTCCTCGCCCTTCTTGGCGCCGCCGGAGAAGATTACGATCCGCCGCCCGTCGAAGGCGCTCTGCACCACGTGGCGCACACGGTCGGCACCCGTCTTGATCGGGATGTTTTCCTTCTCGTAGACCTTCTTGGCTGCGGACTGCTCGATATGCTCGGTCGGCAGCTTCACCTTGACCAGGTGCGCCCCAAGCTGGCAGGCGATCTGGGCGGCATAGGCGGCCACGTCAATCGCCGTCTCCCCTTCTTTGCTAAGGTCCTCCCCGCGCGGATATGACCAGACCACGACCGCCAAACCGGCGATCTTGCACTCTTCCGAGAGCGCCTGCAACTGCTCGTACATCGCCGTGTTCATGGCCGACCCGGGGTAGACCGTGAAGCCGATCGCGGCGCAGCCGAGCCGCAACGCGTGGTCCACCGATGCGGTCACTGCCGGCAGCGGGTTCTTCTCATCATGCAGCATCTCGTGGTTGTTCACCTTCAGAATCAGCGGCAGCTCACCTGCATAGGTCCGGGCGCCGGCCTCCAGGAACCCCAGCGGGGCCGCGTACGCGTTGCAGCCCGACTCCAGGGCCAACTCGAAGTGATAGTGTGGGTTGTAGCCCGCCGGATTCGGCGCAAAGCTGCGCGCCGGCCCGTGCTCGAACCCCTGGTCAACCGGCAGAATCACCATTTTGCCAGTGTCGGCCAGCGTGCCCGTGCCCAGCATCCAGCGAATCTTGGAGAGTGTTCCGGCGTTGTCTGCTTCGTACCAGCTCAGAATCTGCTTGACGCGATCCGACATCATGATCGTCACTCCATTAACCTGGGCCAATCCTCACCAACCGCCGACACGGCCGCGCCAACCCCTGTCGGCCGGCACACGTGTGACTTACGGCGAAATGCGACAACTTGCTCTGTGCGTGTTTTACCGCTGTTAGGCGAGTTGGGCAACAGCCGGATGCTCCGGAGCCGCCGGGTCAAACGCTCGCACCGCCGCTAATCCATGGTATCGGCCGGATCGGGCTAACGAGCGTAACCGCAACGGCTTCGGCCCGCTGCCGTGCGGTAGCGCCGCGGGCTACCAGTCCCGCTCCACCGGCGGCTGACTGCGCCGTTCGCGTTCCCGCAGCATCTCCCGCCGCGCCTTCTCCGCGTCCCGGATGAGCTGCAGCAGCCGCTCAGCCTCCTGGGGCGTCATGTGCACCTGCGGCACCGGCCGGGCATCCTTCTCAGCGCCCTCCGCCGCCTCGGACTGCTCCGGTTCTTGCGGCTGCCCGTCCTCCCCCGGCTGCTGGTCGGCTCCTTCCTCCTGTTGCTCCTGCCCGGCCTGCTGCTCCTCGTCCTGTCCCTGATCCTGCTCCTGGCCCTGCTCCTGACGCTCGTCTTGCTCCTGCGGAGCTTGCTGCTCGTCCTGTTGACCCTGTGAGTCCTGCTCTTGTTCCTGGTCCCCGTCCTGCTGCTGTTGCTGCTGCTCCTGCTGTTCCCCCTGCTCATCCTCGTCCGGGTCGCCGTCCTGGTCGCCCTCCGAGTCGCTCTGGTCCGGCTCCTGGGAAAGCTGCGCCCGCAAGTCCTCCCGCAGCGCATGGGCCAGTTCGAGGTTGGCGCGCGCGTCCACCAGCTCACCGTCGAGCTCGACGGCTTCGCGGTAGCGCTCTATGGCGGCATCCAGCGAATCCAGGACTGCTCCCGCGTCCACCTGCCCCTGCACCCCCGGCTGGCCCGCCGCGGCCTGCAAGGCCTCCAGGGCCTCGGCGTAATGGCAGTTGCCCAGGTTGTACGCGGCGCGCGCGGCCAGGGTCGCATCACCGCGGTCGCGCACCCACGTCCACAACTCGCGGGCATCGTCCCGGCGCCCCAGCTTGAACAGCGCGGCCGCCCGGTTGTGCAACAGCTCGGCCGCAAACTGTGCGGGGGCGTCTTCGGCCGCCTGTTCATAGCGGGCCAGCGCCTCCGCGAAGCGCCCACCCGCGTAGTGCGCGTTGCCGTCTTCGATCAACTCGCGCGGCGAAGCCGCCCACCCCAGCGCCGGCAGCAAACCGGCCACCCAGCCGCAGGCCACCACGCTTCTCAACAGCAGACCGGCACGCCCGGTTGAGCAACACGCCATACTCACGCCGCCTCCTTTCCAGACCGACCAGCCGCCACCGCACCAACCCGGCCGCGTCCTTCCGGCAGCAGCGAATCAAGCAGCAGCAGGACCAGCGCCGCGAGTGCAAAGGGATGGTAGCGCGACGGCCGCGGCACGGTCTCCTGCTTGATCTGCTCCTCATGCTCGATGCGCGGGACAATCACCCGGCGATAGATATCGCCCAGGTCGAAGTTCGCCGTGCCGGCCGGAATGAACGCACTGCTGGAAACGGCCGCCACCGCCCGCAGTTGGTCGAAGTTGGCCCTGGTCCAGACCACCTCTTCCTTGTGTTCCAGGTAGGCCTCGCCGCGGCCCGTCCGGATCGGAATCCGCGCCCCCTCGCGCTCATCCCCCAGCGCCAGGGCCACGACCGGGACGCGCTGCTCCTCCCACGCCACGCCGGCGGCCTCCACCGGCAGGCTGCCGTGGTCTTCGCCGTCCGTAATCAGCAGTATCACCTTGTTCGTATTCAGCTTCTCCGGGAAGCAGGCCACGGCCCGGCGAATCGCGTCGCCTATGAACGTGCCGCCGCGTGGCACAACGTCGGGACTCACGTCGTCCAGCGCCAGCCGGAAGAAACCGTAGTCGTTGGTCAGCGGGCACACCAGCGTGGCCGCGCCGGCGAAGGCGATCATGCCGATCCGGTCCCCGCCGAGTGCCGGCAGCAGGTCGTCGCGGATTGAGACCTTGGCCCGTTCGAGCCGGTTGGGCGCGATATCCCGGGCCAACATCGAGCGCGACACGTCCAGCAGCACCATCAGGTCGATATTGCGCCGGACGACCTGCTGCTCGCGCTCGCCCCAGCGCGGGTTGATGATTGCCGCCACCAGCGCCGTCAGGCAGAGCACGATCAACAGCAGCCGGGCCAGCGGCCGACCCCAGGAAAGCGGCGGCGCCAGATGTCCCAGCAGATTCCAGGACGCGAAGCGCTGCAGCGCCCGGCGCCGCTGCCACACGCCATACACCCCGGCCGCCGCCACGACCGGTATGGCCCACAACAGGAGCAGCCAGCGATCATCAAACTCGAGGTTGCTCACGGGATCTTCCTCAGCCAGGTCGCGTCAAGTAGCGTTTGCAGGCCTAGGCAGATGAACGCCACCACCAGCCATGGCCGCGCTAGCTCGCCCCAGTGCACGAAACGTCGCTCCTCCGTCCGGGTCCGCTCCAGGGCGTCGATCTCGCGATAAACCTCCTTCAGCGAGGCGTGGTCGTGCGCATGGAAATAACGCCCGCCGGTCACCTCCGCGATGTGCCGCAGTTCGCGATCATCCACGGGCGTGCGGAACGGGCCGCGCCGCTCACCAGTGCCCGCCAGAATCCCATACACCTTGATGCCGTACGTGGCCGCCAGCTCGCCCGCTTCGATCGGGTCAATCTGGCCGGCGTTGTTCTCCCCATCCGTCAGCAGAATGACCACGCGACTCGTCACCGTGTACTGCTGTCCGCTGCCGGACGTGCGCTTCAGCTCCCGGAGGCGGCCCACAGCCAGCGCGAGCGCATCGCCGATCGCCGTCAGGTTCTCATCGCGCTGGCCGTACACCTGTCCGTACTGATCGCGCCACACGATTAGCTGCGTCTCGTTCAGCACATCCAGCAGCGTCGCGTGGTCCAGTGTCAGCGGGCACACGCTGTCAGGGTACAGCGCGAAACGGATCATCCCGATCAGATCATTCGGACGCCCCGGCAGTTCGCCATCACCTTCCACGAACCGCCGAAACACCTCCTTCACCACGTCCAGCCGGGACATCCGCCGGCCTGACGGCGACAGGTCCGTATCCTCCATGCTCCCCGATATGTCCACCACCATCTGAATCGCGATCCCCTCCGCGTACACCCGGCTGGACTCGTCCGGCCGCTGCGGCCGCGCCACCGCCACGATCAGGCCCGCTAGCGCCGCCATCCGCAGGACCGGCAGAATCAGCCGCAAACGCCCCGTACGCGCCCCGCCCGCGCTGCGCAACGCTGCCAGGTCGGAATACCGCAACACCGGCCGCCGCCGACTACGCAGCCACAACACCCACAAGCCGGGCAACACCAGCAGCAAGAGCAACGCCCACACCCACGGCTGCGGCCACAACACCCACTCCGGCGTCAAGGGCAGATGCACGTGCGTCATGCCGCCTGCCCTCCCGCCACCGCCGCCCGGCTCGCCAACTCGCTCGCGGCCGTCGTCTGCACAAACGCCCGCGCCGTCTCCAACGCCGCGTCGGCATCCTCACGCCGCGGCCGCAACGCCGCATACTTCACCAGGTCGCATGCCTCCAGGAACACCCGCAGCCGCTCCGTATCGTATGGCAGGGTGGTGCGCTCGCGCGCCAGCGCCGCCAGGAACTCCGGCGTCGTCATCTCCGGCGCCGCCAGGGCGAACTTCCGCTCGATATACACGCGCACGATTTCCGTAAGCTGATAGTAGAACTCCCGCGCCCGCCCCGTGCCGAACCAGTCCTCGGCTGCCAACTCGTCCAAGGCCCGCAGCGCCCACACTTCCGGCAGGATCGGCGGCGCCGGCCGCATGCGCCGGCGGCGCCAGGCCACCAGCACGCCGACCACCAACGCCACTACCGCCAACGTCGCCACAACCGGCCACACGCCCGCCCGGGCCAATTCCCCCCACGTGTGCTCCGGCAACACCGTGCCGGTAATGTCGCGCGGCTGCATCACATTGTCTTCGTCCGTCAGGGCCGACCGCACCTCAACCTGCAAATCGTCCGACCGCAAGCTCTGGTCAAACAGCACATCGGCCTGCGGATCCTGCGGCCGGCGGGCGAACTGCACCTCCAGCGGCGGCACCTGCAACGGGCCGGCACCCAGCGCGTCAACCGTGAAGGTCCGCCGCCAGACCTGCCCACCCGCCGGCGCCAACCGGGGCTCGGGCGAATCCATCGCCCGCACCGCCAGTTCCCCCAGGGACGCCGCACTGGGTAACTGCACCACGAAATCCTCGGGGGTCTGCACCACCACCTCAACCCGCACGGAGTCCCCCACCTGGGCCAGGCGCGGCTCAACCGACACCGTCATAGTCACCGGCCCGCGCTCGACAACGCTGCGCGCCACGTTCTCTTCGGCCGCCGGCTGCGAGTCACAGCTTGCCAGCACCAGCACCGCCGGCACGAGGGCGAGCAGTCCCGTCAGCCGCGCCCGACTCATCGGCGACGCTCCCGGCGATGGAAAAACCGCCGCAACGGCTCGACGAACGACTCGCCCGTCGATACCTCGATTGCGTCCAGGCGCATGCGCCGCAGTTGTCCCAGCAGCGCCGCGCGCCGCTCGTCGCCAAGCTGCCGAAAGCGCTCCTGAAACGCCCGCCCGCTCGTGTTCACCAGCAACTGCTCGCCGGTCTCCGGGTCGAACAGTTCCACGTAGCGCACCGGCGGCAGCCGCCGCTCGCGCTCATCCTGCACAACCACGGGAATCACGTCGTGCCGGTGTCGCACGATCTGTAGCGGACCGGCAAACGCCGGCGTCTGGAAGTCGCTGATCAGGAACACCACCGCGCGCCGCCGCAGCACGCGGCTCACGTGCTCCAGCGCCACCCCGACATCCGTGCCGCGGCCCTGTGGCTCGTGGTACAGCAGCTCGCGCACCACTCGCAGCACGTGCCGCGTGCCCTTGCGGGCCGGCACGAAGCGCTCGATCCGGTCCGTGAACAGCAGCAGCCCCACCTTGTCGTTGTTCTGGATAGCCGAGAACGCCAGCGTCGCCCCCAACTCCGCCACCAGCTCGCTCTTAAGCTGGTCGCGCGTGCCAAAGTGCTGCGAGGCACTGACGTCCACCACCAGCAGCACGGTCAGTTCCCGCTCCTCGCGGAAGTTCTTGACGAACGGCCGCCCCGTGCGGGCCGTCACGTTCCAGTCGATCGTCCGCACATCGTCCCCCGGCAGATACTCCCGCACCTCCTCGAACTCCATCCCGCGGCCCTTGAAGGCGGAGTGATACTGGCCGGCGAACATGTCGCTGACGAGCGCGGACGTGACGATCTGAATCCGCCGAACTTTCCTCAGCACCTCGGTCGGGATCATTGCCGACATCTAACTCCGGTCACATGCGGTCCTTACGGGCCTGTCGCGCGCGCGATCCTCGCGCCGGGTCCTCGCGGGCCCGCCCGGCCGCATGATTGCGAATTGTATAGACGGTCGGCGATCTGCAAAGCCGTCGGAAATGCTCCCGGGGTGGGTCGGCCCAGGCGTGGGCGCGCCCTCCCGCGGACCGGCAATGCCTGAGCGCTGTTGTGGTGTGGCAGGCCCTTATTGGCCCAGCCCGGCCGGACGCCGCGCAGTCTCCCCGCCCCCTCGGTACAGGGCCCGCCCGGCCCCACGTGCGGAGTGCCGCCCGAGTACGTCCTGTTCGAGCGTGCCCCAGGCTGCGGCGTCTTGCAACGCGGCGGCGTGCTACTCGGCCGCCAGCAGCACGTTGACCGCCTTCACCAGGACGTTGACCTTGTCGCCTTCCTTGATGCCCAGCTCGTCCAGCGATTCGAGCGTCATGACCGAGCACATCCGGACGGCGGCCGGCACCTCGACCTTCACCTGGCACATCACCGCGCCGCGCTTGATCTCCGTGACCTTGGCCTGAATCTGGTTACGCGCTCCGTACTTCATGTTGGCTCTCCATGTGCACCTGTCCCGCGAGCCCGACCGCCCGGACCAATCCGTCTGCGCACATGGTAGAAGCCGTTGCCCCGCAGTGCGAGCCACGCCGCGGCCCTGATTGACTCCGGAACACGATTCCAACGAATTAGCGCTGGCGGCCGCCGTCCGTCAGCAATTGCACGAACGGATCAATATCGAAGCTGTTGAGCAGACCGTCCGCATTGATGTCTGCCAGCACCGGGTTGCAGCCGGGGTTGGCCAGCAAGTAGCCGGCGAACGGCGGGTCGTCGCCGGCGCTGGTAAGCGCGAGCACGAAAGGATCGACGTCGAAGCTGTTGACCAGGCCGTCGCAATTGAGATCGCCGAAGCCACTTGCGCCGAATTCGTAGGCTCCCATATCAACGCGCGCGTTACCGTCGTCGTCGCCGTCCCAGATTCGCAGGTGCCCATCGAGATCAACGTCGCCGGGCGCTGTCTGGAAATCCGGGTCGCCGGCGTCGCTGCAGGGCGAGCCGGGGCTCAGCCGGTAGTCATTGTCCTGCCAGGTGGCCGGGTCGTCGTCGGGCCCGTCCGGATCAACGAAGAGCGGATCGGCGTCTATGTTGCCGACGCCCGCCCAGCCGCCCTGGACGGCGGAATACGTGACCACCGGGCTGCCGGAGGAAACGTGGATTTCCTCCGGCGTGTCAGACCACAGGATACAATTAACCAGCGTTGGGCTCGCATCGTAAGAACAGAATATGGCCCCGCCACTGAGGGCTGAGTTGCCGACGATGGTGCAATTGGTCAGCACCGGATGGGCGGTGAGTTCACAGCACACGGCGCCGCCCTGTTCGGCGGCCGTGTTGCCGCTGATCATGCAATTCGTCAGCGTCGGAGTCGACTCACAGCAGCGTACCCCGCCACCGCGCTGGGCGGCCGTGTTCCCCGTGACTACACAGTTAGTCAGCCGCGGATTGGCGTTCGACAGGCAGTCCAGGCCACCGCCGTAAGCCGCGCCGTTGTCACCGATCAGGCAACTGGTCAACGTTGCCGAGGCATCATCGCAGAAGACACCGCCGCCGCAGCCATGCGAGGTGTTGCCGATGATCGTGCAGCGGGTCAACGTCGGGCTCGAGCCATACCTGCTGCACACGCCACCGCCGTTCCACCCGCCCACGTTATTAGCGATCGTGCAGTTGATCAGCGTCGGCGAGGCATTGCGGCAATTCACGCCGCCGCCGCCGTAGTCCGCCCGGTTGTCGCTGATGACGCAGTTGATCAACAGCGGGTCAGAGCTGTCACATTCGAGACCCGCACCGAAATCGCTGTATCGATTGCCGGAGATGGTGCAGTTCATCAGCGTCGGGCAGGAGTTCTCGATGCACCACAGGCCGGCCCCATACGCGGCCACATTGTCCCTGATGATGCAGTTTGTCAGCGTCGGACTGGACCCCTGTGCACACACCACTCCGCCCCCGTACGAGCCCACATTATCCCTGATAATGCACTTGGTCAGCGTCGGGTTGGAGTTCTGCGCACACCCCACGCCGCCCCCGCGCCCCGCCGTGTTGCCGGCAATCGTGCAGCCCATGAGCGTCGGGCTGGCGTGTTCGTCACAGTAGATGCCCGCGCCGTCCGTCGCCAGCCCGTCCATGATCGTGCAGTTGATCAGCGTCGGACTGGCACCCTGGCAGTAGACGCTGCCGGCGTCCGTGCCCGCGCTGCGTATCGTGAGGTCCCGGAGAACCGCCCCGCCATCCTCGCCACTGTGGAAGTGGCAGGCGCGCCCCGCATGCTCGCAGTCGATCACGCACCTAGTCGCGACCCCGCCGGCCGACCGCACGACGATGGCCCGGCCGCCGAAGTCCAGGTCCTTGTTGCCGACGCCCACGTACCTGCCGTCGGCGATGACCACCTCGTCGCCGGGCTGGCTGGCGTCGATACCCGCCTGAATGGTGGCCTTCGGACCGCAGGTGCCCCCGTCCCATTCTTCGCATAGCCCGTTCCAGGTGTCGTCGCCCGCAGAACCGTCCACGTAAATGGTCTGCTGGGCAAGACCGGCGGCCGAATGCCACCCGACGAACACCAGAATCACAAGCTGAATCGCGTATCGCATCGCCAGAATCCCTGAGCCAAGCTTCGTCCTGCACTCGTCTAACAGACTGGCACGCGGCGACGGTGCCGCGGCCGCCGGCCGGGTACCTTCCAGCATAACAAGATCATCATTCCAGCGTGATAGATAATGCCCCGAAACCGCTCGCGGCTGCCTCTGCCCCCTGGCCGGCCCCCGGCCCGCCGGCAACCTACGCCCGGGTTCTCAGTTCGACCACGAACACGGCGCCTTCGCCCCGCGACCGCTCCAGCCGCAGATCGCCGCCCATCCTTCGGGCCATCTGCCGGCTGAGCGCCAGTCCCAGACCAACGCCCGGGGCGTCCTGCGCCGCAGCCTCAGCAGATCTGTGAACCGGCCGGAAGAGCTTCCGCCGCGTTTCCGGGCCGACACCCAGGCCGAAGTCGAGCACACGCAACTCAACCGGGCCGGCCCGCGCTCGCTGGGGGCGGAGGCGTCCGGCTGCCCGGGGCCTCTGTATTCAGTTGTCATAGATCCGCTCCGGTGCTGCGCTGAGTGACCGCGAGGAAGCGGTTCCGTTGCAGGCAGCCGCGGCCCGGTTCACAGCCGATGCGATTGGCGTCC